>NZ_JAFCWZ010000015.1:0-217629 GCF_049897785.1 Pseudomonas sp. TSRC2-2
TCTTGACGACCATAGAGCGTTGGAACCACCTGATCCCATCCCGAACTCAGCAGTGAAACGATGCATCGCCGATGGTAGTGTGGGGTTTCCCCATGTGAGAGTAGGTCATCGTCAAGATTAAATTCCGAAACCCCAATTGCGTAAGCAGTTGGGGTTTTGTTTTGCCTGCGAGAAAGTTTTTCAGAGACATGGCGAACAAAATTGCACAGTTATTTTCGAAACAGAACACTAGAATAGCCCCTTCTTTTTCGGAGTCAGAGCCTGTATGTCAGAATCGGTTGACACCCCCGGGCTGTCAGATTTACCGCTGGAAGACTTGATAGCCTGTCATGAGTGCGACCTGCTGATGCGCAAGCCGACGCTTGCCCATGGTGAGAAAGCCCTCTGTCCGCGTTGTGGTTATGAGTTGTATGCCCACCGCCATAACGTGGTGCAGCGCAGCCTCGCCCTAGTGATCGCGGCGTTATTACTTTACGTACCGGCAAACTTTTTACCCATCATGCAACTCAATATCCTCGGGCAATCTTCGCAGGATACCGTCTGGAGCGGCGTGGTTGGCCTGTTCAACACCGACATGCAAGGTGTGTCGATCGTCGTCTTCCTCTGCAGTATGGCGATACCGTTGCTCAAGTTGCTGTGCCAGCTGTTTGTATTGCTGACGATTCGTTTCGACGTCGGCCGTAGTTATGGCTTGCTGCTCTATCGTATTTACCACCACCTCAGAGACTGGGGCATGCTTGAGGTCTACCTCATGGGCGTCCTCGTCGCGATTGTCAAATTGGCGGATATGGCGGCGATTACCGTCGGCCTTGGCCTGGCGTGTTTTATCGGTTTGTTGCTCGTACAAGTCTGGCTGGAGGTAGTGATGTCACCGCATCAGATCTGGCAGGCATTATCAGGAGAGGATGCCCATGCGGGCGATTGATGCGGGCATTCTGGTGTGCACCGAGTGCCACGAGCTGAACAGGCAGGAAGCAGACACCGATGAGCAGAACTGCACCCGTTGCGGCGCTCAGGTTCACGCTCGCCGCCCCAACAGCCTGACCCGAACGTGGGCGCTGCTGATTACAGCAGCAATCATCTATATCCCGGCCAATGTCTTGCCGATCATGACGGTCAGCTCTCTGGGCCAGGGTGAGCCGAGCACCATCATGTCCGGAGTGATTGAACTGGTGCAGCACGGCATGATTCCGATCGCGAGTGTGGTGTTCATCGCCAGTATTCTGGTGCCGACTTTCAAACTGGTCGGCATCGCGTTGCTGCTGTTTTCGGTACAACGACGGCAGCCATTGTCGGCCCGTCAGCGCATCTGGATGTACCGTTTCATCGAGTTCATTGGTCGGTGGTCAATGCTCGATATTTTCGTGATCGCCATTCTCGTGGCGGTCGTCAACTTCGGCCGGATTGCCAGCGTCGAAGCCAACATGGGCGCCGTCGCCTTCGCCTCTGTGGTGATTCTGACGATGCTCGCCGCAGTAACTTTCGATCCCCGACTGATTTGGGATAACACGGAGTCGGACGACGACCATGACTGATTTGCCTGTAGCGAAAACCCGACCGGCTTCGAACTGGTCGGCCATTTGGGTGCTGCCTCTGATCGCGCTGATCATTGGCGGCTGGCTCGGTTGGCGTGCCTGGTCGCAAACCGGCATCGAAATTCAGGTGCGCTTCGAGAGTGGCGAAGGTATCCAGGCCAACAAGACTGAGGTGGTCTACAAGGGCATGCCGGTCGGCAAGGTCAAGACGCTCAAACTTGACGATGAAGGCAACTCCAAAGGGGTTATCGCCACCATCGAAATGAACAAGGACGTTGAACAGTATCTGAAAACCAGTACGCGGTTCTGGCTGGT
This sequence comes from Pseudomonas sp. TSRC2-2, assembly GCF_049897785.1. Lineage (NCBI taxonomy): Bacteria > Pseudomonadati > Pseudomonadota > Gammaproteobacteria > Pseudomonadales > Pseudomonadaceae > Pseudomonas > Pseudomonas sp. TSRC2-2. Next base: position 1,851 of record NZ_JAFCWZ010000015.1, read on the forward strand.
CAAGCCAAGCGTGACCCTGGCCGGTATCACCGGTCTGGAAACATTGGTTTCGGGCAACTACGTGGCGATCAGCCCCGGTGAAGGCGAGCCGGTGCGCAAGTTCAAGGCACTCGCCGAAGAGCCGCCGCTGTCCGACGCCAAGCCGGGCCTGCACCTGACCATCAAGGCTGATCGTCTCGGTTCGTTGAATCGTGGCAGCCCGGTGTTCTACAAGCAGATCAAAGTCGGTCAGGTCAAAAGCTATGTACTGTCCGAAGATCAGAGCACTGTTGAACTGAAAGTCTTCATCGAGCCGACCTACGCCAAACTGGTGCGCAAACACACCCGTTTCTGGAATGCCAGCGGCATCAGTATCGACGCCAATCTGTCCGGGGTAAAAGTGCGCAGCGAATCCCTGGCCAGCATCGTCGCTGGAGGTATCGCGTTCGCCACGCCGGAGAATCGCAAGGACAGCCCGGCGACGGATCCAAGCCTGCCGTTCCGTCTCTATGAAGACTTCGACGCCGCCGCTGCCGGGATCCGGGTCAAGGTCAAGCTCAGCGATTTCGAAGGCCTGCAGGCCGGTCGCACGCCGGTGATGTACAAGGGCATTCAGGTCGGCAATCTGAAAGCGCTGAAGGTCGATCCTGACCTGAACAGCGCTACAGCCGAGCTGACCCTTGATCCGCTGGCCGAAGATTATCTGGTTGAGGGTACGCAGTTCTGGGTGGTCAAACCGTCGATTTCCCTCGCCGGTATCACCGGCCTGGAAGCGCTGGTGAAAGGTAACTACATCGCCGTGCGTCCGGGCGACAAAGGCGCTGCGCCGAAACGCGAATTCGAGGCGCGACCGAAAGCACCGCCGCTGGATCTGCGTTCGCCGGGCCTGCATCTGGTGTTGTTTACCGATTCGCTGGGTTCGATCGATGTCGGCAGTCCGATTCTGTACAAGCAGGTCAAGGTCGGTTCGGTGCAGAGCTACCAGTTCTCCAGAACCAAGAAGCAACTGGTCATCGGCGTGCACATCGAGAAGGAATACGAAAACCTGGTCAACGCCTCCACGCGTTTCTGGAACGTCAGCGGCATTACCCTCACGGGTGGCTTGACCGGCGGCATTCAGGTGAAGAGTGAATCCCTGCAAACGCTGATGGCCGGCGGGATTGCTTTCGAAACGCCGCAGGCCAATGCGCCGCTGAAGAAGCACATCCCACGCTTCCGCCTGTTTGCAGATCACGATGAGGCGAACAAGAAAGGCGCAGTGGTGACGATCAAGGTCGACCGCGCCGACGGTTTGAGCAGCGGCACGCCGGTGCGCTTCAAGGGGCTGGATGTCGGCAAGATTGAAAGCGTCGATCTCACCGACGACATGCAGTCTGTGATCCTCACCGCGCGGATCACCGAAGTGCCGGAGAAGATCGCCCGGGGCGGCAGTCAGTTCTGGGTGGTGAAGCCGGAACTGGGGCTGATCAAGACGCAGAATCTGGAAACGCTGGTTACCGGCAAATACATCGAAGTCCAGCCTGCGGTGAAAAATCTCGGGCCGCAGAAAAACTTCGTTGCTTTGGCTGAAGCGCCGGAAGTCACTAAACAGGAAGCCGGTTTGAATCTGGTCTTGAGCGCTGCACGTCGCGGTTCGCTCAAGCCTGGAGTGCCGGTAACTTACCGTGAAATCACCGTCGGCAAGGTCACCGGTTATGAGTTGGGCCAAACGGCTGACCGAGTGTTGGTGCACATCCTGATCGAGCCGAAGTACGCGCCGCTGGTGCGCAGCGGCAGCCGCTTCTGGAACACCAGCGGCGTGGGCTTCGATTACGGTTTGTTCAAAGGTGTCACGGTGCGCACCGAATCGCTGGAGACGCTGATTCAGGGCGGCATCGCCTTCGCCACACCGGATGGCGAACGCATGGGCAATCCGGCGCGAGCCGAGCAGACGTTCCCGTTGTTCGACAAGTTTGAGGATGAATGGCTGACCTGGGCGCCGAAGATTCCGCTGGGTAAGTAGTGGCGTCTGTCGAATAGCCTGCGCGCGAAGGGGCCAGCCAAATCAACACAAAATCCAGACCATAAAAAAGGGCCGCGATCAGATCGCGGCCCTTTTTTTTGCCTTCAGCTAAAGCCGATCAAACCGCATCCAGCTCCGGCTCGTCCGCTTGCACGTTCAACGTGGCCTTCACCACATCATGGCGACGGATGTATTTCCAGTCCGCCTCATCGATGTAGATCCCCGCCGGGCCGCTGCCGCCTTCCAGGTCGATCGCGACACTGGCGCAGACCTGCGGCTTCACACTCGCCAGGATCGGCACGAAGCCCAGTTGCAGACTGGTCTCCAGCAATGCGGCCTGGTTCTTCTCGTCGATGTCCGCTGCCTCGTCGAGGTAGTACGGCAGGCGCACGCGGCCGGCCAGGTCACGGTCCATCAAGTGCAGCAACAAATACATGTTGGTTAGCGCCTTGATGGTCATGGTCGTGCCGTTGGAGGCCGCGCCGTCGATGTCGGTGTGGATCACCGGCTGACCGTTGACCTTGGTGATCTCAAAGGCCAGTTCGAACAAGTCCTTGAGGCCGAGCTGGTTGTGGTTCGCCGCCACCAGCCGTGCCAGGTATTCCTTGGCCTCTTCGTTCTTGTTGTCCTGCTCGGCGCTTTGGCTGAGGTCGAACACCGACAGGGTTTCGCCTTCTTCGTACTGACCGGCGCTGTGGATGATCTGATCGATGTGCTTGAGCGCTTCCTTGTTCGGCGCGAGGACGATGCGGAAGCTCTGCAGGTTGGAGACCTGACGCTTGTTGATTTCGCGGTTGAACAACGCCAGTTGATGCTCGAGGCTGTCGTAGTCGCTGCGGATGTTGCGCAGGGTGCGTGCGATGTCGGTGACCGCCGCGCGGCGCGCCTTGCCCAGGGTCAGCGCTTCATCGGTGCGGTGCGCGTAAGCGTTGATCAGCAGCGACAGACGGCGCTCCATGTCGTCTTCGCTGTCGAACTTGGCCACGCCTTTGAGGCGCACCTGGGCATACAGCGCTTCGATCTGACCGTCAGCGCGCAGCAAGCCCTGCCAGCTGTCCTGATAGTCGTTGAGCAGCGGCAGCAGGTTGTCCATCGAGTCGTCGACCGGGTCCATGAACGGTGTGCCGAACGGCAGATCCGCCGGCAGCAACTGACGACGACGCAGGGCGTCGTCGAGCGTGCGTTGCTTGGCTTCCATGTCTGCGATCTGGCGGCCGACCAGTTGCAGCTTGGCCGACAGTTGCTGGACGCGTTCGGTGAAGGCATCGCTGGAGCGCTTGAGTTCGTCCTGCGCGGCTTCCATCTGCGCCAGTTGTTCGAGCTTGTCGCTTTCTTCGGCGCTCAGGGTTTGCGTGCGACGGAAATCCTCCAGCGCTTTCTGCGCGTCCAGCACCTGCTGGTACAGCGCTTCGGTCTGGGTCTTGCTCGCGGCGCGGTCGGCAGCCACGGCTTGTTGGGTTTTCAGTTGCTTGAGTTCTTTTTCCAGACGCTCTTTCTGATCGCGCAATGCGGCGCGGTCGGCCAGCGCTTGCAGGGCCGGCGGCTCGATGTGCGAGATGTCGATCGACAGGCCTGGCACTTCGAAACGCTCGCCCTTGAAGCCATCGAGAATCAGCTCGACCGATTTGACCCACTCGCCGTTCTCGTCGAGGGTGATGCCGTGTTCGCCCAGCGGCAGGCTGAACAGCGCGCTGTTGAACAGACGCATCAGGCGTTCGACGTCCTGTTGCGAGAACTCTTCGCGCAGACGAGCGTAGCTGTTGTTGTCGGCATTATCGAGTTGCTGCTTCACCGACTTCAGGCGTTTTTCCAGATCGCGCAGACGCTCTTCGAGATCCTCGGCGCTGAACTGACGCGACTGCGCCAAGGCACCGGCCAGTTCGTCGTGAGCGTCCTTGGCGGCAAGCAATTGTTGCTCGAGCACTTTGACGTCATCGACCAGCGCGAAGCGGTTCTTCAGCACCGACAGCTCGCCGAGCCAGCGCTGGATCCCGGAAATCTCCCGCTCCAGACGCATCAGTTCCTGAGTGCCGCCGCGCTGATCGTTTTGCAGATCGTCCTGCTCGCGACGGTAGTGCTCAGCCTGAATCGTCAGCTCTTCCTTGCGCGCAGTGGCGTAGTCCGACCAGGTGCCGAGCAGGGAATCGAGCAGCGGCGACAGGCGATGCAGTTTGCCGCGCAGCACGTCGCGCTGTTTCACGCCGTTGGCCAGTGCCTCAACCAAAGGGCCGGCGGCAACCAGCGAGTTGTAGTCCTGTTCCATGCGGCGTACATCGCGGAAGGCTTCTTCGCAGGCAGCGATGTAATCGACGCTGCCAGAACGCAGGCTGTGTTCGAAGGCATCGAGGAACAATTGCTTGAGCTTGGCCGCGGTGATTTCGCGCATGTGCAGCAGGTTGATGAACAACGCGCGGAAGGTCTTCAGGCTTTGCTCGCTGGTCGAGCGCAGCGGGATCAGCGTCAGGTCGAGCGGGATCGACGTGTGACCGCCGACCAGCAAACGCCGCAGTTCGTCAGGCTTGAGTTCGTAGGCTTTCAGGCCTTCTTTCTCAAGGTTGCTGAAAAGCTCTTTCTGGCGCAGGCAGGTATCGTTTTTCTGATAATGGGCCAGATCGAGCTTGCCGGCGTAGGCGAAGAACTGATGACCGAAACCACCGCCCGGGCCACGACCGACCACACCAATCACGTGCGGGCCATGTGGCAGATTGACTTCGACGAGGATGTAGCTGGTGTCAGAAGCAAAGTAGAAGCGCCGCGATTGTTCAAGGCTGTACTTGCCGAAACTCATGTCCGACATGCGCGCCAGAATCGGGAACTGCAAGGCGTTGATCGATGCCGATTTGCCGAGGTTGTTCGCGCCGTAAACCGACAGCGGTTCTTCCAGCGGGAACAGGCCGAGGCTGTAACCGGCGGTGTTCAAAAGGGCAAAGCGGCGAATGCCGTAGCGTTCCTGGCTCATGCGTCGGACTCCTGTTCTTCGGCAATGGCGCGGGCCAGTGCGTCTTCTTCGCTTTCTTCTTCAAATTCGCTCAAATCCAATGGATCGTCGGTTTCGAGGAATTTCGCTTCGGCCGCTTCATCGATCAGCACCGGTGCCGGCAGCGGCAGAACGCTGTGCACGCTGGCCGCGAGATCGCGGTCCTGCTGGACCGACAGGCACACGTCGAGGAAACGGTGCATCGGTGGGAGGAAGCGGTACACGCCGTTTTCTTCGCCGGCGAAACCCAGTTGAGTCATGCGGCGCATGATCTTTTCTTCGAGTTCTTCAACGGTCTGCACTTCGGCCTGAATGAACAGGTCGCGGTATTTATCCAGCAGCGACGGCAGTTCTTCACGGCCGAGGCTGCCGCCGTCGAGCACGGCGATCGGGTCGCGGCCCTGATCGGCCAGATGCTCGACGAGGATGAAGGTGAACAGCGCCAGACGCTGGGCGGTCTTGTTCACCGCCGCGGCGGCCATGTCCGGCACGAAGTAATAAAAGCCACGGGTGTCGCAGACCAGTTCAAAGCCCAGCGCCTTGAACAGCGTGCGGTACTGGTCCTGGAAGTTCGACAGCTGGGTGTACAGCTCCGGGTCGCGGCGGCTGACGTGGTAACCCTTGAACAACTCGCGGAAGATCGGCGCCAGTTGCGACAGTTCGGAAAGATCAAGATGCATGGGGGATGCTCGCAGAATTCTCGGCGGCGGTGTCGCTGGCCGAGAGCAGGGCGAAGGAGCGCAGGCTGACCTGATGCTCGTGAGTGTGGTATTCGCGGCGTTCCAGACGCTCGCGCTTGAAGCGTTTTTCCCGCGACAGGCGCGAGAACCAGTAGAGCAATTCGTCGGTCGCGCCGTCCGGTTCCTGCTCCAGCAGCCAGGTCATCAGATCCGGCATCGGCAGGGACTCTTCGCAACGGTCGACCATCTCGCGCACGGTGCGCGGTGCACGTGGGGCATCGCCAGCCTTCTGGGTCTTGTGCGCCTTGGGGAAGCGCGCCGGTTTCGGCTCGAAACGCGCCAGCGCATACACGTACGCTTCGACCTGACTGGCGCTGCCGAGGAAGGTGCTTTGCGGGCGAGTGAACAATGGCATCGCCGCTTGCGGCACGGCGTCGATGCCTTTACGGCGAATCGCCGCCAGGGCCAACGCAGCACCTCGGGTCACGGCGTTGTGCCGGCGTGCTTCTTCACGCAGCGGCAGCAGCAGTTCGCGGGCGTGACGCAGAGTGAGTTGGGCGCTGGTCTGCATTTCGAGAATGCGCGCGTGGGTGCGCAGGAGCATGTCGTCATCGACCAGATGGCCAAGGCGCTGCTGTTCGCTGAGCATTTTCAGCAGCACCGTTTCGACCTTGCGCACGCCCTGTTCGAAGGCGCCGTCGGCGTTGACCAGATCGATCATCGGCTCGACGTATTCGTCCCACGTCGCCAGTACTTCGGCGTAACGCTGACGCAGCGGAATCTGCCGGTCGCTGGTCTTGGCGCGTTCAGCCACGGCGACCAGCGCCTGTTCGTCGTTGTCGAGCTTTTTCAGTACGTCGCGCACGCGCATGTCGAGCAGGCGCAACTGGCGGGCGAGGTCGTTGCCGTCGCGTACGTCGAAGGCGTCCTGGATGTAACCGGCCAGCCGTTCGAGGTGACGCAGGTAGGCTTCGATTTCCAGGCACAGGCCCAGCCGGTGTTCGCGGCGCAGGTAGGCCAGGAAGTCGTGGATCTGCGCGTTCAGCTCGAAACGGTTCGGGCTTTTCGCCACCGGCACCAGTATGTCGAGGCGGATCCACACATCGAGCAGGCTGGTGATGTCCTGCGGCGTGCTGTCGAGTTGTTGGGCGGCCAGTTGCGTGCGCAGTTCGTTGAGGCTCAGGGTGCCTTGGTCGAAGTGCTCGCACAATGGCTCCAGAAGTGCCCAGTGTTCAGCGAGGGCGCGCAAGACGCGCTTGGGTTCGATCATCGGAATGGCCGGCTGGTTGGCAATTAAAAGCGGCGATTGTACTGCATCACAGGCGCGGCGATTCACTCTCGGGACGGGCTGTCGCATTCTTTGCTCAAAGCGCAGCGGCGCGGTGCAGCACAGGCTATCGATCAACAGCAAGCGATCTTGCGCGAAGGGCGGTAGAATCAGCGCACTTTCCGTTATCCACAAGTGGCCGACCTTTGCTTATCGAGTCCCGCCGCCGCGCCTATCTGAACGCCATGCAGGTGGTCAACTGGCTGCCGCGCACCGAACTGCCTTTCGCCGCACCGTCGCGGCCCGAGCTGCTGGAAATGCCTGAGCCTGAGCTTGAGGTCCCGGTTGCACCGGCGCCTCAGGCCCAAGCACCCGGGCAGTCTGCCGCGCATCCGGTGGAGCGGCCGGTCGAGCGGCCGAAAATCGAAGTGCCGCGTCCGTCGCTGGCCAGCACCCGCAACGGCGCGAAACCGGTGGAAGACGTCGACGAGACGCCGGTGGTGGCCAAACCTGCGCCAGTGCCGCCGCCGCGTTTCGCCCTGCAACTGCTGCGCGCCGGGCGCTGCCTGCTGCTGGTCGAGTTACCCACAGGCGAAGCGTTTCAAAGTCGCGATCCCGCCTACCTGCTGCTCAAAGACATGCTGCGCGCCGCCGGTCTGCCCGATGCACCGCAGATCGTCGGCGAACCGGTGCGCTGGCCGTGGCTCAATCGCGGCACCCTGGATCAAGGCCCGGAAGCGGCGCGCGACTTTGTGCAGGGCTTCCTCTCGGTACAGATGGAAGCAGCACCCTGCGCCTGTTTATGGTTGATCGGCTTGCCAGCGGTGAAGTTCGCCGGTGAAGCGGACGCCGAAGCGTTCAATAGTCAATTGCAGATCGAAGGTCTGGGCCTGGCCTGGGCCATTCCCGGTCTGGAACTGTTAATGGAAGAGCCACAGCGCAAGGCTGCTGTGTGGCAAGCCATGCGTCGGCTGATGGCGCGCTGGAAACAATCCGATGAGTGAGGCTGTAACCTTTCGCCCGATGACCGAGGCGGACCTGGACGCTGTGTTGAAGATCGAATACGCCGCGTACAGCCATCCGTGGACCCGCGGGATTTTTCTCGATGGCCTGGGCAAATATCAGATCTGGCTGATGTTCGAAGGGCAGCAGCAGGTCGGGCACGGCGTGGTGCAGATCATTCTTGATGAGGCGCATCTGCTCAATATCACCGTCAAACCGGAAAATCAGGGGCGTGGGTTGGGGCTGACCTTGCTTGAGCATTTGATGTCGCGAGCGTATGCCGCTGAGGCTCGGGAGTGTTTTCTCGAAGTGCGCGACAGCAATACTGCCGCGTTCAAGTTGTATGAGCGTTATGGCTTCAATGAGATTGGCCGGCGTCGCGATTACTATCCGGCGGTGGGTGGACGTGAGGATGCGGTCGTGATGGCCTGTACCCTCATCGACTGATGCCATGTAGGAGCTGCCGAAGGCTGCGATCCTTTGATCTTGTTTTGGATTTTGCAAAAAAAGTCAAAAGATCGCAGCCTTCGGCAGCTCCTACATGGAGCGACTTTCAATCAGCTGATCAGCGCTTGCCATTCAGCGGATCCAGGTCCGCCAGTTCCGCCTCATCCAGCCCGTCACCGCCGCCGATGTCATTTTCCCCGACCTCGCTCAAATCCCAATCCGCCGGATTACCCTCGCCGACTTCCTCGGCATCGCGTGCACCGTCCTCGCGAATCAGCGTTTCCGGGCTCAGGTCATCGTCAGTCGGCTGGTGATCGTCCACCGAGGCCCCGGTCAGACCCGCCTCACGCACCCGCTCAGCCGGCATCAGCTGTTCTCGTTCACGCTCGGGCAGCTCATCACCGATCTTCGCGCTGGGCTCTTCGTCGTCGAAATCCAGCTCGTGCACCGAGCCCATGCGGTCTTCGTTATCATCGATGGGTTCCGGTTGCACCGCATCATAAGGGCGTCGTGAATCAGTCATGGCAAATCCTCATACTGTGGGCCTTACTGAGTGGACTCACCGGGCGCGCGAGAATTCCAACGGAAACACTTTGCGCTGGCGGCGTGACTTCGACGGGTGGTCGTCTATCAAACCTGCGCATCTTTCTGGAGGCCTTAAACATGCACGATCTACAAGACCTGATTGATAACAACGAGCGTTGGGCTGACGCGATCACCAAGGAAGACCCGGACTTCTTCGCCAAACTGGCGCGCCAGCAGACACCGGAATACCTGTGGATCGGCTGCTCCGATGCGCGTGTCCCGGCCAACGAAATCGTCGGCATGCTGCCGGGCGATCTGTTCGTACACCGCAACGTCGCCAATGTCGTGCTGCACACCGACCTCAATTGCCTGTCGGTGATCCAGTACGCCGTCGACGTGCTCAAGGTCAAGCACATCCTCGTCACTGGCCACTACGGCTGCGGCGGTGTGCGTGCGTCGATGCAGGATCGCCAGTTTGGCCTGATCGACGGCTGGCTGCGGTCGATCCGTGATCTGTACTACGAGAAACGCGAAGAGCTGGCCAAGTTGGCGACCGAAGAAGAGCAGGTCGACCGGATGTGTGAACTCAACGTGATCCAGCAAGTGGCCAACGTTGCGCACACCAGCATCATTCAGAACGCCTGGCATCGCGGCCAGCCACTGTCGATACACGGTTGCATCTACGGCATCAAGGACGGTCGCTGGAAAAGTCTGAACACCACCATCAGCGGTTTCGAGCAATTGCCGCCGCAATATCGCTTGCGCCCGGTCGGCGCACCATAACCGCGGCTTTTGCCGTAATCCCGGGTCAGCATTGGCTGGCGCGAGGTTGCTCCGGCAACGATTACAGAGCCGGCGCGGCAGCCGCAGGCAGTGGCGCTTTCAGCTGCTGCAGTTGTTTCTTGACCGCTGGCGTGGCGCACTTGGCGGCGGCCTGTTCGGCACTGAGATCGCGGATCGAGGTGTAGAACAACTCGCACGTGGTGACCTTTTGCGTCACCTGCCATGTTTGCGTGCAACTGTTCAGCGTGGCCTGCGCATTGCTGCCCGGTTCGCTGCCCATCCCGGCCTGCCAGCAAGCCGCGCTCAAATCCTGGCCCATGACTTTCAGGCCTGCGGCGTCAGCCTTGGCCTGGGCATCGTCGCCGGTATAGCTCTTCGGATCAGCGGCGTACCAGATATAGCTCGGATGATTCGAGCCGAGCACCGGCACATTCACCCCTTCGCTCGGACTGATGCTTGCCAGACCCAATACGCCGACCGTCGGCCCATATTGTTCCTTGATCCAGTTGCGCACCGGCGCCCCAAACGCGACCATCGGCAGCGTCGCGCCGCTGGCGGTCTGGCTGAACTGCTTGACCAGCGTGGTCTGGTAGGCCTTGAAGTAGTCGTAGACGTCCTCCAGATCCCCGCCGGCACTGGACGGCGCGGCGATCGGCGCGATGTCGATGATGGTCTGATAAGCCGGCGTCTGCCCGGCAGGGATGCCGTTAGTGGTCAGCAAAGACGCCCAGCGATCGGTGGTGTTCGAACGCAGATAGTCCTGCGCCTGGGTCAGCGAGTAGTCAGGCGGAAAGTGCAGCAACTCGACGCTTTTGCGATTTTCCAGGGCCATGCCCAGCGGCAGGAAAAAATACCAGCTGTAGGTCCATTTGCCCTCGGCATTGAGCTTGCTGGCGCCGGCGTAAGCCAGATCGCCGGCGTCGAGCAACGCCGACAGCGGCTTGTCATAGCCGTCCGGCACTCCGGTGATCTCGGCGTAGAGCTGATCGTTATCGGTTTTCACCAGCACCTTGGCATCGGCGTAGCCATCACGCTGCACGCTCTGGCTCAGGTAATGAGCAACGGTCTGCTCCAGCGTCCAGTTGCGGAAGCAGATCACGCTGCAATTGTTGGGGTAGGCGAAGAGGCGGGTGACGCGCTCTGTGCTGCCCAGTTTCACGTCGACATCGGCGTGAGCGGCGGCGCTTAGCGTCAGTGCAACGAGGGTAAATCCTGCGAGTTTGAACATGCTCAGATCCATTTCAGCGTGGGTTCCCCTCGATTTGGGGGCGCGTCATAGTGGATCAGCGGTGTTTGACAGAAAAGCGGTCGAGTGTGGATTTCATGATTTCCACGCCAGACCTGTGCAAGCGAGCGCTCGCTCCTACAGGCCTGGCTCGTTTGCGCTACGGCATCACCGGCGGCGTATACGCCAATGTGGTCCCCAGCGCCCACAACAACAGCAGCACCAGCGGCGTATGCACCAGCAGTTGCACGAACGAGAAGCCGATCAGATCCCGCGCCTTCAACCCGAGCACGCCCAGCAGCGGCAGCATGTAGAACGGGTTGATCAGGTTCGGCAGGGCTTCGGCGGCGTTGTAGATCTGCACTGCCCAGCCGAGGTGGTATTGCAGGTCATTGGCGACTTGCATCACGTAGGGCGCTTCGATGATCCATTTGCCGCCGCCGGACGGGATGAAAAAGCCGAGAATCGCTGAATAGACGCCCATCAGCAGCGCATAGGTGTCGTGGGAGGCGATGCTGACGAAGAAGGTCGAGATGTGATGCGCGAGGGTTTGCGCATCGGCGCCCTTGACTGTGGTCATCAACGCAGCGATCGAGCCGTACAGCGGGAACTGGATCAACACGCCAGTGGTGGTCGGCACCGCGCGGGCTACCGCATCGAGGAAACTGCGCGGGCGCCAGTGCAGCAGCGCGCCGAGCATGATGAACAGGAAGTTGTAGGTGTTCAGCCCGGAAATCGCGGTGATCGCCGGTTTGGTCGAGAACTCGTGGAACAGCCATCCCGCTGCCAGCAGCACCAGCACAATGATCAGTAACGGGCTGTGTTCCAGCCATTCGCCGGGGCGAGTGCGCGGTTGCAGCGGCGGCAGGTTGAAGGCCGGGTCGATGCCGCAGGCCTCGGCGTCGCGTGCCGAGTTCGGACCGGGCGCAGTGGCGTAGGCGATGATGATCGAGATCACGATCAGCGCCAGCAGCATCACGCCGGACTGCCAGAGGAAAATGGTTTCGGTGAACGGGATCACGCCAGTGATCGACAGGATCGACGGCGGCAGGCTGCCCGGGTTGGCCTGCAACTGTGCGGCCGACGATGACAAGCCCAGCGCCCACACCGCGCCAAGTCCCAGGTATGCCGCAGCGCCGGCGGCGCGGTAATCCATTTTCAGATCGGTGCGGCGGGCGAGGGCGCGCACCAGCAGCCCGCCGAACACCAGCGACAGACCCCAATTGAGCAACGATGCAACCATCGAGATCAACGCCACCCAGGCCACGGCGGAGCGGCCGTTCTTCGGGATGCGTGCCAGTTTGTCGATCAGTTTGACGGCAGGCGGCGAGCTGGCGACGACATAGCCGCCGATTACCACGAAGGCCATTTGCATGGTGAACGGGATCAGGCTCCAGAAGCCGTCTCCGAAGGCCATCGCCGCAGCGGTGGGTTTGGCGCCCATGGCCAGGGTGGCCAGCGCAACGATGATGACGGCCAACGCGGCGAACACCCAGGAGTCGGGAAACCAGCGTTCGGCAAAATTTGAACAGCGCAGGGCAAAGCGCGCGGAGCGGCTATCTTCGATATCAACGGCCACGGGAAGTACCTCGGATTTTTTATGGTTATTTTGGTCTATGGCCACAATCTCAGCATTGACACCGCCTCTGTGGGAGCGGCGAGCTTGCTCGCCAACGCGTCAGGTCAGTCAACAGTGATGCTGAATGTACCGGCCTCTTCGCTCGCTCCCACAGGGATTTATGGTGGTTTGTAAATTGTGCTCCAGCAGACAGGCACTAACAGTAAATCAAGCGCGGCCATTTTGTTGAGCGGGTTTTCGCAAACCGAGACGATGGTCTGACGGGTTGTCGATCCGCGTATTTGCGTAGACCATGGGCGCCTTGGTTTTTGCCGATATCTGAGTTCTTTGTCATGACTGCCACTTCTCCAGCCCGACCGGCGCCGTTCAGCCGTGCCGACTACAAGACCCTCGGCCTTGCGGCGCTCGGTGGGGCGCTGGAAATCTACGATTTCATCATTTTCGTGTTCTTCGCGCTGACCCTGAGCCAGCTGTTTTTCCCGCCGGAAATGCCCGAGTGGCTGCGTTTGCTGCAGAGCTTCGGCATCTTCGTCACCGGTTATCTGGCGCGGCCACTGGGCGGGATTCTGATGGCGCATTTCGCCGACCGGCTGGGCCGCAAAAAGGTTTTCAGCCTGAGCATTCTGATGATGGCGCTGCCTTGCCTGCTGATCGGGATCATGCCGACCTACGCGCAGATCGGCTATTTCGCCCCGTTGCTGTTGCTGGCGCTGCGCATCCTGCAGGGCGCGGCGGTGGGCGGCGAGGTGCCGAGCGCCTGGGTGTTCGTTGCCGAGCATGCGCCTATCGGCCATCGCGGTTACGCACTCGGATTCTTGCAGGCCGGACTGACCTTCGGTTACCTGATCGGCGCACTCACCGCGACTTTCCTTGCGCAGGTGTTCACTCCTGCGGAGATTCTCGATTACGCCTGGCGCTATCCGTTTCTGCTCGGTGGCGTATTCGGCGTGGTGGGCGTTTATCTGCGCCGCTGGCTCAGCGAAACCCCGGTGTTCATGGCCATGGAGGCGCAGCGCGAGGCGCGGGTCGAGCTGCCGTTGCGCACGGTGTTGCGTGAGCATCGTCTGGCCATGTTGCCGGCCATGTTGCTCACCTGCGTGCTGACCTCGGCAGTGGTGGTGTTCGTTGTGATCACCCCGACGATGATGCAGAAAACCTTTGGCATGACTGCCAGCCACACTTTCGGCCTCAGCGCCCTGGGCATCGTTTTCCTGAATATCGGCTGCGTGATCGCCGGGCTGCTGGTCGATCGCATGGGTGCCTGGCGCACGGTCAGGCTTTACAGCCTGTTGCTGCCGCTGGGGATTGGCGTGTTGTATGGCTGTCTGATCCTCGGCGGACATTGGATCGGCATTGCCTATGCAGTCGCCGGTCTTGCCTGCGGAGTCGTCGGTGCGGTGCCTTCGGTGATGGTCGGGCTGTTCCCAGCGCGGATTCGCGTGTCAGGCATTTCCTTCACCTACAACATTGCCTACGCCGCCTGGGCGAGTTTCACACCACTGCTGCTGATCGGTCTGATGCCATGGAGCCCATGGATTTGCGTGATGTTCTGTGCAGTGATGGGTGCGGTGGGGATTCTGACGGCAGCGTATTTCGGTGCGCGCATGCCGCGCACGGGGCCGTGTCAGGCTGCCGGTGCTGCCTGAGCCGAGAGCGCTGGACTATTTTCGACTGACGGGTCTTGCGCTGGCTTTAGAAAAACTCCGCCAGGCCGACGGCTAGGTTGTACGCCGCTTTCAACCCTGCCATCGGTGCTTTCCCATGTTCAATAAACGCTTGAAGCAAGAGCTGGCCGCTCTCCGCGAAGAACTCTCCAGCCTTGTGCAAGTGAAGGAAAGCCTGGAAAGCGAAATGCTCGCGCTGACCCTTGAGCCCGACGGGCGGATTCGTTCGGTCAACCAGAATTTTCTCGATGAAATGCTCTACAAGAGCCAGGACCTGGTCGGCCGGGCAATTGAAGACATCGTCCCGGCTCACGTCAAATCCGACGAATTCCATCAGCGTTTCAAGAACTCGATGAGCCGTGGCGAGCATTTCGCCGGCGCCGTGCGATTGTTGCGCGGCAACGGCGACGAAGCGTGGTTGCGTTCAATCGTACAGCCGGTGCGCTCCTCTGATGGCCGGATCAGGCATATTTCCTTTTACGCCAGTGACCTGACCCGCACCATCGAAGCCTCCCGCGAGCATGAAAACCTGATCGGCGCGCTGGTGCGTTCCACTGCTGTCATCGAATTCGACCTCAACGGCAACGTGCTCAGCGCCAATGATCGCTTCCTCAACGGCATGGGTTACGGCCTGGCACAGATCAAGGGCAAACATCACCGCACGTTCTGCGCCCCGGAAGAGTACAACAGCGCCGAATACCAGAACTTCTGGCGGCGCTTGAACAGCGGCGAATTTGTCGCTGGCCGCTTCAAGCGTATCGACAGCCATGGTCGTACGGTGTGGCTGGAGGCGTCCTACAACCCGGTGGTCGATGCCAACGACAAACTGTACAAAGTGGTTAAGTTCGCCACGGTGATCACCGATCAGGTCAACCGCGAGCAGGCGGTTGCCGACGCGGCCAGCATCGCTTACAGCACCTCGCAACAAACCGACAGCACCGCCCAACGCGGCACCACGGTGGTCACCCAAGCGGTGAACGTGATGCGTGACCTGTCACGGCACATGCAAGCCGCCGGCGAAGGTATCGAGGCGCTGAACGAGCAGTCGCTGGTGATCGGCACGATCGTCAAAACGATCAGCGGCATTGCCGAACAGACCAACCTGCTGGCGCTCAACGCCGCCATCGAAGCCGCCCGGGCCGGCGAACAGGGCCGTGGGTTTGCCGTGGTCGCGGATGAGGTTCGGCAACTGGCCTCGCGCACGAGCCAGGCGACGGACGAAATCGTCGGCGTGGTACGGCAGAACCAGGAAATGGCCCGTAGCGCCGTGGCCCTGATGACCGACGGCAAGCTTCAGGCTGAACAAGGCCTGGCGCTGGCGGCGGAAGCGGGCACGGTGATCGTCGAGATTCAGGACGGTGCGCAGAAAGTGGTGGATGCGGTGGGCCAGTTTGCCAATCAGCTCTCTCACTGATCGACACAGATCAGGTGTGGGGGCGAGCTTGCTCGCGAAGGCGGTATGTCATTCAGCAGTGAATTGACTGATCTGACGCATTCGCGAGCAAGCCCGCTCCCATAAGTCTTTTCGTCAGCGATTATTTACGCGATCGGGGGCTCCAATCGGCTCCTGCGGAGCAGATAGCCGAGCGACGCCCACCGACGCCCGGTTCCCTGAACAAAGCCTAACGCCTGCTTAATCATGGGCCCGCCGTTCTGGTCAGTGCCGCCCGGGCCGACGAACGAGCGTTCGGCGATGGCCGCTGGCATTTCGAAGGACACGCTGGTTTGCACACGCTGCACCATGTCGCGGGCGGGCATTTCCTGATGATTGGTGATGGGGTGGACGGCAGTCGCTGGCGGTCTGATTTACTCCTGCGAAGAGGCCTGCCGCTCGGCAGGCCTTTTTCAATGCAGTGTTTCAATCCCCTACCGCTACGCCCTCGCGCCGGGGATCGGCCCCTCCCGTCAACGTTGCATTGCCCTGCGCGTCCTTCACCCGCACGATCGCTTGGGTGCCGCTGGTCATGTCGATTTCGCTGACGGTATGGCCCTTGTCCTTCAATGTCTTGATCAGCGCCGCGCTGAATTGCCCCTGTTCCAGTTCGGTCGGGCCGTTGCGGCTGCCGAAGTTGGGCAGGTTAATGACGCTTTGCGCGTCGAGGTTCCAGTCGAGCAGACCGATGGTGGTTTTGGCGACGTATTCGATGATTTGCGAACCGCCCGGCGAGCCGACCGTGGCGACGAATTCACCCGTGTTGCGATCAAAGATCAGCGTCGGTGCCATCGACGAGCGCGGGCGTTTGCCGGGTTCGACGCGGTTGGCGACTTTGTGGCCGTTCTCTTCGGGGATGAACGAGAAGTCGGTCATCTGGTTGTTAAGCAGAAATCCCTGAACCATCAGGTGCGACCCGAATGCGGCTTCGATGGTGGTAGTCATCGACACAGCGCCGCCGAGGTCATCCACCGCAACCACTTGCGAGGTCGAGATGCGCAACGGCGAACGGTCCGGCGCGTAGGCCATTTGTACGCCCGGTGGTGTGCCCGGTTTGGCGCTGCCCATGCTGCGCTCGCCGATCAGGCTGGCGCGGCTGGTCAGATAGCCCGGATCGATCAGGCCTTTGACCGGGACCGGGACGAAGTCGGTATCCGCCACGTATTGCGCACGGTCGGCGTAGGCCAGGCGTTCGGCCTCGGCGATCAAATGAACGGCCTGTGGATTCGGTTCGATGCCGGCCGGCTTATTGGTTTTCACTGGTTTAAGCGGGGCCAGCGACAGGCGTGGGTCGCGCGTCTCCAGCGCCTGCAACGTGCCGAGAGTCTGTGCCACCGCGATCCCGCCCGACGACGGCGGCGGCATGCCGCAAACCTGCCAGCGCTTGTAGTCGGTACACAGCGGTGCGCGCTCCTTGGCCTGATAACGCTGCAAATCGTTCAGCGACAGGCTGCCGGGGTTGGCGTGCTGTTGAACCTTGGCGACGATTTCTTCGGCGATCGGGCCTTTGTACAGCGCATCGGCCCCTTCGCTGGCGATGCGTTTGAACACGGCGGCCAATTTCGGGTTCTGCAGGCGCGTGCCCACCGCTTTGACGCTGCCATCCTCATTCAGAAAGTACGCGGCCATATCCGGTGACTGGCGTATCAGTGGATCAACGGTCAGCAGCGAATGCAGGCGCGGGGAAATCGCAAAGCCTTGCTCGGCCAGTTTGATCGCCGGCTCAAACAGCTTCGCCCACGGCAGGCGACCGTGTTGCCGATGCGCCAGCTCCAGCGCGCGCAACACCCCGGGCGTACCGACCGAACGCCCGCCGATCTGTGCTTGCGTAAAGGCCATCGGTTTACCGTCGGCATTCAGAAACAGCTTCTCGGTGGCCCCGGCCGGCGCCGTTTCGCGGCCGTCATAGGTGCGCACCTGTTTGCCGTCCCACAACACGATCATCGCACCGCCACCTATCCCGGAAGACTGCGGCTCAACCAGCGTCAACACCGCCTGCATCGCAATGGCCGCATCAATCGCGGAACCGCCCTGACGCAACATCTCCCGCCCGGCTTCGGCCGCCAGCGGATTGGCTGCGGCAGCCATGTGTTTATTGGCGTGGCGGGTTTGCAGATCAGTGCGGTAGCCGGAAGCAGCTTCTGGTGCTAGTGGCAAGGAAGAAGAGGGTGGGGCGTTGCATGCGGTGAGGGTCAGAGCGCTGACAAGCAGTGTCAGGGCTGGCAGGCGAAAGCGGCTCAAGGGCAAGGTTGGAAACACGTGGGCTCTCCGTCCGTGGGGTAGAAGTCCTGGGGACTTTATCGACCGGGCGGGCGGGGTGCAAACCGGGTGGGGATTGCAGCACTCCCGCTCAGCGGCCGCGCCAATCGATCGGCCGAAAACGATGCCCTTGTGGGAGCGAGCCTGTCCGCGAAAGCGGTAGCTCAGGCGGTGCGATCTTCTCGAGAGTAGTGCAGGGGTAGTGAGTCAAAAATTTATTGCTTGAAGCCCGGCAGACCACGGGTAGAGCGCCAGTCTTTCACAATTTTGGTAATGCCCTCGGCTGTTTGTTGTTTCATATCCTCGGGCCAATAGATGAGGTCAGTGCCCGCTGGGTGCTCACACAGACGTACAAATTCAAACAATAGCGGATCGAGAATCTCGTCTGGGCTTGTGTTGGCTGCAAGAACAGATTGCACAAATATCAAGAATTCTGCTTCGGTGTAGTCGGATATGTTAGTCACGTTCTCAAGTTGAAGTTCCACAGTTCAAATGAAACGGGCGGCAGGGTTCATGTCTTGAACCCAGGTAGTCGATTCGCTTCGCGCCATGCCATGACTGTACGAGCTATTCCGGCAGATGTTGTATCTGCTCCGGGCTCGGGGTAGTAGATCAGATCCATCCCGCTCGGATGTCCTACTATCTTGTTGAAGTGCAGTATCAATGCATCTGCACGGAGATCTGTCGGCGCTATATCTTCCTTTCTTATTTCATCTATGAGATCAATGAAATCCTGCTCGGTATAGTCGGAAAAGCTGCTTTTGATGAATGGGTCGCTCATGGTATGCCCTTATTTACGGTGTACGTCGACATGGTTTTTGGGTGTGTAGACCCATAGGTTATCTACGTTGTAGATATCACCACCTTCGGATATCGGCTCCACATGATGAATCTCATGAGAGATCCTTTTCCCTGCTGCATCACCTAAGCGGGCGCGGGGCGCATTTCCGTTGCGCATACGTCGTAGATTATCTTCGCTGACCTGTTGTGCCACTGCGCTGTCTTTTGAGGCAACGGCCCAAAAAGCCCGCCTAAACGAATCAAAACTAGAATATTCGCTCCCTCTGAGTTTATCGGCGATGCTGGTTGGAATAGGGGCGCCACCCTGAGCTTGAGCATGGTCAAGCCAAATACCGCCCATATCCTCCCCCACCCCCGTAACGATCCCCGGCGTCTGCCTCGCCGGCCTCGAATAAACCACATACAACGACTTCAGCCCGGTGTCCGCCGGGAACACCAGAATACAATCCTCGGCCGCTACATCCTCGCCCGGCAGACCCTCAATCTGGCTATCGGTATTGTCCGGGATCGGGTGGACGAGGATCGGGTCGAGTGCCTCGCCGTGGTCGGGGTAAACCAGCGGAGGCATCGACCCCAGCGGCCCGCGTTGCGGCGTCCAGAGAATGGTGATGCCGTTGAGATTGGCCTCCATGGCGGTCTTGTCGGCGTTCCACTTGACGTTCACCGTGCGTACGGCGTCGTCGCCAGAGGCGCCGGAGTGGATACCGTAGACCCGCACGACGCCTCCGGCATCTCGACGAAACTGGAAGCGCACGCGCGTGGTGGCGCGGCTCATGCGGCGTAGTTCTTCGTCTGTGTGAAGCGTGCCGTCGGCCATTTTGCTTGGCAGCATTCCCAGCACGAACACGCTGGCCGGCCCGCCGGCGCCACGGATGGCCCAGTTCAGGCGCTGTTGCAAAATCCCGCCGCCGGCCAGACGCCCCAAAGCCAGGTCGGCGCCTATTGCCGTCGCGACAGCGGTACTGGCGGAGGGCATGAGCATGGCGCCGGCGACCATGATCTTGCCGAAGTTGCTGGCTGGCTCCTTGGCAGTGCCAGCGTCCGTGCGACACCAGTTGTCTGGCGTGCAGGACTTGGCAAATACCCTGTCGTCGCGAGGCTTGGGCGCAGGCCACTCATCCTTCTCGATATACACCGGCTCCTCCGGCGCTCGAGGTGGCAACCACCCGCCCCATGACGCACCGCCGGAGTCGCGTGCCCATGCCCAGTCTTCGTCGAAAAGAGATTTGAATCGAGGCATGCCAACTCCCTGTATGGCGCTGAATCGAGCCAGGGGAGCTTGTCGGTCGAAGGGCAGTTCGGGGAGAGAGGGATGGGTGCTTGAAGTTATGAAAAATCCAGTTCTTACGTGAGCAAAGCCTGCTTCCTACAGGGCTATCTCAGTCCAGCGGTTTTGCGCCTGGTTCAGGCGAAATTATCGTCGGTCGCGGCTGTAGTCTTTTCGTTTGAATGGCTGATTACGCCGGATTTCTCTTACAGTTTATTCAGGTCGACAGCCTACACGGCGTTGCCTGAGGATGGTTCCTGCAGTTTTTCCAGGATGGATATCAGATGAAGAGGATGAGTCCGTTGCCATTCGATTTTATTTTCAGTCGGCCGCTGTCATGAGCATTTCCAATGAGGATCGTGATTTTCTGGTGGCGCTGGGCAGTCGCATTGCACATTTCCGCACGGTGCACGAGATCACACAGACTCGGTTTGCACGGGCTTTAGGTCTTTCCAGGCAAACCTTTCAGGGCTACGAGGAGGGCACGCGCAGCATGCCGCTCACGACACTGGTGAAGATGGCATTTGCGCTTCGCGTTCCCGTTGAAGACCTGCTCGGGGTTCCCTCGTACATGGAAACGCCCAGACGCAGCTTGACCTCGACGTGGTATCGACGGCTGCAATCCATCAATGAGCTGCCGAAAGTCCAGCAGAAGGTCGTAGCGCAGATGCTCGACGCCCTGATCGCCCAAGCAACGAGCAAGACAAGCAACGAAGAAAGAGAAGTTTGAAGTAACTCAAAGAACGCGGAACCAAGGTGCTACCAACACTTTGGCCCCGCTAACCACAAGCAGCTAAGAAGGAGCTAATTATGGCTAAGGCCGATCATACGTCATCAACCCCCATCACTGAACGCCGGTTGAAAATCGCCGCAGACTTTTACCCGGTCAACATAAAGGATAAACCTCACAGCCCCGCCAAACCGGTGCCCTGGATCAGGCTACGCGGACTGTGGTTAAGGCAGGCGGGATTCGAGGTGAACGAGAACGTCAAAGTGCGAGTGATGAAAGGGTGCCTGGTGATTACAGCGGAATAAGAGTCGCGTCGACTTTTCTCGAGGCATAAAAAAACGGCCTACCTTTCGGTAAGCCGTTTTTAGTACTTGGTGGCTACACAGGCAATTGAACTGGTTATCTAAGCTACTGTATTCATTAGATATTTTTCTGTGGCGATATTAAAGGGATACACCAGGGGATACACGGCGCCGTCTGCTGGGCTGTTTTCGGTGTGTTCAACGTCGACCTAAATCCACCATCGAAGCTGCTCACCTGTCGCCGACGAACGGTACAGGCTCACGTCCAGATCGCCCCAGCGCAAGTCCGTATCGGTTGACAGAGATTGAGTGCTCCCAAATCCTACGCCGGCTTTCGAACGGGTTTTCAGTCTGACCCTGCCGACTCACTATACCGTCTCACTCACAGGAATCAGTGCCGTGTTGGATAAATTGTCAGGGATGCTCAATGGGGCGCTTTTGGTTGTAGTCGTCGTGCTGGAGTTGATAATAATCATTCTTGCCAACGGGCTCCAAGGTGGAATTGAGACGCTGGATCACGTTGGATCTTTCTTGGGAGGCATAGCCGGGCTGATTGCCGCCTCCGTCGCGCTTCTTGGGTTTAATGTCTGGAAACGCCAGATCAGGCACGGAAAGTATCTCGCCCTGATATGGGAGGCGATGGTGGCATTTCACCGCCTCGAATCGCATCTCTCACTTTCTGGAATTAACCTGTTCTTCCGTTTCCAGTCCGATCCCGATGGCCGTTTTACGAAGGCTGTTGCTGACGATCGAATTACCACTGAAACGCTGTTCAAGCTTTTGCGAGAAAGCTGCGAAGCGGTAGACATAGTTGCAGCACGCAACGGCGTTGAGCTCACCGTCATATGCGGTTTTATGAAATCTAGAGTGCTTTCGCTTTACCGTTTTGCCGACGAGTCAGGTTACGTGAATACACCAGCCGGGGTTATCGCGTGGAGTTCCGCAATTTCGGAACTCAACGCACCGGTGACGGCTGAGGCGAACAAGTTGCGAAGTAAACTTGCAAAACTGGAGCAGAAGTTCGGTTGAGGCTGATGCCGCAACTTCTCCGCTCCCATTTTGGTAGGGCAGGTACTACCAGTATTCCGGACAGCATGCCGCTACCGGTCACAGCCTCATTTCCCTGATGACCTTCCGCGGGTCTGCGCCTTGCCTGAGCGCTCGTCGCGCGTCCTTGGTCAGTTGATCGAGCGCCTGCTCCTCGAAGGTAGCCGCCATGGCGCTGGCCTTTCTGATGATCAGCAGCGCCAGCTCGGCGGGGATCTTCACTTTCTCGGTTGGCAGGTAATCGCAATCGATCACAGACACGGCGCTGTCCTCTGGCTTGCGGAATGCTGGCGCTGGACCGGATCGGCGCCAGCGATGATCTGCAGAGTTTATCAGTGCGCAATCGAACTACCGAGAAATCCTCGGTAGTTAGATGCCGCCTGCTCCGGCCTGCTGTCAGGAGGTAAGGCGCCCGCAAGAGACTAGACGAGACCGGAGCGCGTCGGCATGCCGTCACCGCCAGAAGCCGCGAACCACAAGCCCTCCCGGCAACTGATCGGTATCCTGCTGGCCGGAATCCGTCTAATGCCTGTCTAATATTTGGTGGCGCGGCCGGCTCTTGGGCGCTGGCCTGTCCATCTACCGTTCATCCTTGACGGGCGTGATCTTGAATTCTTGACGAGACGGGCGTCGACGGGGCCGCGCGAATCGCCGCAGGCCATGCTATGCGCGGGTTTGTCGTGCCCGGTTGTGGTCTGCCCTAGGGGAAACCGTCAAGACCTGTCCAAAGTTTGGTCAAGGCTCCGTCAAGGATGGTCAAGGATTTTGACATCGCCTGCGCGGTGACAACCCCATCCGTTCTGGACGCCTCGGCTATCGCTGTCAGCATTCAGAGCTGGCCCGGCCTTGATGGCCGTAGCGCCCGTCCACCACCAATCAAAATGCGCCCGGTCAATCCGTCCAAATCCTGTCCAGAATCCGTCAGGGATCTGTCAGGGGTGTGAGACGGTCAACCTCCCCACTTTGACGTGGCCAAGGCGGAACAAGCCCCTGACGCCCGCCGGCCTTTGATTCCGTCTCATGCCTGTCTCACATTCCGTCAAAGCGTGGTCAAAGTAGCCACGGCGCTGGGGCGTGGCAAAAGCACCACACTGTGTTGAGTCCACCACCCGAGATCGCGGCTATTGCGCTCATTCATGGGGTGTTTCCCCAATGGGGGAAAACGTTCACTCCGTCCTGAAGAGCAATATGCCGTTCGGTTCGCAGGTTTCCAGAAAAACCCACTGCTTATGGTGGAAACCATAGTGGAAACCTTCAGGCGCCAGCCATAACTTTGGATAACGGTGACGCCGGGGCGCCAGACCGGGGTTTTACGACTTTGTCGCGAAAGGTCGGCACGGGGGCGACGGTTCGCGCGCAATGGTGGTTGCGAACCAGGTGCGAACCATCGGTGCGAACTTGGTGGCGGCTCCAGTGCCAGGCGCGTACTGATCGTGCGTACCGGGCTGCGTACCAGCGTTGGGAATCTCGCTCCCACAGGGGATATCCGAGTAATGCTCGCTGCCATCAAAGATGATCCAGTTTTGGATCATCTTTCGCGGGCTTCTGGGTGCGTGAAGATCGTGCGTGAAGACGTGCGCGAAGGTTCATTCGGTGACCGGTGGGAGTGGTCACTACTGATGGTCACCGCGAATGGTCACTGGCTGGATGCCTGGCCCAAATGCCGACCTGAGATCAATGCTGCGCGTACTAACTTTTGCTAACAGATGGTGGATACCAGCGTGGATACCGGAAACCATTCGTCAATTCGCCTGAGTCCGCTTTTTGCTGGCTCGGTCTTCTGTGAACATCTGTGACGTGAAATCGATGGCCCCGGCTTTGGACGAATGGAAAAATGACGAATAATTTGATCGCCGCCCGCAACCTCTTCGCTGAGGCTCAGCAGGCCAAGAGCCTGCGGGCGGAGGCAATATCTCTCCGCCTGGCAGTTCGTGCTGTGCTGAGACAGCTCGAGGCGCAGCGAGGCCTTTACCTCGTCCGGATGCTGCAAGTGGATGATGTACTGCAGAGACTCGATTCAACTCATCGAGCGCGTACGGGCCAGCTATTAGGCTGGCCACCAAATGCGCGTTGTTCGCGCTACACCAGCAGCCAATCACAGCCCCACCCAGACGTGGAAACGCATCAATAAACCGTGCAATCGAACCGTTTGGCGTCCATGGTGTAGTTCCATGGAGAGCGCGGCTTATGACTTCCGGTGATCGGCTTCACGATAAAGTTCTGAGTTACGCCCACGCGGAAATCCAAATCATCCTTGCTGGATCGGCGAATCCGCAGTTTCACTTCGATCAGCTGCTCAGGACCCTGGGAGCGTTTGTTCATTGCGAAATCGTTACCCAAGATGAAGCGGACAGTATCCTGACGGAGGCGAAAGTTGCCTTGAGTGTCGCTGTGCAAAATATTGATGACCTGTCACGTCTATCAGCGGTTGCACGCTCGGATGAACCTGACAAAACCTGACATCGCACGACGCGTTCGGGAGCCGACGTGACAATTGTTGACATCTCAGCCTGCTCAAGCCGCACTGTGCTCGTAATTGTTTCCAAGGCCGGTCAGGCCTTTGGCGTGCTGCTCGATTTAGATTCCACTTCGATCACGTCGAATATCGATCCGTCCTTCAGCGTCAGTACCAGCCCTTCGACATAACCCGCGATGTGCTCCGGGAAGGTTGGCCGACCGTCGTCCTTGCTCTCGAAATAACGGAAGGCGCCATCATCGTCGATCTGCCCGACGAGATTATTGCCTTCGTAGAATCGTCCGTTGTAGAAGTGTCCATCGATGTAGGCGTCATTCCCGCGTTGCAGAGCTCGGTAATATCGCTTGGGGGTCATGGTGTGAGCCATAGAGTGTCCTCGGGCAGAGGGTGGAGGAATGGTTACCAACGGTGGTTACCAACGGTGGTTACCACGCTTGGTTACCAACTTGACGAAGGGGCGGTGGGCGACTCAATCCTTGGAGCCGCCCGGTGCTGCAATTGGGTCAGAAGGAGCTGGGGCGAATATCGGTACCGTTTTGCGTACCGGACACCCTGAACTTCTGTACATCCCCGGCGCCGACCTGTGTGGCCGTCTCCTTCACCGGCTGACCGATCTGTAGCGCGCATACGCCGTTACCGTCGTCGTCACCCGCTATACCGATGATGTGACGGCCAGGCTTGACCTGAAACGCCACAATCTCGCCTGTGTCGATACGCGCGGCTTTCCTGCCATCGACCAACACCGTTGCATAGCATCCACCGGACGCCCAAAAACCACTATCTCGACTCACCACCAGCTTGGCGCCGCCCGGAATGTCTGACTGAAACGCAAACGTTCTGGATGCTGGCACTTTCTTCGCCGACGCTTGGTCGACCGGTGTACTGGAGCAGCCGGCCAGCACGCCGGCGGCGATGAACGCGAGAAAAATCCTGTGCATCTGGTTCGTCCTCAAAAGTGAATTGTGACTTTACAACACCACGCCTACATTTTGTCTTCTGCGTAGATCGAGGCTGAGATGATCATTCCGCCCCACCGGCGTTCGCCGATGCAGATCGGTACCGGGTTGCCGCTGGCCGTGGTGTTCTTGGCGCTGCCGAAGGCGTAGGACGGGGCGTTTTCTGGCCCGGCGCTCTGCCTTAGGCCTGAGGCCTGCGGACTGAGCATTTGGATCACGCCGCCGGCGGCGAGGGCTATGCCCGGCGCGAGTGTGGCTCCGTTCGTGAACGGACTGAGCACGATCAGCACCGCCCCCAGCACTGTCTGCAATAGTCCCGCCCGCTTACTCCCATGGATGACTGGGACGATGCGGATCTCGTTTGCTCGCCCCATCCCGAGCTCCTTCTCGCCGATATTGCGCCGGTTTCGAAAAATGGCGAACTCCAGGCCGCGAGCCTTTGCGTCGGCAAGGTATTTGGCAAATCCCGGGTGATTCACGTCTACTGCCTTAACCGCCTCGCGGACATCCCCCGTTGAGAGTTCGTAGAGGTGTTTGCGGCCAAAGAGTTTGCCAGCGCTGCCGCCCAGTAGGATCAAGGTTTTGTTGCCGTAGTCGGTTGCCATTGCCATTTCTTACTCCTGGGCGCCTTGGGCGCTGTGTTTGGGGATTTCCATGCCGAGCTGGCCGGCGAGGATCATGCGGGCGGCCATTGCGTCGTTTCGAATGGCGACCTCGCGGTTTACGTCTGGATTCCAGGCTGAGGTGTGAGTCGATTGGTAGGCCCGGGCTCCCCGATACTCGATGCGCATCAGCTCGGCGGAGATCCTAGCCTCCTCCTCAGTGAAGAACGGCCCCTCGATCTCAACCCGCTCGCCGTCGCGCACGTGCTCTACCGTCCAGACGATGTACCCGCCGATCGTGCCGGGGTCAGTGGTGAAGTCTGTGTCCTTGCACGCTTCCGCGAAGCGTATGTGGTGTGACATGTATTGCCTCCTTCGACGCCGTGGCGCCATTGATGGGCGGATGCCCGGTTGTGTCGCTCCGTGTCGCGACACGTTTTCGTGATTCGCAAAACGTGTCGCGTAATGGGTTACCTACTTGCCGACAATGCTCAGGGTGGGCGGGATCTTTGGGCCGAACGGCGCGCCAGGTGCGAAAGGGTCTGGTCGCAAGTGTGCTGGGCAGTCCCTGATGAAATTGGCAGTCGCGATCTGACAGGCGTTGAACAAAGGGGCGTCGTTCCATTCCTGCCTGCGACGCGCGGCGCTGTCTTCCAGGGAATGGGCGAACACCAATTCCGCCAAACCGTTCACGCCGTCCTTCCTCGCCGCCTCCCGCTCCACGGCGTTCACCGCCAGCAGATCGCACACCCGGTCGAAGCCCAGTCCATCCATCAAGCCTTCGGTGTCCAGCACCAGCGACCGTCCGAACGCGCCCAGCACTTTGCGCACGTCATCCCATTCAGCGCTCCGATGGCCCGAAGACTTCTGCTGAATCTCGTAGATCTTGTTGGCGGTGAAGGGCAGGTAGTGGCGCAGCTTGCTGGCCTCCCGCCGTATGGCTCGGCGCTCGGTTCGGATGTCGTCTGCTCTCTGGCCGAGGATGCGACAGAGCCGGCGGGTGGTGATCAAGCTTGTGCTCTTGCTGGCGCCTGGCTTCTGCGCGATTTCCAGCAGGGCAATGACGATATTGGCCTTCATAGTTTTGTCTCCATGGGCGTGCGGTCGTAATCAGCGCGCAACTCGGCACCAACGCCGCAATAGCGATTGGTGGGCGCGTAGCACGATCGGCAGGCCATGATGTGGTTGAGGTATGCGTCGCGCGCCAGCTGCCATTCGGGCGTGGCCGTGGCGGCGCTTGCGTGCGGCCCAGTGACGAACTGCGGGCGGCGCTCCACATGAGTGACGAGCGCCAGCGACGGACGAGGCGCAGGGCGACGGGGTTTCTCCGGGGCGGTACCCACGATGGTCGGCGGCATGTGATCGAGCAGTTCGGACAAGAGGCTCATTGCGTCACCTCGCCCGGATTACTCACATACACATGTTGCTGTGATTTCAAAAACGGTGGGAACAGTGGGAACAGTGGGAACAACCCAGGGAATTCGCGGCCTCCAGAGGTGTTTTTCTGTTCCCATTCTGTTCCCACTCGGGTTTTTGTGGGAACAGTGATAACCAAAAAGCACAGTCTAGCGGCGCGCTTATATTGGAAAGTGATTGTGTGTTCCCACTTGTTCCCACTCTTTTTATTAGGTGGGAACGGCTGAAAGCCCCGGCCCTGCTGGCTGTTCCCACTGTTCCCACTGTTCCCACCGATTCTAGGTTCCTGTGGATATGGGCAATCGTGGTTTGGAGTAGTGGCGGTCATACAGCACCGCCTTCACCGTCCAAGGCTTCGGGGTCGATCACATACAGCCATGGCGATCCGCCACCAGGGACGCGGTATTTCTTGGCGTGCCGTTTCCGATCAGCGCCGCGCTCGGCAATAGCGCCAGCGCCTTCCAATGCCTTGATAACGCGGCTCAGGCCATACCCGTGCGCCGCCTCGATCAAGGCCGACTTGTTGAACAGGTACAGTTGTTTGCCCCCGGATAACTTCCAGTACCCAGCCCGGTTAAACACCTTGGTGTCTGGCATCTGATCGTTCGCGTCGGAGAATCGGCTGCTGCCGTGCTTGTCGATAAAGTCGATGATGCCGGCCAGGATCTGGCGGTCTTCGGCGTTCCCTCCGCCGACACGGGAAAGCCATTCGCCGTAGAGCAGGCGGCAGTCGGCGAGGGCGGTACCTGGCTCCCACGGGAGCAGTCCGTATGCAATGGCCATCTCGCCAGCCAGCGCGATCACGGCGAACCGGTCAGCGACGCGGCCGGCTTGGGCGTTGTCTTCCACGAACTGGGCGCGAATGCCATCGAAGTCACTGAGCAGGCCGGGTTTATCGTCTGCTGCGACCAGACGCTCCACGAACGCAGGTCCAAGATGTCCATGGTGGGCGCCTACCGCCACGGTGAGCTGCCGATGGAAGTCAGCGCCCTCAAGGCCGTGTAACTCGTCAAAGGCGCGATGTGTGCGGGTGCCGGCGTTCACGTCGACCATGCGGAGTTCGGCGCCAGCATGGGCAGCGTTACCGGATATGGCGGCGTGCTCGGACAGCGACCGCTCGCCGCTGGAGAGCGTGAGGAGGCGCCAGCTCAGTTTCGCCCGGCCTTCACGCTCTCTGGTCATGGTGCCTTTGCCCTGACCATTGGCGAGGGAGTAGGCCATTTCCTGTACCCGCTTGGGGTCGGCGCGCTTGATTTCGTCCAGCGGCAGGATGGTGTCGTTACGACTGGACGCCTCGATCTCAAGCCCGCCCTTGGTCATATCCCAACTGGCGGCGAAAACGCCCGGGTCACCCCACACGGAGGAGCCGATCAGTTGAGCCAGCGACTTGCCGCTCGAGCTATCGCCCACCAGGTGAACACCACCGCCCAGCACGCCGACCAAACTGAGCAACGGGCCAGCCAGCGAGCAGCCGATCGCCAACGTCAGCACGGGATTGCCCGCACATTTGGCTGCCACTTCGGCCTGCCACCGCGCCAGCTCGCCGCGCTGACTGAACAAAACTTGAGCCCTGTTGCTCGCCTGATATCGCACGTTGGCGGTGCCGATTGTTCGCCCGGGTAGCACGAACGCGCCTGACTCGTGCCAGCCCGGCCGGCCGGTGGTAGCGAACACCTCGGCGGGGTGCTGGTCGAGAAGGTACTCCATGAACGTGCCGCGCTTCTTGAGCGCGATGATTACGCCCATGCCGAAGAGTGCCCGGCGAGCGTCCTCGCCGCTCCCGCCGAACACCTCCATGGCGATGATCCATTCCTTGATGCCGCCTTCCGTGACCAGGCGGAGCAGACGCCCTTCGCTGCCGTCGTCGCTGTTGGTCGTGCGCGCCACAACCGTGACGGGGCTGGAGATCCATTCGTCGGTGATCGGGCGGTCGGCGGCGTCGCTCTCCGCGTCGTCCTGATCGGCGGCGGTGCGCTTGAAGCTGTGCCAGTACACCCCGGGGCGCAGCTTGCGGCCGTTCTCGTTGGTTACCCAATGCTCGTACACCGCCCAGCAGGGACGCGCTGGTGCAATTGTGGCGGCTTCCGGCCGAAGGGTGATCACGTTGGCGTCAGGCTTGGCCATTGGCGAGTTTCCAGTTTGCGAGGTCGTTGAAGTCAGTCAGGGATTCAGGTGCGTTGTCTGGCCAGTCAGGGAAAGCGACCTCACCACCCACGGCTGCGGCTGCTGCGTTTGCAGCGGCGCGGCCTGGGTTGCCTTCGGTAAGGCGATCATCGTCGCCAGCTACCACAATTGGCTGGGCTGGGTAGCGCGAGCGGAGACCCATAGCGGCCGGCATCAAGTTGCCCGCGTTCATGGCTGCGGCAACCGCGTATCCGCCGTGCTGATGGAGGCTGGCGCCGGTCGCCCAACCTTCGCAGATACAAAGCACCGCGCCGGGCTGGATGATGCCCAGCGGGGAATAGGTGCCCTTGATCCGCCCGCCAAAGAGAAAGCGCTTGCCGCCGTCCGGTGCGATGCGTTGTAGGTTGACCAGCCGACCGTCGAGGTACAGCGGAACGAGCAATTCAGCCCCGCGCTGGCGCAAGCCGTAGGAGCGAACGCCCTTCGCCACCAGATACGGATGGTCTGGTGATGCCCGGCGCGCGTTGCGCCACAAGTGATTGGCCTTTGCCGCCGCTCGCTCATGGCGCTGGCGCTGTTCCGCTTCGCGCTGGCGCCTGGCCAGTTCAATTCGCTCGCGGATCTGCGCGGCTTCGCGGGCGTCCACCGGCTCGCGGCTACACCAAGTGCTGGTGGTGCCGTCCTTCCAGCTTCCGAAAGCCCCGGATGCGATGTTGTCCAGATACAGCACATACCAACCGTTTTGGCTGCCGGGCTTATCGCTTGGGACTTGAAAGCGGTGAATGGCACCGTCTGGATCTGGAAGCCAATCCAAAGGGCCATAGGCGGCCTGGAGCGCGTCGCGGAAAAGGATCGTCGCTTCTGTCATGCCGCGCCCTCCGGTTCATAGCGCGCCAGCACCACGCCGATCTGCTTAACGACCGCATCCGTTTGCTTGCGGCTATGGGCGTCGGCGGCGCTGTCGCGCAACGTCACCAGATCGCTAAAAGCGCACAGCAACAGCGACCGCCCGTAGTCGTCCATGTGGGCTGGCTCGCTCTCGCGTCCGGTAGCGGCGTGCGGGTCGAACTGAATTACGTCACCCATGGCTGGCGCTCCCTGCGAAGGCGCGGCAGATCCTGCCGTTGTTTAGTGCGTGCCAGTGGGTGAAGTCGTCGATGGAATCGACCAGACACGCCGTGACCTGGGCGTCGGCGCTACGCATAACTACGCGCCCACACTCGGCGTCGGCTTCGGTCAGGAACGGACCGAGCAACGCTTTTGGCGTCTTCGGATGGGTCACATAAAACAGCTCGTTGGCTTTCTTCAGGCAAGCCGATCCCGTCGACGCTGATGCGCCGTTTTGAAGTTTCATGGTCTTAACCCTTTATCGAATCAGCGTTTCGCGCCGAGTGCGCGTCGTTCGTCTGCGTCCGGCGTGCCCGTTCTGCAGCCATAAATCCAAGCCCTTCATTCGCCTTTTTGAGCGCGGCCTTGTCGTCGACCTGGGAAAGCCGCGATCGCGAGCCAACAGCCGACGCCTCGGTGAACTTGCCGATCTCTGCCATGAACCCCATGACTTGCGCCTTGAGCGTCTCCAGCTCCTCGGGGGACGCCTGGCTGGCGCGGTCGATCCACGAAGCGGCGATGTATTTGAGGTGGTCGCCATCAACTCGCTGGGCGTAATTGCTCATGTGTTTCAAGGCGATCAGCGCCAGCGCGCCGCCAGTTGCCCAGCCATCGCTATAACCACCGATCAAGGGAACATCCCAGTACCCGATGCGCCCCATCGGGTCGGTATAGACGGTGTTGCCGACGTAGGGGAGGCGGTGAGCCGGAAGGGTTCTGCGGCGTTTGAACATCATTGGCTGAATCATTGGGACGCCTCCTGTTCGGCGATGACATCACCGAGGAGATCGGCCCAAGCCATGGCTGTGTGCTGTGCGAACACGGCCGTTACGCGGGCCACAAGGATGTGAGTCGAGGGCGAGGCGATCAGCGCCAGCGACATTGCCAGAAGCAACAGAATGTCCTGCGCATCTCGCAAATCGTCGACCACGCCTGTGTTGGTCTGGAGTGTGCCAGTCATGCCGCACCTCCTAGGCTCGACAGGTCGTCACTCAGAAGCTCGAACGACTGCTCGACATCCCCAAGATGCGTTTCCGCCAAGTACACGCCGAGGTTCGACAGGCCGGGAGCGTTCTTCCCATCAGAGTGTTTTTTGTCGTCACGAATGGCGGTCATCAGGGCCAGCATCCAGTCGCTGAACTCGCGGCAGCAATCGAGCTGGAAAATTGCCTCTTGGGCCACCTGCTGGCAGTTGTCGGCTTTCGATCTGGTCGTCATTGCACCCCCCCTTCGCCCATTTCGGCGCGCTTGCCTACCACGCCGTGCGAGGCGCCTAGGTGGCGATGGCGCCAGCAGAAATTACCGCTGAAAGTGCGGATCTGCTCAATATGGCGGGCAATGTCACACGCCAGCTCATTGTCGTAACCACCCATCGCTGGAATCACGAACGTCAGCAGGATTTTCTCCAGCTTCTTGTGCTCTTCGCGGGCGAAATTCATGGAGCACATATCGCGGGCGTCTATAACCGCCTCGCGCAGCACTTCCCCTTCGATAGCATCATGGTCGATGACGCACAGCTGACGACTCATTGCGCACCCCCAACACGACGGGCATTTGTGTGCTGACGTAACCGGTCTTTCTGGCAGTCCTTGCAGTGCGATTGAAGCCCCGTGTTACCTGACTTCCGCATCTTTTTTGGATAGAAGTCGCCTTCCTGTTTCAGGTTGCCGCAACAGGTACATTTGCGCAGCCCCAGCTCGACGGACATCGCGTCGACCGTATCGCCGAGGTTGATCAAGGCGTGATTGCATTTGCCGCAAATCACCGCGAGCGGGTTCTGGTCGCTTTCAGATGGGAGAAAGTGTTGGATCGACGGGTGGCTCCCATAAGCGGCCCCCGTCCTACGCACAAATTCAAATTTCACCTTGCAGCGCGGGCAGGCATTGTCTTCCGGCCAAGCCCGCTCCAGCTCAGCAAAGCTAGGCACGTACTTGCCGGACAGGCGGCTTCCAGTGCGCATAATGGTCATAGCTCGACGCTTGGATCGATAGCTACCGCTGGCACTTCCTTTGCTCAAGGACGCTTCAGCGCTTCCGGGGGACGTGCGCGGTAATGCCCGAATATTGGGGGTGTTTGTATTGACGATCATTTCGACACCTCCCGCGCTTCTAGTTCGCGAGCGATCTCGGAGTGATGGTTGTAGCGCTTCAAGCGAACGGAAAGGGATGAATTTGCGCGGAGTGCGCTCAAGGCCATGCGACGGTGAGCAAATGCGCGGATTTTGGACGGAATGAGGGCGGACATAAGTGGCGCTCCAAGTTCGATATCGGAACTGCCACGGTCCTTCCTACGGGATTGGGTGGCAGCCGTGCGTGGGGTAGGAATACCGGGAAACTTGGAACCCGGCCAGGCCGAAGCCTGCCCACACACGGCCGCCATAACACTTAACTGCGGGCGTAAAAAAAGACGCCAGCAATCGGAATGGGGGCGCCTGTGCGCCAAGTTTTCTGATGGGTTCCTACACCCGGCCATGGATTTTGCCATGACTTGGGGCGAACCATACCGACGGCCGCGACTGCTGGCAAGAATACTTATCGACCGTTCATCGCAGAACATTAGTGGCGCGTTCATGCTGCCGCCTGCCGGCGGGATGCGCCCGTCTTCTCAAGCATGGCCAGAACGTTGCGCCCACGCTTGTGTTCGGAGGCTGGCAGGCTGTAGCGGGTCACCAGGCAGGGCAGGCCCCAATGGTTCGGCACGCGCTCCATCAGGCGGCTGAAGTTCAACCCGTAGCCGTTCGCCAGGCTGCTGATCGTCGAGTGAAGGCAATGGTCGCCCAGGCGCTCGGCCTCGAATCGATTTAGGCTCCGGTCCTGTAGCAAGTGGCCCAGGACGCGACTGATCTTTGTCGGCGCTTTCCCGGTGCTGGTGGTACTATCGGCGTGTGATTTTTCCGGGCTGGCCTTAATGGGTTGGCCTTTTTTTTGTTCGCTCATTTATGCGGCCTCCCCTCGCAGGGCGATGCGCTGACGCACCCATGCCTGGACCTCGGCCAGTACGAAGCCCACCGGCGAGCCGCGCGACTTGCTGTTGCTCAGCGGCACCGGGCGCGGAAAGGTCGGATCGTCTTTGAGGCGTTTGTACACAGTGGGGCGGGCGAGGCCGGTGATGGCCTCAAGGTCCGGCATACGAATCAGGGTGATCGCCGGGTCAAAATTATGCGAGGCAGAGGGTTGGTGCGGTGTGTGAATGGTGTGCATTATGCGCTTCCCGTAATAGCTGTAGATGACGGGAGACACAGTGCTAAGAAATCGCCAGCTAAAAAATTTGCCGGCAGCAACGGATAACCAGGTATCCGTTGCTGAAAAGGTAATAGGTGGGACGGTTATGGGGTTTTTCTGCGGCGCCCACCCTTGCGTGCGTACTCTGGAGCAATGGGCTTAATCCATTCTTTAACTCTTTCCACTGTTTCAGGCAGCGTCTCTGAATAGCCTTCAGCCGCCAGCGCCCTATAGGCGCTTTCAGCCATATCTCCTATTCGAATTTTCCGTTCCGTATCGTCACCCCAAAGTTTAGAAGCAATCGTTCGGGCTCTTTCTATGGTTGAGGCCTTCGCGGCGTGCTGGGCCGCCAGTGGTCTCATTGAGGCAAGCTGTTGGTCATGTCTCGCCAACAGATTCCCTCCGAGTAATACGGAATCAAGCCCGAGCAGGTTGAAGGCGATATCCAAAATTTTCTGTGCCGCTTCTGGATGTTCTTTCACCAAAACTGCGACCTCGGTCAACGTGGTGTCGTAATGCGACGCCGTTTTGCGAGCGTCCTTTTCTCTCTGGGCGCAAGCCAAGTTATGTGATGCCAAGCATTGCAGATCGGCTATGTCCACAGGGTGACTGTGATCGCGATTGACCTTCTTCCTACTCTCGTTGGCTCTGAGCAACTGTCTCATCGCAGGAGTGAGCATTTGTGTATCAATGGGCTTCATTCGTCACTCCAATTAAGCGCGCT
This sequence comes from Pseudomonas sp. TSRC2-2, assembly GCF_049897785.1. NCBI lineage: Bacteria > Pseudomonadati > Pseudomonadota > Gammaproteobacteria > Pseudomonadales > Pseudomonadaceae > Pseudomonas > Pseudomonas sp. TSRC2-2. The sequence goes on from NZ_JAFCWZ010000015.1 coordinate 36,445, forward strand.
TGGAAAAATTACCTTGGATGACGACTCCGCCGGCCAGCCCGTCGAGGTAGTTCGCATACCATTGCATCATTACCGTGCGCTGCGGCAGGTACTTCGCCTTGTTGTAGACCCCCGCGACGCCGGGCTTCTTGTGGGATAGCTGGGCCTCGATGTGGTTTTCATCAAACCCGTTTTCGTTGAGGACCGTCGACGCGATGTGTCGGAACCCGTGCCCGGTCTGGCGCCCCTCGTAACCCATTCGCCGCAGTGCCATCAGGAACACCGTGTCGCTGCGGGGCTTCGTGCGGTCGCTGCGCCCGGGGAAAAGCAGGGGATTGCCACCGGTGTACTTGCGCAACTCTTCCAGCGCCTCGATCGCCTGAGTGGAGAGGGGGACCAGATGCTCCAATCCCTTTTTCCGCCCCTTCCTATTCACCGGGACGGTCCAGATCTTTTTATCAAGATCGAACTCTGACCACTCCGCCTCACGCAGCTCGCTGGGGCGCACGGCAAAAAGGCTCAGCAAGCGCAGGCCGAGGCGGACATCGTGGGCATGTGGATATGCGGCAATCGCGCGGATCAAGCCGGGCAACTCGTCCTGCGTTACGTGGGCGTAGTTCTCGGCCTTGCCTGACTGGAGATACTTCTGCAGGCCTTCCAGCGGATTGTGCGTCGCGCGACCGGTAACCCGGGCCAAGTCGTAAACGTCGCGGCAGTAGGAGCGAACCCGGCTCATTTGCTCAAGGATTCCTTTCTGCTCCATGCCGCGCAGGAACTCCATCCATTCGAGTGGGGTGATATCCACGAACTGGCGCTTGCCGAACACAGGGAAGACATGACGCTCCAGGGCGCCGATGATCCGCTTCGCTGTTCCGGCATCCCAATTGGTCAGGCGTGACGCGTACCACTCCCGCGCCAATGGCTCGAACATCTCGCCGGCGATATCCCGATCTGCCTTTTTGCGAGCCTGTTTCGTGACGATAGGGTTTTTGCCGTCGGCGGCATCGGTGCGTAGTTCGGCAGCTTTCTGCCTGGCGGCCGATCCGCTCACCTCTGGGTAACCGCCGAGCCCGAGCCACGACCATTTGCCGTCTGGCTTCTTGTAACGGAGCTGCCAAGACTTTTGCCCGTCAGGCTTCACGCGAAAATAAAGGCCGCTCCCGTCGAGCTCGCGGTACTCCTTGGCGTCAGGCTCAAGGCCGGCCAATGCGGTATCGGAAAGGGGGCGACGTTTTATCTCGGAGCGCTTCATTTGGGCTTGTATCCCCTCGGTTCAATTATTTGTCGAGGATACACAGAGGGATACACGGAGGGAAGGTATAGAGGGATACAGGGAGAGATAGCCAGAAACAAGAAAGCCCGCACTAGGCGGGCTTCTTGAGGTTGTTTAGAGACTCATAGAGACATCTGTAAACAGGTACTTGGTGGCTACACAGGGACTTGAACCCCGGACCCCAGCATTATGAATGCTATGCTCTAACCAACTGAGCTATGTAGCCAAGTGGCGCGCATTATTCCCCTGAAATGGAAAAGCGTCAAGCGTAAATCCAAAATATTTCTTCTTATTTTCAACCGCTTATCCTCCGGCCCCGAAAATCGGGGCCGGAGAGGGTGTCAGCGCAGGCGGAATCTGGCGGTATTGGCGCTCAAGGCTTCGCTGCCCTGGCTCAACGTGTCCGCCGCAATGTTCACCGCCCGTGCGCCTTCGAGCAAACGAACCGCCGCTTGATCGACTTGCTGGATGTTGCCGCTGACCTCATCGGCGGTGCTCGCCTGCTCCTCAACCGCCGTGGCGATCTGCGCCAGGGTGTCGGTGACGCTCTGCACGGCGCTGGCAATTTCGCCCAGGCGTTCACCGAGGCCGGTGACGGCGGCGGCATCCGATTGCGCCTGGCCGCAGGCGGCTTCCATCAGGCTGACTGCTTCGTTGACCGTGGCGCGCAGGCTATCGACGGTGCCGGCGATCTGTGCGGTGGACGACTGGGTGCGTTGTGACAGGCTGCGCACCTCATCGGCGACCACGGCAAAGCCACGGCCCTGTTCACCGGCACGTGCGGCTTCGATCGCCGCGTTGAGGGCGAGCAGGTTGGTTTGTTCGGCGACGCCGCGAATGGTGTCGACGACCAGTTGAATCTGCTGGCCTTGTTCACTGACCCGGCCCAATGCTGCGGCTGTGTCGTTCAAACGCTGGTTGAGCTGCTGAATGCTCGCCGTGGTGCGCTGGCTGTCGCGGCTGCTGTCGGCAGCAATGCGCCGAGTGTGCTGGGCGCTGCCGGAGGCCTGTTCGCAGCTCTGCGCCACGCCTTGCGAGGTAGCGGCCAGTTGCGTGGCCGCTGCGGCGATCTGGCTGATCTGCAACTGCTGCGCCTCGACTTCGCTGAGCGCGCCGCTGGAATGGTCGTTGAGACTGCGCACGGCGTTGCTCAGTTGCGAGGTCTCGTGATCGACACCGAGCATGCTGCTGCGCAGTTGCACCACGGCCACGTTGAGCGCCGTGCTGATGGCCGCCAACTCGTCGCGGCCGACCACCGGCACTTGCAGGCTCAGGTTGCCGTCGCGCAGGGCTTCGGCGAGCAGGGTGATTCCGCTGGCGCTGCGGCGGATCGAGGCTTGCAGGCAGATGAACAGATACATCGCCGCGAGCAGCAGGCAACCGAAGATGGCTGCGACGAGGATGAACTGACGGATCGCTGAGCTGTGGTAGGCGTCGAGGCGCTGATCCAGCGAAACCAGCGACTGCTGGCGCAGGGCGGCGAGGTCGCTCAGCAGGGCATCAAGGTTGCGTTCGAAGTCGTCCGGTTTGAGCGTGATGCTGCCGCCGAACACGCCGTCGTCGAGTACCTTCAGGCCGCTATCGAGACGTTTCAGGCTGTCATGGTATTGGCTGGCCCAGCTCTGCTGATCTTTCGGCAGGCGTGCTTCGAGCAGCGTGGCGGTTTTGACCAGTTGCTCGCGGGCGTCGCCGATGCGGCTGCGCAGGTCGCGCAACTGCAAGCGACTCTGCAGCGTGAACTGGCCGGAGACCACCGAGGCCTGGCCGACGGCGGCGAGGCGTCCGACCCGCTCGATCAGGTCTGGCGCGTGTTGGGTGGAAATCTGCGTGAGCAAGTAGGTTTCCAGCCACGGTGCGAGGGTCAGGCGATTGTCCATGACGATCTGCTCGCGCAACGCTTGAAGGGCGCTCAGAGCGTTGGTGAAGCGGTCGTAGCCGTCCGGCCACCAACCGACGCTGCTCAGGCTTTTCGAGTCGAGGCTGTTGAGCGCGGTTTGCAGCGCTTGATAGCGCGTCAGCGTCTCGCCTTCGGCTCCTTCTTTTTTCAGTGCCGTGCCCAGGTCCGTGGTGGCTTGCAGCACGGCAGGTTGCACGGCGTCGAAGGCGGCCATGGCCGCCAGGGTGGCTGGCGTCGGTTGCCGGTTGGTTTCCGTGGCGCGCCAGCGGGCGGCACGGTCGCGTTGCGCGGCGAGCAGGTTGTCCAGCGCATCGAGCGCCAGCAACTGACGCACGCCGGCGCGTTCGCCGGCAATCAGATTGAGTTTTTCGCGATAGTCCTGGCCGATCATCAACAGGCTACCGGCCAACGGCAGAATGAACAGCAGAAACAACAATTGGAATTTACGTGCGAAGCCAAATCGCCCCAGCAATTTGATTCCCGGCGAAAGAAAAGTCTGCATGCCCCATGACTCCCCTGGACACCACGCACCATTGGCGTGCATCGCAGTCGTTCGACCTTGATGTTGTGCCCTGCTAAAAGGCCTCGAAAGTTCACTCTCGCCCGCTCTGTAGGCCGGCTCTGTAGCGAAACTTCCCATTGTCGGTCGTCTTTGTAAGGCGGCCGCGTTCAAGCAGAGAAGCAAGGCAAGATTCAGACCATGGCGTTGCGCTATCACCGAGCAGTCGACGACCCGTCAGTTAGTTAGCTGGCTAAGGGGATAGCGCTGGCGCACCGAAAAATGGCACATTGGCGCACCTGCCTGCGGGCATCCCTCTGCTGTCCGGAAATTTCCATGGCTATCAGCAATGTTCAGACCGCCGCTGCCTCGGCGACCGCTGCGCCCCAAAGCAGCCCACTGGTGATGCGCATCATCGGCGCGGTGGCGCTGGCGCATTTGATCAACGACCTGATCCAGTCGGTGCTGCCGTCGATCTATCCGATGCTCAAGGCCAATTACGGCCTGACGTTTACCCAGGTCGGCCTGATTACCTTGACCTTCCAGTTGACCGCGTCGCTGTTGCAGCCGTGGGTCGGTTATCACACTGATCGCCACCCCAAACCGTGGCTGCTGCCGGCGGGCACGGTGTGTACCCTGATCGGCATTCTGATGATGTCTGTGGTGGGCAGCTTCCCGCTGATTCTGCTGGCAGCGGCGCTGATCGGTATTGGCTCGTCGACCTTTCACCCGGAAGCCTCGCGTGTTGCGCGGCTGGCCTCGGGTGGGCGCTTTGGTCTGGCGCAATCGACGTTTCAGGTCGGCGGCAACGCCGGTTCCGCGTTCGGCCCGCTGCTGGCGGCGGCGATCATCATCCCGTTCGGCCAAGGCAACGTGGCGTGGTTTGGCCTGTTCGCGGTGTTTGCGCTGTTCGTGCTGTACCGCATCAGCCGCTGGTACGCCAATCACCTCAACCTGTTCAAACTCAAGGCCGGCCAGGCCGCGACGCACGGCTTGTCGAAGGGCAGGGTGACCAGTGCGCTGGTGGTGCTCGGTCTGCTGGTGTTCTCCAAATACTTCTACATGGCCAGCTTCACCAGCTACTTCACCTTCTACCTGATCGAGAAGTTCGACCTGTCGGTGGCCAGCTCGCAATTGCATCTGTTCCTGTTCTTGGGTGCAGTGGCGGCGGGGACATTCTTCGGCGGGCCGATTGGCGACAAGATCGGGCGTAAGGCAGTGATCTGGTTTTCCATCCTCGGCGTCGCGCCGTTCACTTTGATCCTGCCGCATGTCGATCTGTTCTGGACCAGCATTCTCAGCGTGGTCATCGGCTTTATCTTGGCCTCGGCATTCTCGGCGATCGTGGTCTACGCGCAGGAGCTTGTGCCGGGCAATGTCGGGATGATCGCCGGGATTTTCTTCGGTTTGATGTTCGGTTTCGGCGGGATTGGCGCGGCGCTGCTCGGGCATCTGGCGGATGTGCACGGGATTGAGTACGTGTATTTCCTGTGCTCGTTCCTGCCGTTGTTTGGCGTGTTGGCGATCTTTCTCCCGCGTACCAGAAAGACCTGAGATCAAAAGATCGCAGCCTTCGGCAGCTCCTACATGGGCTTGATGTGCACCTGTAGGAGCTGCCGAAGGCCGCGATCTTTTAACAATTTTCAGGCACAAAAAAGCCGCGTATCAAACGCGGCTTTTTCATGTATGGCTGCTGCTTAGACGTTGAAGCGGAAGTGCATCACGTCGCCGTCCTTGACGATGTATTCCTTGCCTTCCAGACGCCATTTGCCAGCTTCCTTGGCACCGGCTTCGCCCTTGTACTGGATGAAGTCGTTGTAGGCGATCACTTCGGCGCGGATGAAGCCTTTTTCGAAGTCGGTGTGGATCACGCCAGCAGCCTGTGGTGCGGTGGCACCGACCTTGACGGTCCAGGCGCGGACTTCTTCGACACCAGCGGTGAAGTAGGTCTGCAGGTGCAGCATTTCATAGCCGGCGCGGATCACGCGATTCAGGCCCGGTTCTTCCAGGCCCAGGGCCTCAAGGAACATGTCTTTTTCTTCGCCGTCGTCGAGCTCGGCGATTTCCGCTTCGATCTTGTTGCAGACCGGAACGACCATGGCGCCTTCTTCTTCGGCGATGGCCTTGACTACATCCAGGTGCGGATTGTTGTCGAATCCGTCTTCGGCAACGTTGGCAATGTACATGACCGGTTTGGTGGTCAGCAGGTGGAAGCCCTTGATCACGGCTTTTTCATCCGCGCTCATGTTCTTCATCAGGCTGCGCGCCGGCTTGGCTTCGGTGAAGTGCGCAATCAATTGCTCGAGCAGCGCTTTCTGAACCACAGCGTCCTTGTCACCGCCCTTGGCGTTGCGCGCGACTTTCTGCAGTTGCTTCTCGCAGCTGTCGAGGTCGGCGAAGATCAGTTCCAGGTCGATGATTTCGATGTCGCGCTTGGGGTCGACGCTGTTGGAAACGTGAATCACGTTTTCATCTTCAAAGCAGCGCACCACGTGAGCGATGGCGTCGGTTTCGCGGATGTTGGCCAGGAACTTGTTGCCCAGGCCTTCACCTTTCGAGGCACCAGCGACGAGGCCGGCGATGTCGACGAATTCCATGGTGGTCGGCAGGATGCGCTTGGGATTGACGATGGCCGCCAGTGCGTCCAGACGCGGATCCGGCATCGGCACGATGCCGCTGTTCGGCTCGATGGTGCAGAAGGGGAAGTTCTCGGCCGCGATACCGGATTTGGTCAGGGCGTTGAACAGGGTGGACTTGCCGACGTTAGGCAGGCCGACGATGCCGCAATTGAATCCCATGGTGTTTCCCCTCGGGTAAAAGTCAGGCCTTCTGGCTGTGCAGGTTTTTCATCGCGCGGTTCCATTCCCCGGCGAGGATATCCGGCAGCACGCCGAGGGCAAAGTCGATGCTGGCATCGAGTTTTTCCTGTTCGGCGCGTGGCGCACGACCCAGGACGAAATTTGAAACCATACTGGCAACGCCCGGGTGGCCGATGCCAAGCCGCAGACGGTAGAACGTATTCTGATTGCCCAGTTGCGCAATGATGTCGCGCAACCCGTTGTGACCGCCATGGCCGCCGCCCTGCTTGAGCTTGGCAACGCCCGGAGGCAAGTCGAGTTCGTCATGCGCCACGAGGATTTCTTCAGGCTTGATGCGGAAGAAACCGGCGAGTGCCGCCACGGCCTGGCCGCTGCGGTTCATGTAGGTGGTGGGAATCAGCAGACGAACATCCTGACCCTGATGCGAATAGCGCCCGGTCAGGCCGAAATATTTGCGATCGGCCACAAGATTCACATTCTGTGCGTGGGCGATGCGCTCAACAAAAAGGGCCCCTGCGTTATGCCGGGTCTGGTCGTATTCAGCGCCTGGATTTCCCAGGCCAACGATCAGTTTGATGGCAGTCACGATAGGGGCCCTTCCTTTGAGTGGTGAATAACATCGCCGCAATCTGTGACAGCGGCGAAAGTGGACGAAAAGTGCTCATTTACCATGGATGTAAACTCCGCGTTCTCGCCCGCTTTCTCGCTACGTTCCAGTCCGCGATGTTACTTGCTCACTCAGGCTATACAGAGTGAATTACTCTGCTGCGCCTTCTTCGGTAGGTTCTGCAGCAACACGTGGAGCGTGGACGTTGGCAACAGCCTTGTCATCGCCGTGTGCCAGAGCAACGAACTCAACACCTTTAGGAGCTTTGAGGTCCGACAGGTGAATGATGGTGCCGATTTCTGCTTTCGACAGGTCGACTTCGATGAACTCAGGCAGATCTTTTGGCAGGCAGGAAACTTCGATCTCGGCAACAACGTGCGAAACTTCGCCGCCTTTCTTGACTGGAGCTTCTTCGCCAACAAAGTGTACAGGCACGATGGCGGTCAGTTTCTGGCCGGCAACAACGCGTACGAAGTCAGCGTGCATCACGTGGCCTTTGGCCGGGTGACGCTGCAGAGCCTTGATGATGACGTTCTGCTTGGTGCCACCAACGTTCAGCTCGATGATGTGGCTGTAAGCCGCTTCGTTTTCGAGCAGTTTGGCAACTTCTTTGGCCAGCATGCTGATGGATTCAGGGGCTTTGTCGCCACCGTAAACTACAGCTGGAACCAGGCTTGCGAGACGACGCAGGCGGCGGCTCGCACCTTTCCCCAGGTCGGAACGCACTTCAGCATTCAGAGTAAAATCGTTCATTTTGTATCTCCAAAATAGCCATGACCGAGTGGCGTTTGCGACCAGCGCCGAACACGGTATGGGCAAAAAAGCCCCGCCCCGACAGGAATGCCGGGGCGGGGCGCTTTTCGTCAACGAGACATTTCGTGAAGGGCAGGGCCCTTAACGGAACATCGCGCTGATCGATTCTTCATTGCTGATGCGGCGAACCGCTTCGGCAACAACCGGTGCGATATCCAGTTGGCGGATACGTGCACAGGCTTGTGCTGCAGCGGACAGCGGGATGGTGTTAGTGACCACCAGCTCGTCCAGCACGGAATTTTCGATATTCTCGATGGCCCGGCCCGACAGCACAGGGTGTGTGCAGTAGGCAAAGACCTTGGCTGCGCCATGCTCTTTCAGGGCCTTCGCCGCGTGGCACAGGGTGCCGGCGGTATCGACCATGTCATCGACGAGAATACAGGTACGCCCTTCGACATCACCGATGATATGCATCACTTCAGAGTGATTGGCTTTCTCACGGCGTTTGTCGATGATCCCGAGATCGACGCCCAGCGACTTGGCAACAGCCCGTGCACGCACGACGCCGCCAATGTCCGGGGACACAATCATCAGGTTTTCGAAGCGCTGATCTTCAATGTCATCCACCAGAACCGGGGAGCCGTAGATGTTATCTACCGGAATATCGAAGAAGCCCTGAATCTGGTCAGCATGCAGATCAACCGTGAGAACACGGTCGATGCCGACTACGGTAAGCATGTCAGCGACGACTTTCGCGCTGATAGCCACACGTGCGGAACGCGGACGGCGATCCTGACGGGCATAACCAAAATAAGGAATAACAGCAGTGATACGAGTAGCCGAGGACCGGCGGAAGGCATCAGCCATCACTACCAGTTCCATCAGGTTATCGTTGGTCGGAGCGCAGGTCGGCTGAATAATGAAGACGTCTTTACCGCGAACGTTTTCATTGATCTCGGCTGTGATTTCGCCGTCGGAAAACTTGCCGACAGAGATGTCACCGAGAGGGATATGCAGCTGACGTACGACACGCCGAGCCAGATCGGGGTTGGCATTCCCCGTAAAGACCATCATCTTGGACACGCGCAGTACCTAGAGGCTGAGGGTAACCTGGATGAGTAGAGAAAATGGCAGGGGCGGCTGGATTCGAACCAACGCATGGCAGGATCAAAACCTGCTGCCTTACCGCTTGGCGACGCCCCTGTATCTGTTGCTTTCAAGTGCCGGGCACTTGATTCCTTTAGAGCAGACTTTGCAGCTTGCGATGCAACATCGAAACGTTGCTTCCTTTCGCTACAAACCCTGTAAGGGTCTCTGTCAGAAGGGCCGAGACTTTATCAGCTTCAGCTTTGCTTGGGAAGCCCCCAAACACACAACTTCCAGTTCCGGTGAGCTTTGCTTCGGTAAATTTACCTAACAAATCCAATGCGTTACGTACCTCTGGATAACGCCTTGCTACCACCGGCAAGCAGTCATTTCGACTGTTTCCCTCGGGAACGGGGCGCACTTTAATGGGCGGTGTGTTACGTGTCAACAAAGGATCGGAAAAAATTTCTGCCGTACTAACAGCAACTTGCGGCACGAGCACCAGATACCAAGGTTCCTCGGGTTCGACCGGGGTCAGTTTTTCGCCGACGCCCTCGGCAAACGCCGCGTGGCCACGGACGAAAACCGGTACATCGGCACCCAGTGACAAGCCCAGTGCCGCCAGACGATCTTCATCCCAGCCCAGTTGCCACAAATGGTTGAGGCCGAGCAAGGTCGTCGCCGCGTTTGAGCTGCCGCCGCCGATGCCTCCGCCCATGGGCAGCACTTTGTCGATCCAGATGTCGATGCCGAGTGAACTACCGGACTGTTGCTGCAACATCTTCGCCGCGCGCACGATCAGGTTGCTGTCATGGGGCACGCCGGCGAACTTCGTGTGCAATTGGATCGCGCCGTCATCGCGCACGGCGAAGGTGATTTCATCGCCGTAATCGAGGAACTGAAACAGCGTCTGCAATTCGTGATAACCGTCTTCACGGCGACCGAGAATGTGCAGCATCAAGTTGAGTTTTGCTGGCGAGGGCAGGGTGAGGCGTGCAGCGATCATGCGTTATTGCCCCAACTTGCGCGGTTGCCAGGTTTTGATCACCAGCGTCACGTCGAGGTCGGTGCCGTGCAGCTTGATGCGCTCGGGCAGCCAATAACCATTCTGTTCGGTGTAGGCGGTGTATTCGACTTTCCAGCCGTCCTGCTCAAGGCTGGCCAGACGGCTGTCGGCGTCCAGGTTCAGGCGGCTTTTGCTTTCCGGAGCCGGCAGGCCACGAACCCACCAGGCCAGATTCGACACCGGCAATTTCCAGCCCAGTTGCTCTTCGAGCAAGGCTTCAGGCGATTGCGATTCGTAGCGGCCCTGATTGGCGACTTCCAGCGATACCTTGCCCGGACGCCCGGTCAGGCGTGCCGCGCCACGACCCAGCGGACCGGACAGGCGAATGTCGTAGTAGTCCTGGCGCTGCAACCAGAACAACGTGCCACTGCCGGAATCCTTTGGTGCGCGGATGCCGATCTTGCCGTCGATCTGCCAACCATCGAGGCCGGTCAGTTGCTGTTTGTTTGCCGCCCACTGGGCCGGGCTGCCGTGGCCTTCAACTGATTCGCGAGTACCGAAACCCGAGCAGCCGGCGAGCAGGGCAATGAAGCTGAAAACGATAACGTGGCGCAAAAGCATGGTTTAAAGAGTCTCGGATCCGGTCAGGCGCTTGATGGTGCTGCGCAGAATGGTGCTGTCGGGCTGATCCTTGAGGAACTTGCCCCACACTTGTTTGGCTTCGCGTTGATTGCCCTTGGCCCAGAGGACTTCGCCGAGGTGCGCGGCGACTTCGTGGTCGGGGAAACGCTCGAGCGCCTGGCGCAGGTATTTCTCCGCATCGTCCAGATTGCCCAAGCGATAGTTCACCCAGCCGAGGCTGTCGAGTACCGCCGGGTCTTCCGGATTGATCTGGTGCGCCTGCTCGATCAGCGTTTTCGCTTCGGCGTAACGGGTAGTGCGGTCGGACAAGGTGTAGCCCAGCGCATTCAGCGCCATGGCGTTGTCCGGGTCGCGCTTGATGATCAGACGCAGGTCTTTCTCCATTTGCGCCAGATCATTGCGTTTCTCCGCGAGCATGGCGCGGGTGTAAAGCAGATTGAGATCGTCCGGGTATTTCTGCAGCGCTTGTTGCAGAACCTTCCAGGCCTTGTCGTCCTGTTTGTTGGCCGACAGGCTTTCCGATTCGATCAGATACAACTGGATCGCGTAATCCGGTTGCTCGTCACGCTCGGCCGCCAGTTTGCTCTGCGCTTCGGCGGTCTTGCCGTTGCTCATCAGGATATCGGCCTGACGCAGCTGTGCCGGAAGATAGTCATTGCCCGGGCCAACCTGGGCGTATTCGATGAGCGCGCCTTGTGGATCGTTGCGCTCTTCGGCAATCCGGCCGAGGTTCAGATGCGCCGAATCGACATGGCTTTCGCGAGCGATCAGGTCTTCCAGATAACCCTTGGCTTCATCCCACGCCTTGGCTTCCAGGCACACCAACGCCAGCGAGTAACGCAGTTCGTCGTCTTCCGGGTATTGCTGAACGAGGGTGGAAAATTCGACCTTGGCATCGTCCATGCGGTCCTGTTCCACCAGCATGCGCGCATAGGTCAAGCGCAGGCGTTTGTCTTCCGGATACTTCCTGATGCTTTTTTGCAGCAGCGGCAGTGCTTCGTCGCCACGGTTGAGCAGCTGAAGCAGGCGTGCGCGCAGCAAAATCGGTGCGATCTCGCCGTCTTCCGGGGGGGTGTCTTCGAGCAGAGTCAGCGCACCCTGATTGTCGCCGTCCTGCTGCAACAGCAGGGCCTTGCCGAAAACCAGCTGATTGTTGTTCGGATGACGCTGCAGCAAACGGTCGAAACTTTTCATCAGACCGTTGCGGGTTTCCTGATCGGTGTCGGCGGCCGACAGCGCGAGGAAATCGAAATGGGTGTCGCCCTTGCCCTGCAGGACTTTTTCCATGTAGACCATGGAATCGTCGTAGCGCCCGGCGCGGGCCAGTTGCACGGCGGCGGCGCGTTGCGCTTCGAGATCGTCCGGAGCGTTGCGCGCCCAGATCAGCGCGGTGTCGAGGGCCGGTTGATCGGCGCCCAGATATTCGGCGATGCGAAAAGCACGCTCGGAGACGCCCGGATCCTGGGTGTTGATGGCCTGGGTCACGTAGTTATCCAGGGCAATGTCGAAACGATTGCGCTGGCCGGCGAGTTCGGCGCTCAGCAGGCTGAACACGGTTTCCTCGCTGAACGAGCCGTAAACCTTGGGCTTTTCAGGTGCGGGCGTGGTGTCTTCGACCGGTGGGGTGCCGTCCGGCGCAACGGGCGCCATGGCCTGGCAGCCGCTGAGGAAGACAAAAGCGAGGAGCAACGCGGAAGATCTATTCATATAGGAAGAGGACGACTAACCTGCGGTCGGATCATCATGACACAAGCCTTCGGCCAAACATAACCGAGACTCAATTGTGGCCATTATAGGGGCTGACGATTGGGACAATAGTCAGCGGTAGTTGTTCTGAATCTTTCGAAGTAGGACAATTGCCGGCTTCACGTCACCACCAGCGACCTTGAATGGCCTTCCTTGCACTCGGTATTAACCACAAGACTGCTTCAGTAGACGTCCGCGAGCGCGTGGCCTTTACCCCTGAGCAGCTGGTTGAGGCCTTGCAGCAGCTCTGCCGACTGACTGACAGCCGCGAAGCCGCGATCCTCTCCACCTGCAATCGCAGTGAGCTTTATATAGAACAGGATCAGCTCTCGGCCGATGTCGTGCTGCGCTGGCTGGCCGATTATCACCATCTGAGCCTGGACGAGCTGCGCGCCAGTGCCTATGTGCACGAAGACGATGCGGCCGTTCGTCACATGATGCGTGTGGCCTCCGGGCTCGACTCGCTGGTGCTGGGCGAGCCGCAGATTCTCGGCCAGATGAAATCAGCCTACGCCGTGGCCCGCGAGGCCGGCACCATCGGCCCGCTGCTGGGGCGGCTGTTTCAGGCGACTTTCAATGCCGCCAAGCAGGTGCGCACCGATACTGCGATTGGCGAGAACCCGGTGTCGGTGGCTTTCGCTGCGGTGAGCCTGGCCAAGCAGATATTCAGCGACCTGCAACGCAGCCAGGCGCTGTTGATCGGTGCTGGCGAGACCATCACTCTGGTCGCGCGCCATTTGCACGAGTTGGGAGTCAAGCGCATCGTCGTCGCCAACCGTACGCTGGAGCGCGCCAGCCAGTTGGCCGAGCAGTTCGGGGCCCATGCCGTGCTGCTTTCGGACATTCCGGCGGAGCTGGTGCGCAGCGATATCGTCATCAGTTCGACCGCCAGCCAGTTGCCGATCCTCGGCAAGGGCGCGGTGGAAAGTGCGCTGAAGCTGCGCAAGCACAAGCCGATCTTCATGGTCGACATCGCTGTACCGCGGGATATCGAACCGGAAGTCGGCGAACTCGACGACGTTTACCTGTATAGCGTCGACGATCTACACGAAGTGGTCGCCGAGAACCTCAAGAGCCGCCAGGGCGCTGCGCAAGCGGCGGAAGAAATGGTCTCGGTCGGCGCCGACGATTTCATGGTACGCCTGCGCGAACTGGCGGCGGTGGATGTGCTCAAGGCCTATCGTCAACAGAGCGAACGTTTGCGTGACGAGGAATTGCAGAAGGCCCTGCGGCTGCTGGCCAACGGCGGCAACGCCGAAGACGTGCTCGGGCAATTGGCCCGGGGCCTGACCAACAAACTCTTGCATGCGCCCAGCGTGCAGTTGAAAAAGCTGTCTGCCGAAGGCCGCCTCGATGCGCTGGCCATGGCCCAGGAACTCTTTGCCCTTGAGGGCTCACCGGATAGTTTTTCGGATAAAAAACCGCAATGAAAGCGTCACTGCTCAACAAGCTGGACATTCTCCAGGACCGTTTCGAGGAACTGACCGCGCTGCTCGGCGACGGCGAGGTCATTGCCGATCAGGCCAAATTCCGCGCTTATTCCAAGGAATACGCCGAGCTCGAGCCGGTAGTGGCCGCCTATAAAAAACTGCTCGGCGTACAAAGCGATCTTGAAGGCGCGCAGGCGCTGCTCAAGGACAACGACCCGGACATGCGCGAAATGGCCGTGGAAGAAGTCCGCGAAGCCAAGGAGTTGCTGAGTACTCTGGAATCCGACCTGCAGCGCATGCTGCTGCCCAAGGATCCGAACGACGGGCGCAACGTCTTCCTCGAAATCCGCGCCGGCACCGGTGGCGACGAGGCGGCGATCTTCTCCGGCGATCTGTTTCGCATGTACTCGCGTTACGCCGAGCGGCGTGGCTGGCGCGTCGAAATCCTCTCGGAAAACGAAGGCGAACACGGTGGCTATAAAGAAGTCATCGCCCGCATCGAAGGCGACAACGTTTACGGCAAGCTGAAATTCGAGTCCGGTGCACACCGCGTCCAGCGTGTACCCGCCACCGAATCCCAAGGCCGGATCCACACGTCGGCCTGCACCGTGGCGGTGTTGCCCGAGCCGGACGAGCGCGAAGCCATCGAGATCAACCCGACGGATTTGCGTGTCGACACTTACCGTTCCTCCGGGGCCGGTGGTCAGCACGTCAACACCACCGACTCGGCGATCCGCATCACCCACATACCCACCGGCACCGTCGTCGAGTGTCAGGAAGAGCGTTCCCAGCACAAGAACCGCGCCCGGGCGATGGCGTGGCTGTCGGCCAAGCTCAACGATCAGCAGAACGCAGCGGCGGCCAACGCGATTGCCAGTGAGCGTAAATTGCTTGTCGGTTCCGGCGATCGCTCCGAGCGCATCCGCACCTACAACTACGCTCAGGGCCGGGTCACCGACCATCGCGTCAACCTGACGCTGTATTCGCTTGACGAAATTCTTGCCGGTGGCGTCGACGCCGTGATCGAGCCTTTGCTGGCCGAGTACCAGGCTGACCAACTCGCAGCGATAGGTGAATAAATGACCATCATCGCCAGCCTGTTGCGCGCAGCTCAATTGCCGGATTCGCCGACAGCGCGTCTGGACGCCGAATTGCTTCTCGCTGCGGCGCTGGGCAAATCGCGCAGTTTTTTGCACACCTGGCCCGAGCGCATCGTCCCGAGCGAAGCCGCGCTGACCTTTGCCGAGTATTTGCAACGGCGACGTAGCGGTGAACCGGTGGCTTACATTCTTGGCCAGCAGGGCTTTTGGAAGCTCGATCTGGAAGTCGCGCCACACACGCTGATCCCGCGGCCCGACACCGAATTGCTGGTGGAAGCAGCGCTGGAACTGCTGCCGGCCACCCCGGCCAGGGTTCTCGATCTGGGCACCGGCAGCGGCGCGATTGCTCTGGCCCTGGCCAGCGAACGCCCGGCGTGGAAAGTCACCGCCGTGGATCGTGTCCTCGAAGCCGTGGCCCTGGCCGAACGCAATCGCCAGCGTCTGCACCTGAACAACGCTACGGTGCTGAGCAGCCATTGGTTCAGCGCCCTTGAAGGCCAGCGCTTTCAACTGATCATCAGCAACCCGCCGTACATTGCCGCCACCGATCCGCATCTGGTCGAGGGCGATGTACGCTTCGAACCGGCCAGTGCGCTGATCGCCGGTGAAGATGGCCTCGACGATCTGCGCCTGATTGTTGCGCAGGCGCCGGATCATCTTGAAGCCGGCGGCTGGCTGATGCTCGAACATGGCTATGATCAGGCCGAAGCCGTGCGTGATCTGCTGCTCACCCGTGGCTTTGAAGAGGTCCAGAGCCGCACCGATCTGGGCGGCCATCAACGCATCAGTCTGGGGCGCCTGCCGTGCTGAATGATCAGGAATTGCTGCGCTACAGCCGGCAGATTCTGCTGCAACACATCGACATCGACGGGCAGCTGAAACTCAAGGCCAGCCGTGTGCTGATCGTCGGCCTCGGCGGTCTCGGCGCGCCGGTGGCGTTGTATCTGGCGGCGGCGGGTGTCGGCGAATTGCACCTGGCGGATTTCGACACGGTCGATCTGACCAACCTGCAACGGCAGATCATTCACGACACCAACAGTGTCGGCATGTCCAAGGTCGACTCGGCCCTCAAACGCCTGGGCGCGATCAATCCCGAGATTCAACTGGTCGCCCATCGTCGGGCGCTGGACGAGGATTCCCTCGCCGCAGCGGTGGCGGCGGTGGATCTGGTGCTCGATTGTTCGGACAACTTTTCCACGCGCGAGGCGGTTAACGCCGCGTGTGTTGCCGCGTGCAAGCCACTGGTCAGTGGCGCGGCGATTCGTCTGGAAGGGCAGTTGTCGGTGTTCGATCAACGGCGTGCCGAAAGCCCTTGCTACCACTGCCTGTACGGACACGGCAGCGAAGCCGAACTGACCTGCAGCGAGGCCGGCGTGGTCGGGCCGCTGGTCGGGCTGGTCGGCAGCCTGCAGGCACTGGAGGCTCTGAAAGTGCTGGTCGGCTTTGGCGAACCGCTGGTGGGGCGTCTATTGCTGATCGACGCCTTGGGTTCGCGCTTCCGTGAGCTGCGGGTCAAGCGCGATCCGGGCTGCAGCGTGTGTGGCGCGCGCCATGCGTGAAGCGCCGATTGGCGTGTTCGATTCCGGGGTCGGCGGCTTGTCGGTTCTCGCTGAAATTCAGCGCTTGTTGCCCCACGAATCGCTGCTCTACGTCGCCGATTGCGGCCACATTCCTTACGGCGAGAAAACCCCGGAATTCATCCGCCAGCGTTGCAGCGTGATGGCCGGGTTTTTTCGTGAGCAGGGTGCCAAGGCTTTGGTGCTGGCGTGTAATACCGCGACCGTGGCTGGTGTGGCCGATCTGCGTCGCGACTTTCCCGACTGGCCGATTGTCGGCATGGAACCGGCGGTCAAACCGGCCGCAGCGGCCACGCGAAGCGGCGTGGTTGGCGTCCTGGCCACGACCGGCACGTTGCAGAGCGCAAAGTTTGCCGCGTTGCTGGATCGTTTTGCCGCAGACGTAAAAGTCATTACCCAGCCCTGCCCGGGACTGGTCGAGCTGATTGAAAGTGGCGACCTGCACAGCCCCGAGCTGCGGACTTTATTGCAGGGTTACGTCACGCCTCTACTGGCTCACGGCTGCGATACGATCATCCTGGGTTGCACACATTATCCTTTCCTCAAGCCGCTTCTAAGATCGATGATCGCCGATGATGTCAGCCTGATCGATACCGGAGCCGCCGTGGCCCGGCAGCTGCATCGGCTGCTCGCCGAACGTGATCTGCTGGCGCAAGGTATGAACCTGCCCGTGAAGTTCTGGACCAGCGGCGATCCGCAATCGCTCAGAAAAATCCTACCCTTGCTGGGCCAAATTCCGTCGAATGTGCAAAACTTCGACTTGTAAAAAAAATGTGAAATAACTCGAAATAAGCTGAACTTCTGACCAAGCGCAGATTTCTATAGCGACAGCAGCACTAAAAACCAAACGATCGTTCCGGAAAAGGAAGTTTCAAAGTGAAGCGACTATTCTGCTTGGCCGCGATTGCGGCCGCACTAATGGGGCAAAGCATTTCTGCACAAGCCGCTGGCGTTGAATTCGCTGTCGGCGGTACCAGCGATTCGACTATGACGTATCGCTTGGGCATGAATTTCGACTGGGACAAGAGCTGGCTGCAGAGTGACGTGGGTCGCCTGACCGGCTACTGGAGCGGTGCCTACACGTATTGGGAAGGTGACAAGACTTCCAGCAACAACAGCGTGTCGTTCTCGCCTGTATTTGTTTACGAGTTTGCCGGCCAGTCGGTCAAACCGTACATTGAAGCGGGTATCGGCGCGGCGTTTTTCTCCAACACCGAATACGAAAGCAACAAGCTGGGCGGCTCCTTCCAGTTCGAAGACCGCATCGGTTTCGGCCTGCGCTTCAACGGCGGCCACGAAGTCGGCATCCGCGCCACGCACTATTCCAACGCCGGCCTGTCCAGCGACAACGATGGTGTAGAAAGCTACGCGCTGCATTACACAATGCCGCTGTAATCAGTCGCTACGCGCAATCCCATTGTGGGAGCGGGCTTGCTCGCGAATGCGGTGTATCAGTTAGCACATAAGGCGCTGACCCACCACATTCGCGAGCAAGCCCGCTCCCACAGTTGTTTTTTTTGGTGTTCGAAAATCAGCGGTAGACGGTAGATATGCCCCGGCGCTCCTCGATGCACTCCGGCGCGCCCATTTCGAACTCGCGGCAGATCAGCGGGCGACGTTCATAAATCGTGCACATCATGCTGTCGCGATCCAGCGCGGCGCACCAGCCGTCGTCCAGACGCAGCATCACTTCGCCGCCCCATTCATCGGTATCGATAAAGCGATCAGGCACGCCGGTGTCGGTGATCAGCATGACTTCGAGTTGGCAGCAGCACGCCGCGCAGGTCGAACAGGTGACTGCCGGTTCGGCAATTTGGGTGTGGGGGATGGTTTTCATGGCCGCAGTGTAAGGCAGTGATCGCTGTGGGTGTGAGAGCGCTGACGGACGCTCATGGCGCCAGACGTCGCGCCATCAAGTGCAACAGCGGAAACAGCCCCGCCCAGAGCACGCCGATCACGATCAGCGTCTGCATTTCGCCGTAGGGAAATTGCACGCCGGCCAGTTGCCCGCCGCCGTAGTACGACAACGCGCCGCCCACCGCGCCAAGTCCGCTGGCCAGCCACCACGGCCGTGCGCTCCAGGCCAGGCAGTGGCGCAATGTAGTGGCGAGCAGCGCCCACAGCAGCATCAGCCACAACGGAATCAACGGCGCCGCCTCTTCAAAGCGGAACACGCCGAGGTAACGCAAAACGCTGTCGACCGCCGTGCCGACAATCACCACGCACAGAATCAAACGACCTTCCGCCGCCCAACTGCTGATCCAGCGCAGATGAATCACCAGCGCGGCCACTGCCAGCATTAGCCAGAAGCTGTTGCCGCCGAGCACGCAAGCCAGCCAGCCGAGCTGAAACAGCACGGCATTGGCGATTCGCTCACGCATCGAAGCGACCGAGTAGCGGCGCGGTCATCGCCGCCGGTTTGGCCAGCAGCAATTGCGCGGTGCCGATGGTGCGCTCGAGGAATCCGCCTTCGCAGTAACACAGATAAAATTCCCACAGCCGCAGGAAATAATCGTCGTAGCCCAGTTCACTCAAGCGACCGTGGGCGAGGCGAAAGTTCTCGTGCCACAGGCGCAGTGTCTTGGCGTAGTGCAGGCCGAAATCTTCCATGTGCAGCAGGTTCATGTCGGTCTCGCGGCTGACCACATCGAGCATCTTGTGCACCGAGGGCAGCGCGCCTCCGGGGAAAATGTAGCGCTGGATAAAGTCGACGCTGCGCTTGGCCTGTTCGTAGCGTTGCTCGCGAATGGTGATCGCCTGGAGCAGCATCAGGCCATTGCTCTTGAGCAACTGCGCGCATTGCTTGAAATAGGTCGGCAGGAACCGATGGCCGACCGCTTCGATCATCTCGATCGACACCAGTTTGTCGTACTCGCCGCTGAGGTCGCGATAGTCCTTGAGCAGCAGGGTGACGCGATCCTGCAGGCCGAGTTGTTCGATGCGCTTGGCGGTGAACGCGAACTGCTCTTTCGACAGGGTCGTGGTGGTCACGCGGCACCCGTAATGCTGCGCTGCGTAGAGCGCCATGCTGCCCCAACCGGTGCCGATTTCCAGCAGGTGATCGCTGGGCTTGAGCGCGAGTTTCTGACAGATGCGCTCGAGTTTGTTCAGTTGCGCCTGTTCCAGCGTGTCGCTTGGAGAGAGGAACTGGGCGGCGGAATACATCATGGTCGGGTCGAGAAACTGTTCGAACAGTTCATTGCCGAGGTCGTAATGCGCCGAAATATTTTTCTGCGAGCCCTTGCGCGTGTTGCGGTTGAGCCAGTGCAGGCCTTGCACGAACGGCCGGCCGAGACGCGCCAGGCCGCCCTCCATGGCATCGAGCACATCCAGATTGCTGACGAACACACGCACCACAGCCGTCAGGTCCGGCGAACTCCAATAGCCGTGGATGAATGCTTCGCCCGCGCCGATCGAGCCGTTGCTGGCGACCATGCCCCACAGCGCCGGATCAAGCACATGGACTTCGCCGAGCAGGGCGCTGCCCGGGGTGCCGAAGAGCATGTGTTCGCCATCCTCGACGACCATCAATTGTCCGTGTTTGAGCTGGGCCAATTGGCGCAACACGCCACGGCGCAGCAGCGAGCCGGTCAAACCGTTGGTGCTCAAGCGACTGAGCGGCAGGCTAGAGGATTTCATGGTGCGGCTCCTTCGGAGGCACAGTGGCGGTTTGAAAGCTGCCGTCGGCAGCCTGATGAGCGAAAATCGGCGCGCGCTTGCACAGCAGTCGCAGCGCTTGCCAGTAGATCGCCAAAGCGGTTTTTGCAGTCATCCACGGGAAGCGCCGCAGATAGCGGTGCAGGCTGCGACGATCGAGGGATTCGCGGCGCAGATTGAGCGTGGCGTCGAACAGTTTGGCGCTGCCTTGCCAGTCGGCCATGTGCACGCCAAGGGTCTGCGCGGCCGGGCTGAAGCTCATGCGGTATTCGAGGTCGCGGGGCAGAAACGGCGAGACGTGAAATGCCTTGGCCACGGCAAAATGCTGATGAAAATCCTGCAGACTGGTCGGCGCCTGCGCCGGCAGCACATAGTGATAACGCTCGCGCCACGGCGTATTGGTCACTTCACAAACGATCGCCGCCAGTTGCCCGTCGGCTTCGTGGCAATAGAAGAAGCTCACCGGATTGAACGACAGCCCCCAACTGCGCGGCTGAGTCAGCAGGCACACCGCGCCTTGTGGCTCATGACCAATGGCCGCGCCGACCTGTTGGCGCACGGCGTCGATCAGGCGCATGCCCTGGCCGGTGAAGGCTTTCAGGTAATCGGTTTCGCGAAACGAGAACGGCGCAAAACGGCTGCGCCCTGCCAATGGCGACAGGGCCAGCACGGCGTCCTGTTCGCTCAGATCGAGATAGAGCAGGCCAATGCGATAGCGGAATTCATGGCGGCGCGGCGCAAAACGTCGATGGCCGATGAGGCCGCTGTAGAGGGCGCTGTTCACAGGGTTTCACCGAATGCAGCGGCGACGCGTAAACCGCTGACCACGCCATCCTCATGAAAACCGTTGGCCCAGTAGGCGCCGCAATAATGGGTGTGCTGCTCACCGTCGAGTTCGCCCCAACGGTTTTGCGCTGCTGCGGCGTCCAGGGTGTATTGCGGGTGAGCGTAGGTATAGCGGGCCAGCACTTTGTCCGGGCTGATGCCGGCGGTCTGGTTGAGGCTGACGCAGAACGTCGTTTCGCTTTCGATGCCTTGCAGGATATTCATGTTGTAGGTGACTGCCGCGCGGGTATGGCCGGCGCCGCCGAGGCGATAGTTCCAACTGGCCCAGGCGAGTTTACGCGTTGGCAGCAGGCGCGTGTCGGTGTGCAGCACCACGTCGTTGTCGGCGTAGAGCAGGGCGCCGAGGATCGAACGCTCGGCGTCGCTCGGGTTGGCCAGTAACTTCAGAGCCTGATCGCTGTGACAGGCGAACACGACCTTGTCGAAATGTTCGAGGCCGGCCGGGCTGCGAATAATCACGCCGTGCTGGTTGCGCTCGACGCGTTTGACCGGGCAGTTCAGGCGAATCCTCTCGCTGAATGACGCGGTCAGCGGCGCGACGTAGGCACTTGAACCGCCATCAATAACCTGCCACTGCGGCCGATCACTGACCGACAGCAGGCCATGATTCTTGAAAAAGCGCAGGAAAAACTGCAGCGGGAAATTGAGCATTTCGGCCATCGGCATCGACCAGATCGCCGCGCCCATCGGCACGATGTAATGCAGGATAAAGCGCTCGCCGTAGCCGCCAGCCTTGAGGTAATCGTCGAGGGTGGTGTCGGCGGCGATGCGCAGTTCCAGCAGGTCGCGCTGGGCTTCTTTGTTGAAGCGCAGAATGTCGCGCAGCATGCCCCAGAACCCCGGCGACAACAGATTGCTGCGCTGGGCGAACAGGCTGTTGAGGTTATTGCCGTTGTACTCGACGCCGGTGTCCGGGTCGGTTACCGAAAAGCTCATTTCGGTCGGCTTGAACGCCACGCCGAGCTGGTTGAGCAAGCGAATGAAGTTCGGGTACGTCCAGTCGTTGAACACGATGAAACCCGTGTCGATGGCGAACGATTGCCCGGCCACGGTGACCGGCACGGTGTGGGTATGCCCACCGATCCAGTCACTCGCCTCGAAGACGGTGATGTCGTGGCGGCGGCTCAGCAGGTAGGCGCAGGTCAGGCCGGCGATACCGCTGCCAATCACGGCGATTTTCATATCGGATCCTGCTGCGGAGGGTCTTTGCGCACCATGCGTTTGCCGATCGCCAGTTGCGCGCGGGCCGGCAGTTTCGACAGCGGCCACAGCGCGGCCATGAACAGCGCCGGGAAAGCGATTTCCAGCGGACGATCCTTGAGTTTGGCGTAGATGTGCCGCGCGGCTTTATCCACAGGCCAGCTCAGCGGCATCGGGAAATCGTTCTTCTCGGTCAGCGGCGTTTCGACAAAACCCGGGCTGATGATCGTCACTTCAATGCCTTCGTCCGCCAGATCGATACGCAGCGATTCGAACAGGTAACGCAGCCCGGCCTTCGATGCGCCATAGGCTTCGGCCCGTGGCAGCGGCAGGTAAGTCACCGAGCTGGCCATGCCGACCAGATGCGGCGCGGTGCCCTTGCGCAACAGCGGCAGAGCGGCTTCGATGCAGTAGCTGCTGGCGAACAGATTGGTGCGCACCACGTGCTCGATGATCGACGCATCGAACTGACGCGCGTCGACATATTCACAGGTGCCGGCGTTGAGAATCACACTGTCCAGCGAGCCCCAGGCCTCGGTGATCTGCTCACCGATTTCACGCACGGTCTGACTGTTGGTCAGGTCGCCGGGCACTACCAGCACCTGTCCCGGATAACGCTGGGACAAGACTTTCAGCGGCGCGGCCGAGCGCGAGCTGACCGCCAGATGCGCGCCGCTTTTCAGAATGTGTTCACACAATGCTGCACCGATGCCGCTGCTGGCGCCGGTCAACCAATATCGGCGTGGAGGTGTACGACTCATCCCATTCTCCTTTTCAGCCAGGCAATCACCCGGCCCAATATTGGCAAGTGTTCATACAGCAGCGCCCCGGCATCGAAATAATCCCGATGGCGATAAACCTTGTCGCGCCATAGCAGGTGCGAGCACCCGCTGACGCGGATTTCCCGACCCTTGGCCAGGCGCGGATGGCGGTAACTCATGACCCAGCGCAGGTAGCCTTCGCCTTCGCCGATCTGATCGAAACCATGAAAATCGAAACGCAGATCGCTGACGTTGGCGTACAGCTCATTGAAGTAATCGCGCAGTTGCGCCAGGCCCTGAACTTCATGCAGCGGATCGGTGAAATGAATGTCGTCGCTGTACAACTCGCCGAGGCGATGGAGGTTGTCTTTGTTCAACCCGGCAAATTCGCGGGCGAAGCTGCGCAGGAATTCACTCATCGCTGCCGCCGACAGGCTGGCGCGACGGCAGGTTCTTGAACGCCGTCAGCGCCCGCTCGCGTGAGGCGCTGAGGTTGACGATCGGCGCCGGATAATCCGCCCCGCCGAACAGTCCACCGGCGCTCGCCGGATTGTGTACTTCTTTCTTGTTGAGGCCGGCCAGTTCCGGTAACCAGTGCTTGATGAACACACCCTCGCCGTCGAATTTTTCCGACTGGCTCAGCGGGTTGAAAATACGGAAGTACGGCGCCGAGTCGGTGCCGGTCGATGAACTCCACTGCCAGCCGCCGTTGTTGGCCGCCAGGTCGCCATCGATCAGGTGGCGCATGAAAAAGCGTTCGCCCTCGCGCCAGTCGATCAGCAGGTTCTTGGTCAGGAACATCGCCACGACCATGCGCAGGCGATTGTGCATCCAGCCGGTTTCGAGCAATTGGCGCATCGCCGCATCGATGATCGGCAGGCCGGTGCGTGCTTCTTGCCAGGCCTTGAGTTCCTCCGGCGCATCGCGCCAGGCCAGCGCTTCGGTTTCCGGGCGAAAGGCGCGATGCCGCGAGACGCGTGGATAGCCGACCAGAATGTGTTTGTAGAACTCGCGCCACAACAACTCGTTGATCCAGGTCACCGCGCCGACCTTGCCGCTTTCAAACTCGCCCTGATTGCTTTGCAGCGCGCCGTGCAGACACTGGCGTGGCGAGATCACCCCGGCGGCGAGGTAGGCCGACAATTGGCTGGTGCCGGGTTTGGCCGGGAAGTCGCGCTCGCTGCGGTAGTAGTCGATCTGCGCGTCGGTGAAAGTGTCGAGCCGGCGCCGTGCTTCCTGTTCACCCGCTGGCCACAAAGTGCGCAGGAATTGGCTCGGTGTGGCGAAGCCTTTGACCGCTTCGGGAATTGCATCGCTGGCGATATCCAGCGGCGCCTGTTTGCCCGGTGCCTTGACCAGCGCTGGCATCGAGCGGTGCAGGCGTTCGTAGCAGACTTTGCGGAACTGGCTGAACACCTGAAAATAGGTGCCAGTCTTGGTTAGCACCGTGCCGGGTTTGAATAACAACTGATCGAGGTAGCTGTGGAATTCGATGCCCTCGGCCTGCAACGTTTCGGCCACAGCTTCATCGCGACGGCTTTCATGAACGCCGTATTCCTCGTTGACATGCACTGCTTCGATCTTCAATTGCCGACAGAGCTTGAGCAATTCTGCCGGCGCCTCATTCCAGTGCGGCGCGCTGCGAATCAACAAGGGGATATTCAGCGCACCGAGGCTTTGGCTCAATTCGCGCAAGTTACGCAGCCAGAAATCCACTTTGCATGGCGCATCGTCGTGTTCCAGCCACTGCTGCGGGCTCAACAGATAAACCGCCACGGTCGGGCCGCGCGCTGCAGCGGCCGCGAGGGCAGTGTTGTCATGTTGGCGCAAGTCGCTGCGCAGCCAGATCAGTTGCATGTGATTAAACCCATCATCAGATCAATCCGCGCTCGAGCAGCGCCTGGTGTGCCGCAAGCGGATCTTCAGCCAGGAACAGATCGGCGGTTTGAGAGGTGCGTGCCGACAGCTCGTTGTGGTGGATGTGCACCGTGGGGCCGGCAATCACGGTCGGGCAATTGACGTTGGCCAATAGCTTCGGCAACTGCGCCAATTGCATGGCTTTGCTCGAATACAGCAGCACGCCACGGGCTTGCAGATGCTCGACGGTCAGCGCCAGTTCGCCGGCCGGCAACGGCCAGTCGAACACTTGCACCGGGCAATCGGCGCTGCTGATCAGCCACGCGCACAGCCACAGATGCGGCTCCAGCGGCAGGTCGGAATGATTGATCAACAGCAGCGGCGCCGAATGCAGTTGGCGGTTGTTGTGGTAGATGCGTGCACCGAACTTGCTGCGCAGCCAGGAGAAGAAAAACGTCCGCTCCATCTGCGCGCCGAACTGCCCCTGCCAACGCTGTTCGAGCTCGGCCAGCAGCGGCATCAGCAATTGCTCGCACAAGGTACGTGGCGGGTAGAGGGCGATCGCCTGATTGACGCTGTCGTCCAGCGTGCGCTCATTCAGCGCGGTCACCGCCGACAGCAAAGTCTGACGCAGACGCTGCCAATCGTTTTCCACGGTTTCGGTGAAGGCCTGCGGCGCGTCGAGCAGCGGCTTGACCTGGCTGACCGCCACGCCACGATTGAGCCAGGTAAGGATGGCCATGATCCGCTGCACATGTTCAGCGCTGTACAGTCGATGGCCCTTGGGCGTGCGCTGGGGCACCACCAACCCGTAGCGACGTTCCCACGCACGCAGGGTGATGGCGTTGACGCCGGTCTGCCGCGCGACTTCGCGAATCGGCAACCAGCCCTCGTCGAGGGCTTTCTTGAAGTCGGCGCCAAGGTCTTCCCGGGCGCTGCGGTCGGGTTTATCGTTCATTAGATCGCGTTTCGCAGACTGAGGTTTTCCGGATGCGGCTGCAGGTAAACCTGCTGCGCGATGTACGGGTCCGGATGGAGTCGGAAGTGGTGTTTGAGCAGCGTCAACGGCACCACCAGCGGCACGATGCCTTGGCGGTACTGCCCGATGACTTGCTGCATTTCCTGTTTGTCTTCGGCACTCAGCGATTGTTTCAAATATCCGCTGAGGTGCAGCAGCACGTTGCAATGGGTGCCGCGGGTGGCGCATTTCTTCAGTGCGGCCATCAGTTCGCTGAAGTAGCGCGGACCAAGTTCGGCAGGATCGCTGTCGGCCATGTTGCCGAGCAGTTTGCCCAGGGTTTTGTATTGCAGCGGGTTGTGCGCCATCAGCAGGTATTTGTAGCGCGAGTGGAATTCGGTAAGGGCGCGGCGGCTCAGGCCCTCAGCGAGCACTTGCTGCCAGGCGCTGTAGGCGAGCACGCGGGTAATGAAGTTTTCCCGCAGCACCGGATCGTTGAGGCGCCCGGCTTCTTCTACCGGCAAGTCAGGATGTTGGGCACAGAATGCCTGCGCATAGATGCCGCGCCCGCCACCGTTCACCGGGGCGCCGTTGGCGTGATAGACCTTGACCCGTTCCAGCCCGCAGGAGGGCGATTGCTGCATGAAAATGTAGCCGGAAAGATCCTGCTGCTCGCCGGCCATTTTCTCACCGTACTCGGCCAGTGGCCTGGTGACATTGATGGTGCGGTCGACGGTGCCGACGGCCTCGGGTTGCTGCGGGTCGCCTACCAGCCGAATCGGCTCGCGCGGAATGCCCATGCCGATGGCGACCTCAGGGCAGAGCGGGACGAAATCAAAATATTGCGCGAGGGTACGGCTGCATAGCCGCGATTCCTTGTGCCCACCGTTGTAGCGCACTTCTTCGCCCAACAGGCAGGCGCTGATGGCGATCTTCGGCTTGGACAGGGAAGCAGTAGACATGAGCACCTCGAATCTATACCTGTACAGAGAGTTGGATCTGTACAACTTTTCCTCAGCATAGATCGATGGATGTACAAGTCAAATGATTTGTATAAGTTTTTTGTGCGGCGCCTAATCTTTGGGCAGAAATCTACTTCCAGCCGAGTAACCAGTGCTCGCTATCTTTGAGCACCTGCCAATCCAGCCGCTCGCTGCGCTGGGTGAGTACCGCCTGCAACTCGACCTCCAGCACCGTACCTTCCTCGTCGCGGATCAGTTCGGTGACCAGAAAATGTTTTTCGCGGTTTTGCGGGTGGGCTGCTGTCCACTTCGACAGCAGCAATTTGCGCGGATTGATGCGATTCATTGCAGGTGTTCGTGCAAGCGACGTGCAGCCTCCTGCCCGCTGAGCCAGGCGCCTTCAACTCGGCCGGACAGGCACCAGTCGCCGCACGCGTAAAGGCCCAGATCGACGTCCGCCAGCGTCGTCCATTCATGGCCAGTGGCAGGGCGGGCGTAGAGCCAGCGGTGGGCCAGGCTGAAGGTGGGCGCAGGCATGGCGCTGTGCAGCAGCTCGGCGAACGCACCGTGCAGATGCTCGATCACTGCTTCCTTGGGCAGGTCGATGTGCTGCCGGCTCCAGGCGCTGGTTGCATGCAGCACCCACGTGTCGAGCGTGGTCTCGCGCCCGGGTTTGCTGCGGTTGCGCGCCAGCCAGTCGAGCGGGCTGTCCTGCACAAAGCAACCTTCGATCGGCGTGTCGAGTGGGGTTTCGAAGGCAAGGGCGACGGCCCAGGTCGGCTCCATTTTCACCCCGGCAGCGACGCCGGCGAGTTTCGGCGCGGCGGCGAGCAGCGCGGTGGCTTGCGGTGCCGGCGTGGCGATCACCACATGGCTGAAGGGGCCGTGTGTCCCGCCGTCGGCGTCCTGCAAGTGCCAGTGTTCTTCACCCCGGTAGACCTCGGTGATGCGGCAGGCAAACTGCACGTCCAGGCCATCGAGCAGGCCACGGGTGATGGCGCTCATGCGCGGCGTGCCGACCCAGCGGGTCTGCTCGTCCGGCGACATGTTCAGTTGCCCGCCCTGGAATGTGTACAGCTGCGGCGTCCACTCGGCGGCCCAGCCCTGGCTCTGCCAGCGCTGCACCTCGGTGACGAAGCGCCGGTCGCGCGCGGTGAAGTATTGAGCGCCCATGTCCAGCGAGCCAGCGTCGCTGCGCTTGCTCGACATGCGCCCGCCGCTGCCACGGCTTTTATCGAACAGTTGAACGGTATGCCCGGTCTCTGTCAGAGCCTGGGCGGCGGAGAGCCCGGCGATGCCGGTGCCGATGATTGCGATAGGTACAGTCATAGGGGCCTCGTTTACCTTTCTGTACAGACTACGCCGTCGATGAAACCTGTACAATTATGTTTTTTGGTATAACTTCTGCCATTCTCGTTTCGTTAGCTTGGCCTATGGTTAAACAATAGAGCCCGCCCGAAGGAAAAGATCCCTGTTTATAAAAATAGACTAGTGATCCGGGTTAAATGCCACGCGAGGAAGATGTCATGCACATATTGCTGACCGGCGGTACTGGTTTGATCGGACGTCAGCTCTGCCGGCACTGGCTGCAACAGGGCCATCGCCTGACGGTGTGGAGTCGCCGCGCAGAAAAAGTCGCGCAGATCTGCGGCGCCCAAGTGCGCGGGATTGCGCGCCTGGAAGACCTCGGCGAAGAGCCGCTGGATGCGATCATCAATCTTGCCGGCGCGCCGATTGCCGATCGCCCCTGGACCCATCGGCGCAAGGCGTTGCTGTGGAGCAGTCGCATCACGCTGACGGAAACGCTGCTGGCGTGGCTGGAAACTCGTGCGCAGAAACCGTCGCTGCTGATTTCCGGCTCGGCGATCGGCTGGTACGGCGACGGTGGCGAGCGCGAGCTGACAGAGGCGTCGCCGCCTGGCATCGACGACTTCGCCAGCCAGTTGTGCATCGCCTGGGAAGAAACCGCGTTGCGCGCCGAAAACCTTGGCATCCGCGTGGTGCTGGTGCGAACCGGTCTGGTGCTGTCAGCCGAGGGCGGCTTTTTGTCGCGGCTGTTGCTGCCGTTCAAACTCGGGCTGGGCGGGCCTTTGGGCAATGGCCGGCAGTGGATGCCATGGATTCACATCGACGATCAAATCGCCCTGATTGATTTTCTTCTACACCGCAATCAGGCGAGCGGTCCATATAATGCCTGCGCGCCCAAACCTGTGCGCAACCGCGAATTTGCCAAGACGCTGGGTAGTGTGTTGCACCGCCCGGCGTTCATGCCGATGCCGACCCTGGCGCTGAAAGTCATGCTCGGCGAGCTGTCACTGTTACTGCTCGGCGGCCAGCGCGCCACGCCGGCACGCTTGCTGGAAGCGGGGTTCGCTTTCCGCTTTACGGATTTACGCGCGGCTCTGGATGATCTCTCCAGCCGCCTCTGAAATAGGACGTTGCATGACCGATCACGCTTTGCTTCTGGTCAACCTGGGCTCTCCGGCCTCCACCTCGGTGGCCGATGTGCGCAGCTACCTCAATCAATTTCTGATGGACCCGTACGTGATCGACCTGCCATGGCCGCTGCGGCGGCTGCTGGTGTCGTTGATCCTGATCAAGCGCCCCGAGCAATCGGCGCATGCCTACGCCTCGATCTGGTGGGAGAAGGGCTCGCCGCTGGTGGTGCTCAGCCGCCGGCTGCAGGACCAGATGACCCGGACGTGGAAACACGGCCCGGTGGATCTGGCGATGCGTTACGGCGAGCCGTCGATCGAAACCTGTCTGCTGCGGCTGGTGAAAGCCGGGCACAAGAAGATCACTTTGGCGCCGCTGTATCCGCAGTTTGCCGACAGCACCACCACCACTGTGATCGAAGAAGCGCGGCGCGTATTGCGCGAGAAGAAACTCGACGTGCAGTTGTCGATCCTGCAACCGTTCTACGATCAGCCGGAATACATCGAAGCACTGGCCGCCAGCGCGCGCCCTCATCTGCAGCAGGATTACGACCATCTGCTGCTGAGCTTTCACGGCTTGCCGGAGCGGCACCTGACCAAGCTCGATCCGAGCGGCAAGCACTGCCTCAAGGGCGCCGATTGCTGCCAGACGGCCTCGCCGGCGGTGTTGGCCACTTGCTACCGCGCGCAGTGTTTCCGTACCGCCGCCGCCTTCGCCAAGACCATGGGCTTGCCGGACGGCAAATGGTCGGTGTCGTTTCAGTCACGCCTGGGCCGGGCGAAGTGGATCGAGCCGTACACCGAAGCGCGGCTGGATGAACTGGCAAAAAGCGGGGTGAAAAAGATTCTGGTGATGTGCCCGGCGTTCGTCGCCGATTGCATCGAGACGCTGGAAGAGATTGGCGATCGCGGCAAGGAACAGTTCCGCGAAGCGGGGGGCGAGGAGTTGGTGCTGGTGCCGTGTCTGAACGACGACGCGCAATGGGCCAAGGCCTTGGCGACCCTCTGCGAACGAGCGCCGCTGGCCCTCTGAAAGTCAAAAGCTTCGCGAGCAAGCCCGCTCCCACATTCAAATGCGATCAAATGTGGGAGCGGGCTTGCTCGCGAAGGCTGACTGTCAGGCGCTGAAGATCTGAAAGGGTTAGATCAGCGGCTCATCCGCCTTCTTCTGCTTCCAGCCATCATTGCCCGGCAGGATCAGGTTCAGCGCAATCGCCACCACCGCGCACAGCGCGATGCCTTTGAGGCCGAAGTCGTCCGGGCCGGTGCCGGTGCCGACCAGCACGCCGCCGATGCCGAACACCAGTGTCACCGAGACGATCACCAGATTGCGCGCTTCGCCCAGGTCGATCTTGTGGCGGATCAGGGTGTTCATGCCCACCGCCGCAATCGAACCGAACAGCAGGCACAGAATCCCGCCCATCACCGGCACTGGAATGCTCTGCAGCAGGGCGCCGAACTTGCCGATGAACGCCAGACTGATGGCAAAGATCGCCGCCCAGGTCATGATTTTCGGGTTGTAGTTCTTGGTCAGCATCACCGCGCCGGTCACTTCGGCGTAGGTGGTATTGGGCGGACCGCCGAACAGGCCAGCGGCGGTGGTGGCGATGCCGTCACCGAGCAGGGTGCGATGCAGGCCCGGCTTCTTCAGATAATCGCGACCTGTCACGCTACCCACAGCAATCACACCACCGATATGCTCGATGGCCGGAGCCAGCGCCACCGGAACGATGAACAGAATCGCCTGCCAGTTGAACTCCGGCGCAGTGAAATGCGGGATCGCAAACCATGGCGCTGCAGCAATCTTCGCGGTATCAACAACGCCGAAATAGAACGCCATACCAAAACCGACCAATACGCCGGAGATGATCGGCACCAGACGGAAGATGCCTTTGCCGAACACCGCCACGATCAGCGTGGTCAGCAGCGCCGGCATCGAAATCATCATCGCCGTCTGATAATGAATCAGCTCGGTGCCGTCCCCGGTTTTGCCCATTGCCATGTTGGCGGCAATCGGCGCCATGGCCAGGCCGATGGAAATGATCACCGGACCGATCACCACCGGAGGCAGTAATCGGTCAATGAAACCGGTGCCTTTGATCTTCACGGCAAGGCCGAGGAAGGTGTAGACGAAACCGGCCGCCATCACCCCGCCCATGGTCGCGGCGAGGCCGAATTGGCCTTTGGCGAGAATGATCGGTGTGATGAAGGCGAAGCTCGACGCCAGGAAGACCGGCACCTGCCGCCCGGTGACGATCTGGAACAGGATCGTCCCCAGACCCGCGGTGAACAGTGCCACGTTCGGGTCCAGGCCCGTGATCAGTGGCATCAGCACCAACGCGCCGAAAGCCACGAACAGCATCTGCGCGCCGGACAGCACCGTGCGCCAGAGCGGATCGTTGAACTCTTGCTGCATGGTTACGCGTCCTTCTGCTTGGTGCCGAAGATCTTGTCACCGGCGTCGCCAAGCCCAGGGATGATGTAGCCGTGCTCGTTCAGACGTTCATCGATGGACGCGGTATAGATGGTCACATCCGGGTGCGCCTGTTCTACGGCAGCAATGCCTTCCGGCGCGGCGACCAGGACCATGGCGCGGATGTCGCGGCAACCGGCCTTTTTCAGCAGGTCGATGGTGGCAACCATGGAGCTGCCGGTGGCGAGCATCGGGTCGATGATCATCGCCAGGCGTTCGTCGATTTCCGGTACCAGTTTTTCAAGGTAGGTGTGCGCTTGCAGGGTTTCTTCGTTGCGGGCAACGCCCACAGCGGAGACCTTGGCGCCCGGGATCAGGCTGAGCACGCCTTCGAGCATGCCGATACCGGCACGCAGGATCGGCACGACGGTGATCTTCTTGCCGGCGATCTTCTCCACCGACACAGTGCCGCACCAGCCGGCAATGTCGTAGGATTCGAGCGGCAAATCTTTTGTAGCTTCATAGGTCAACAGGGCGCCGACTTCCTGAGCGAGCTCGCGGAAATTCTTGGTGCTGATGTCAGCGCGGCGCATCAGGCCGAGTTTATGACGGATCAGCGGATGGCGGATCTCGAGGATGGGCATGGGAAAAGGCTCCGGCGGCGGGCAAAAAAACCGGCCTAGATTAATCTATCCGTGAGTGATGTCCTATAGGACATTCTGTACGTTAGTCCATAAGAGCTTGATTCGACCTCGCGGGATGCGTACCTTTGCCCGCTTTTCCAATTCCGCCACCCCTGGAGAGCGCCATGTCCGCTGATCTCGAGCATATCCGTCAAATCATGCGAGAGGCTGACTGCCTGTACACCGAGTCTGAAGTAGAGGCAGCCATCGCCCGTGTCGGTGCACAAATCAATGAGCAACTGGCGGACACCAACCCGGTGGTGTTCTGCGTGATGAACGGCGGCCTGATCTTCTCCGGCAAACTGCTGACCCATCTGCAATTCCCGCTGGAAGCGTCCTACCTGCACGCGACCCGTTATCGCAACGAAACCAGCGGCGGCGACCTGTTCTGGAAAGCCAAGCCGGAAGTCTCGTTCATCGACCGCGACGTGCTGATCATCGACGACATCCTCGACGAAGGTCACACCCTGGGCGCGATCATCGACTTCTGCAAACACGCCGGCGCGCGCAAAGTGCACACCGCCGTGCTGATCGACAAGGATCACGACCGCAAGGCGCGCCCTGACCTGAAAGCCGATTTCGTCGGCCTGCCGTGCATCGACCGCTACATCTTCGGTTATGGCATGGACTACAAAGGCTACTGGCGCAATGCCAACGGGATTTACGCCGTTAAAGGCATGTAATCCAAGCCTCGATCCAATGTGGGAGCGGGCTTGCTCGCGAAAGCGGGGTATCAGTCGACATTCATTTTGAATGTCAGGCCGCCTTCGCGAGCTAGCCCGCTCCCACAGTTGTTTTTGTGTGTGCTGATCCTTCCGCGACACCCATGCTAGAGTGCTCGGCCCCGCCCCGGAGTCCTTCATGCGCCTCTTGTCCCGTAGCCTCGCCGCCCTGTTGCTGTCCCTCAGCCTGCCGCTGTCCGCCGCGCCGATGCACAGTCAATTCCTGCCGCCCGATGATCTGACCGTGCGCGATGCCGAGCCCGAGCAGCAACAACTGATGCAAGTCAGCGAGTACTCGGTGGTGGTGGGTGCGCAACGCCAATCCAATCAGCAGCCGATTCCGGTCACGTCATCCTTGTTGATCCGCCTCAAGGGCAAGTCGCTGAACAAAGGCGCAACCATCAATCAGGTATTGGTGAGTTTCGACGGCGAAAGCAAAAGCCTGAAAAAGCCGGCCTACGACGACAAGAGTAAAACCCTGACGCTGTTCTACCCGCTGGCGCAATACCGCGTGGTGATGGATCTGCTGCGCAACGACACGGTGTATGTGCAGTTCCTCAGTTACGCCAACGGCCACATCTGGGCCGATTTGCACACCGGGGCGATTCGTCCGCGTTGAGCCGGGCGACCGGGCAGGGGTAAACTGCCCGCCCCGTGTCATGTCTGCAAGCTGGAGTCGGCAATGCGTAAAGATAAGAAACAAATGATTGGTGACGAGATCGGCGATGAGCAGATCAAGCTGTTCCTCGATTTTGAGCCGGTCGACGCCACTTCACCGTCGCTGCACAAACTGATCAAGGCTTATCGCGGCCTGCGCATCGACGACTTCGAACGTTTTCTGGGGTTTTTCGTCGCGGCCGGTTTTGACGTCGATGGCAAGGACGAGCAGGGCAAGACCTTTGTCGAGCTGATCAAGGATCAGCGTAATGCCGCCGACTACATCGAGCTGATCGACAAGGCTCGCGGCTAGGATCAAAAGCAAGATCAAAAGATCGCAGCGTTCCGCAGCTCCTACACGGGATCGATGTACACCCTGTAGGAGCTGCGGAACGCTGCGATCTTTTGCTTCTCACAGGCATAAAAAACGCCCCGAACGGGGCGTTTTTTATGCAGCGAGATCAAGCGAAGCTTGGCGTCTCGCTGCTTTCCTCAACCAGCTCCAGGGAGATGTTGTTCTGCGTGTTGATCTTGCGATACAGCGCAGCATCGGTTTCCAGAACCTTTTCCCGGGCCGGGAAGATTTCCGCCAGTTTGGCCGCCCATTCGCCGGACGCCTTGCCCGGGAAGCACTTCTCGATCAGCTCGAGCATGATCGAAACGGTCACCGACGCGCCAGGCGATGCGCCGAGCAGGGCGGCGAGGGAGCCGTCTTTGGCGGCGACCAGTTCGGTACCGAACTGCAGAATTCCGCCCTTTTTCGGGTCCTTCTTGATGATCTGCACCCGTTGGCCGGCCACTTCCAGGCGCCAGTCTTCGGCTTTTGCCTGCGGGTAGAAACGGCGCAGGGAATCCAGGCGCTGCTCCATCGATTGCATCACTTCGCTGACCAGGTACTTGGTCAGGTCCATGTTGTTTTTCGCCACCGCCAGCATCGGCCCGATATTGCCGGCACGCACCGACATTGGCAGGTCCATGAAGGAGCCGTGCTTGAGGAACTTGGTGGTGAAACCGGCGTATGGCCCGAACAGCAGGGATTTCTTGCCATCGACCACGCGGGTGTCAAGGTGCGGCACCGACATGGGTGGCGAACCTACGGCGGCCTGGCTGTAGACCTTGGCCTGGTGCTGTTTGACCACTTCCGGGTTATCGCAACGCAGCCACTGGCCACTGATCGGGAAGCCGCCGAAGCCTTTGCTTTCTTCGATGCCCGAAGCCTGCAGCAACGGCAGCGCCGCGCCACCGGCGCCGAGGAAGACGAATTTGGCGTCGACTTCGCGTGTGTTGCCGTTGTTGACGTCCTTGATGCTGACGGTCCAGCCGGCGCCGTTACGCTTGAGGCCCGTCACGCGCTTGCAGTATTTGACTTGGGTATCCGGAGCGCTGGTCAGGTGCTTGAGCAACTGATTGGTCAGGGCGCCGAAGTTGACGTCGGTGCCGTTCATCACGCGGGTGGCGGCGAGGACTTCGTCGGGCGAACGGCCCGGCATCATCAGCGGCATCCACTCGGCCATCTTGCCTTTGTCTTCGGTGTATTCCATGTCGGCAAACGCGTGGTGTCTGCTCAGGACATTGAAGCGTTCCTTGAGGAATGACACACCGCTGTCGCCCTGAACGAAACTCAGGTGCGGCACCGGGCTGATGAATGATTTGCACGAGCCGAACGTGCCTTTCTTGGTCAGGTACGACCAGAACTGCTTCGACACCTCGAACTGAGTGTTGATGTGCACGGCTTTCTTGATGTCGACGCTGCCGTCGGCGGCCTGCGGCGTGTAGTTCAGCTCGCACAGACCGGCATGGCCGGTACCGGCGTTGTTCCATGGGTTGGAACTCTCGGCAGCACCGGAATCCATCAGCTCGACGACTTCCAGCTTGATCGCGGGGTCGAGCTCTTTGAGCAGTACGGCCAGGGTGGCACTCATGATGCCGGCCCCTACCAGAACTACGTCGACTGCTTCGTTATGCGCCATTTAACGCGTCTCCCAAATCTGCAGCACCAAATTGTCGGCATGGCTGCCAGGCGTTCCAGGCAGGTCAGTGGGCCCGGGCTATCCGTGGTCAGGTTGGCCATGTCCGAATCTTCGCAATTTTTCGCAACTTCGACGGATGCGTGCGGCCTGGTTTCAAGCGTTCAATGAACGCATTTTCACACAGGGCTGGCAATTCGACTTATGGCCGAGACATCCGTTTTCGTGCAACCAAATCCGTAGCGGACAGGCTTCAGGCTCCGGTATTCGAGGTATACCCGGTCCTGTGTCGTTGGGCTGTTTCAGACGCCAATGGTGCATGTTCAGACGCAAAACTATTCATTTGCTCGCCACACTCTTGTGAAGTTGTGAAAACCCGTTTTTTTCACGCTCTTTTGAAGACGTGAACCTCAAAAAGGGCTGCCTTGGCCTGGCACCTGCCCGCTAGGGCAAAACAACGCGGTGGCCGAGCGAATGACAGCTCTGCAGATTCGCGAAAAGCGGGTTTTTGCCGGAAGAACAGGCAAGCGCGCCAACTTCACTCGATCTGTGTGGGCGGCTCTCTGTGGGCGATTTTGATGTCAATGCGTGCGCATTGACGCTGTTGCGGGGCCCGATCAGGAGACGTCCTTATAATCGGGGGGAGATTGTAGCGAAGAAATGCGCGCAGTTGCTCGTGTTTAATGACTTTTATTAGGCATCCGGTCAGATGCTCAACTGCACCTGGCCCCGTGCGCGCATTTGTCGCGGTACGACGCGGGCGCTGGCGGGCAGCGGCTGGTTCAACCAGGTCAGGCGAATTTCCTCGATTTCCACCCAGCCGTCACCCATCGGTTGCAGGCTGCACTGCTTGAAGGCCTGGCAATGACCGTTGCGGTCGAGCAGGGCAAAGCTGCGGTGCAGCGGGCGTGGGGCGAACAGCGAGATCAGATAACGCATGGCAGAGTTCCTTGAAGGAGGACTGCTGTGAAGAATGCCGGCGAGGCGTGACGCGGCGGTGTATGGACGATGAAGAATGTGTGACAGGAACCGCTTTGGGCGGGGTTTGTCTGACATTTCAGTATTCACTGTGCGGCGCTGGTTACGCGCCGTGGCCCACCGCTATACTGCCGGCCTGTTTGTGCCTGATTCTGGAGAGAAGAGCATGTTGCAACGCCTGTTGTTCGGTTTGATCACTGTCGCCGGTTTGACCCTGGCCGGCTGCGCCCACAGCCCGCAACAACTGAATCCGGAGCCGAAGCTGACCACGCAACTGCCAGCGGTAGGTCGTGGCCAACCTGTGGTGGTGCGTGTGGTCGATGGTCGCCCGTCGCCAACCCTGGGCACCCGTGGCGGTCTGTATCCGGAAACCAGCGCCATCACTGTGCAGCGCGAGCAGATCCTGCCCAAGCTGCAGGCCCAGGCCGAAGCCGCCGTGCGTCTGCTCGGCTTCACCCCGACCACCAGCGCACCCAACGCGCCGCAGCTGACCGTGACCCTGGCCGAGCTGAAGTACCAGTCGCCGAAAGAGGGCATGTACGTGACCGAAGCCACCATCGGCGCAACCTTCCGCTCCGACGTGCAGAACGCCAACCGCCGCTACAGCGGGCGCTACGGTGCTTCGCTGGACCAGCGCTTCGGCATGGCGCCGAATCAGGAGACCAATACCAAACTGGTCAGCGACGTGTTGAGCGATGCGTTGACGCGTCTGTTCAAGGACCCGACGGTGGGTCAGGTTCTTGCTGAGTAAGCTTTTCGGCAGAGGCAAAAAAGCCCGGGGCCAGTAATGGCCCCGGGCGTTTTCATGCAGATCGATTCCCTGTAGGAGCTGCCGAAGGCTGCGATCTTTTGATCTTAAAACCAACATCAAGAGATCGCAGCCTTCGGCAGCTCCTACACGGGGAGTTTCATTCACGCAGCCTGCGAATAAAAATCGAGCACGCTCACTCCGGTCAGCAAATCGGTCTCAGGCAGGTCCGCATGCTGATGCCCGCCCAGTGCGCAGTACACCAGCCAGTGCCGATCCTGCACGTTGAAAGCAAGGCCGCCGACCAGGCTTTGCTGGTCGTCGTAAGGAGTAATGAGATAAAGGCGATCCTGGTTTTCCGCGTGCAGCATGTCGCATTCCATTCGGGTTTCGAGGCGCGCAGGGTGAAGCATCCACGTGACGATGCCATGACACAGGGCAGCCATCGGTCGATTGTCGGGTTATTTGTCGCAAAGGCTGGGGCAGGGCGGTAGGGTTTGGGTAGAATCCGCGCCGCGGTCGTCGATCTGGCGTCTGCCATACCGGTTTAGTTCGAGGTCTGTGATGTCGCTGCACTTGATGACGCTGTTTACCGCCCATCCCGCCAAGTTGATCAACCTGCTGGCCTTGCTTCTGGCCTTTCCAGGCAGTTGGCTGCTGCACGCAACCCGCCGCCGCGAGCAACGCGCGCAGGCCAGTCTCGCTGCCCAGCGCCAGGCGCAGCCGAATGCCGAGCCGATCCTTGATTGGGCGACGTTGCGCATGAACCGGTTTTTCTATCGTTTTGGTTTTGCCTGTCTGGGCCTGGCACTGATCGTCTCGTGGATCAGCACGCGCTTTTAAAAGCAAAAGATCGTCCGATCGCGGCCCGAGCCTTCGGCAGCTCCTACAGGATGTGCATCATTCCCATGTAGGAGCTGCCGAAGGCTGCGATCTTTTGATCTTGCGGTTGCTTTACAACGGCAACCCAGCCTTGACCCGATACTGATTGCGCACCGGCGTTGCATATTGCAGCACCAGATACGGACGATGCTCGGCGGGGCAGGCATCCAGTCGGCTCTGCCACTCATCCTGCGCCTTGGCCAGTTCGTCAGCCGGGAACACCTCAGCTGCCTTCGGCACATTCAATTGCGGATCGGCATCGGTCCACTGCGCGTACGCCAGGTAATGCACCGGGAACAACCGGTAGCCGCCGAGAATCTGCTTGTCCATCTCGATCGCCAGTTGCTTGGTGTCTTCGAACACCTCGGTAATCGGCGCGGCAAAGTTTACGTGCACCCGGCCCTTGTAGCCGGTGATGCCCTTGGCAATGCTCACGTCATCCTCGCCCGGCGCCTTGGCGTAGGTGCCGGTGGTAGCGCGGATGTACAGTTCGCGGGCCTTGGCCTGGTCGCACGGGTCGTACTCATAACTGATCGACACCGGGGTGACGTTGAGCGAGCGGATCACTTCGCCGAACGGCTCGTCCTTGCGGCTCATGTGGAACATCTTGAGGATCGCCGACTCGGTGCGGTCGTCGCCATCCTTCGCCCGACCTTCAGCCTGCGCGATCCAGATCGAGGCGCAATCGTTGCGGATCGAGTGGTTGATGTACGCCGACAACAGTTGATACGCCGCCATTTTCTCGCGACGGCCGGTGATCGAGCGATGCACGATGAAGCTCTTGTTCAAGCGCATCAGGTCGCTGACAAACGGCTTTTGCAGCAGGTTGTCGCCAATCGCGATGCGCGGCGTCGGCAGGCCGGCGTGGTACACGGCGTAGTTGACGAAGGCCGGGTCCATCACGATATCGCGATGGTTGGCGATGAACAGGTAGGCGCTGCCGGACTTGAATTGCTCGACACCGGTATACGTCACACCGTCGGTGGCGCGTTCGATGGTGTGGTCGACGTAGAACTCGACTTTGTCCTGTAAGGTAGCCACGGAATTCACGTCGGCAAACTCACGACGCAGCCGATGGGCTATAAGAGGTTTGAGCATCCAGCCGAAGGCACCGGCAAAACGCGGGAAGCGGAAGTGGGTGAGGATATCTAGAAACGCCTTGTCGCCGAGCAGCCTTGCCAGTACCGCAGGTACTTCGCTGTCGTCGTAAGGTCGGATGGCATCGAATTCGCCCATCATGCTCTCTTGTTGGAAACGGCTAGGGTAAGTAAAGGGTTTGATCGAAAACCTGCGGGGCATGGTCTGAAAGTAGCCAGACAAAAATAGCCCTGCAAATAGACCGGCGATTATACGCACAAGTCACTGGGGAGACCGCGATGCTGGAAAATGCAGTGTATGAATGTCCT
This sequence comes from Pseudomonas sp. TSRC2-2, assembly GCF_049897785.1. Lineage (NCBI taxonomy): Bacteria > Pseudomonadati > Pseudomonadota > Gammaproteobacteria > Pseudomonadales > Pseudomonadaceae > Pseudomonas > Pseudomonas sp. TSRC2-2. Next base: position 75,991 of record NZ_JAFCWZ010000015.1, read on the forward strand.
TATTGCGGTGAAGAAGTCGAGACCACGCTGGATCTGTCCGGCGGCGACCAAACGTACATCGAAGACTGCCAGGTGTGCTGTCGTCCGATCACCTTTGTCCTGCAGGTACATGAAGACGAGTGGCATCTGGAAGTCTTCAGCGAAAACGAATGAGGGGCCGCGTATGCAGCGCATCTACGAACCGGCGAACCTGATGGAAGGCGAAATGCTCAAGGGCATGCTCGCCAATGAAGGGATCGAGGCGCACCTGATCGGCCGTGATCTGGTGGGCGGTGCGGGTGAATTGCCGATCTTCGGACTGCTCTGGCTGTCGGTTGAGAACGATCAGGCCGAATACGCCCGCGAGCTGATCACCGCGTACAATGCCGCGCTGCCGCTGCCCGGCGACGAACCGGAAAGCTTCCCCGGGACGCTGGTCTGTTAGGCTGACGTTGGTTTTATCAAGAGTCGTGTTGCCCCATGTGTGGACGTTATGCCCTGTTTCGCTGGAACCGCGACTTCGCGGCCCTGCCAGGTTTTCCCGCCGATCAGCAGGCGCAGTGGAACATTTCCCCCAATGATTCGGTGTTGATGCTGCGTGCCGACGAAGCCGGCGGGCGCACGTTGGCGCGTGCGCGCTGGGGGCTGACGCCGCCGTGGCTGACCGATCTGTCGAAGACCCCGGCTCATGCCCGCGCCGAAACCGTGGCTGAACAGCCAATGTTTCGTGAGGCCTTGCGTCTGCGCCGCTGCCTGCTGCCGGCCAACGGTTTTTACGAATGGCGTGGCACCCAGCGCAAACGCCCCTATTGGCTGACGCCGGGGGAGGGCTCTTCGCTGTTTTTCGCGGCGATCTGGGAAGCGTATCCGGTGCCGGAGCAGGTCTGGCTGAGCGCGGCGGTGATCACTCAGTCGGCGGCGAGTCAGCGGCGGCCGTTGATTCTCGATGAAGCGGGGCAGGCTGCCTGGCTCGATCCCGAAACGCCGCTGCATGTGTTGCAGGGATTGCTCGCCAGTGAACCGGCGGCGCTGCGCGAGCGGGTGTTGGCGAATCTGGTGAATGATCCGAAGTTGAATGGGCCGGAGTGTCTCACCCCGGCGTGATGTAAAAAGCGAAAAGATCGCAGCCTTCGGCAGCTCCTACAGGAAAATGCACATCCCGATGCGGGAGCTGCCGAAGGCTGCGATCTTTTGATCTTGCCCCTAGACCTTGAACTGATTGATCAACCGCCGCTGCTGCTCGGCCAGTTTGGTCAAACCGGCGCTCGCCGAACTCGACTCATCCGCACCGCCCGCCACTTCATTGGCCACCTGACCGATATTGATCACGTTGCGGTTGATGTCATCGGCCACTGCGCTCTGCTCTTCCGCCGCACTGGCAATCTGCGTGTTCATGTCGTTGATCACTGATACCGCCTGCGTGATCGTCTCCAGTGCCTCGGCCGCTTTCGCCGCGTGTTGCACGCTTTCGTCGGTGCGGTTCTGGCTATCTTCCATTACCCGAACCACGTCGCGGGTGCCCTGTTGCAACTGTTGGATCATCGTCTGGATTTCTTCAGTGGCTTTCTGGGTTTTCTGCGCCAGATTGCGCACTTCGTCAGCGACCACGGCAAACCCGCGACCCTGCTCGCCGGCCCGTGCTGCTTCGATCGCCGCGTTGAGCGCGAGCAGGTTGGTCTGTTCGGCGATGCCGCGAATGGCAGTGAGGATGGCGTTGATGTTTTCGCTGTCCTTGGCCAGCGTCTGCACCACGTCGACAGCCTTGCCGATTTCCACTGCCAGCACGCCAATCGAATTCGACGTGTCGCGCACGATCTGCATGCCCTGGCTGGCGGCCTGATCGGCGTGGCTGGCGGCTTGTGCGGCCTGGGTGGCGTTGCGCGCAACGTCCTGGGCGGTGGCGGTCATCTCCTGCACGGCGGTCGCGACTTGATCGATTTCGGCCATTTGTTTCTGCACGCCGATGTTGGTGCGGATGGCAATGTCTGCAGTGTGTTCCGAGGAATCGCTGACGCTCTGCACCGAGGTCACCACCTGGGTGATCATGGCCTGCAACTTGGCGAGGAAGGTGTTGAAGCCTTTGGCAATCGAGCCCAGTTCATCGCTGCGGTCACTGCTCAAGCGACGGGTCAGGTCACCTTCGCCCTGAGCGATGTCATCGAGCATGGCGACCATTTGCTTGAGTGGCCGCGCGATGCCATGTCCGACCAGCCAGATCACCAGCAGGCCGAGACCGGCGATGATCAGGCCGACCATCGCCATGCCGAAGGTGTCGGATTTACGCTGCGCATCGAGGTCGGCCTGCAGGTTTTGCAGATCGGCCATGACGGCGTTGAGCGGCAATTGCAGCATCAGCGTCCAGCGCGCGTCGGTCTGGCCGATGCCGAACGGCAGGTACAACTCGATACGGCCCTTGGCCTGATTGACCGAGTAGGTGACCTCATCGCGCTTGAGGTTGGCGAGGTTGCTGGCCTGTTCGGCATCAAGGATGTCGCTGACTTTTTCACCGAATTTGCTCGAGTCCCTGGTGTAGGCAACGATTCGCCCGTTGCCGCCGACCAGAGCCATTTCACCGGCGCCGCTGTAAAGCTTCTGGTTGGCGGCGAGGAGCATGTCCTGAATGAAGTTCACCGAAAGGTCGGCACCGACAATGCCCTGGAACGCGCCGTTGACCATGATCGGTTCAATGAACGAGGCGAGCATGACGATCTTGTCGCCGACTTTGTACGGTGCCGGGTCGATCACGCAGGGTTTCTTGGTTTCTTTCGAGCACAGGTAGTACTCGCTGGCGCGCACCCCGGTAGAGAGGGTTTTCTGGTCGTCGACATCGGCCAGTTTGTCCACGCCCAGGCTGCCGTCGGTATTGCGAAACCACCACGGTAGAAAGCGGCCGTTGGCGGGATCGATGCCGACCACAGAGCTGCCAACGTAGGCCGCGTCGTTGTGGTCCAGTGCGTTTTTTTCCCAGCCGATGTAGGTGCCGAGAATTTTCGGGTTCTTCTCGACGTTTTCCTTGATCAGGCTGATCAGCTGCTCGCGGCTGACGCTCAGGCGCGGCTGGCCATCGGCGCCGGTTGTACCGAGCAGAGCGTTGAAGCGCACCAGGCCGCCGGCGATCAGCAGCGGCGCTTCGAGCTCGCGCTGGATCTGGCTGACCTGGGTCTGCGCCAGCGAAGTCAGGCGCTGTTCAATGACTAGCTCGAACTGCGCCTGGGTGCGCTGTTGCACCATTTCTTGAGTGCGGCTGCCGGAGAACAACGCGTACAGCACCAGCGCCGCGACCACGCTGAGGACGATGGCGCCGGCCAGGGCGGCGACGGAAAACTGGATCGACTTGAACTTCATGGGAGCTCCGCACGCAAGAGGACAATCTGCGAGGGATTTATCGGCGGGGTGAGCGCGGCCATGAGAGACGTTGGTCGGAATCGCCGCGCGATGTCGCTGATGGATCGGTGCGCGGCGGATTCAATGCGCGTTGAGGAATTTCCAGCGAGTCTTGCGGCCATAGCTGAATGCACGCGCAATGCGTCCGTTGTATCTGGCGCCAATACAATTAGCCGCCTAGGATACGCCTCAGGTTTTCAGGGAGCGTTTGAATGAACAAGACATTGGTTACAAGTGCACTGAGCGCAGCGCTGTTGCTGGCCGGTTGTCAGTCGGTCAACACCACCAGCGGCGGCGCCGTGGGCGTGGAGCGCAAACAGTACATGTTCAGCATGCTGTCCTCGCAAGAGGTCGACCAGATGTACGCGCAGTCGTATCAGAAGACCGTCGGCGAAGCATCGAGCAAAGGTGTGCTGGACAAGACCAGCCCGGAAGCCAAACGCGTGCAGACCATCGCCAATCGCTTGATCGCCCAGGCGCCGACCTTCCGCCCGGACGCGGCGCAGTGGCAATGGGAAGTCAATCTGATCAAGAGCGATGAACTCAACGCCAACTGCGGCCCTGGCGGCAAGATCATTTTCTACACCGGGCTGATCGACAGTCTGAAACTCACCGACGATGAAATTGCTGCAGTCATGGGTCATGAAATCGCCCACGCCCTGCGCGAGCACGGTCGTGAGGCGATGTCGAAGGCCTATGGCATGGAAATGGCCAAGCAGGGCGCCGGCGCCTTGTTCGGTCTGGGGCAGGACAGTCTCGCGCTGGCCGACACCGTGGCCAACTACGGTATGACCTTGCCCAACAGCCGCGCCAACGAAAACGAAGCCGACCTGATCGGCCTGGAACTGGCCGCCCGCGCTGGCTACAACCCGAACGCGGCGATCACCCTGTGGGACAAGATGAGCAAGGCTTCCGAGGGCGCGCCACCGGAGTTCATGAGCACTCACCCGGCGTCGAGCAGCCGCATTGCTGCGTTGCAGGCAGCGATTCCGAAGGTGATGCCGTTGTACGAAAAAGCCCCGAAATCCTGATTATCTTTCAGCGAGGCTGATGGCCTCTTCGCGAGCAAGCCCGCTCCCACACTGGATCTGCTTGAACACATAATCTGTGTTCACTGCCATCTAATGGGGGAGGGGGGTTGCTCCCGAAGAACGGCCACACGGTTTATCGACGTGCGTTGTTAAACCCAGCCGCTGCTCTGCATCGCTTTATAAACCGCGACAATCGCCAGAATCATGAACGCCGAAGCCGCGAGGCGGCGGATCAGGGTCAGCGGCAATTTGTCCGCAGCAAAGTTACCCGCCAGTACCACCGGCACGTTGGCAATCAGCATGCCCACGGTAGTGCCGATAATCACCAGCCACAGTTCCGGATATTGCGCGGCCAGCATCACCGTGGCGATCTGCGTCTTGTCGCCGATTTCCGCGAGAAAGAACGCGATCAGCGTGGTCAGGAACGGCCCGAATTTGCGCGCGGTGCTGGCTTCGTCGTCATCCATTTTGTCTGGAACCAGGGTCCACAGCGCCGTGGCGGCGAAGCTGGCGGCGAGAATCCAGTGCAGAACGGCGTCGGAGAAGAAACTGCCGAACCAGGCACCTACCGCACCGGCTGCTGCGTGGTTGGCCAGCGTCGCGGCGACAATCCCGGCAATGATCGGCCAGGGTTTGCGAAAGCGAGCGGCGAGAATCAGCGCGAGCAGTTGCGTCTTGTCGCCGATTTCGGCCAAGGCAACGATAGCGGTGGGAACGAGTAACGAGTCCAGCATCAGGGATTTCCTAAGGGGCGGGTCGACACGGCTATGACACGTACAGCCTTCCCGCCCCGGGTAAGGTGTGCGTGTCATAGGTCTTGTCAAACCCTGCGATCCGTCTGGTGCGGACGCTTGGGTCGCATACGCCATGATCTGAGGATCAAGTATGTTGACGTATGCCGGACGAGCTTGGCGCTCGTGGGAGACTACTCCCCTAGGACGGAGCGGATTCTGCCTAGGCAAATCCGATTGAGCAAGAACAAATTTTCAACCGCGCTTGGCCCGGTAGATCCGGAAACCATTGCCTTCAGCCTTGATCGCACACACGCCCAGGTGCTCCTCGATCAGCGGCTGATACTTGAGGAAGCTGTTGGCCACAAGACGAAGTTCGCCGCCGTTTTTCAGATGTTTCGCCGCTTTTCGCAACAGATTCTCGGTGGCGAAATAATCGGTGTGCACGCCGACATGGAACGGCGGATTGCTCAGAATTGCGCTCAAACCCATCGGCGCGGCATCGATGCCATCACCGGTCAGCACTTCCGCTTCCAGGCCGTTGGCGGCCAGCGTCAGACGGCTGCTGGCCGCAGCGAATGCGTCGACATCGAGCAAGGTCACCTGATTGTGCGGATAGCGACGTTTCACCGCAGCCCCGAGCACGCCGGCGCCGCAACCGAAATCGAGCAGATGGCCGCTCGGCAGTTTGTCCAGATGCTCCAGCAGCAGGGCGCTGCCGCGATCCAGGCGCCCATGGCTGAACACGCCCGGGAGGCTGATGACTTTCAACGGCCCTTCGGCCAGCGGCAGTTCGTACGTCTGCGCCAGGCTTTCCAGGGATTTCGCTTCAGGCGCATTGGCCACGGTGACTTGCCAGAGCTGGCAGTGACGGGCGCTATCGAGTTTGCGCGGCTTGCCGAACGGATTGAGCTGCTTGGACGCGCCTTCGATGCCGCTGCGTTTTTCCCCGACCAGAAACACCTCGCGCCCGGCCAGACGCGACGCCACGGCGTTGAGGATGTAATCGGTCAGGTCCTTGGATTTGGGCAGGAACACCACAGCGCTGTCGAACTCGCGCTCCGGGACATTCACACCGAACTGGCTGCGGCCCTCGAAACGCGCGTCCAGCGCGGCTTGATCGCCAGCGTGCCAGCACCAGCCGAACGCGTTGGGCAAGCGCCCGAGCAAGTCATCGGCGGGCAGGCCGGCCAACAGCAGCGAACCCTGGAATAACTCGGCCTGACGAAGCAGTACTTCACTGCGCGGATCCATAACTGCTCCTTGAAAAAAAGTGCCGCAGTTTATCAACTGACGACCCGCAGCGCCTCACCGCTGAAGAACGCCCGGGCGTTTTCGCTCAGTTGGCCGACGATGCGCTGGCGGGCTTCGCGGCTGCCCCAGGCGTTATGCGGGGTGACGATCAGGCGCGCAATGTCGTCGGCCAGAAGAGGATTGCCCATTGTGGGCGGCTCGACGCTCAGCACATCCGTCGCCGCGCCGCCGAGGTGCCCGTTGCGCAGCGCGTCGGCCAGCGCCTGCTCATCAATCAGCCCGCCCCGAGCAGTGTTGACCACGAACGCGCCAGGTTTCAGCGAGGCCAGCTCGCGCGCACCGATGAAATGGCGGGTGTGCTCGTTGAGCGGGCAGTGCAGGGTGAGCGCGTCGATCTGTGGCAGCAGTTCATTCAGTGGCAAGCGATCCGGGCGGGCAGGGCGCCCGGGAATCTGCCCGAGCAGCACGCGCATGCCGAACGCTTCGGCCAGCCGCGCCACGGCGCCACCGAGTTCGCCATGGCCGAGCAGGCCGAGGGTTTTGCCTTGCAGCTCAACGATCGGGTAGTCGAGCAGGCAGAACTGTTTCGCCTGTTGCCAGCGGCCTGCGCCCACAGCTTTCTGATAGTCGGCGAGGCGGGTGGCGAGGTTGAGCAACAACATGATTGTGTGTTGCGCCACCGACGGCGTGCCGTAAGCCTGGCAATTGCACACGGTGATGCCGTGGGCGCGGGCGGCAGTGAGGTCGACGTTGTTGGTGCCGGTGGCGCTGATCAGGATCAGTTTCAGCTGCGGGTTGGCGGCCATGGCGGCCGCGTCGATCACCACCTTGTTGGTGATCGCCACACTGGCGCCTTGCACGCGTTCACGGACCTGTTCCGGCAAGGTCTGGGCGAACAGTTGCAAGTCGCTGAAGCATTCACGCAACGGACCGAGATCCAGATCGCCGAGATCCAGTGAAGGGTGATCAAGGAATACCGCGTGCGTGTTCGTCATCAACTGTACCTTTTGTGCTGTGAGCGGAGGGCGTACTCTGCCGAGCCTAACAGATGAAACAATTGGTTACTTGATGCCGAAGTTTTCAAGTGAGAGCGGGCTGCTCGCGAAAGCGGTGGGTCAGTCAGCGCAAAGGTTGAAGGTGACATCGCATTCGCGAGCAAGCCCGCTCCCACAGAAATTGCGTTTACCGGCTGGCAACGATGTGACCGTTTAATTTAAGAGGAGCCCCCAATGTACTGGACCGAGTTCTTGACCGTTGCACTGATCCATCTGCTGGCCGTCGCCAGCCCCGGCCCGGACTTTGCGGTGGTCGTGCGCGAGAGCGTGACCCATGGGCGCCGCGCTGGCACCTGGACGGCCATGGGCGTGGGCACGGCGATTTTCCTGCATGTCGGTTATTCGCTGCTCGGCATCGGTCTGATCGTGTCGCAATCGATTGTGCTGTTCAATGCGCTGAAGTGGGCAGCAGCGGCTTATTTGCTGTACATCGGCTTCAAGGCGTTGCGCGCGCAGCCGGCGAAAACCGTCACCGATGATCTGCACAAGGAAGCCGGCGTGCGCACCGCGCGCGGTGCGTTCACCTCGGGCTTCGTCACCAACGGCCTGAACCCGAAAGCCACGCTGTTTTTTCTCTCGCTGTTCACCGTGGTGATCAATCCGCACACGCCGCTGGCTGTGCAGGCCGGTTACGGGGTGTACCTGGCGGTGGCGACGGCGTTCTGGTTTTGCCTGGTGGCGATGCTGTTCAGCCAACAGCGCGTGCGCGCCGGTTTTGCCCGCATGGGCCACTGGTTCGACCGCACCATGGGCGCGGTGTTGATTGCTCTCGGCGTGAAAATCGCGTTCACCGAAATGCACTGACCGCTAGGCATTTCTTTCTTGTAGGAGCTGACGAGTGCAACGAGGCTGCGATCTTTTGATCTTCTCTTTTCATCAATGAATCAAAAGATCGCAGCCTTCGGCAGCTCCTACAGGTGCCATATTCCATTTTCTTGATACCTCGGATGCTGGCGCAAAGCTAGCATTTGTACGGCTCTGCAAATCATTCCTTTGGCTGATTTGACTGTCATGCAGGCGCACTAGAGTACGAATCTCTCCGCCAACACCGTGCAGTCAGAAAAGGGATTCTTATGTTGCAGACTCGGGTCATTCCGCCGGCCGATGGGGCCTACCAGTATCCATTGCTGATCAAACGGCTGCTGATGTCTGGCGCCCGTTACGAGAAAACCCGCGAAATCATCTACCGCGACCAGCTGCGCTACAGCTATCCGACCTTGATCGAACGCGTTGCGCGGTTGGCCAATGTGCTGACGGCGGCCGGGGTCAAGGCAGGTGACACCGTGGCGGTGATGGACTGGGACAGCCACCGTTACCTGGAATGCATGTTTGCCATTCCGATGATCGGCGCGGTGATTCACACCATCAACGTACGCCTGTCGCCAGAGCAGATTCTTTACACCATGAACCATGCCGAGGACCGCTTCGTGCTGGTCAACAGCGAGTTCGTCGGGCTGTATCAGAGCATCGCGCCGCAGCTGACCACGGTCGAGAAAACGTTACTGCTGACCGATCTTGCGGAGAAAACCGCCGAGCTGCCGAACCTCGTCGGCGAATACGAGCAACTGCTGGCCGCTGCGAGCGCGCAATACGATTTCCAGGATTTCGACGAAAACTCGGTCGCCACCACGTTCTACACCACCGGTACCACCGGCAACCCGAAAGGCGTGTATTTCACCCATCGGCAACTGGTGCTGCACACCATTGGCGTGGCGACGATCATGGGTTCGATCGACAGCGTGCGCTTGCTCGGCACCAGCGACGTCTACATGCCGATCACGCCGATGTTCCACGTTCACGCCTGGGGTTTGCCGTACGTCGCGACCATGCTCGGGCTCAAACAGGTCTATCCGGGGCGTTACGATCCGGAGTATCTGGTGGAGTTGTGGCGCAAGGAGAAGGTCACCTTCTCTCACTGCGTGCCGACCATCCTGCAGATGCTGCTCAACGCCAAAGCCGCCCAGGAAACCGATTTTGCCGGGTGGAAAATCGTCATTGGCGGCAGCGCGCTCAACCGCAGCCTCTACGAAAACGCCAAGTCGCGCGGCATTCAGCTGACGGCCGCATACGGCATGTCGGAAACCGGACCGCTTGTGTCTTGTGCACATCTGAACGATGAATTGATGGCTGGCAGCGAGGACGAGCGCACCACTTACCGGATCAAGGCCGGCGTGCCGGGGCCGTTGGTCGAAGCGGCGATTGTCGACGGCGAGGGCAACTTCCTGCCGGCCGACGGCGAAACCCAGGGCGAGCTGGTGCTGCGCGCGCCGTGGCTGACCGAAGGTTATTTCAATGAACCGCAGAAGGGAGCCGAGCTCTGGGCCGGTGGCTGGCTGCACACCGGCGACGTCGCCACGCTCGACAGCATGGGCGTGATCGATATTCGTGATCGCATCAAGGACGTGATCAAGACCGGCGGCGAGTGGATCTCCTCCCTAGACCTCGAAGACCTCATCAGCCGCCACGCGGCGGTACGCGAAGTAGCAGTGGTGGGCATCGCCGATCCGCAGTGGGGCGAGCGCCCGTTTGCCTTGCTGGTGGTCCGCGAAGGGCATGTAATCGGCGCACGGGAACTGAAGGAACACCTCAAGCCATTCGTCGAGCTGGGGCACCTGAGCAAGTGGGCGATTCCCAGCCAGATCGCCCTTGTTACCGAAATTCCCAAGACCAGTGTCGGCAAGCTCGACAAGAAGCGCATCCGCCTCGACATCACCGAATGGCAAGCCAACAACAGCACCTTCCTTTCGACACTTTGAGTGTCTGCTGGCGCGCCGAAACCGGCGCGCCAGACCCACCAAGCAAGCGCTTGGCTTGTGAAATCGAAAAAATCAGCCATCCTTGCCGTGCCGACTTGTGTCGGACTGGCGAAAGGACTGTTCCAGAGTGGTTGGCGGCTGCAAATCACACTTTAGAGGGATCAAGCACTACCACCCGCTGGCTATAGTCCGCTCAAGGACTTTTTGAAAACGGAGCACACGCACTGAACGGGGCGAGCAACTCTGGAGCGATTTCGGGCAGCCCTGGCGCCCGGTCCTCCACAGCGTTTTTAAAAGTACTCACTGCCATAACAATAATGCACATGGAGTAGCGTCGATGACCTCAGTAAACCAGTTCTGGCGCCGGGCGAAACTGCCTCTGGCGGTCAGCCTTGCCTCCTCGCTCGCCGGACCTGCATTCGGCGTCAGTTTCAACGTCGGTGAAATCGAAGGCCAGTTCGACTCGTCCCTGTCGATCGGTGCCAGTTGGTCTACTCAGAGCCCGAACAAGAACCTCATCGGCGTCAACAACGGCGGCCATGGCCTGTCGCAGACCTCCGATGACGGTCACACCAACTTCAAGAGTGGCGAAACCTTTTCGAAAATCTTCAAGGGCATCCATGACCTTGAATTGAAATACGGCGACACCGGCGTGTTCGTCCGTGGCAAGTACTGGTACGACTTCGAACTGAAGGACGAGAGCCGCCAGTTCAAGGACATCAGCGACAGCAACCGCAAAGAGGGCGCCAAGTCCTCCGGCGGGCAGATCCTCGACGCCTTCGTCTACCACAACTATGCGATTGCCGATCAGCCGGGCTCCGTGCGTCTGGGCAAACAGGTCGTGAGCTGGGGTGAAAGTACCTTCATCGGCGGCGGCATCAACTCGATCAACCCGATCGACGTCTCCGCGTTCCGTCGCCCAGGCGCCGAGATCAAGGAAGGCCTGATTCCGGTCAACATGTTCTACGTGTCGCAGAGCCTCACCGATAACCTCTCGGCCGAAGCGTTCTATCAACTGGAATGGGATCAGACCGTCGTCGACAACTGCGGCACCTTCTTCTCCCAGCCGGACATCGTTGCCGACGGTTGCGACAACAATCTGCGCGTGCTGAACAAACGTTCGCAGATTCCGGCCATTGCTCTGGGGCCATTGGCCAATGCCGGCGTCGATGTGAACCAGGAAGGTGTCCTGGTGCGCCGAGGGCCGGACCGCGACGCACGTGACAGCGGTCAGTGGGGCGCCTCCCTCAAATACATGTTCGAGCCACTCGACACCGAGTTCGGCGCCTACTTCATGAACTACCACAGCCGTGCGCCGATCTTCAGCGCCACCGGCGCACCGCAGTCGGTCTACAACAGTGCCGCCGCGTTGCCGGGGCCGTTCGCCGCGCTCGCGCCGCTGCTGGTGGCGGGCAACTCCAATTACTTCATCGAATATCCTGAAGACATTCGTCTCTACGGTCTGAGCTTCTCCACCACCCTGCCTACCGGTACGGCGTGGAGCGGTGAGATCAGCTACCGTCCGAACGCGCCGGTGCAATTGAACTCCACCGACATCCTGTTTGCCGGCGTACGTCCACTGGGCGGTGCACTGACCAACGCTTCGCTGCTGACCGGCGTGCCGGGTCAGGATCTGCATGGCTACGAGCGCAAGGAAATCACCCAACTGCAAACGACCTTCACGCACTTCTTCGATCAGGTCATGGGCGCCAGCCGTCTGACCCTCGTCGGTGAAGTCGGCGCGACCTACGTCGGTGGCCTGGAAAGCCGTTCCGACAAGCGTTATGGCCGCGATCCGGTCTACGGTCCGGGTGAGTTGCCGGCCACTGGCACAGTCGATACCTGCGCCAACATCCTCAACGCCAGCACCATCAACGGCGCAGGCCCTGGTTCGCCGCAAAACAATCGCAGCCGCAATTGCGACAACGACGGTTTCACCACCTCGATGTCGTGGGGCTACCGTGGTCGTGCCATCTGGGAATACAACGACGTGTTTGCCGGTGTGAACCTCAAGCCGAACGTGGCCTGGTCCCACGACGTCAGCGGTTACTCGCCAGGCCCTGGCGGCAACTTCGAAGAAGGTCGCAAGGCGGTCAGCCTGGGCGTCGATGCCGAATACCAGAACACCTACACCGCGAGCCTGGCTTACACCAATTTCTTCGATGGCAAGTACACCACCGTGGATGACCGCGACTTCGTGGCGCTCAGCTTCGGCGTGAACTTCTAAGCACTGCATTTCAGGACGAACGAATTTATGAAAATAACAAAGAGTCTGTTCCACGCCGGTGTTCTGGGCCTGTCGCTGCTGGCGACCAGCGTCATGGCGGCGGTGCCTGCTGCCGAAGCGGATAAACTGGGCAAGAGCCTGACGCCGATGGGCGCGGAAATGGCGGGTAATGCCGATGGTTCGATCCCGGCCTGGAAACCGCTGCCGAAAAATGCCGGCAGCGTCGACAGCAAGGGCTTCCTGTCCAACCCTTACGCCAGTGAGCAGCCGCTGTTCACCATCACAGCCAAGGATGTCGACAAGTACAAGGACAAGCTTGCCCCGGGCCAGTACGCGATGTTCAAGCGCTACCCGGAAACCTTCAAGATGCCGGTCTATCCGTCCCATCGCGGCGCCACCGTGCCGGATAACGTGTTCGCCGCCATCAAGAAGAACGCCACCAGCACCAACCTGGTGTCCGGCGGCAACGGTCTGGAAAACTTCGATACCGCCGTGCCGTTCCCGATTCCGAAAACCGGTGTGGAAGTGATCTGGAACCACATCACCCGCTATCGTGGCGGCAGCGTGACCCGTCTGGTGACCCAGGCCACGCCGCAACCGAACGGCTCGTACAGCCTGGTCTACTTCCAGGATCAGTTCGTGTTCCGCGACAAGATGAAGGACTACGATCCGGCGAACCCGGGCAACATCCTGTTCTACTTCAAGCAGAAAGTGACCGCGCCGGCGCGTCTGGCCGGTGGCGTTCTGTTGGTGCACGAAACTCTCGATCAGGTGAAAGAGCCGCGTTCGGCATGGGTCTACAACGCCGGTCAGCGCCGCGTGCGTCGTGCACCGCAAGTGTCATATGACGGCCCGGGTACTGCCGCCGACGGCCTGCGTACCTCTGACAACCTCGACATGTACAACGGTGCTCCGGATCGTTACGACTGGAAGCTCGAAGGCAAGAAAGAGATGTACATCGCTTCCGACAGCTACAAGCTCGACGATCCGAAGCTCAAGTACTCGGACATCATCAAGGCCGGTCACATCAACCAGGACCTGGCACGTTACGAGCTGCGCCGCGTCTGGCATGTCGTCGCGACCCTGAAGGAAGGTCAGCGCCATATCTACGCCAAGCGTGACTTCTACATCGACGAGGACACCTGGCAAGCAGCAGTGATCGACCACTACGACGGTCGTGGCCAACTGTGGCGCGTAGCCGAGGCGCATGCCGAGAACTACTACGACAAGCAAGTGCCGTGGTACGCCCTCGAAACCCTCTACGACCTGCAGTCCGGCCGTTACCTGGCACTGGGCATGAAGAACGAAGAGAAGCAGGCGTATGACTTCGGCTTCACCGCCACCACCAGCGACTTCACCCCGGCGGCTCTGCGTCAGGACGGTGTTCGCTAAACCTGCGTAAACCCGAGGCAGCATCCTCGTGAAAACGCCCCGACCGGTTCGGGGCGTTTTTTTTGGCTTTTAACATCGCTTTTTTGTAGGAGCTGCCAAAGGCTGCGATCTTTCGCCTTTGATTTCTGCAGATCAGCATCAAAAGATCGCAGCCTTCGGCAGCTCCTACAGGGAAGGCGGGTGGATGTAGCCTTTTTGTAGCCATTTGTAGCAGCAACCTTCATAACCGGTTCGATTAAGGCTAGGCTGCGGACATCTGCAACGCCGCCAATCGCCTTCGAACAAGAGCCGGCCATGACTGATCTGTCCCCACTTCCGGGTCCCGCAAGCATTACCGTCGCCGCACTGGACGGGCGTTTTTTCCGCCCGCCGCTGCCTGACGGCTATGTTCTGCGACCGCGCCTTTGCCAGCGTCTGCAGGCCGGGCTCGGTGGGCGGTTGCTGTTGGTCAGCGCCCCGGCCGGGTTCGGCAAGAGTTCGCTGGCAGTGGAGTTCTGTCAGAGTCTGCCGGCGCATTGGCAAAGTCTCTGGCTGGGTCTGAGTCCGCGAGACAGCGATCCGGGGCGGTTTCTTGAACGCTTGCTTGAAGGTCTGCAAGACTATTTTCCCGCGTTGGGCGCGGGCGCTCTCGGGCTGTTGAAAATGCGTCAGCGCCATCAGCCGTTTGCCTTCGAAGAGTGGCTCGACGGACTGCTCGATGAGCTGGCGCTGCATCTCGATCCTGCTGCGCCGTTGCTGCTGGTGCTCGACGACTACCACCTCGCCCAAGGGCCAGTGCTGGATCGTTGCCTGCAATTTTTTCTCAATCATCTTCCCGATGGCCTGCTGGTGATGGTCACCAGCCGCCAGCGCCCGGACTGGCATCTGGCGCGTTTGCGCCTGTCGCGGCAGTTGCTTGAGTTGCACGAACAGGATTTGCGCCTGACCCACGACGAAGCACTGACCTTGCTTGATCGCCACAGCAGCTCACTGCGCGGCGAAGCGCTGGAAAACCTGATCCAGCGCAGCGAAGGCTGGGTCGCCGGCCTGCGCTTCTGGCTGCTTGCGGCGTCCGAAGCGGGCAACGATGCCGCGCTGCCGCAAGCGCTGAATGGCGGCGAAGGCCTGATTCGCGACTATCTGCTCGAAGAGGTCATCGATTGCCTGCCCGCCGAAGTGCAATCGTTTCTCTACGAAACCGCCCCGCAGGAACGCTTTTGCAGCGAACTGTGCGACGCCGTCCGCGAAGCCCACGACAGCGCCGAGATCCTGCGCTTTCTGCTTGCCCATCAGGTTTTCCTGGTGCCGCTGGACGAGCACGGCCACTGGTATCGTTATCACCATCTGTTTTCTGACTTGTTGCGCAGCCGGCCGATCGCGCAGGCGATGGTGCCGACCGCCTCCCTGCATTTGCGCGCCTGCCGCTGGTTCAATGCCCAGGGCTTGCTCGACGAAGCGGTGGAGCAGGCCTTGCGCGCCGGGCATCTGGATGTCGCGGCGAACCTGGTACAGAACCTGTCCGAGGAACAACTGCTTGCCGAGCAGAACGTCGGCATGCTGTTGCGCTGGAAAATGGACTTGCCCGACAGCCTGCTGATCAGTACGCCACGGCTGATCGTACTCTACAGCTGGGCACTGGGCCTGGCCTGTCAGCTCGATGCCGCCGAAGAGCTGGCCAGCCATTTGAGCCGCTTCCTGCCGGCGCCTTCTGCTACCGCGCAGAAATCGATGCTGGCGCAATGGCTGGCGCTGAGCGGGATCATTGCCCGCGGGCGCGGCCATCGCGAATTGACGCTGCGCTATTGCAGCGAAGCGTTGGAGAGCCTGCCGGCCAAGCGCTATGGCCAGCGCCTGATGTGCTTGTCGACGCTGTCCAATCTGGCGATCGCCGACGGTGATTTATGGCGCGCCCGTGGCTTGAACCGTGAATCCCTTGAGCTGGCGCAACGGGTGGGCAATCCTTTGTTCGAAGCGCTGGCGCATTACGACCGTGCCCGGGTGTTGCAGTCGCGTGGCGAAATATTGCGAGCGCTTGATGAGGTGCATCAGGGCCTGGAGCGCTTGTGTGGATTGTCGCCGCAACGACTCTACGCCGTGCGCGCGCGGTTGACGCTGTACGAGGGTTTTCTGCTGGCAATGCGTCTGCAGCCTCAGGCTGCACGCGTGCGTCTGCTGGCGGGGATTGGCGAAGCGCGGGCCTGTCGTGACATCAGCGTGCTGATCGGTCACTGCGTGATCGCCCGCCTGGATGGCGCCAGTGGCGAGTTCGCCAAGGCCTTTGCCGAGCTTGCCGAAGCCGAACGCCTGATGCACATCTGGGACGTGCCGCCGATCTACTATCTGGCGATGATCACCCTGGTCAAATGCGAGCTATGGCTGGCCCAGGGCCGCATCGATCTCGCCGAAGCGTGGCTCGCGCGACTGGGTCAGACCTATACCGGCGAACACGCTGCCGCACCGCCAGAGTTTCATCCACAGCTGCCACTGCACGTGGAGCTGCAACAGGCGCTGCTCGATGTGATTCAGGGGCAGTCGATGCTCGCCGAAGGGCGCTTGAACGTGTTGCATGAAAACGGCCAGCTGACCGGGCGCCAGTTGCTCAGTGTGATGGCGTTGACGCAGAAGGTGGCGCTATTGCTGTCGAGCGGACGAGAGCCCGAGGCGCGCAAAACCTTGAATCTGGCGCTGGAAGCCGCTGCAGGCGGTGTCTATCAACCTTTTGATGCACTGCTCAGAAGCCATGCCGACTGGTTGCGAGGGCAATTGCAGGCGCTCACTTGCAACGCGGTCAGCCAGCAATTGCTCACGCATTTTCCAACGGTTGCTCCGCGCCCGAGCGGGGAAAGCTCAGCGACCGAACAACTCAGCAGCCGTGAGTTGGCAGTACTGCGCCTGATTGCTCAGGGCTGTTCGAATCAGGAAATCAGCGAGCAGTTGTTCATTTCCCTGCACACCGTGAAAACCCACGCCAGCCACATCAACAGCAAGCTCGGGGTCGAGCGGCGTACGCAGGCGGTGGCGCGGGCGAAGGCGTTGGGGTTATTGCTTTAGCAACGGTAAAATTTGCCATCGGCCGTTGCCAACGGTGTTTAACCTGCCCAGGATTTTTCCATGACCACGCCCAGCCCTGCGCTTATCCGCGAAACCTTCCCCGTCGGCCCGCTCCAGTGCAACTGCACGATCATCGGCGACCCCATCACAAAAAAAGCCATCGTCGTCGATCCGGGCGGTAACCCTGACCTGATCATGGCGCGCCTCGACGCCCATGGTCTGAAAGTCGTCAGCATCATCCACACCCACGCGCACCTCGACCACTTTCTGGCGTCCGGGCAGATGAAGGAGAAAACCGGTGCGACGCTGCATTTGCACAAGCAAGACCAGTTCCTCTGGGACAACCTGGAGATGCAATGCCAGATGTTCGGCGTGCCTTACACCCCGGTACCGTCGCCGGATCGTTGGCTGAGCGATGACGAAGAACTGGCCTGCGGCTGCGGCGTGGCGCTGCACACGCCGGGACATACACCGGGTTCCATGAGCTTCTGGTTTTCCGAGGCTAAGCTGTTGATAGCCGGCGACACGCTGTTTCGTCGCGGGGTAGGACGCACGGATTTATGGGGCGGCGATCAGGCAACCATCGTGCGTTCGATCAAGCAGCGGCTGTATACGCTGGACGAGGACGCAACCGTGGTGACCGGCCATGGGCCGGACACTCGCTTGGGCGACGAGATGCGTGAGAACCCGTTTGTGCGTGCCTGAATTTTTTGTCACGAGTGCCGGGCGGAATTTTTAGGCATTGTCATGATCCAACGCCCGCACGGGTCCATTCATCGATGGCCGCTGCACCATAGAATGCAAAAAATGTAGGAGCTCTCCATGTTCACCACGCGTCGTTTGATTATTGTCGCTACTGCCGTGGCCGTGCTGTCCGGCTGCGCCTCGCCTAACCCGTATGACAATCAGGGGCAGGCCGACGGTGGCTCGCAAGGCATGAGCAAAACCGCCAAATACGGTGGCCTCGGTGCGCTGGCCGGCGCGCTCGCCGGTGCCGCCATCGGTCACGATAACCGTGGCAAGGGCGCGTTGATCGGCGCCGCCGTCGTCGGTGCCTCCGCGGCCGGCTACGGCTACTACGCCGACCAGCAGGAAAAGAAACTGCGCGCGAGCATGGCCAACACTGGCGTTGAAGTGCAGCGTCAGGGCGATCAGATCAAGCTGATCATGCCGGGCAACATCACTTTCGCCACCGATTCGGCGAACATTGCCCCGAGCTTCTACCAGCCGTTGAACAACCTGGCCAACTCGCTGAAGGAATTCAACCAGAACCAGATTGAAATCGTCGGCTACACCGACAGCACCGGCAGCCGCCAGCACAACATGGACCTGTCCCAGCGTCGTGCGCAGAGCGTGGCGACCTACCTGACGTCGCAAGGCGTCAGCGGCGCCAACCTGTCGGCACGTGGCGCCGGCCCGGATAACCCGATTGCCAGCAACGGTGACGTCAACGGCCGCGCGCAAAACCGCCGGGTTGAAGTCAACCTGAAGGCGATTCCGGGCCAGCAATATGGTGGTCAGCAGCAACAGCCGGGTACGGTGCAGCAGTATCCGTAAGCGATTGCCTGATTGAAGAAATGCCCGATCCTGTGATCGGGCTTTTTTTGTCTGGGCAGTGCCGGCCTCTTCGCGGGCAAGCCCGCTCCCACAGGTATTGGCGGTGGCCACAAAATCTGTGTTCCACACCTGACCTCTGTGGGAGCGGGCTTGCCCGCGAAGAGGCCAGTGTTGTCACCGCAAAATCAGCCGATACAAAAAAGCCCCCGGACAACAGCATTGTCCGGGGGCTTTTTGTTGGGCGCGAACCCTGATTACTTCTTCAAACCATAGTGCTCATCGAGCATGCCCGGTGAATTTGGCGATTTCGGTGCGTAATCACGCGGCGGTTCCTGATCGCGCGGTGGCGTCAGGCGTTCGCGTGGTGCCTGCGCCGCGTCGGCGTGCAGGGCGGCGATCAGGCGCTGGCGGGTCTGCTCGTCCAGGGCCAGACGATTGGCGCCCTCGGCGAGGTGGTCCTGCACTTCCTGATAGCTCTGGGTCAGCTTCTTGACCAGCATCGCGGTGCTGTTGAAGTGGGTGACCACTTCGTTCTGATAACTGTCGAAACGCTCCTGGATATCATCCAGTTGACGCTGCGTACGGCTCGGTGCGGCGTTCGGCGCAACGCGCGCGATCAGGAATCCAATGGCGACACCCACAACCAGGGCAAGAGTCGGTAACAACCAAACTAAGAGCGAGTGTTCCACGAGTCCTTCCTCTATAAACGGCTTTGCTTTACGTTAACGGCTCGAACCTGCGCTGTATACCGCGATTCACTCGCAATAGATCGGCACAGACAATTTGCTAGACGAGTCGACCCGATTCGAGGTCACGGAGTTCCTCCCTTGCTGATGCGCGAAACCCCTGTAGTGATTGACGGCCCGGTGGGTCAACTGGAGTCCCTGTACCTGGATAACGAGCAGCCGCGCGGCATCGCGCTGATCTGCCATCCGAACCCGGTGCAGGGCGGCACCATGCTCAACAAGGTGGTCTCGACCCTGCAGCGCACCGCGCGCGATGCAGGCCTGATCACCTTGCGCTTCAACTATCGCGGCGTCGGCGCCAGCCAGGGCACGCACGACATGGGCACCGGTGAGGTCGACGACGCTCAGGCCGCCGCCACATGGCTGCGCGAAAAACACCCGAACCTGCCGCTGACCCTGTTCGGTTTCTCCTTCGGCGGATTTGTTGCAGCAAGTCTCGGCGGCCGTCTCGAAGCACAGGGCGTGCAGACTCAGCATCTGTTCATGGTTGCCCCGGCGGTGATGCGTCTGGGCGAGCAGGATCAACTGCCGCAGCACGGCGCATTGACCGTGATCCAGCCGGAAACCGACGAAGTCATCGATCCGCAACTGGTCTACCAATGGTCGGAACAACTCCAGCGCCCCCATGAGCTGCTGAAAGTGGCAGAATGCGGACACTTTTTTCACGGCAAGCTGACCGATCTCAAGGATCTGCTGCTGCCGCGTATCTCGAATTGATTGCAGTCTGACAAGCGATTACCCATGACCAACCGTACCCGCATTCTCACCGGCATTACCACCACCGGCACGCCGCACCTGGGCAACTACGCCGGCGCCATCCGCCCGGCAATCCTTGCCAGCCGCGACAGCCAGGCCGATTCGTTCTACTTCCTGGCCGATTACCACGCTTTGATCAAATGCGATGACCCGCTGCGCATCCAGCGCTCGCGTCTGGAAATCGCCGCGACCTGGCTGGCCGGTGGCCTCGATGTCGATCGCGTGACCTTCTACCGCCAGTCCGATATCCCGGAAATCCCCGAGCTGACCTGGCTGCTGACCTGCGTCGCGGCCAAAGGTCTGCTCAACCGTGCGCACGCCTACAAGGCCTCGGTGGACAAGAACGTCGAAACCGGCGAAGACCCGGACGCCGGTATCACCATGGGCCTCTACAGCTACCCGGTGCTGATGGCCGCAGACATCCTGATGTTCAACGCGCACAATGTGCCGGTCGGTCGCGATCAGATTCAGCACGTGGAAATGGCCCGAGACATCGGCCAGCGTTTCAACCACCTCTTCGGCCAAGGCAAAGAATTCTTCACCATGCCCGAAGCGCTGATCGAAGAAAGCGTGGCGACGTTGCCGGGCCTCGACGGTCGCAAGATGTCGAAGAGCTACGACAACACCATCCCGCTGTTCTCCAGCGCCAAGGAGATGAAGGACGCGATCTCGCGGATCGTCACCGACTCCAAGGCCCCGGGCGAAGCCAAGGATCCGGACAACTCGCACTTGTTCACGCTGTTCCAGGCCTTCGCTACCCCGGCGCAGGCTGACGAATTCCGCAGCGAACTGCTCGGTGGTCTGGGTTGGGGCGAGGCGAAGAATCGTCTGTTCCAGTTGCTCGACAGCGATCTGGGCGAGGCGCGCGAGAAATATCACCAGTTGATCGAGCGCCCGGCGGACCTGGAAGACATTCTGCAGATCGGCGCAAAGAAGGCCCGCGCCGTGGCCACGCCGTTCCTCAATGAATTGCGCGAAGCCGTTGGCCTGCGTTCTTTCGTCAATCAGGTTCAGGTCGCCGCGACCACCAAAAAGAAGGCCGCGAAAGCCGCGCGTTTCGTCAGCTTCCGCGAAGCTGACGGCAGCTTCCGTTTCCGTCTGTTGGCGGCTGATGGCGAGCAACTGTTGCTGTCGCGCAACTTCGCTGACGGCAAAACTGCCGGGCAGGTGACCAAGCAGCTGCAGTCCGGTGAGCCGCTGGACGTGCGTACTGAAGAACTGAGCTTCAGCGTCTGGCTGGCGGGTGAGTGCGTCGGCGACAGCCCGGCGTTCGCCGACGCGGCTGCGCGGGACGCGGCCATTGCGGCACTGCGCGTCGCGCTGACTCCAGCTCAGGACTGATCGGCGGCACGACCCGACCAAGGGCCGATTGCCATTCCTGCGGGCCGTCGCTACAGTGACGGCCCGTTTTTGTTGCCTTGCTAACGAATTATGACGCCCCTAGAACGATATCAAGCTGATCTGAAACGCCCGGACTTCTTCCATGACGCCGCGCAGGAAACTGCTGTGCGTCACCTGCAGCGTCTGTACGACGACTTGATCGCCGCCGACCAGAACAAGCCGGGATTTCTCGGCAAGCTGTTTGGCAAAAAGGATCAGGCACCGGTCAAGGGCCTGTATTTCTGGGGCGGCGTCGGTCGCGGCAAGACTTACCTGGTCGACACGTTCTTCGAAGCGCTGCCGTTCAAGGAAAAGACCCGCACCCACTTCCACCGTTTCATGAAGCGTGTGCACGAAGAGATGAAAACCCTCGGCGGCGAGAAAAACCCGCTGACCATCATCGCCAAGCGCTTCGCGACCGAGTCGCGGGTGATCTGCTTCGATGAGTTCTTCGTCTCCGACATCACCGACGCGATGATCCTCGGCACCTTAATGGAAGAGCTGTTCAAGAATGGCGTGACCCTGGTTGCGACCTCGAACATCGTCCCGGACGGTCTGTACAAGGACGGTCTGCAACGTGCGCGTTTCCTGCCTGCCATCGCGCTGATCAAGCAGAACACCGAGATCGTCAACGTCGACAGCGGCGTCGATTATCGTCTGCGTCACCTCGAGCAAGCCGAGCTGTTCCACTATCCGCTCGACGAAGCCGCTCACGAAAGCCTGCGCAAGAGCTTCAAGGCGCTGACACCGGAGTGCACCGCGGCGGTGGAAAATGATGTGCTGATCATCGAAAACCGCGAAATCCGTGCGCTGCGCACTTGCGACGACGTGGCCTGGTTCGACTTCCGCGAACTGTGCGACGGCCCGCGCAGCCAGAACGACTACATCGAACTGGGCAAGATCTTCCACGCCGTGCTGCTCAGCGGCGTCGAGCAGATGAGCGTCACCACCGACGACATCGCCCGGCGCTTCATCAACATGGTCGACGAGTTCTACGACCGCAACGTCAAACTGATCATTTCTGCCGAAGTCGAGCTGAAGGATCTTTACACTGGCGGCCGCCTGACGTTCGAGTTCCAGCGCACGCTGAGCCGACTGCTGGAGATGCAATCTCACGAGTTTCTGTCGCGGGCGCACAAGCCTTAAACAGCCTCGCATTACAAAAAAAGGGCCTGCGATTGCGGGCCCTTTTTTGTACTCGGTTTTTATCCGGCCGCGCGCCAACTGATCGTTCCCACGCTCCGCGTGGGAATGCATCCCGTGACGCTCCGCGTCACTTGCGAAGCGGACGCAGAGCGTCCGATGGCGGCATTCCCACGCAGAGCGTG
Source organism: Pseudomonas sp. TSRC2-2 (assembly GCF_049897785.1). Lineage (NCBI taxonomy): Bacteria > Pseudomonadati > Pseudomonadota > Gammaproteobacteria > Pseudomonadales > Pseudomonadaceae > Pseudomonas > Pseudomonas sp. TSRC2-2. The sequence continues at coordinate 98,597 of NZ_JAFCWZ010000015.1, forward strand.
GGAACGATCATCATGTGTACAGAGGGCTACGCAGCCTGCTGGAACTGCTGCCGATACTGGTTCGGCGACAGTTCGGTGTGCTGGCGGAACAATCGTGCGAAGAAACTCGCATCGTCGTAACCGACCTCATAGCTGATGGTCTTGATGCTCTTGCGCGTGCCGGAGAGCAAACCCTTGGCGGTCTCGATGCGCAGGCGCTGCAAGTAATGCAGTGGCTTGTCGCCGGTGGCGGTCTGGAAGCGGCGCATGAAGTTGCGGATGCTCATTCCATGCTCGCGAGCGACGTCTTCGAAGCGAAACTTGTCGGCGAAATGCTCTTCGAGCCAGTGCTGGATCTGCAGGATGATGACGTCCTGGTGCAGCTTTTGCCCGCCGAAGCCGATACGCCCCGGCGAGTAACTGCGCTGCACCTCGTACAGGATGTCGCGGGCCACGGCCTGCGCTACGTTCGAGCCGCAGAAGCGTTCGATCAGATAGATATAGAGATCGCAGGCTGAGGTGGTGCCGCCGGCACAGTAGAGGTTGTCGGCATCGGTCAGGTGCTTGTCCTGATTCAGATAGACCTTGGGGAAGCGCTCTGCGAAGGCATTGAAGAAGCGCCAATAGGTGGTCGCTTCCTTGCCATTGAGCAGCCCGGCTTCGGCAAGCCAGAACACCCCAGTGGCTTCGCCGCACAACACCGCGCCGCGCGCATGCTGTTCGCGCAGCCACGGCAGGATTTGCGGGTAACGGCCGCACAGCGTATCGAAATCGTCCCAGAACGCCGGGAGGATGATCACATCGGCGTTTTCCAGGCCGCCGTCGACCGGCATGACTACATCGCTGAAGCTTTTCACCGGTTTGCCATCGGGGCTGACCAGGCGCGTTTCGAACGCCGGCGTCAGGCCATGGCCCAGTTGTTTGCCGTAACGCAGGCTGGCCACGTGGAAAAAATCCTTGGCCTGCATGAGGGTGTAAGCGAAAACCCGGTCGATAGCCAGGATGCTGACGCGCCGCAAGGGCGGGGAGACGTGCTTGGACATAATTCAACTTTTGTTTTGTTTTTATAAGGGAAAGTGGCCACCAGACGGCTGGATCGTCTTATTTTTTGTCGGATGTGTCCAGTGTCCCGTAGCAGGAGTCGGGCTTAGTCTCTGAGAGCCTTATCCCTCCAACAACAAAGAAAGGTGCCGCATGATCCCCAGAACCCTGTTCAGTTCCGAGCACGAATTGTTCCGCGACAGCGTACGAACTTTCCTCGAAAAAGAAGCTGTGCCGTATCACGCGCAGTGGGAGAAGCAGGGGTACATCGATCGCGCACTCTGGAACAAAGCGGGGGAGGCCGGGATGCTCTGTTCGCATTTGCCGGAGGAGTACGGCGGGCTGGGCGCGGACTTCCTCTACAGCGCCGTGGTGATTGAAGAGGTCGGGCGTCTCGGGCTGACCGGCATCGGGTTTTCGCTGCATTCGGACATCGTCGCGCCGTACATCCTGCATTACGGCAGCGAGGCGCTGAAGCACAAATACTTGCCTAAACTGGCCTCGGGCGAAGTGGTCACAGCGATTGCCATGACCGAGCCTGGCGCTGGTTCCGACCTGCAAGGCGTGAAAACCACGGCGGTGCTGGACGGTGACGAATATGTGATCAACGGCTCGAAAACCTTCATCACCAACGGCTTCCTGGCTGACCTGGTGATCGTGGTGGCCAAGACCGACCCGAAGGCTGGGGCCAAGGGTACCAGCCTGTTTCTGGTGGAGGCGAATACGCCGGGCTTCGAGAAGGGCAAGCGCCTGGAAAAGGTCGGCATGAAAGCGCAGGACACTTCGGAACTATTCTTCCAGGACGTGCGCGTGCCGAAGGAAAACCTTCTCGGCCAGGCGGGTGCCGGGTTTGCGTATCTGATGCAGGAGTTGCCGCAAGAGCGACTGACCGTGGCCATCGGCGGGCTGGCCTCGGCCGAGGCGGCGCTGCAATGGACGCTGGATTACACCCGTGATCGCAAGGCGTTCGGCAAGGCGATTGCCGATTTCCAGAATACCCGCTTCAAACTGGCCGAAATGGCTACCGAGATTCAGATCGGCCGGGTCTTCGTCGACCGCTGCCTGGAGCTGCACCTGCAGGGCAAACTCGATGTGCCGACAGCGGCGATGGCCAAGTATTGGGGCACCGACCTGCAATGCAAAGTACTCGACGAGTGTGTGCAACTGCATGGCGGTTACGGCTTCATGTGGGAATACCCGGTCGCCCGGGCGTGGGCGGATGCACGGGTACAGCGGATTTATGCCGGCACCAACGAAATCATGAAGGAGATTATTGCGCGGTCGCTCTGAGAGGCATGATCGTTCCCACGCTCTGCGTGGCAATGCCGCCGGGGACGCTCCGCGTTCCGCTGTGGATGTGACGCGGAGCGTCACGGGAAAAATTCCCACGCGGAGCGTGGGAACGATCAGACGGGACGGTTGGGCGGTGGGTCAAGGCGCGGGATTCGGATGATCCTTGTGAATCGCCTCAATCCCGGCCAGCACTTCATCAGACAGTTTCAGATCAAAACTGGCAATGTTGCTGTCCAGCTGTTCCAGCGTCGTCGCGCCGATGATGTTGCTGGTGACGAAGGGTTGCTGGGTCACAAAGGCCAGGGCCATTTGCGCCGGATCCAGACCATGTTCACGGGCCAGCGCAACGTAACGGCTGCACGCCGCCTCCGATTGTGGGTTGAAATAGCGGCTGAAGCGGCTGTAGAGACTCAGGCGGCCTTTCGGTGGCCGGGCGCCGCCTTCGTACTTGCCGGAAAGAAAGCCGAACGCCAGCGGCGAATAGGCCAGCAGGCCGCACTGTTCGCGAATGGCGATTTCCGCCAGCCCCACTTCGAAGCTGCGATTGAGCAGGTTGTACGGGTTCTGGATCGACACCGCACGCGGCCAGCCACGGGCTTCGGCCAGCGCGAGAAAACGCATGGTGCCCCACGGCGTCTCGTTGGACAGGCCGATGTGGCGGATTTTGCCGGCCTTCACCTGCTCGTCAAGAGCCTCGAGGGTATCTTCGAGTGGGGTCAGGTTGGCTTCGATCTTGTGCTTGTAGCCCAACTGGCCGAAAAAATTGGTGCTGCGCTCCGGCCAGTGCAACTGGTACAGGTCGATGTAATCGGTCTGCAGGCGCTTGAGGCTGCCGTCCAGCGCTTCAGTGATGTGCTGGCGGTTGTGGCGCAGGTTTTTATCGCGGATGTAGTCGATGGTGTTGCCGGGGCCGGCGATCTTGCTGGCAAGGATCCAGTTGGCACGGTCGCCGCGACTCTTGAAGTAATTGCCGATGTAGCGCTCGGTAGTGGCGTAGGTTTCGGCTTTTGGCGGTACCGGGTACATCTCGGCGGTGTCGATGAAATTGATCCCGGCTTCCTTGGCCCGCTCGATCTGGGCGAAGGCTTCAGCTTCAGTGTTTTGCTCGCCCCAGGTCATGGTGCCGAGGCAGATTGCGCTCACGTTCAGGTCGGTACGGCCTAGCTGGCGATAGTCCATCGGGTGCTCCTTGGGCAAAACAATCATAAAAGCAGGTTGAAAAAATTTTCGCAATCTGCATAATTGCCGACCTCTTTCTGCAGTGGAAGTGATGCGCCGCCGCCGAAGAATCTTGCCGTTGAACGGACGCGCCGACCCGAGCCCCCGAAAGCGTCTGTATCCGGCTGCCTTTGACTTGTCAAAGTACGCACTATTCAGTAAGATCCGCCGTCTTATTTACAGGCGGCCCCTGAGGCTATAAAGAATGAAAACTTTTACTGCTAAACCGGAAACAGTAAAGCGCGACTGGTTTGTCGTCGACGCTGCTGGTCAGACCCTGGGTCGTCTGGCCACCGAAATCGCGAGCCGTCTGCGTGGCAAGCACAAGCCTGAGTACACTCCTCACGTTGACACCGGCGACTACATCGTCGTCATCAACGCCGAGCAGATCCGTGTTACCGGCGCTAAAACCACTGACAAAATGTACTACTCCCACTCCGGTTTCCCGGGCGGCATCAAGTCGATCAACTTTGAAAAGCTGATCGCCAAAGCCCCTGAGCGCGTGATCGAGACCGCGGTTAAAGGCATGCTGCCTAAAAACCCACTGGGTCGCGACATGTACCGTAAGCTGAAAGTCTATGCGGGCGCTGCACACCCTCATACTGCTCAGCAGCCCCAAGAACTGAAGATTTAACGGAATAGTTCATTATGTCGGCGACTCAAAATTACGGCACTGGCCGTCGCAAGACCGCAACCGCACGCGTTTTCCTGCGTCCGGGTACTGGTAACATCTCCATCAACAACCGTTCGCTGGATAACTTCTTCGGCCGCGAAACTGCCCGCATGGTAGTTCGTCAGCCGCTGGAGCTGACCGAGACTGTCGAGAAGTTCGACATCTACGTCACCGTGATCGGCGGTGGTGTAAGTGGTCAGGCTGGCGCAATCCGCCACGGCATCACTCGTGCTCTGATGGACTACGACGAAACCCTGCGTAGCGCTCTGCGCAAAGCTGGCTTCGTTACCCGCGACGCCCGTGAAGTTGAACGTAAGAAAGTGGGTCTGCGTAAAGCGCGTAAGCGTCCGCAGTACTCGAAGCGTTAATTCCGCTTCCACGTTCAAAAAAGAACGCCCGCCTCCTCACGGAAGCGGGCGTTTTTTTATGCCTGCGATTTATCAAAGAATTGCGTTGTGACAACTTGCCACAGCCGTAGACCCCCTATACTCCAAGGCTTAAGGGGCTTAGCCCCAGGGAATTAACCTTGTCAGAATTGGGGGTTTTCATTACCATTCGGGCAAAATTTTTATAAGTAACATTTGATTTATTTAGTAGACGCCTGATTTAACAGGCCAAAAAAGCTGATGGGAGAGGACTGAATGAGCAATGACGGCGTGAATGCAGGCCGGCGTCGCTTCTTGGTGGCAGCCACATCCGTGGTGGGTGCTGCAGGAGCGGTGGGGGCTGCGGTCCCGTTCGTGGGGTCATGGTTTCCCAGTGCCAAGGCAAAAGCTGCCGGTGCACCGGTGAAAGTGAATGTCAGCAAAATCGAGCCAGGCCAGCAGATGATTGCTGAGTGGCGCGGCCAGCCGGTATTCATTGTCCGCCGTACTGAGGAAATCCTGGGGAATCTCAAGAAGATCGAGGGCCAGCTCTCTGATCCGACTTCCAAAAACTCCACACAACCCACTTATGTCGACCCTGAAGTACGCTCGATCAAGCCGGAAATTCTGCTGCTGATCGGGATCTGTACCCACCTGGGTTGCTCACCGACCTTCCGTCCCGAAGTGGCACCTGCTGATCTGGGCAAAGACTGGGTAGGCGGTTATTTCTGCCCTTGTCACGGTTCCCACTACGATCTGGCTGGCCGCGTCTACAAGTCGCAACCTGCGCCCTTGAACCTGCCAGTTCCCCCGCATTCCTATGAGACTGATGACCTGATTGTCATTGGCGTCGATACGGAGAAAGCGTGATGAGCAAGTTCATGGACTGGGTTGATGCGCGCTTTCCCGCGACCAAAATGTGGGAAGACCATCTCAGCAAGTATTACGCTCCAAAAAACTTCAACTTCTTCTATTTCTTCGGTTCCCTGGCGCTGCTGGTGCTGGTCAATCAGATCGTCACCGGTGTCTGGCTGACCATGAGCTACACGCCGTCGGCAGAAGAGGCTTTCGCTTCCGTCGAATACATCATGCGCGACGTCGAGTACGGCTCGATCCTGCGTCTGCTGCACTCGACTGGCGCCTCGGCGTTCTTCATTGTTGTGTACCTGCACATGTTCCGTGGCTTGCTCTACGGTTCGTATCAAAAGCCGCGCGAGCTGGTCTGGGTGTTCGGCATGCTGATTTACCTGGCGCTGATGGCCGAAGCATTCATGGGTTACCTGCTGCCGTGGGGCCAGATGTCCTACTGGGGTGCCCAAGTGATCATCTCGCTGTTCGGTGCGATTCCGCTGATCGGCGATGACCTGACCCAGTGGATTCGTGGTGACTACCTGATTTCCGGAATCACCCTGAACCGCTTTTTCGCCTTGCACGTTGTTGCGCTGCCGATCGTGATCCTTGGTCTGGTGGTGCTGCACATTCTGGCGCTGCACGAAGTGGGTTCGAACAACCCTGACGGCGTTGATATCAAGAAGCACAAAGACGAAAACGGTATTCCCCTGGACGGCATCGCATTCCACCCGTACTACACGGTGAAGGATATTGTCGGCGTCGTGGTGTTCCTGTTCATTTTCTGCTTCATTGTGTTCTTCTTCCCGGAAATGGGCGGCTACTTCCTCGAAAAGCCTAACTTCGAGCCGGCTAACCCGTTCAAGACTCCTGAGCATATTGCTCCGGTCTGGTACTTCACACCGTTCTACGCAATCCTGCGCGCGGTGCCGGACAAACTCATGGGCGTAATTGCCATGGGCGCGGCCATTGCGGTGCTCTTCGTGCTGCCGTGGCTGGATCGCAGTCCGGTCAAGTCGATGCGCTACAAGGGCTGGCTGAGCAAGATCTGGCTGGTGGTGTTCTGCATTTCCTTCGTGATCCTGGGTGTGCTCGGTGTGCTTGCGCCGACGCCGGGGCGCACGTTGCTGTCGCAGGTCTGCACCTTCCTGTACTTCGCCTACTTCATTCTGATGCCGTTCTACACCCGGCTCGAGAAGACCAAACCGGTTCCGGAAAGGGTGACTGGCTGATGAAAAAGTTATTTTTTGCTCTGATTTTTGCTGCGCTGCCTGCCCTGTCTTTTGCCGCCGGGGGGCATGGTCCGGAACTGGAAAGTGTCGATATCGACGTCTCCGACAAAGCTGCCCTGCAGGATGGTGCGCGGACCTTTGCCAACTATTGCATGGGTTGCCACAGCGCCAAGTTCCAGCGTTACGAGCGCGTTGCCGATGACCTCGGCATACCGCACGAATTGATGCTGGAGAAGCTTGTATTCACGGGCGCCAAGATCGGTGACCACATGAACATCGGCATGCAGCCGGCCGACGCGAAAACGTGGTTTGGCGCGGCGCCGCCGGATCTGACCCTCGTAGCACGCGTGCGCGGCACCGACTGGCTCTACGGTTACCTGAAGTCGTTCTACGAAGATCCGGCGCGTCCTTGGGGCGTCAACAACAAGGTCTTCCCGAACGTCGGCATGCCGAACGTACTGGTTGGCCTGCAGGGTCGCCAGGTTGTCGGCTGCAAGCAGGTGCAGATCGTCGAGGACGGCAAGAAGCAATACGATCCACTGACCGGCACGCCGCTGACTCATGAAGCGTGCGATCAGTTGACCATCGTGCCCAAGTCCGGTGCTCTGAACGAAGAGCAGTTCGATGAGAAGGTCAAGAATCTGGTAACCTTCCTGGCTTACTCGGCTAACCCGGTTAAGCTGCAACATCAGCGCATCGGTACTTATGTCTTGCTGTACCTGGCGTTCTTCTTCGTGTTCGCCTACCTGCTCAAGCGTGAATACTGGAAAGACGTGCACTGATACGCTTCAAGCATTGCTGTTAATCGCGCGCGCCCAAGGGCGCCTCCGCTAAAGCAGGGTCTGCTCGGTCAGACCCTGCAGGAGGTGCCCTCTGGGCGCGCGCGTTTTTCCGGTTCCGACAAATTCAACAAGCGAGGAGGATCGCCATGGGCGTGACCAATCGGTTGGCCTGTTACTCCGACCCCGCCGACCACTATTCCCACCGAGTGCGCATCGTGCTTGCAGAGAAGGGTGTCAGCGCCGAAATCATTTACGTGGAAGCCGGCCGGCAGCCGCCTAAACTGATTGAGGTGAACCCTTACGGCAGTCTGCCGACGCTGGTCGATCGTGACCTGGCGTTGTGGGAGTCGACCGTGGTGATGGAGTATCTGGATGAGCGTTACCCGCATCCGCCGCTGATGCCGGTTTATCCGGTGGCGCGAGCCAACAGCCGTCTGCTGATTCACAGGATTCAGCGTGACTGGTGCGGACTGGTGGATCTGATTCTGGATCCCAAGAGCAAAGAGGCCGCACGGGTCGTGGCGCGCAAGGAATTGCGCGAAAGCCTGACCGGCGTTTCGCCGCTGTTCGCCGACAAGCCGTTCTTCCTCAGTGAGGAACAAAGTCTGGTGGATTGCTGCCTATTACCCATACTCTGGCGTTTGCCGATTCTGGGTATTGAACTGCCGCGGCCGGCCAAGCCGCTGCTTGATTATATGGAGCGTCAGTTTGCGCGTGAGGCTTTCCAGGCGAGTCTGTCTGGTGTCGAACGCGATATGCGCTAAGGCTTAAGGAGCCGCTATGAACTCCAGTCGACCTTATCTGGTCCGCGCGCTCTACGAGTGGATTGTGGATAACGATTGCACACCGCACATGCTGGTCAACTCCGAGTACCCGGCGGTGCAGGTGCCGCAGGGTTTTGCCAGCGACGGCCAGATCGTCCTGAACATCTCGCCGAGTGCCGTGCGTCATCTGCACATGGACAACGACGTGGTGACATTCGAAGGCCGCTTCGGCGGTGTTCCGCACAGCCTCTATGTGCCGATCAGCGCGATTCTGGGTATCTACGCCCGGGAGAACGGCCAGGGGATGGTGTTTGACCTCGAGTTGCCGATGGATGACGAGGAAGACATTGATCCGGATGACGACTCGCCGCCTCCGGGCAGCGAGCCGCCGCGCCCAAGTGGCCGGCCGAGTTTGAAAGTTGTGAAATAAAAAAAGGCGATCCGGTTGGATCGCCTTTTTTGTGTCTGCTTTGGCCGGGTAGGAGCTGCCGAAGGCTGTTTTTAGAAGCACAAGATCAAGAGATCGCAGCCTCGTTGCACTCGTCAGCTCCTACACAGCTCCTGCGTAATCAGGTCAGTCGATGTATTCGAACAGTTTCACGATTTTCTGCACACCGGACACGCCCTGAACCAGGTTGGTCGCCTGATTGGCTTCCTGTTTGGTCAGCAGGCCCAGCAGATAGACGATGCCGTTTTCGGTCACGACTTTGATGCGCGAGCCAGGGATGCTGGCGTCAGTGAGCATCTGCGTCTTGATCTTGGTGGTCAGCCACGCGTCGTTCTGGCGAGCGAGCAGGGAGGACGGTTGCAGCACTTGCAGTTCGTTATGCACCTTCTTTACGCGCTGGACGTTGGCGGCGGCCTGTTCGGCCTTGGCCTTGAGGTCTTCGCGTGGCGTCTGGCCGGCAAGCAATACCACGCCGTTGAAGCTGGTGATGACAATGTGCGAGTCGTTGTCCAGAGCCGGGTCGGCCTTGGCGATGTTCACGCCTGCTTTGGTTTCGATCAGCGAATCGTCGATCTTGCTGCCAAAGGTGCGCGTGCCACGGTCGTCTTCGATCGGCGCTTCACGGCTGGCATTCACCACCGAGGTGCAGCCGCTGATGCCGAGGCACAAGGTCAAGGCCAGAAGGCCAAGGCGATTAGGGGTCATTCTTCACTCCCGAACAGTTGGCTGTCGATCAGATCGCAAAGGCAATGGATCGCCAGCAAGTGGACTTCCTGAATACGTGCAGTGACGTTGGCCGGTACGCGAATCTCCACGTCCTCGGGCAACAGCAGCGACGCCATGCCGCCGCCATCGCGTCCGGTCAAAGCTACGACAATCATTTCGCGATCATGTGCGGCCTGGATCGCTTGAATAATGTTCGCCGAGTTGCCGCTGGTCGAAATCGCCAGCAACACATCGCCCGGCTGACCGAGCGCGCGGATCTGTTTGGAGAACACTTCGTTGTAGCTGTAATCGTTGGCGATCGAAGTGATCGTAGAAGTGTCGGTGGTCAGCGCAATCGCCGGCAGGCTCGGGCGTTCGCGCTCGAAGCGGTTGAGCAGTTCCGAGGAAAAATGCTGGGCGTCGCCGGCCGAGCCACCGTTGCCACAAGAGAGCATTTTGCCTTCGTTGAGCAGGGCGTTGACCATGATCTGGCTGGCTTGCTCGATGTGCGGTGCAAGTACGTCCATCGCCTGTTGCTTGGTGTCGATACTGGCCTGGAAAAGCTGGCGAATTCGGGATTGCATGTCCATCTGTGTGACCTTAAGTGGCGCGGCTGTTCGGCACGTGAATGTGCAGCCCGCAAAGCAAAGAGCAAAATGTGTCGGACGAAAACGGGGCAGGGTGCAGGCGATCAACTGTCGAAAGCATTCTGCAACCAGTTCAGCTGATTCGGGCGGCTGTCGATCGCCACCACATCGAAGCGGCAGGGGGAATTGGCCCAACGCGACTCGCGCTGAAGAAAATACTGTGCTGCAAAGATCAGTTTCTGCTGCTTGCGCTCGTCGATACTGGCGAGCGCGCCACCCCATTGAGTGTTTTTTCTGTAGCGAACTTCAACGAATACTACTGTATCGCCATCAAGCATGACCAGATCAAGCTCGCCGCGTTTGCATAACCAGTTTTGCGCCAGCAGGCGCAGCCCCTGTTGTTGCAGATGTTCGAGCGCCTGGCGCTCGGCATCCTTGCCGCTTTGCGAGCGTGACCTGTCGGGCATCAGCGTGGGGTGTCCGGCAGACGCTGCACCTGACCGCTGACAAACTGCGCCCACGGCAGCTGGCGCACAACGCGCTGGGTCTGGGTCATGCCAAGGCTGCCCGACTGACCTTCGATGCGGCTGTCCGGCAGGGCTTTGAGTTGACCCAGGCGCGGTGCCAGGCGATAGGCATCGGCGCCCATGGCGTAGAGGCGACCGAGGCTGCCGTTGGCTTGCGGCCATTGCGCAGCGACTTGCTGGCGCAGCGGATCGCTGGTTTCCAGCAGCCAGGGTGTTTCGCAGAAGCGAATGCCGTTCATGTCGTTGTACTGGTTGACGTCGCCGCTGGCACTGTACACATGGGAAGTCGCGTAGACCGGAACATCACCGGCGTACTGGAAGTTCAGGGTCGGCTTGATCTGCTGGGCCTGTTGCGGTGTGGCGGCCAGGAAAATGAATTCGATGTCCTGGCGGCGTGAAGGCTGGGCTGCGACGTTGGTACCAGCAACGTTCTGCAGGCTCTTGGCGCGGGCTTCGCTCTGACGCAACTGGAACATGTCGGCAATCTGCTGCGCCAGTTGCACCGGCTGATCAACTCGCTCGGTGGCAACGATGCTGCCGCCATTGGCCTGCCAGTCCTGGCTGAAGGCGCGCAGCACGCGATCACCCCATTCGCCTTTCGGCACCATGATCGCGGCGCGATGCAAGCCATCGGCACGGGCGCGGCGCGAGACTTCCCGAGCTTCGTCTTCAGCAGCGAGACCGAACTGGAACAATTGCGCCGGGCCTTGCTCGCCTTCGCTGTAGTTCAGCGCCAGGGTGGTGATCGGCAATTGCGGACGGGTGCTTAATTGCTTGACCAGTGGTTTTTCCAGCGGGCCGACCACCAGCTGCACGCCGTCAGCCTGAGCCTTGCGATAGAACTCGTCCATCGAGGTCAGTTTCGAGCTGTCGTAAAACTCAATCGCTGGCGGATTCTGACCGGCCTGTTGCGCTTGATAATGCGCCGCCATGAAGCCTTCGCGCAGCGCTTTGCCAACCGACGCCAACTGGCCGTCTTGTGGCAGCAGCAGGACGATTTTGCCCAGCGGCTGGCTGGCCAGTTCCTTGAGTTTGGTCAGCGGCAGCGGCAGGTTGATCGCTGCCGGGTGCTTTGGATTCTGCGCGCGCCAGTTGTCGATCGCAGCTTGCTGCTGCTCCAGCGTGCCTGCGGTTTTCACTGCTTGCGCCAGTGCCATCCAGCCGCCGAGATCATCGGTGGTGTTCGGTTGCAGCTGATCGGTTGGCAGCGAGGCGATCAGGGTCCAGATCGCTTCGTGGTTCTTGCTCGCGGCTTCGCCTTCCAGCATTGGTGCGATGAACACACGTTCGCGAGCAGCCGCCAATGTCTGACCGTCGGCTTCCAGGGCGCGGGCATGAACGGTGCCGGTGCGCACTTGCTGCTCTTGCGGCATTTCACCGAGCTTTTGGAAGCTTGGATGGCTCAGGGCAGTTAGCGCAGCTTTCGGCTGATTGCGCGTCATGGCCAGTTCGGCGGACAGCGTATTGGCGAAAATCTGCTGGCCTGGCTTGAGTTGCTCGATCGGCACTTGTTGCAGGATTTGCGCGGACTGGCCGGCATTGCCTTGGCGGTAAGCCTGGTCTGCCGCGCTCAGGCGCAACAGGGCGGCTTGTTCCGGGGTTTTAGCCTGGGCAGCCTGTTCGAGCAGTTGCTCGATGCTGGCGTCCGGAGTCCGTGGAAGTTCGCCAAGGCTGGAGGAAGGGGAGCTGGCACACGCGGCCAACAGGGCAGCGAGGCAGAGGGCAGTGAACAGCCGCAGGCAAGCGATCATGTAAGTGTTCCTGATACTCGATCAAATTAGCGTGGAATTGTACCCAAGCACTGGCCGGGGCGCGATGTTAGTGGCGTGAATCGATCAATTTAGCTGGAGTAAATGTTGCGGCAGCGCACAACCGTGCGAAAAACCTCCCTCGGCTTGAGCGCATCGCCAGCCTCGTGACGCGCTACAATGGCCGCTTTTACCGATCACGAGGTGTGCGCTTTGACTGCTCCAGGTCCTTTGAATTCCGCTGCTGGCTCGCTTTATGTGGTGGCGACGCCCATCGGCAACCTGGACGACATCAGCGCCCGGGCCCTGAAGATCCTGCGTGAAGTGGCGCTGATTGCCGCCGAAGACACGCGGCACTCGGCGCGCCTGATGCAGCACTTCGGTATCGGCACGCCGCTGGCCGCGTGCCACGAGCACAACGAACGGGATGAGGGTAGTCGCTTTATTACCCGGTTGCTGGCGGGCGACAACGTGGCGCTGATTTCCGATGCCGGTACGCCGCTGATCTCTGATCCGGGTTATCACCTGGTGCGTCAGGCCCGGGCGGCCGGCATCAATGTGGTACCGGTGCCCGGTGCCTGCGCGTTGATCGCGGCGCTATCGGCGGCGGGGTTGCCGTCCGACCGTTTTATTTTCGAAGGTTTCCTGCCGGCCAAGTCGGTCGGGCGCAAGGCACGTCTGGAAGCGGTTAAAGAAGAACCACGCACGTTGATCTTCTATGAAGCGCCGCATCGCATTCTCGAATGTTTGCAGGATATGGAAGCGGTGTTTGGTGGTGAGCGTCAGGCTTTATTGGCGCGGGAAGTCACTAAAACCTTCGAAACCCTCAAAGGCCTGCCGCTCAGTGAGTTGCGCGCGTTCGTCGAGTCCGACAGCAATCAGCAGCGTGGCGAGTGTGTGGTGCTGGTGGCCGGCTGGACGGCGCCGCAATCAGAAGACGCAGTCAGCAGCGAAGCCATGCGCATCCTCGATCTGCTCCTGGAGGAAATGCCGCTCAAGCGCGCCGCTGCACTGGCAGCGCAAATTACCGGCGAACGCAAAAACGTGCTTTATCAAGTGGCGCTGAATAAGCAGAAAGGCGTGTAAGCCGTCGCCCATGGCGTTCTTGAGGGTTTTAGCGCTTGTTCTTCCGGCGCTCTGCCGTTAACCTTCGCGGCGGAGAGTCGATCGGACAGTCGCTGCCCTCTATGAAAATTAGGGGGGGGAGGAAAGTCCGGGCTCCATAGGGCGAAGTGCCAGGTAATGCCTGGGAGGCGTGAGCCTACGGAAAGTGCCACAGAAAATAACCGCCTAAGCGCGCAAGCGCCGGTAAGGGTGAAAAGGTGCGGTAAGAGCGCACCGCACGTCTGGCAACAGTTCGTGGCTAGGTAAACCCCACTTGGAGCAAGACCAAATAGGGTCCCAAGGCGTGGCCCGCGCTGGGACCGGGTAGGTTGCTAAAGATGTCCAGTGATGGCCATCGTAGACGAATGACTGTTCAAGACAGAACCCGGCTTACAGATCGACTCTCCACCTTTTTCTCTCCCTGCCTGGAACATGGAAGGCGCGGCTGTGTAATATCAGTCGGCCCGGTCTGAAATTCCGGCAGCGGCAAACGCGGTAATAGCCTTTTCCCACCCTGCTTCAATCATCAGCCGAAGCGCCTTTGTAATACCGAAAAAATCTTACTCTTAACAAACTACTTTAACTTTCGAGCGCAGCTTTCAGTGCTGCATCAGGTTATTGGTCAAAACTTCGCGTCAGATTCTCGTTGAGCCTCCTTTTACCTCGCTAAATCTCCGTTCTGTAAGGGTTTTCCTTTAATCCGCGCCTTGACGGTGTGGTGGGCGCATTCCTATAGTGTGCGCAAGTGGCGGAAAGTGGCATGAAGTGGGTTTTTTGAGCTCAAAACGATAAAAATTGGAGAAACGCTGACGTGTTTCGCGGAGCTAACGCTATCAGTCTCGATGCAAAGGGCCGTCTCGCTATGCCGAGCCGGTACCGTGACGAGCTCGATTCGCGCAGTTCCGGCCAATTGATCGTGACCATTGATGCCGTAGATCCATGTTTGTGTGTCTACCCGCTCGACGAGTGGGAAATCATTGAAACCAAGTTGCGCGCACTCCCTTCGCTTCGCGAAGAGAACCGTCGTCTGCAACGTTTGCTGATTGGTAATGCCGTCGACCTTGAACTCGATGGCAGTGGTCGTTTCCTGGTTCCGCCGCGTCTGCGCGAATACGCCAAGCTGGATAAGCGCGCAATGCTGGTGGGCCAACTGAACAAGTTCCAACTGTGGGACGAGGATGCATGGAACGCGGTGTCTGCCGCTGACCTTGCTGCTATTCAACAACCGGGCGCGATGCCTGATGAACTGCGTGATTTGATCCTGTGACTATTGATAGCGGCTTTAACCACATCACCGTACTGCTTGACGAAGCCGTCGAGGCTCTCGCCGTACGTCCTGATGGCTGCTATCTGGACGGCACGTTCGGGCGCGGTGGGCACAGCCGATTGATCCTCAGCCAGCTCGGGCCGGACGGTCGACTTATCGGATTCGACAAGGATCCTCAAGCGATTGCCACCGGGCAAACGCTAGCGGCCGAAGACGGCCGCTTTGTCGTTGTGCAGCGCAGCTTTGCCGAGCTCGGTTCGGTGGTTGCCGAGCAAGGCCTGACCGGCAAAGTCAGCGGCATTCTGCTCGACCTCGGCGTGTCGTCGCCGCAACTCGACGACGCCGAGCGCGGCTTCAGTTTCCTCAATGACGGGCCGCTGGACATGCGCATGGACCCGTCCCGTGGCATCAGCGCGGCCGAATTCGTCAACACTGCGCCGGCTGAAGAAATCGCCCGCGTGTTCAAGGAATACGGCGAAGAACGTTTCTCCGGGCGTATGGCCCGTGCCGTCGCCGAGCGTCGTGACATCAAGCCGTTCGAGCGCACCGCCGATCTGGCTGAAGTGCTGAAAGTCGCCAACCCTGCATGGGAAAAGGGCAAGAACCCGGCCACCCGCGCGTTCCAGGGCTTGCGCATTCACGTCAATAACGAATTGGGTGATCTGGAAGCGGGCCTCGAGGCCGCACTGGACGCGCTGGAAGTCGGCGGTCGTCTGGTGGTGATCAGCTTCCATTCGCTGGAAGACCGCATCGTCAAACTGTTCATGCGCAAACTGGTGAAAGGCGAGGCCGACAACCTGCCGCGCAACCTGCCGGTTCGCCACGTCGCCTTCGAACCGAAAATCAAAATCCACGGCAAAGCGCAGACGGCCTCTGATGCCGAACTCAAAGCCAACCCACGTTCCCGTAGCGCTGTCATGCGTGTTGCGGAGAAGTTGCGGTGAGCAAGCTTTTCGCCAAGCCATTGCCTGGCGGCAGCTTTCTGATGCTGCTGCTGTTTATCGGTGTGCTTTTTTCGGCAATCGCCGTGTCGTACAGCGCGCACTGGAATCGTCAGTTGCTCAACACCCTTTATAACGAACTCAGTGTGCGCGACAAGGCGCAGGCCGAGTGGGGCCGGCTGATTCTCGAACAGAGCACCTGGACTGCGCACAGCCGCATCGAAGTGCTGGCCACCGAACAACTGAAAATGCACATTCCCGGCGCGGCTGACGTGAAGATGGTGGCGCCATGATGAAACTCGAAGGCGCGCTGTTTCCGTGGCGCTTCCGCCTGATGGTGGCGCTGCTCGGTCTGATGGTCGCGGCGATCTGCTGGCGAATCATCGACCTGCAAGTGGTCGACCGTGACTTCCTCAAAGGCCAGGGCGACGCTCGCAGTCTGCGGCACATCCCGATTCCGGCGCACCGTGGTCTGATCACCGACCGTAACGGCGAGCCTCTGGCCGTGAGTACCCCGGTGACCACGCTGTGGGCGAACGCCAAGGAAATGCAGTCGGCCAAAGAGAAGTGGCCGGCACTCGCTGCCGCGCTGGGCCAGGATCCGAAAGCCCTGAGCGAGCGCCTCGAAGCGCAGGCCAACAAAGAATTCATCTATCTGGTGCGCGGATTGACCCCCGAGCAGGGTCAGGCCGTGCTCGATCTGAAAGTGCCGGGCGTTTACGGCATCGAAGAATTCCGCCGCTTCTACCCGGCCGGTGAAGTCACCGCGCACATGGTCGGGTTTACCGACATCGACGATCACGGTCGTGAAGGCGTCGAGCTGGCCTATGACGAATGGCTGGCCGGCGTGCCGGGCAAACGACAAGTGATCAAGGATCGCCGCGGACGGCTGATCAAGGATGTTCAGGTCACCAAGAACGCCAAGGCCGGCAAGCCCTTGGCGTTGTCGATTGACCTGCGTCTGCAATACCTGGCCAACCGCGAGCTGCGCAACGCGATCATCGAGAACGGCGCCAAGGCCGGCAGTCTGGTGATCATGGATGTGAAGACCGGCGAGATTCTCGCCATGGTCAACCAGCCGACCTACAACCCGAATAACCGCCGCAACCTGCAGCCGGCGATGATGCGCAACCGCGCGATGATCGACGTGTTCGAGCCGGGTTCGACGATGAAAGCCATCTCGATGAGCGCAGCGATCGAAACCGGCCGCTGGAAACCGAGTGACACCGTCGAGGTGTATCCGGGCTCGTTGCAGATCGGCAAATACACCATCAAAGACGTATCGAAATCCGAAGGCCCGGTGCTCGACCTGACCGGCATTCTGATCAATTCCAGTAACGTCGGCATGAGTAAAGTCGCCTTCGATATCGGCGGTGAGACGATTTTCCGCCTCGCGCAGAAAGTCGGCCTTGGCCAGGACACCGGTCTGGGCTTCCCCGGCGAACGTGTCGGCAATCTGCCGAACTACCGCGAATGGCGCAAGGCCGAAACTGCAACCTTGTCTTACGGCTACGGTATTTCCGTGACCGCGATCCAGCTGGTGCACGCGTTCTCGGCGTTGGCCAACAACGGGCGCCTCGCGCCACTGACCCTGATCAAAACCGACAAGATGCCGCAGACCACGCAAGTGCTGCCCGAAGCCGTGGCAAAAACCATGCAGGGCATGTTGCAGCAAGTGATCGAAGCGCCGCGCGGCGTGTTCCGTGCACAAGTGCCGGCTTATCACGTCGGCGGCAAGTCGGGTACCGCGCGCAAGACCTCGGTCGGCACCAAGGGCTATGCGGAAAATTCTTACCGTTCGCTGTTCGCCGGCTTCGGCCCGATGAGCGATCCGCGTTACGCCATCGTTGTGGTGATCGATGAGCCGACCAAGGCCGGTTACTTCGGTGGTCTGGTGTCGGCGCCGGTGTTCAGCCGCGTGATGTCGGGCACCCTGCGCCTGATGAACGTGACCCCGGACAACCTGCCGACCACCCAACAGGCCAACGCCACCCCGGTCGTTCCGCTGAAAGCCAATGGAGGGCGCGGCTGATGTCATTGAGTCTGAACAAGATATTCCCCCACGCCGGCCACGATCTGTTGATCCGTGAACTGGCGCTGGACAGCCGCAACGTGCGCGCCGGCGATCTGTTTCTCGCCGTGCCCGGCGGCAAATTCGACGGTCGTGCGCACATCGCCGATGCCCTGCAACGCGGCGCCGCAGCCGTGGCGTATGAAGTGGAAGGCGCGACTGTGCTGCCGATCACCGATGTGCCGCTGATTCCGGTCAAAGGTCTGGCGGCGCAGCTGTCGGACATCGCCGGGCGCTTTTATGGTGAACCGAGTCATCACCTGAATCTGATCGGCGTGACCGGTACCAACGGCAAGACCAGCGTGACCCAACTGGTTGCGCAGGCACTGGATCTGCTCGGCCAGCATTGCGGCATCGTCGGCACCTTGGGTTCCGGCTTCTATGGCGCGCTGGAAAGCGGTTTGCATACCACGCCGAATCCGATCGCCGTGCAGGCGACGCTGGGCGACCTGAAAAAGGCCGGCGCCAAAGCCGTGGCCATGGAAGTGTCGTCCCACGGACTGGATCAGGGCCGGGTTACCGCGCTGGCGTTCGACGTGGCCGTGATGACCAACCTGTCCCGCGATCATCTGGATTACCACGGCACTATGCAGGCGTATGCCGAGGCCAAGGCCAGGCTGTTCGCCTGGAACGACCTGAAGTGCCGGGTGGTCAACCTCGACGACGATTTCGGCCGGCAACTGGCGGCGGAAAAACGCGAGTCGCGTTTGATCACCTACAGCCTGCTCGACAGCAGCGCTTACCTGTTCTGCCGCGAAGCGCAGTTCGATGACCACGGCGTGCGCGCCACGCTGGTCACGCCGCAGGGCGAGCATCATCTGCGCAGCACGTTGCTCGGGCGTTTCAACCTGAGCAACGTTCTGGCGGCAGTCGGCGCCTTGCTCGGTCTGGATTACGCCCTCGACGAAATTCTCAAGGTGCTACCGAAACTCGAAGGCCCGGCCGGGCGCATGCAGCGTCTGGGCGGCGGCACGCAGCCGCTGGTGGTGGTCGATTACGCCCATACTCCGGACGCGCTGGAAAAAGTCCTGAGCGCACTGCGCCCCCACGTCAAAGGTCAGTTGCTGTGTCTGTTCGGTTGCGGCGGCGATCGCGATCGCGGCAAGCGTCCGTTGATGGCTGAAGTGGTCGAGCGTCTGGCCGATCAGGTGCTGGTCACCGACGACAACCCGCGCACTGAAGATCCTGCTGTGATTTTCGACGACATCCGCGCCGGTTTCACCGCTGTGGATAAAGTCAGTTTCGTCGCCGGTCGCGGCCGGGCGATTGCGCAGTTGATTGCTGGCGCGACCGCTGACGACGTGATT
The DNA here is from genome assembly GCF_049897785.1 of Pseudomonas sp. TSRC2-2. Lineage (NCBI taxonomy): Bacteria > Pseudomonadati > Pseudomonadota > Gammaproteobacteria > Pseudomonadales > Pseudomonadaceae > Pseudomonas > Pseudomonas sp. TSRC2-2. The sequence goes on from NZ_JAFCWZ010000015.1 coordinate 117,498, forward strand.
GTGCTCGCCGGCAAAGGTCACGAGGACTATCAGGAAATCAACGGCGTGCGCCAGCCGTTTTCCGATCTGGTCGAGGCCGATCATGCCCTGACCGCGTGGGAGGTGGCCCATGCTTAAGGCATTGACACTCAGCGAACTGACCAATGCCCTCGACGCCCGTCTGATCGGCAGCGATGCCAGCTTCAATGGCGTCAGCATCGACAGTCGCGCAATCCAGCCGGGCCAGCTTTTTGTCGCGCTGACCGGCCCGCGTTTCGACGGTCATGATTATCTGAACGACGTCGCTGGCAAAGGCGCTGTCGCAGCACTGGTCGAGCGCGAAGTCGCCGACAGTGCGTTGCCACAATTGCTGGTCAAGGACAGCCGTCAGGCGCTGGGCCAGTTGGGCGCCTTGAACCGTGCCGCCTTTACTCAGCCAGTGGCAGCGGTGACCGGTTCCAGCGGCAAGACCACGGTCAAGGAAATGCTCGCGAGCATCCTGCGCACTCGCGGTCCGGTGCTGGCCACCCGTGGCAATCTGAACAACGACCTCGGCGCGCCGCTGACCTTGCTCGAACTCGCCCCGGAACATACATCGGCAGTGATCGAACTGGGGGCCTCGCGTCTTGGCGAAATCGCCTACACCGTGGGCCTGACCAAGCCGCACGTCGCGATCCTCAATAACGCCGGTACCGCCCACGTTGGCGAGTTCGGCGGGCCGGAAAAAATCGTCGAAGCCAAAGGCGAGATCATCGACGGCCTGGCCGCTGATGGCGTCGCCGTGCTCAACCTCGATGACAAAGCCTTCGGTATCTGGCAGACCCGTGCAGGCGCTCGCAAAGTATTGACCTTCGCTCTAAGCAACGTTCAGGCGGATTTCTACGCCAGCGACATGAGCACCGATGCGCGCGGTTGCCCCGCGTTCAATCTGCATACACCTGAAGGTAGCGAGCGTGTGCAGTTGAACCTGCTCGGCACCCATAACGTCGCCAACGCCCTGGCTGCCGCCGCTGCTGCGCACGCCTTGGGCGTGTCGCTGTTCGGCATCGCCACCGGCCTCGGCGCGGTGCAACCGGTCAAGGGCCGCACCGTCGCGCAGCTGGCGAAAAACGGCATGCGCGTGATCGATGACACCTACAACGCAAACCCCACCTCGATGTGCGCCGCCGTTGATATACTCGCCGGCTTTTCCGGCCGCACCGTCCTGGTGCTCGGGGATATCGGCGAGTTGGGCGAGTGGGCGGAGCAGGGGCACCGCGACGTGGGCGAGTACGCCCGAGGCAAGGTTTCCGCGCTTTACGCCGTCGGGCCAAACATGGTCCACGCCGTGAACGCTTTCGGTGAACAGGCGCATCACTTCGGCACGCAAGCCGAACTGATCCAGGCCCTCGACGCCGAGCAGGACACAAACACCACCATTTTGATCAAGGGTTCGCGCAGTGCAGCGATGGAAAACATCGTTGCGGCTCTGTGCGGGTCCAGTCTGGAGAAACATTAATGCTGCTGCTGCTAGCGGAGTATCTGCAACAGTTCTACAAAGGCTTCGCGGTCTTCCAGTACCTGACCCTGCGCGGGATTCTCGGTGTGCTGACCGCGCTGGTTTTGTCGCTGTGCTATGGCCCGTGGATGATCCGCACCCTGCAGAACCGTCAGATCGGCCAATCGGTACGTAACGACGGTCCGCAATCGCACCTGTCCAAATCCGGCACGCCGACCATGGGTGGCGCGCTGATCCTGTCTTCGATCGGCGTCAGCACCTTGCTCTGGGCTGACTTGAGCAACCGCTACGTCTGGGTGGTGCTGCTGGTGACCCTGCTGTTCGGCGCCATCGGTTGGGTCGACGATTACCGCAAAGTCATCGAGAAGAACTCCCGTGGCCTGCCGAGCCGCTGGAAGTATTTCTGGCAGTCGGTATTCGGCCTCGGTGCGGCGATCTTCCTTTATATGACCGCATCCACTCCGGTGGAAACCACGCTGATCCTGCCGATGCTCAAGGACTACAGCATTCCGTTGGGCGCCGGTTTCATCGTGCTGACCTATTTCGTGATTGTCGGTTCGAGCAACGCGGTCAACCTGACTGACGGCCTCGATGGGCTGGCGATCATGCCAACCGTAATGGTTGGCGGCGGTCTGGGAATTTTCTGCTACCTGTCGGGTAACGTGAAATTCGCCGAATACCTGCTGATTCCTTACGTGCCGGGCGCGGGCGAGCTGATCGTGTTCTGCGGCGCGCTGATCGGTGCCGGCCTCGGTTTCCTCTGGTTCAACACCTATCCAGCGCAAGTGTTCATGGGCGACGTTGGCGCCCTGGCACTCGGCGCGGCACTGGGCACCATCGCGGTGATCGTCCGTCAGGAAATCGTCCTGTTCATCATGGGCGGCGTGTTCGTGATGGAAACCCTGTCAGTGGTCATTCAGGTTGCGTCCTTTAAGCTCACCGGTCGCCGTGTGTTCCGCATGGCGCCGATCCACCACCACTTTGAACTCAAGGGCTGGCCCGAGCCGCGTGTGATCGTCCGTTTCTGGATCATCACCGTGATTCTCGTCCTGGTCGGCCTTGCCACCCTGAAGCTGAGGTAGAACGAGTGTCTCTGATCGCTTCTGACCACTTCCGCATCGTTGTCGGCCTCGGCAAGAGCGGCATGTCCCTGGTTCGCTTCCTGGCGAACCGGGGCACGTCGTTTGCCGTCGCCGACACGCGGGAAAATCCACCGGAACTGGCCACGCTCAAGCGTGACTATCCGCACGTGGAAGTGCGTTGTGGCGAGCTGGACGTCGAATTCCTCTGCCGTGCCGATGAGCTCTACGTGAGCCCCGGCCTGGCGTTGGCGACTCCGGCCCTGCAAGCCGCTGCGGCGCGTGGCGTGAAAATGGCCGGCGACATCGAGTTGTTCGCGCGTAACGCGCGGGCGCCGATCGTCGCGATCACCGGTTCCAACGCAAAAAGCACCGTCACCACGCTGGTTGGCGAGATGGCCGCTGCCGCTGGCAAACGCGTCGCCGTCGGCGGCAACCTCGGCACACCGGCGCTGGATCTGCTCAGCGACGACGTCGAGCTGTACGTGATGGAGCTGTCGAGTTTTCAACTGGAAACCACCGACCAGCTCAACGCTGAAGTCGCCACCGTGCTGAACATCAGCGAAGACCACATGGATCGCTACAGCGGTCTGCCAGCGTATCACTTGGCCAAGCACCGGATTTTCCGCGGCGCCAGGCAGTTCGTGGTCAACCGTCAGGATGCCCTGAGCCGTCCACTGATCGGCGAAGGCCAGCCATGCTGGACTTTTGGTTTGAGCAAACCGGACTTCAAGGCCTTCGGCATTCGCGAAGAAGATGGCGAGAAGTATCTGGCCTTCGAATTCCAGAACCTGATGCCGGTGCGTGAACTGAAGGTTCGCGGCGCACACAACCAGTCCAACGCTCTTGCAGCATTGGCGCTGGGTCACGCTGTGGGTTTGCCGTTCGACGCCATGCTCTCGGCACTGCGCACGTTTGCCGGCCTCGAGCACCGCTGCCAGTGGGTACGCGATCTCGACGGCGTGGCCTATTACAACGATTCCAAAGCCACCAACGTTGGCGCTGCGCTGGCCGCCATCGAAGGCCTCGGTGCGGACATCGACGGCAAGGTCATTCTGATCGCCGGCGGTGACGGCAAAGGCGCCGAATTCAACGATCTGCGCGATCCGGTGGCGGCCAACTGCCGCGCCGTGGTGCTGATGGGCCGCGACTCGGACAAGATCGGCGAAGCGCTCGGCGATGCCGTGCCCTTGATCCGCGCGACCTCGCTGGTCGACGCCGTCGCGCAATGCCGCGCCGCTGCCCAATCGGGCGACGTGGTGCTGCTGTCACCGGCCTGCGCCAGTTTCGACATGTTCAAGAATTATGAAGACCGTGGTCACCAGTTCGTCCGCGCCGTGGAGGAACTGGCATGAACCTGAGAAACATCATCAAGCCGTACCCGTCGCCGCTGATCACCGGGCGTGGCATTGATCTCGACTTCCCGATGCTCGCCGGTTGTCTGGCGCTGCTCGGTCTGGGTCTGATCATGATTGCCTCGGCGTCGACTGAAGTGGCAGCCGCGCAGTCGGGCAGCCCGCTGTATTACATGATTCGCCACCTTATTTATGTGGTGCTGGGTTTGGGGGCTTGCATCGTCACCATGATGATTCCGATCGCCACTTGGCAACGCCTCGGCTGGATGATGCTGATCGGCGCGTTCGGTTTGCTGGTGATGGTGATCATCCCCGGCATCGGCCGCGAAGTGAACGGTTCGATGCGCTGGATCGGTTTCAGTTTCTTCAACGTGCAGCCCTCGGAAATCGCCAAGGTGTTTGTGGTGATCTACCTCGCCGGTTATCTGGTGCGCCGCCAGAAAGAAGTGCGTGAGAGCTGGATGGGCTTCTTCAAGCCGTTCATCGTCCTGCTGCCGATGGCCGGTCTGTTGCTGATGGAACCGGACTTCGGCGCCACCGTAGTCATGATGGGCGCGGCGGCGGCGATGCTGTTCCTTGGCGGGGTCGGGTTGTTCCGCTTCTCGCTGATGGTGGTGCTGGCGGTTGGCGCGGTGGTGTTGCTGATCCAGATGCAGCCTTATCGAATGGCGCGTCTGACCAACTTTGCCGACCCGTGGGCCGACCAGTTCGGCGCCGGCTATCAACTGTCGCAAGCCTTGATCGCTTTCGGTCGCGGCGAGTGGCTTGGCGTCGGCCTGGGCAACAGCGTGCAGAAACAGTTCTACCTGCCGGAAGCGCATACCGACTTCGTGTTCTCGGTACTTGCTGAAGAACTTGGCGCGGTCGGTTCGCTGTGCACCGTCGCGCTGTTCGTGTTCGTGTGTGTTCGCGGCATGTACATCGGCCTGTGGGCGGAGAAGGCCAAGCAGTTCTTCGCCGCTTACGTGGCTTATGGCTTGTCGTTCCTGTGGATTGGACAGTTCCTGATCAACATCGGTGTGAACGTCGGCCTGCTGCCAACCAAGGGTCTGACCCTGCCGTTCCTCAGTTACGGCGGCAGCTCGCTGGTGATCTGCTGCGCCTGTCTGGGTCTGTTGCTGCGCATCGAGTGGGAGAGTCGAACCCACCTGGGCAGCGAAGAGATGGAATTCCAGGAGAGCGACTTCGCTGAGGAGCCGACTCATGGGCGCTAACGTATTGATCATGGCCGGCGGTACCGGCGGCCATGTGTTCCCGGCGCTGGCCTGTGCCCGCGAATTTCAGGCGCGCGGCTACACCGTGCACTGGCTTGGCACGCCGCGCGGCATCGAAAACGAACTGGTCCCGGCGGCAGGTCTTGAATTGCACCGGATCAACGCCAGCGGCCTGCGCGGCAAGGGCAAGCTGTCGCTGCTAAAGGCACCGTTGATGTTGCTGAAATCGGTTTGGCAGGCGCGGGCGATCATGCGCCGGCTGAAACCGGTGTGTGTGGTCGGCTTCGGTGGTTATGTGACCGGCCCCGGCGGCCTTGCCGCGAAACTGGCCGGCGTGCCGGTGATCGTTCACGAGCAGAACGCTGTCGCCGGCACCGCCAATCGGTTGCTGGTGCCGTTCGCCGCCCGAGTGTGTGAAGCGTTCCCCGACACCTTTACTCTGTCGGACAGCCGCCGTACCACCGGTAATCCGGTGCGCAGCGAGCTGTTCCTCGAAACATCGCGACCGGCGCTGGCCGGCCGCAAAGCGCGTTTGCTGATCCTTGGCGGTAGCCTGGGCGCAGAACCGTTGAATAAATTACTGCCTGAAGCCCTGGCCCAAGTCGCTGCCGATTTGCGCCCGGAAGTGTTTCATCAGGCCGGCAAGAATCACGATGAAGTGACTGCCGAGCGTTACCGCGCCGCGGGCGTGGAAGCGCAGGTGCAGCCGTTCATCAAAGACATGGCCCAAGCCTATGGCTGGGCTGACCTGGTGGTGTGCCGCGCCGGCGCGCTGACCATCAGTGAGCTGGCGGCCGCCGGTCTGCCCTCGATGCTGGTGCCTTTGCCCCACGCGATCGACGATCACCAGACCCGCAACGCCGATTATTTGGCCCGCGAAGGCGCTGCCTTCCTGATGCCGCAAAGAACGACTGGTGCCGCGGACCTTGCCGCGCGCCTGACAGAGGTCTTGATGCAACCGCAACGACTCGAAGCAATGGCCCAAGCGGCCCGCCGACTGGCCAAACCCGATGCCACCCGTAGCGTGGTCGATACCTGTCTGGAGGTGGCCCATGGTTGAGAATCAGAAAGCCATGCCACAACCGGAAATGCGCCGCATCCGTCGCATCCACTTCGTCGGTATCGGCGGCGTGGGCATGTGCGGTATCGCTGAAGTGTTGTTGAACCTGGGCTATCAAGTCTCCGGTTCCGACCTGAAAGCGTCGCCGGTCACCGAGCGGCTGGAATCGTTTGGCGCGCAGATCTTCATCGGTCACCGTGCCGAGAACGCCGCTACCGCCGACGTACTGGTGGTGTCGAGCGCTGTGAATACCTCCAACCCGGAAGTCGCGACTGCGCTTGAGCGCCGCATTCCGGTGGTACCGCGTGCGGAAATGCTCGCCGAACTGATGCGCTATCGCCACGGCATCGCCGTCGCCGGTACGCACGGCAAAACCACGACGACCAGCCTGATCGCTTCGGTGTTCGCTGCCGGTGGCCTCGATCCGACCTTCGTGATCGGTGGCCGGTTGAATGCGGCGGGTACCAATGCCCAGCTCGGCACCAGCCGTTACCTGATCGCCGAAGCCGACGAGAGCGATGCGAGCTTCCTGCACCTGCAACCGTTGGTGGCCGTGGTCACCAATATCGACGCCGACCACATGGCGACCTACGACGGCGACTTCAACAAACTGAAGAAAACCTTCGTTGAATTCCTGCACAACCTGCCGTTCTACGGGCTGGCGGTGATGTGCCTGGACGATCCGGTGGTGCGCGAAATCCTCCCGCTGGTCAAACGTCCGACCGTGACCTACGGCTTCAGCGAAGACGCTGACGTGCGCGCAATCAATGTGCGCCAGCAGGGCATGCAGACCTTCTTCACCGTGCTGCGCCCGGATCGCGAGCCGCTGGACGTGTCGGTGAACATGCCCGGCAATCACAACGTGCTCAACTCGCTGGCGACCATCTGCATCGCCACCGACGAAGGCGTCAGCGATGAAGCCATCGTGCAGGGCCTTTCGGGTTTCCAGGGCGTTGGTCGGCGCTTCCAGGTCTACGGCGAACTGCCGGTGGAGGGCGGCAACGTGATGCTGGTCGACGACTACGGCCATCACCCGACCGAAGTTGCGGCGGTGATCAAAGCCGTGCGCGGTGGCTGGCCGGAGCGCCGTCTGGTGATGGTGTATCAGCCGCACCGCTACAGCCGCACGCGCGATCTGTACGACGACTTCGTCAATGTACTGGCCGACGCCAACGTGCTGCTGCTGATGGAAGTGTATCCGGCCGGCGAAGAGCCGATCCCGGGCGCCGACAGCCGCAAGCTGTGCAACAGCATCCGCCAGCGCGGCCAGCTAGACCCGATCTACATCGAGCGTGGCGTCGACCTCGCGCCGCTGGTCAAGCCGCTGCTGCGTGCCGGCGACATCCTGTTGTGCCAGGGCGCTGGTGATATCGGCGGTCTCGCGCCGAAGCTGTTGAAAAGTGAATTGTTCGCCGGCGCCGTGGCGGCGCCGGTCGAGGGGAAGTTGAAATGACTGCTGCCTACGCCAAGCTGTTCTCCACGATCGCGCCAAAAGACTTCGGCCGCGTCGCCGTGCTTTTTGGCGGCCTGAGTGCCGAGCGTGAGGTTTCGCTGAAATCCGGTAACGCCGTGCTCGAGGCGCTGCAAAGCGCTGGCGTCGACGCGTTCGGCATCGATGTGGGTCAAGACTTCCTGCAACGTCTGCTCAGCGAAAAGATCGACCGTGCGTTCATCATTCTCCACGGTCGCGGCGGTGAAGACGGCAGCATGCAGGGATTGCTCGAATGCGCGGGCATTCCCTACACCGGCAGTGGCATTCTGGCCTCGGCACTGGCGATGGACAAACTGCGCACCAAGCAGGTCTGGCACAGCCTCGGCATTCCGACGCCGCGTCACGCCGTGCTGTGCAGCGAAGCCGATTGTATTTCGGCGGCGACGGAACTGGGCTTGCCTTTGATCGTCAAACCGGCGCATGAAGGTTCAAGTATCGGGATGGCCAAAGTGAGTTCTGCGTCCGAGTTGATCGACGCATGGAAAGCGGCCAGTACCTACGATTCACAAGTGTTGGTCGAGCAATGGATTCAAGGTCCGGAGTTCACCATCGCCACTCTGCGTGACCAGGTGTTGCCTCCTATCGCCCTGGGTACACCGCACACGTTCTACGACTACGACGCCAAGTACATCGCCAACGATACCCAGTACCGCATTCCGTGCGGGCTGGATGCCGCCAAAGAACAGGAACTCATGGATCTCACGGCCAAGGCCTGTGAGGCGCTGGGTATTGCCGGTTGGGGCCGGGCGGACGTGATGCAGGACGCCGACGGGCAGTTCTGGTTCCTCGAAGTGAATACCGCACCGGGCATGACCGATCACAGTCTGGTGCCGATGGCGGCGCGTGCTGCCGGTCTGGATTTCCAGCAACTGGTACTGGCCATTCTGGCAGCCAGCGTTGAAGACGCTGGCAATAAAGAGGCGCGAGGTTAAGACCATGCAAGGCGCTCATCTGCGACATCAGCCCCCCGCACCCGGCCGCAAGCCGGTGCCGCGTGGCGCCAGCCGAATGGTGGCGAAAGAGCCGATGTCCGCGCGCCTGCCGAAAGCCAATTTCGGCTTTTTGAAAAGTCTGTTCTGGCCGGTGCTGCTGGTGGCGCTGGGCTTCGGTACCTATGAAGGCGCGCAGCGGCTGCTGCCGTACGCCGACCGGCCGATCAGCAAGATCGCGGTGCAGGGCGACTTGAGCTACATCAGCCAGCAGGCGGTGCAGCAGCGGATTGCACCGTTCGTGGCGTCGAGCTTCTTCACCATCGACCTCGCCGGTATGCGTACCGAGCTTGAGCAGATGCCGTGGATTGCCCACGCCGAAGTGCGTCGGGTATGGCCGGATCAGGTAGTGATCCGTCTCGAAGAGCAATTGCCGGTGGCGCGTTGGGGCGATGAGTCGTTGCTCAATAACCAGGGCCAGGCGTTTACGCCCAAGGAACTGGCGAACTACGAACACCTGCCGCAGCTGTTCGGCCCACAGAGGGCTCAGCAGCAGGTGATGCAGCAGTATCAGGTGTTGAGCCAGATGTTGCGCCCGCTGGGTTTTTCGATTGCACGCCTGGAATTGCGTGAACGCGGCAGCTGGTTCCTGACCACCGGTGCCGGCAGTTCGGGGCCTGGCATCGATCTGCTGTTGGGACGCGGCAACCTGGTGGAAAAGATGCGCCGCTTCATCGCCATCTATGACAAGACGCTGAAAGAGCAGATTACGAACATTGCGCGCATCGATCTGCGCTACGCCAACGGCCTCGCTGTTGGCTGGCGGGAACCCGTAGCGCCGACGACAGCCCAACCCGCTGTCGCAAAGAATTAAGAAGAGGCAGGACCCATGGCAAACGTGCAAAGCGGCAAAATGATCGTCGGTCTGGATATCGGCACTTCCAAGGTAGTGGCGCTGGTAGGCGAGGTCGCGGACGACGGTCAGCTGGAAATCGTCGGGATCGGCACGCATCCGTCCCGCGGCTTGAAGAAGGGCGTGGTGGTCAACATCGAATCCACCGTGCAGTCGATCCAGCGCGCGATCGAAGAAGCCCAGCTGATGGCCGGCTGCCGCATTCACTCGGCTTTTGTCGGCGTGGCGGGCAATCACATCCGCAGCCTGAACTCCCACGGCATCGTCGCGATCCGCGATCGCGAAGTCAGTTCGGCCGACCTTGAGCGGGTGCTCGACGCCGCTCAGGCTGTGGCGATTCCGGCTGACCAGCGCGTGCTGCACACCCTGCCGCAGGATTACGTGATCGATAACCAGGAAGGCGTGCGCGAACCACTGGGCATGTCCGGTGTGCGTCTGGAAGCCAAGGTTCACGTTGTCACCTGCGCCGTCAACGCCGCACAGAACATTGAAAAATGCGTGCGCCGCTGCGGTCTGGAAATCGACGACATCATCCTTGAGCAATTGGCCTCGGCCTACTCGGTCCTCACTGACGACGAAAAAGAACTGGGCGTGTGCCTGGTCGACATCGGCGGCGGCACCACTGACATCGCGATCTTCACTGAAGGCGCGATCCGTCACACCGCAGTGATCCCGATTGCCGGTGATCAGGTGACCAACGACATCGCCATGGCGCTGCGCACGCCGACTCAATACGCCGAAGAAATCAAGATCCGTTACGCCTGCGCCCTGGCCAAACTGGCCGGTGCCGGTGAAACCATCAAGGTGCCAAGCGTCGGCGATCGTCCACCGCGCGAACTGTCGCGTCAGGCCCTGGCCGAAGTGGTCGAGCCGCGTTACGACGAACTGTTCACGCTGATTCAGGCGGAGCTGCGTCGCAGCGGCTACGAAGACCTGATCCCGGCGGGCATCGTGCTCACCGGCGGTACTTCGAAAATGGAAGGCGCCACTGAACTGGCCGAGGAAATCTTCCACATGCCGGTGCGCCTCGGTGTACCGCATGGCGTGAAGGGTCTGGATGACGTGGTGCGCAACCCGATTTATTCCACTGGCGTTGGCTTGTTGATGTACGGCCTGCAGAAGCAGTCCGACGGAGTTTCGTTTTCCGGCATCGGCAGCCGCGACAGCTACAGCAACGAAGAGCCACAGGCGCCGTTGCTGGACCGCTTGAAGAAGTGGGTTCAAGGCAATTTTTAAAGCTTTACCGCAACACCGCTACAAACAGCAGTAGGCGAAAAAACTAGAGAATGTAAGGAGAGGGAAAATGTTCGAACTCGTAGACAACATCCCCGCAAGCCCGGTAATCAAAGTTATCGGTGTCGGCGGCGGCGGCGGCAACGCTGTCAATCACATGGTCAAGAGCAACATCGAAGGCGTTGAGTTCATCTGCGCCAACACCGATGCTCAAGCGCTGAAAAACATCGGCGCGCGGACCATCCTGCAACTGGGCACCGGCGTGACCAAAGGCCTGGGTGCCGGCGCGAATCCGGAAGTCGGCCGTCAAGCCGCTCTGGAAGACCGCGAGCGCATTGCCGAAGTGCTGCAGGGCACCAACATGGTGTTCATCACCACTGGCATGGGCGGCGGTACCGGTACCGGTGCAGCGCCGATCATTGCCGAAGTGGCCAAGGAAATGGGCATCCTGACCGTTGCGGTCGTGACCCGTCCGTTCCCGTTCGAAGGCCGCAAGCGTATGCAGATCGCCGACGAAGGCATCCGTATGCTTTCCGAAAGCGTTGACTCGCTGATCACCATTCCGAACGAAAAACTGCTGACCATCCTCGGCAAAGATGCCAGCCTGCTGTCGGCTTTCGCCAAGGCAGACGATGTACTGGCCGGTGCCGTTCGCGGTATCTCCGACATCATCAAGCGTCCGGGCATGATCAACGTCGACTTCGCCGACGTGCGCACCGTGATGAGCGAAATGGGCATGGCAATGATGGGCACTGGCTGCGCCAGCGGTCCGAACCGTGCACGTGAAGCCACCGAAGCGGCGATCCGCAACCCGCTGCTCGAAGACGTCAACCTGCAAGGCGCGCGCGGCATTCTGGTGAACATCACCGCCGGTCCTGACCTGTCGCTGGGTGAGTACTCCGACGTCGGTTCGATCATCGAAGCCTTCGCTTCCGAGCACGCGATGGTCAAGGTCGGTACCGTTATCGATCCGGACATGCGCGACGAACTGCACGTGACCGTGGTTGCTACCGGTCTGGGCGCGAAAATCGAGAAGCCTGTGAAGGTCATCGACAACACCGTTCACACCTCCATGGCTTCGGCGCAGGTGCAGCAACCGGCTCCGGCCCGTCAGGAGCAGCCTGCGGTGAACTACCGTGATCTGGATCGTCCGACCGTCATGCGCAACCAGGCTCAGGCCGGGGCTGCGGCTGCCGCGAAGATGAATCCGCAGGATGACCTGGACTACCTGGACATTCCGGCATTCCTGCGTCGTCAGGCCGATTGATGGAATGTATCAGGGCTATGAAGGTGATTGGTGTTCAGCAAAGGCATGGTCTGCTATCATCGCCAGCCTTTGTTGATACCAGTTCGCAATTTGCGCTGAAGCGGCCCAAGCCATGATTAAACAACGCACACTGAAAAATATTATCCGTGCCACAGGTGTAGGCCTGCACTCCGGTGAGAAGGTCTACCTGACCCTCAAGCCTGCGCCTGTCGACACTGGCATTGTGTTTTGTCGCGCTGACCTCGACCCTGTGGTGCAGATTCCTGCCCGCGCGGAAAACGTCGGTGAAACCACTATGTCGACGACGCTGATCAATGGCGACGTCAAAGTGGACACGGTAGAGCACTTGCTCTCGGCCATGGCTGGCCTGGGCATCGATAACGCCTACGTCGAGCTCTCCGCGTCCGAAGTCCCGATCATGGATGGCAGCGCTGGACCCTTCGTATTCCTGATTCAATCGGCTGGCCTGGAAGAACAGGACGCCGCCAAGAAATTCATCCGCATCCTGCGTGAAGTGACAGTGGAAGACGGCGACAAGCGCGCCACTTTCGTCCCTTTCGAAGGCTTCAAGGTGAGCTTCGAAATCGATTTCGATCACCCGGTATTCCGGGACCGCACCCAGAGTGCAAGCGTGGATTTTTCCAGCACTTCGTTCGTAAAAGAAGTCAGCCGCGCGCGTACCTTTGGCTTCATGAGTGACATCGAGTACCTGCGCAAGCACAACCTCGCACTCGGCGGCAGCGTGGAAAACGCGATCGTGGTCGACGCTGATGGCGTGTTGAACGAAGACGGTCTTCGTTACGAAGACGAATTCGTCAAACACAAGATCCTCGATGCGATTGGCGACCTGTACCTGCTGGGCAATAGCCTGATTGGTGAGTTCAAAGGCTTCAAGTCCGGTCATGCACTGAACAACCAGCTGCTGCGCAAATTGATTGAGCAGACAGATGCCTGGGAAGTCGTGACGTTCGAAGACGCCAGCACCGCACCAATCTCTTACATGCGCCCGGTTGCGGCGGTGTAAGTAAAAAACCTCTCTAGTTTTTTGAAGGCCATCCTCGGATGGCCTTTTTTTATGCCTGTTGGTTTTGTGTTGCATGAATTATCGCCTTCGCGAGCAAGCCCGCTCCCACAGTTGAAATGCATTCCAACCGTGGGAGCGGGCTTGCTCACGAAAGCGGCGGTGCCATCACCCTGGAAACATCAGGCAGACACCACCACGCGATTACGCCCGCCTTCCTTGGCCTGATACAACGCCTTGTCCGCCGCAAACAGCAGATGCTCCAGCGTCATCTCGCTCGCCGAAGTCCACGTGGCGATGCCAATACTCACCGTCATCTCCCGCTCAGCGCCCTCGGCTCTTGGCAGGTTTTGCACCGCCTGACGAATCTGCTCGGCGATCTGTTGCGCCCCCGCGCAGTCCGTCTCGGCGAGAATCACCGAAAATTCTTCCCCGCCATAACGCGCGACCAGATCCGCCGGGCGTCGCACGTTCGCAGTGATTACCTTGGCCAGCTCGCGCAGGACCTGATCCCCGGCCTGATGGCCATGTCGGTCATTGAATGCTTTGAAGTGGTCGGCATCGATCATCATCACCGACAGCGGCTGGCCCGAGCGCTGGGCGCGGAACCATTCGTGGCGCAAGGTCTGGTCGAGCATGCGCCGGTTGGCCACGCCGGTCAGATCGTCGGTGGCGGCCAGTTGTGCCAGTTCGCGTTCGGCGCGATGACGCAAGCGCAGTTCCCGGGCGAGCAGCCAAGTCAGCCACAACAGACCCAGGCATAACACGCCGGTAGCACCACTGATCAATATCGCCGTTCGCCGCCAAGTGCCGAACACTTCATCGCTGGACAAGGCCACCATCACGGTCAACGGCAAATTGCCCACCCGCGAGTAGGTATAGAGCCGGCGCTGTTCATCCATGCTGGAGGTGCTGGTGAAACTGCCGGTGCCATCGCGGTCATTGAGAATGCGCACGACATTGGGCCGGTTGCCGAAGCTCTTGCCCACCGAGTCGCTCTGCAGATAGGGCTTTTGCGCGAGCAACACGCCATCGCTGTTGATGATGTTCAGTGTGCTGTCAGTGCCGATGTCGAGGCTTTTGAACAGCTCGTCGAAGTAGTCGAGTTTTAACGATGCCACCGCCACGCCAAGGAATTCACCGGTCTGAGAGGAGATGCGGCGACTGAAGCTGATGCGCCACTGATCGGCCTCTGCGCAATCGCAACGGGTCTTGAAAGGTCGGCTGATGAACATCCCTGTATCGCGGTTGAACGCGTGCGCAAGGAAGTAATCACGGTCGGCGAAATTGCCCGGATTCGGTTCGATGCGCGAGGAGTCGGCGATCACTTCGCCATGCTTGTCGAGCAGCAGAATGTCGCCCTTGAAGCGCGCCGTGGTCGAGCGGTCGAAGAGCGCCAGATGACGGATCTGCGGCGAGACGTTCTGCAGGTCGTCCCGCTGGGCGGCGGCGATCAGGCCTTGCAGTGTCAGGTCGTACAGCTCGACGGTGCGCAGTACATCGGCGTCGATCAATTGCGCGATGGTGGTGGCGCGGCGGGTGGCGGCTTCCTGCGCGCTGGCGTACTCGCGGATCAGCAGAAAGGTGACGATGCACACCATCGCAATCACGGTCAGCAGGCTGCCGACAATCAACAGGCGCTCGGGGCGGCCGGTCTGGCCTGTGCTGGATGGAGTGCGGCTGGCGATCATGATGGGGGTTCGGTTGGGGTGGTTTCATAAGCTTAGTAGGGCTAACGCCGGAAAACCTTGTGGGAGCGGGCTTGCTCGCGAAAGCGGTCGGTCAGACAACATCGATGTTGAATGACACACCGTCTTCGCGAGCAAGCCCGCTCCCACAGGGTAAATCCCGGAATCTGAAAATCGCAGCGCCGATCTTAGAAGACGTTGACCGGGTAGTCGATGATTACGCGGTATTCATCTGTATCCGTATCAATGGCGCCATAACCATTGCCGCCACGGTTGGTCGCCCATTGCAGGCGCACGGCCAGGTCCTTGGCCTGGCCGCTTTGCACGACGTATCGCAAATCAATATCGCGCTCCCAGTGTTTGGCGTTGCGGCCATCGGCGCTGTACCAGCTGGAATAGCCCGGGCTATTCGGGTCGGCTTTGGTCAAGTCCACCGTGCCGCGCGAGTAGGACAGCGCCGAGGTCAACCCGGGCATGCCGACACCGGTGAAGTCATAGGCGTACTTGAGCTTCCACGAGCGTTCGTTCGGCCCGTTGAAATCCGAGTATTGCTGGGAGTTGTCCAGGTAAACACTGTCGCCCTGGCTGATGTAGTCGAACGGTGTGTTGCCGTTGACCCGCTGGTACGCAGCGGTGACGCTGTGGCTGCCGATGCCGACGGCGAAATGCACGCTCCAGGTGTTGTTGTCGATGTCGCCGAGCAGCGCGTCGCCGGTGTCTTGCGTGTGATAGAAGTGCAAACCCGGATTGAGGCTGACCAAATCGTTCAGTTGCCAGGTGTAGTCAAGGTCGTAGTAGTACTGGTTCCAGATGTCCTTGAGCTCGGACGCGTAAAGGCTGCTGGTCACACCTTCGACACCATTCCACGCCACACCAGCCCAGTTCAGGTGCCGGCTTTCGTCTGCGTCGGCGAGCGTGCCGTAGGACGTACCGATTCGCGTGTGTCCACTCTGGTTATACGGCTTGGTGAAGCTGGCCTGGCCGCCTTCTATCAGCCAGCCGTCAAAGCTTCGGTTGCTCAAGCTGATGCCACGAAACGTCTGCGGCAGCATGCGCGTGTCGCCGCCGGCAATCACCGGGTTGGTGAGGAACAGATCACCGGCCTTCAACTCGGTATCGAACGCACGCAGCTTCAGCGTGCCGCCTGCGGTCGAGAACGAGCCCGGCGCTTTGCCGTTGCCATCGCTGATCGGCAGGATACTCGAACCGTCGGTTCCGCCCCCGCCGTCGAGTTTCAGGCCGAGCATGGTGTGGGCATCGAAGCCGAAGCCGACCGTGCCCTCGGTATAACCGGACTGGAACACACCGAGAAAGCCCTGACCCCATTCGACGTTGTCGTCCGATTTCTGCAAGCGGTTGCGATTCATATAGTAATTGCGGGCGTTGAAGTTGAGGCTCGAGCCTTCGACGAAGCCTTGTTCAGCGGGCTCGTCGGCATGGGCGGCGGGAGTGATCGTTACGAAAATTGCAATGAACAATGGACTGAGACGGACGGGATAAAACACGTGTGATGGAGCTCCTTGGGTCAGCGGATCGCTCTGGTGCTTGAGCGACTCATGTTTCTTGTTATTACAGACGCACCCTGCAGCTTTCAGACCACAACGAAAAAAGGCCGCTGAACGGCAGCGGCCTGAAGTGACGACGGAAGAACGGGAGGAGCCAAACAACCGCGTCAAGGGAAACTTTTCACGGTACGACTCAGCTGTCTTTCTCGATCACTTGAGTCTGGGAAGTAGCGGCCTGCGGGGATTGTTCCGCGTCCTGAGCCTTGGCAATCACTTCGGCCTGACGCTGATCGAACGCCTGCGCGCGGGCGACGTTGTGCGCGACGAATGCTTGCGATTCTTCAGCCATCGCCGTCGGCGACAGGATCAATGAAGACAAAACGAAAGCGCTGGCAATACCCATACTCTTGGACATTTCGAAAACCCTCTTGCTTGGCAAGTGCTGTTTGGTGCGGGCAAAGATAAGGTTGTCGAGGGTTGGGAAACAACCAAAGTTTCATAAAAGACTGTTACAGAAAATGCAAAGATCGCAGTCTTTGGCAACGCCTACAAGGGCATGGTGTATACCCGTAGGAGCTGCCGAAGGCTGCGATCTTTTGATCTTTTCAGACCGGAAGGTGAATGCCGAAGGTGTTCATGCCCCGGTCGCTGCGCACAAACACGTCCCCGCCATGCATCAGCGCGATTGCCTTGACGATCGCGAGCCCCAGCCCATGATTATTGCCACTGTTGCTACGCGAAGCATCGACCCGATAAAACCGTTCGAACAACCTCGGCAGATGCTCGCCGGCAATCGGCGCTCCGGGATTCGCTACGCCAATGCTCACCTGATGCTCTTCAACCTCAATGCGCACCTCGATCACCTGACCGGGCTGGGTGTGCTGTACCGCGTTGCTGAGCAAATTGATCAGCGCCCGACGCAAATGCGCGACCTCGATCTGTACCTGCGCATCGCCGCTGACTTTCACTTCAACCTGCGCGTCTTCAAGAATGAAATCCAGATAGTCCAGTGTCGTCGCCACCTCATCAGCCAGTGACGTCGAGGTCAGCTTGGTTGCCTTGTTGCCCTGGTCGGCGCTGGCCAGAAACAGCATGTCGTTGATGATCGAACGCAGCCGTTCCAGCTCTTCGAGGTTCGATTGCAGCACTTCGAAATAGTGTTCGGCCGAACGTCCGCGAGTTAGCGCGACCTGGGTCTGGCCGATCAGGTTGGTCAGCGGTGAACGCAGTTCATGGGCAACGTCTGCGTTGAACGATTCCAGCCGCGAATAGGCCAGTTCGACCCGTTCCAGCGTCGAATTGAAGGACTCGACAAACTGCTCCAGTTCCGGCGGCAACGGCGACAGACGCAAGCGTCCGGCGCGCAGCGGTGGCGCCAGGCGCTGGGCTTCCTGCGACAGTTTGATCAACGGCTTCAGACCGATTCTTGCGACCCAATAGCCCAACGCCGAGGCCAGCAGCACGCCGATCACCGCCAGGCTGATCAAGGCAACGAGCAAGTGATGCTGGGTCTGATGCAGCGTCTCGGTGTCGATGCCGATCATGAAACGCAGCGGCGGGCGCTGGTCCTTGGCCGGGAACTGACTGATCAGCACTTTCAACGGATAGGGTTGACCGGGCAGTCGCAAGTCGTGCATGCCCAACGGGCCGTTGATGGCCGCGCGAATCTGCGGCGTGAGATTGCCGTATTCGTAACGCGGGTCGCCGCTGCTGATCCAGAAGCTGATGCGCTTGTCTTCCTCGCCGAGCAGGTTGAGCTTGTTGTTGATCTTCACCCAATGCTCAGGCGTGCCGTAACGGCCGACGGTGGATTCGAGCACGCTGTAACGCGCATCCAGCTCAGCTTCCGGCAGCAAACCCAGACCCTTGTCCACCTGTTGATACAGCGCGCCACCAATCAACAGAAACACCACGAGCGCCACCAGCGTGAACATGCCGCTGAGGCGCAGCGCAATCGAGTTACTGGACACCACGGCTCTCCAGCACATAACCCATGCCGCGAATGGTGTGCAGCAGTTTTTCGTTGAACGGCCCGTCGAGCTTGGCGCGCAGGCGTTTGATCGCGACTTCGACCACGTTGGCGTCGCTGTCGAAATTGATGTCCCAGACCATCTCGGCAATGGCGGTTTTAGAGAGGATTTCACCCTGGCGGCGGGCGAGCACGCTGAGCAGGGAAAACTCTTTCGCGGTCAGATCCAGGCGAATGCCGGCGCGGGTGGCTTTGCGGCTGATCAGATCTACCCACAGGTCGGCGATGGTCACTTGCACCGGCTCGTGGCCGCCGCTGCGGCGGGTCAGGGCTTGCAGGCGGGCGACCAGCTCGAGAAAGGAAAACGGTTTGCCGAGGTAATCGTCGGCGCCGTCGCGCAGACCCTTGATGCGATCTTCAACGCGCTCGCGAGCAGTGAGCATGATCACCGGGGTCTGCTTGCGCGCACGCAATGCGCGCAGTACGCCGAAGCCATCGAGCCCCGGCAGCATGACGTCGAGGACGATCACTGCGTAGTCGCATTCCAGCGCCAGATGCAGGCCTTCGACGCCGTCGCGGGCGAGGTCGACGGTGTAGCCCTGTTCGGTCAGGCCACGGTGCAGATAGTCCGCGGTTTTTTCTTCGTCTTCGATAATCAGAACGCGCATGACCGCCTCAGTCTGTGGTCGCCAATGCCGTTGCAGGCATTGGTTCTGGCCGGTGAAACAGCCGCTCGAGCCATAAGTATATGACCGGCGTGGTGAACAGCGTCAGCATCTGGCTGACCAGCAAACCGCCGACCACGGCAATGCCCAGTGGCTGGCGCAGTTCGGCGCCGGTGCCGTAACCGAGCATCAGTGGCAACGCGCCGAGCAGGGCGGCGAGGGTGGTCATGATGATCGGACGGAACCGTGTGATGCACGCCTCGAAAATCGCTTCCTGTGGCGCCAGGCCGCGCTGGCGCTGCGCCTCGAGGGCGAAGTCGATCATCAGGATGCCGTTCTTCTTGACGATGCCGATCAGCAGCACCAGGCCGATCAGCGCCATGATCGAAAAGTCCTGGCTGCAGATCCACAGCATGATCACCGCGCCCAGACCGGCCGCCGGCAATGTCGAAATGATCGTCAGCGGATGCACGAAGCTTTCATAAAGCACGCCGAGAATGATGTACACCGCCACCAGCGCCGCCAGAATCAGCCACGGCTGGCTGGCCAGCGAGCTCTGGAACGCTTGCGCCGCGCCCTGGAAATTGCCGCTGATCGCGGTGGGCATGCCGATCTCGGCCTTGGCCTGATCGAGCAGAATCACCGCATCGCCCAGCGCCACGCCGGGCGCGAGGTTGAACGACAGGTTGGCGGCGGGGAACATGCCGTCATGGGCAATCGACAGCGGGCCGATGGTTGGCGCGTCGAATCGGGCCAGTGCCGACAGCGGCACCATTTCCCCGCTGAGCGGTGAGCGCAGGTAGAAATAGTTGAGGCTTTCGGCCTTGCCGCGTTGTCGGGTGTCCAGTTCCAGGATCACGTTGTACTGGTTGACCTGAGTCTGGAACTCATTGATCTGCCGTTGGCCGAACGCATCGTACAGTGCCTCGTCGACATCGCTGGCAGTCAGGCCGAAACGCGCGGCCGCGCTGCGGTCGATGCTGATGTGGGTGATGCTGCCGCCCAGTTGCAGATCATTGGAAATGTCGCGGAATGCCGGATTGCTGCGCAGTTTTTCGGTCAGGCGCTGAGTCCAGGTGGCGAGGGTCGCGCCGTCGTTACTCTTGAGTACGTATTGGTACTGCGCACGGCTCGGGCCGGAGCTGAGGTTGATGTCCTGCCCGGCGCGCAAATACAGGACGATGCCGGGCACTTTCATCAGTTGCGGGCGGATGCGGTCGATGAACTGGCTGGCGCTGACATCGCGATCGCCGCGTTTTTTCAGGGCGATCCAGAAGCGCCCGTTGGCGATGGTCTGGTTGCTGCCGGACACACCGACCGAGTGGGAAAACGCTTGCACCGCCGGATCGGCCGCGACGATTTCGGCCATCGCCAAGTGTTTTTTCACCATGTCACCGTAGGAAATGTCCGCAGCGGCTTCAGTGGTGCCGAGGACGAAACCGGTGTCCTGCACCGGGAAGAAACCCTTGGGGATAAAGATGTAACCGGCAACAGCCAGCGCCAACGATAAACCGAACACACCAATCATCAATTTCTGATGATCGAGGGCGCGGCGCAGGCCCTTTTCATACCAACTGAGCAGGCGTTCGCTGAACCCCGGTCTGGCGTTGGCGTGATGCAGCGGTTTGCGCATGAACAGCGCGGCAAGGGTGGGCGCCAGCGTCAGCGAGACCACCACGGAAATCATGATGGTCGAGGTCGCGGTCAGGGCGAATTCCTTGAACAGTCGCCCGACCACTCCGCCCATGAACAGCAGCGGAATAAACGCCGCTACCAGCGAGAAACTGATCGATACCACGGTGAAGCCGATCTCGCCCGCGCCTTTGATCGCGGCTTCGCGCATATCGTCGCCGGCCTCCAGATGCCGGTGGATGTTTTCCACCACCACGATCGCATCGTCGACCACAAAGCCGACCGCGACGACGATCGCCACCAACGTCAGGTTGTTCAAGCTGAAACCGAGCACATACATCAGGGCGAAACTGGCAATCAGTGAGACGCCAAGCACCGCCGAGACAATCAGCGTCGCCGACAACTGCCGCAGGAACAGCGCCATTACCGCGATCACCAGCAGGATCGCGATCAACAGGGTGATCTCGACTTCATGCAGCGAAGCGCGAATGGTCTGGGTACGGTCGATCAGGGTTTTCACCTGTACCGAGGCCGGTAGCATGGCTTCGAGACCGGGCAGGGCGGCTTGAATGCGGTCGACAGTCTCGACAATGTTGGCGCCGGGCTGGCGCGAGATCACCAGGTTCACCCCCGGGCGATCACCGGCCCAGGCCTGCACGTAGGCATCTTCCGCACCGTTGACGACTTTGGCGACATCGCGCAGGTGAACCGGGGCGCCATCCTTGTAGGAAACGACCAGTTGGCTGTAGTCCTCTGGGTGGAACAACTGGTCGTTGGTCGACAGTGTGGAAATGCTCGAATCGCCGTACAGCGCGCCTTTGGCAAGATTCAGGCTGGTCTGCTGGATCGCCAGTCTGATGTCGGCGAGGGTCAGGCCGATGGCGGCGAGTTTGTCTGCCGAGGCCTGTACGCGAATGGCCGGGCGTTGCTGGCCGGTGATGTTGATCTGGCCGACGCCGTCGATCTGACTGATCTGTCGGGCGAGCAGGGTTTCCACCAGGTCGCTGAGTTCGGTGCCGGGCATTTGCGTCGAGCTCACGCTAAGGATGAGCACCGGGCTGTCGGCCGGGTTGACCTTCTTCCATGTCGGCAGCGTCGGCATGTCTTTTGGCAACTTGCCGGCGGCGGTATTGATCGCCGCCTGTACTTCCTGAGCGGCAGTGTCGATGCTTTTGTCGAGCGTGAATTGCAAGGTCAGCAGGGTTGAGCCCAGCGCACTGCTCGAGGTCATCTGGGTCATGCCGGGGATGGCGCTGAATTGCACCTCCAGCGGCGTGGCCACGGAAGAAGCCATGGTGTCGGGGCTGGCGCCGGGCAACTGCGCCGAGACCTGGATAGTAGGAAATTCCGCTTCCGGCAGTGGGGCGATCGGCAAGCGCGGGAAGGCAATGATCCCGACCAGCACCAGCGCGATGGTCAGCAGAATGGTCGCCACCGGGTGATCAATGCACCAGGTCGAGATGCCTCTGTGCGATTTCATGGCTTGGGCTCCGCCTGCACCACCTGCGGCGGCTCGCTCATGACTTGCACGGTCGAGCCGGGCTTGAGCCGCGACTGGCCATCGGTGACCAGCACGTCACCAGCATCGACGCCTTTGATGATGTCCTGACCGCTGCCCTGATAGACCATCTGCACCGGCACGGCTTCAACCTTGTCGTCCTTCACGCGATAAACGAAGTGTTGATCGAGGCCGCGTTGTACGACGGTCGGCGGAACCAGCAGCGCATCTTTATCTACCGCCGTCTGAATTTTTACCGTCACCAGCAAGCCCGGCCAGAGCTTTTGGCTGGCATTGGCAAATTCGGCCTTGGCGCGGATGGTGCCGGTGTTGGCGTTGATCTGGTTGTCGATCAGGGTCAGGTGACCTTCGCCGAGCAGGTTGGCGGTTTCGCCATCGGTGTCGGCGCCAATGTAAGCCTTGACCGGCGCGCGTTGCGGGTCGCTGATCAGATTCTGCAGGGTCGGCAGCATTTGCTGCGGCAGGGCGAACTCGACGGCGATCGGATCGATCTGAGTCACGGTGAACAGGCCTTGGGTATCGGTCATCCGCAGGAAATTGCCTTCATCGACCGTACGAATACCGACGCGTCCGGTGACCGGCGAGCGAATCTGCGTGTAGGAGAGTTGCACCTGCGCCGCATCGATCGAGGCCTGATTGCCCTGGGCGGTGGCTTTGAGCTGGTTGACCAGCGCTTGTTGCTGGTCGAAGGTCTGTTTCGACACGCCGTCGTCGACGCTGAGCAATTTGTAGCGTTTGAGATTGACCAGCGCGACCTGCAACTGCGCCTGACTCTCACCCAACTGCGCCCGCGCCTGATCGAGGCTGGCGCGGATCGAACGGTCATCGATGGTGGCGAGCAGCTCGCCTGCTTTGACCGGTTGGCCTTCCTTGACCAGGATCTTCGTCAGAATGCCGTCGATCTGCGGACGCACCACCACGCTATGCAACGAGAGCACCGAGCCGATGCCGCTGGTGTAGCGCGGCACGTCTTTGGCACTCACCGTCACCACCCGCACGGGGATGGCAGTCGGGCTGGCCAGTTTGGTCGGCGCCGGTTTCAGCGCGAACCAAAGGCCGGCGGCTGCCAGCAGAATCAGGAGAGTGGCCAGCAGGATTTTGTTTTTCTGGATGGACATGCGCGGCGCCGAAGTCTGGAGTTTGGGCAGATTGACCAGTTATAAACCGGTCGGGCGGTCGGCAGGGTGACGGCTGGCTGTCAGGATTGTCAGTTTCGTTTGGATAGATGGGGAGTAGCAGGTGTGCGGCGATGGTCTTGTGTTGGATTCGCCCCTCATCGGAACGTCGCCCGCCCAGCCCTCTCCCCAGGGAGAGGGTTAAGGTGAGGGGAAACCGTTCAGCGCATCGTGCAAATCTTCAGATGCCGAGCCAGAGCGCACAGGTATACTGCGCGCCTTTGCGGCTCACTGATCGGGCCGACTTTTTGTTCCCGGAGCTTCTATGACTTCCCCAACCCAACCGCCGGTTGACGATGCTGTGAGCGACGTCCCGGCTGAAGTGGCTGACGCCAGCGAAACCAAGGCCGAGATCCCGGCGTTCAGGTTCCCGTTCAAACCGGGCGAGCTGGCTTCGGCGAAAGGCTCGAATCAGCCGTGGTACAAAAATGGCGCGAAGAATGGCCACACCAAAACCCCGGGCATGGCGCCGCCGGGCACGCGTCGGTCGATGGGCAAGCGCTGAGTCAGATCTGCTGGGCCTGCTTGGCCTTTTCGCTGGCAAGCCCGCGAACAGGCCCTCAACTTTGCTGAAAAATTGGATCAAGCCGCGCGCAATGAAATGAACGCATAAGTTTGCGCCGGTTCGGTCACCACCTGCCCACCCGCAGCCAGCACTTGCCCGGCCACGTCATCACCCGACAAATGAAACAGCCATTCACTCGGTTGCGCCGCTGGTGGTTGCGCGCTCACTTGGTCAATCACTGCTGCAAACGCATTCATGTTCGGCAAGTACGCGGTAAACCCGTCACCCTTGAGCGCGGTAGTGCGGATCCCCAGCGTGGCGCAGATCGCATCCTTGAGTTGGATGTCATCCCGATCCGCCTGACGCGAACGCTGGATCAGCTCAACCAGTTCCCGATCAACCAGCTCGCCTCCCACAATCAGCTCCGGCCCTTGCTCCCAGGACTCTGGCGGGCAATCCTTGGCAGCCGGGTTGAGCGGGATATGCGGATTGATTTCCGCCGGGTATATCCGGCACACCAGCGGACGCCGCTCGTAGATCCGGCAGCGCTTGTCCTCGTCAAGATTCCGGCAGGGGCCGACGTTATAAGCGGCAAAGGTAATCGCCACATGAGCATCAGTGGCGCCGCTGCGAACCATCGTCGAACGGCGTTCGGCATGTTCGCGCTGCTGCGGCGGCAGGCCCAGGCCATTGCCGAGAAATGCCTCGACCAGCACGATTACCTGACCACCGTCCGCCGCCCACATGCGGGATTCGGCCAGCGTCAGCGGAACATGGTGGTCGGTGCAGCACTTGCCGCAGCCTACGCAGGAAAACGTCGTATTCATTGAGCGATCGGTCTTCAATCCAGGTGTGAAACGATGGCGGAAAACCATCGCACAGAACCGGATCGAAGCAAGGACTGCGCCAGTCAGTGGGTTTTCGCTGGCGGGCGAATCGAATCCCACTCGGTGACGAACGCGGTTTTCGACTGTTTGTTGTACAGGCACAGCTCGCTGCCTTGCTGGCCTTTCATGTGTTTTTGCGGGTATTGGCCTTGCAGCAGAACGGCGGTGTAACCGACACGGTCGTCGAATTGCGCGGGCGCGCCGACCGGTTTGACGTTTTCCAGACCGCTGGCCTTGGTGCAACTGGCGAGTACGGTCTTGTCGTAGGCGGCCCAGGCGTCGGGGCTGGAGGCGTGGGCCTGGGAGGCGAGAGCGGTGAGGCTGAGCAGGCTTGCGGTGAGGATTTTCATGGCGGGCATCCTTGGTCGTGGGTGGCCAAGGTTGGAGTCTGCCTAAAGAGTTTTGTTGCCTGGGACACCGCTAAAAGATCAGTCCGGCACCAATTCCCGGCGGACCACATACATCCCCGCACTTTCATACAACCGCTGCGCCCGCAGATTGTCTTCCAGCACCTTCAGATCAACAAACCCTTCGCGCCGTTGCTGAAACACCTTGAACGTATTGAGCAACAACGCTCGCCCCAGCCCCCGGCCCTGCATTCGCGGGTGCACCACCAGATTCTTGATATATGCACTCGTCCAGCATTGCGCCACGCCCACCACGCCCTCGGCATCGCAGGCCACGAAACACAACGCCGGATCGTATTCAGGGTCGCTGGCAAAGCGCTGCCGCCAGTCGCCCAGTGACGGCACTCGACCGCCACCTTCCAGCTGTCCGAGCTGCATCAACTGATGCACTGCCGGCGCCATTTCCTCGCGGTAGACGGACAGCTCAATCCCCTCCGGCCACTGCGCATCCGGCAGAACCCCGCTCAAATCGCGGCGCAGCAGAAAGCAAAACGTCTCGGCCAACACTCAGTGCCCGTTGGCCGCGACGTGCTTGGCGGCTTCGATCAGACGTTGGGTCAGTTCCGGCGAGGAAAACTTGGTCAACACCGCGTTGGCACCGGCCAGTCGAGCCTTTTCGCTGTTCATCGCGCTGTCGAGCGAGGTGTGCAGCAGCACATACAAATGAGCGAAATCCGGGGTCTCGCGCAGGGTGCGGGTGAACGCGTAGCCGTCCATTTCCGACATTTCGATGTCCGAGACAATCAGGTTGATCTGCTGCGCGGTGCCCTGCAGGTCGAGCAGGCAATCGATCGCTTCCTTGGCACTGCGCGCGGTATGGCATTGCAGGCCGAGGTTGCGCAGGGTGTGCACCGATTGTTGCAATGCCACCTGGCTGTCGTCGACCACCAGAATGCGCGCGTTGCCGAGCACTTCGGCGTCTTCCATGGTCAGGTCGGTCGGCGCCATTTCGATCTGCGCCGGGGCGATGCTGTGAATGACTTTTTCGATGTCCAGCACCTGCACCAGCGTACCGTCTACCGAGGTCACGCCGGTGATGTAGGCGCGCGAGCCGCCAGAGCCGAACGGTGGCGGCTTGATGTCGGTGGTCAGGCAGTGAACGATCTTGCTCACCGCTTGCACGTGCAGACCCTGCTTGGAGCGGCTGACATCGGTGACGATCAGGCAGCCACCGTTGGGATCTTCCAGCGGCCGCTCGCCGATGGCGCGGCTGAGGTCGATCACCGACAGCGAGGCACCGCGCAGCGAGGCGATGCCTTTGACGTGCGGGTGCGACTCCGGCAGCTTGGTCAGCGGCGGACAGGGGATGATTTCACTGACTTTCAGCAGGTTGATCGCCATCAGCTTGCCGCTGCGCAACGTAAACAGCAGAAGCGAAAGTGAATCTGCGCGGGCTTTGGTGGAGGACATAAGAACCTTCTGTGGATGGGCGAGAGTGGAAATCGCCAGAAACCTTTGATGCCGGGTTATCGGCGTGATCGGGGTGGGCTTTAGGCTATTGGCTCGTCAGCCTTTCATCCCCAAACGCTTGGCCATCCGCCCAAGGTTCGCCCGATCCACCCCCAGCTCCCGCGCCGCACTCGCCCAATTATGCTGATGACGCTCAAGTGCGGCGTTGATCAAGCGCCGCTGAAACTCATCCGTCGCAGTACGCAAATCGGCGCCGACCATCGGCATTGCTTTGGCCAAGCCTGCGTCAACAGGCGCAAGCACGTGATCGACAACCTCATGCGGCAAATCCAGATCCGCCGCACTCAGGCTCAGAATCTTTGGCCGCACCTTGCAGTTACCCAGCGCTTTGAGCGCACTGCGCCCGATCAGGTGCTCCAGCTCACGGACATTGCCCGGCCAGGTATAGGCCAGCAGCGCTTCCTGAGCATCACTGTTCAAGCGCAGGCTATTGAGGCCCATGCGCGAGCGGTTCTGCTCGAGAAAGAAACCACTGAGCAACAACACATCACGCCCACGATCACGCAGCGCCGGCACTCGCAGCGGATACACGCTCAAGCGGTGATAGAAGTCGGCGCGGTAGCGACCGCTTCGCACCTCCTCGGCCAGATCGCGATTGGTCGCCGCAATCAAACGCACATCAACCTGATGCTCTTGGTCCGAACCCAGGCGCTGCAACTGACCGCTCTGCAGTACGCGCAGCAACTTGGCCTGAACCGTCAGCGACAGCTCGCCAACTTCGTCAAGAAACAACGTGCCGCCGTTGGCCAGTTCGAACTTGCCGCGGCGGTCGCTGGTAGCGCCGGTGAAGGCGCCGCGCACGTGGCCGAACAATTCGCTTTCTACCAGTGTGTCGGGGAGGGCGGCGCAGTTGAGGCTGATGATCGGTTTGTCGGCGCGCGCGGAAGCAGCGTGAATGGCTTGGGCGACCAGCTCTTTGCCGACGCCGGTTTCGCCGGTGATCAGAACGGTCAGGTCGCTGCCGCCGACCAGATTGATTTCTTCCACCAGACGTTTGTGCGCTTTGCTCTGGCCTATCATTTCGCGGTTCTGCTGGCCGCTGGCCTGACGGTAAAC
Source organism: Pseudomonas sp. TSRC2-2 (assembly GCF_049897785.1). NCBI lineage: Bacteria > Pseudomonadati > Pseudomonadota > Gammaproteobacteria > Pseudomonadales > Pseudomonadaceae > Pseudomonas > Pseudomonas sp. TSRC2-2. Next base: position 145,016 of record NZ_JAFCWZ010000015.1, read on the forward strand.
CTCGGCGCGCTGATGTTCGTCTTCAGCGCGGGTGGCCAGACGTTCGATGCGTTCGGCAGCGTTGACCGTGGCCGAGGCGAGGCTGGCGAAGGCTTGCAGGGCATCGAGCTCGATCGGCTCGAAACGCTCGGGATCAAGCGCATCAAGGGTGATCAGGCCCCAGAGTTTTTCATCAACAAATAAAGGACAGCCGAGGCAGTCGTGAACCTCGAGGTGATCGTCGAGGCCGTCGACCAGCCCGTCATAAGGATCGGGCAGCTCGCTGTCGGCAGCGAAGCGCGTCGGCCCTGCACCGGCCAGGAGAATTTCGAAGCGCGGGTGCTCGCTGACTTTGAAGCGCCGGCCGAGGGTGTCGGTACTCAAACCATCCACCGCCAGCGGCACCAGTGATTCGGCATCCAGACGCAACAACGCGGCGGCATCGCAAGGAAGCAAGGCGCGCATGGCTTCGAGCAGGCGCCGATAGCGCTCGCCCTCGGGCAGTTCGCGGGAGAGGTCAGCGACCAGAGGCAGCAGGGCGGTAAGCAGGGATTTAGCGGTCATGGTCATGTAGTCAAAGAGACAAGGTGTAGTCGCGATGACTATACGTTGATTTGTGTCGAAATGACTAAGCAGGTTTCAAGCTATTGAATTTAAAGGATTAATTAGTTGGCACGAAAGCTGATATCCCTAAGGCAATCTTTCAAGAAAGCGCAGGAGTCACCTTATGCTTAGCGTCCAGGATCGTGCCATCATCAAATCCACTGTGCCTCTGCTGGAAAGCGGCGGCGAGGCGTTGATCACGCATTTCTATCGCATGATGCTCTCCGAGTATCCGGAAGTGCGCCCTCTGTTCAACCAGGCGCACCAGGTCAGTGGCGATCAGCCGCGTGCCTTGGCCAACGGTGTGCTGATGTACGCGCGGCACATCGATCAACTCGACCAGTTGGGCGATCTGGTGGCGAAGATCATCAACAAACACGTCGCCCTGCAGATTCTGCCGGAGCATTACCCCATTGTTGGCACCTGCCTGCTGCGCGCCATTTGCGAAGTGCTCGGCGAAGAGATCGCCACGCCTGAGGTGATGAGTGCCTGGGGCGCTGCGTACGGGCAACTGGCCGACATCCTGATCGGCGCGGAAACCGCGATCTATGACCAGAAGGAACACGCCGTCGGCGGCTGGCGCGGTGCGCGGGAATTCATCGTTGCGGCGAAAGTGCAAGAGAGCGCGGAAATCACCTCGTTCTACTTCGAACCGGCAGACAAAGGGCCGATTCTTGCGGCCGAGCCGGGTCAGTACATCGGCATGAAGCTGATCCTCGACGGCGAAGAAATCCGTCGCAACTATTCGCTGTCGGCACTGGCCAGTAACGGTCAGTACCGCATCAGCGTCAAGCGTGAACCGAATGGTCGCGCGTCCAACTACCTGCATGATCAACTGCACGTCGGCGCGAGCATCCAACTGTTCCCGCCGTCGGGCGAATTCACCCTGGCGGCCAGCGACAAGCCGCTCGTGCTGATCAGCGGCGGCGTCGGCATCACCCCGACGTTGGCGATGCTGGAAGCAGCGTTGGCTACGGAACGTCCGGTGCACTTCATCCACTGTGCGCGCAACGGCAGCGTTCACGCGTTCCGTGACTGGGTCGATGGACTGGCGGCGCGTCATCCGCAGCTCAAGCGTTTCTATTGCTACGCCGAGGAGGATGGTGTCAGCCCGGCGGCGGACAAGGTCGGCTTGTTGAGTCAGGAACAGCTCGGCGAATGGCTGCCGGCGCAGCGTGATGTCGATGCGTACTTCCTCGGGCCGAAAGGGTTCATGGGCGCGATCAAACGGCATTTGAAAGCGTTGGGCGTGCCGGAGAAGCAGAGCCGCTACGAGTTCTTCGGGCCGGCTTCTGCTCTGGAGTGAATCTGAAAGCGAGGCGCCTGCATTGGCGAGCAAGCCCGCTCCCACACCGAAGCTGCGTCCGGCACAAATTGTGTGCAAGGCACGGTCTAATGTGTGAGCGGGCTTGCTCGCGAAGGGCTCGACGCCAATTCCGACACGAGGTTAATCATTCCTTAACCGCTCTATCGTTTATTGCCCCGGTGTAGACTTGCGACAATTTCAGCTGCCAGCCGGCTGAACCATGGACTTACAAAGGAAAGGCAATGAGCGAGGAAACGATGCGGTTGGGACGTGAGCGGCGCTATCTGGTGCTGCTGGGGATCATCTGTCTGGCGTTGATCGGCGGTGCGTTGTACATGCAGGTCGTGTTGGGCGAGGCACCGTGCCCGCTGTGCATCCTGCAGCGCTATGCGCTGTTGCTGATTGCACTGTTCGCCTTTATCGGCGCAGGCATGCGCAGCCGTCGCAGCATCACCGTGTTCGAGACGCTGGTGGTGATCTGTGCGATTGCTGGCGCCGCAGTAGCCGGGCATCACGTCTATACGCAGTTCTATCCGGCGGTGAGTTGTGGTGTCGATGTGCTGCAGCCGATTGTCGATGATCTGCCACTGGCGAAGATCTTCCCGCTGGGCTTCCAGGTCGACGGTTTCTGCTCGACGCCGTATCCGCCGATCCTCGGCCTGTCGCTGGCACAATGGGCGCTGGTAGCGTTCGTGCTGGTGGTGATTCTGGTGCCGCTGCTGACCTCGCGTAATCGAAAAGCGCTGCACTGAGTCAACTTTTCAGCACAAGTGCCGATAAACAAAACGCCCCGTTTTTCGTTGATGAAAATCGGGGCGTTTTTGCTTTTCAGGGTGTTTGTGAAAACACCGTGACGAACGGCAATGAAGTGTGCGGCAAGTGTGCGACATGTTGTCACACACGGGCTGTCGCAGGGGCTGGCGAAGCGGCGGATTGGGCGCCTGTTACATAAAAAGATTGGCCACATCCAACGTTTTCGGGCTTCGCCAGGGATGGGGTGGATCAGGCAGTTTTAACAGGCGCCGCCATGTGGGCGAAGCCCTTGGAACATCGGGCTTTGCGCCAGTCGGGCGTCCACGGAAGAGGTGCAGAGCTGTCTGATTTGAGGCGGTTGCAGCTGCAGATTTTGCCGGTTTTATTGAGAAACGCTTTCGATAACCTGCGCAACTTTTGCAAAAATGGCGATGGATTGTTGCTCTGAGTGATAAAAATTATTTCGGGATAAGACATGGTGTATAGGGCGCTACCTATCTACAATCGCCCGCACTGAATTCCCGGCGCTGTTCAGCCTTTATCAAGGAACTGATCAGAAGGTCGGGTGTCGAGCGAGCCGCGAGGCTTTCAAGACACCCTGGTGTCGGTGCCTTTCCAATTTTCCGCACCAAATGGAATTGGTCTGTAACAAGGCCTTTGACCACGAATTCGAATAAGAACTGAACGCTGTCCCAAGGTTTTGTCGAGCGTGTAACGCGCGACGGGCGGCCCTTATTCAATCCAAAGAAAATGCCAACCCTTGGCAGGGTGAAGTGTTGGCGATCAAAACCCAACTGCATTGCGCAAGCTGCTTTAGAGGTCGTGAGATGAGTAAAAACAGGTACCCCAGATTACTAGGCCTAGTGCCGCTGCTCGGCACGTTGTTGCTGGGAGGCTGCAACATGACCTTGCTCAATCCAACGGGCCAGGTCGGCCTGGAACAGCGCAACCTGATCATCACCGCCACGCTGCTGATGCTGTTGGTCGTCGTGCCGGTCATCGTCATGACCTTCCTGTTTGCCTGGAAGTACCGCGCTTCGAACAAGAACGCTGTCTACACGCCGAAGTGGTCGCACTCGACCAAGATCGAAGTGGCCGTATGGACCATCCCGGTGCTGATCATCATCGCCCTGGGCTACATCACTTACATCTCGACTCACGAGCTGGACCCGTATCGTCCGATCGAGTCTGACGTGAAGCCGGTGACCATCGAAGTCGTCGCGCTGGACTGGAAGTGGCTGTTCATCTACCCGGAACAAGGCATTGCCACGGTCAACAAGATCGTGTTCCCGGCGCACACGCCGATCAACTTCAAGATCACCTCCGACGCCGTGATGAACTCGTTCTTCATCCCGGGCCTGGGCGGCCAGATCTACGCGATGGCGGGCATGCAGACCAAGCTGCACCTGATCGCCGACCGCAACGCTGAAATGGACGGTATCTCCGCCAACTACAGCGGCGCCGGTTTCACCGGTATGAAATTCAAGGCTATCTCCACTACTCAGGAAGATTTCGACGCCTGGGTAAATGAAGTCAAGAAGTCGCCTAAACAGCTTGATCAGGCTGAATACGCGGCCCTGGCCAAACCGAGCCAGAACAACCCAGTCGAGCTCTACTCGTCGGTCACGCCTAACCAGTTCCAGATCATCGTCGACAAGTACGAAGGTATGAAACCGGGCAAGCCGCTGAAGCACGAGAAGAAAGAGAAAGAAGTGGCGGCCACGGATATTGACGCGGGTTCGCATTCAGCTGCCGGGGCAGAGGAGTAAACGATGTTTGGTAAATTAAGTTGGGAAGCAGTCCCATTCCACGAGCCGATCGTGATGGTGACCATCGCCATGATCGCCCTCGGTGGTCTGGCACTGTTCGCTGCGATCACTTACTTCAAGAAGTGGACGTACCTGTGGACCGAGTGGCTGACTTCGGTCGACCACAAGAAAATCGGCGTGATGTACATCATCGTCGCCATGGTCATGCTGCTGCGCGGTTTTGCCGACGCAATCATGATGCGTACCCAGTTGGCCATGGCCACCGAAGGTTCGCCTGGCTACCTGCCACCTGAACACTATGACCAGATCTTCACCGCTCACGGTGTGATCATGATCATCTTCATGGCGATGCCATTCTTCACCGGCCTGATGAACCTTGCAGTGCCGCTGCAGATCGGCGCGCGTGACGTGGCGTTCCCGTTCCTGAACTCCCTGAGCTTCTGGCTGCTGGTGTCCGGCGTTGTGCTGATCAACCTGTCGCTGGGTGTCGGCGAATTCGCCAAGACCGGTTGGGTTGCGTATCCGCCGCTGTCGGGTCTGCAATACAGTCCTGGCGTGGGTATGGATTACTACATCTGGGCGCTACAGCTATCCGGATTGGGCACGACGTTAACCGGGGTCAACTTCCTCGCGACCGTACTGAAAATGCGTACCCCTGGCATGAAACTGATGGACATGCCGATCTTCACCTGGACCTGCACCTGGGCCAACGTTCTGATCGTGGCTTCGTTCCCGATCCTGACCGCGACCCTGGCACTGCTGACGCTTGACCGTTACATGGATTTCCACATTTTCACCAATGAACTTGGTGGCAATCCAATGATGTACGTCAACCTGTTCTGGGCGTGGGGCCACCCTGAGGTTTACATCCTGATCCTGCCGGCCTTCGGCATCTTCTCGGAAGTGATCTCGGCGTTCACCGGCAAGAAACTGTTCGGCCACCACTCGATGATCTACGCCTCGGGCGCGATCTCGGTACTGGGCTTCATGGTTTGGCTGCACCACTTCTTCACCATGGGTTCGGGTGCCAGCGTCAACGCCTTCTTCGGTCTGGCGACGATGCTGATTTCCATCCCGACGGGTGTGAAACTGTTCAACTGGCTGTTCACCATCTACCAGGGCCGTCTGCGTTTCACCAGCCAGGTGATGTGGACGCTGGGCTTCATGGTGACCTTCGCCATCGGCGGCATGACCGGCGTACTGCTGGCCATCCCGGGTGCTGACTTCGTGCTGCACAACAGCCTGTTCGTGATCGCGCACTTCCACAACGTGATCATCGGCGGTGCGGTATTCGGTTACATCGCTGGCTTCGCGTTCTACTTCCCGAAAGCGTTCGGCTTCAAGCTGCACGAAGGCTGGGGTAAAGCAGCGTTCTGGTTCTGGATCTCGGGCTTCTTCGTCGCGTTCATGCCGCTCTACGCACTGGGCTTCATGGGCATGACCCGTCGTCTGAACGCCACCACCAACCCTGAGTGGGTACCGTACCTGTACGTTGCCATGTTCGGTGCGGTGATGATCGCTGTCGGTATCGCCTGCCAACTGATCCAGCTCTACGTCAGTGTGCGTGACCGCAACAAACCAGAGAACGTTTGCGATCACGGTGACCCGTGGAATGCGCACACGCTGGAATGGTCGACCTCGTCGCCACCACCGTTCTACAACTTTGCTGTGCTGCCTAAGGCTGACTGCATCGACCCGTTCACCGAAGCCAAGGAAAACGGTACTGCGTACCAGCGTCCGGCCAAGTACGAGCCGATCCACATGCCGAACAACACCGCCACTGGTGTGGTGATGGGCGCGCTGTTGACCGTCTTCGGTTTCGCGATGATCTGGCACATCTGGTGGCTGGCGATCGCGAGCCTGGTGGGCACCGTCGTTTACTTCGTGATCCACGCTGCACGTGACGACCAGGGCTATATGGTTCCGGTTGAAACGATCGAGCGTATCGAAGCCGAGCAGCACAAGCGTCTGGTCGCGGCAGGGAAAATCCCGGCCAATGCCACCCGTGTTGAAACCTCGTTGGAACAGGCTTAAACCATGTCGAACTTAGTGACCAATGTTGGACACGCCCATGGTGACCATGGGCACGATGACCATCACCACGACTCGGGCGAGATGACCGTATACGGTTTCTGGCTCTACCTGATGACCGACTGCATTCTGTTTGCATCGATCTTCGCGGTGTACGCAGTACTGGTAAACAACGTTGCCGGTGGCCCGTCGGGCCACGACATCTTCGAACTGCCTTACGTGCTGGGCGAAACCGCTCTGCTGTTGTTCAGTTCGATCACCTACGGCTTCGCCATGCTGGCGTTGTACAAGGGCAAGAAGCAGGCGGTCCTGGGGTGGTTGTTCATGACCTTCCTGCTCGGCGCGGGCTTCATCGCCATGGAGATCAACGAGTTCCACCTGCTGATCTCCGAGGGCTTCGGTCCTAGCCGTTCGGGCTTCCTGTCGGCGTTCTTCACCCTGGTCGGTACCCACGGTCTGCACGTTTCGGCCGGTCTGATCTGGATGGGCGTCATGATGTATCAGGTCAACAAGCATGGCCTGACGTCGACCAACAAGACTCGTCTGAGCTGCCTGAGCCTGTTCTGGCACTTCCTGGACGTAGTCTGGATTTGCGTCTTCACCGTTGTTTACCTGATGGGGACTCTGTAATGGCTAATGCACACTCCCATGACAGCCACGATGCTGGCCACGGCAGCGTCAAGTCGTACGCCATCGGCTTCATCCTGTCGGTAATCCTGACCGTCATTCCGTTCGGTCTGGTGATGTACCCGACCCTGCCGAAGTCGACGACGCTGGCAATCGTTCTGCTGTTCGCAGTGATCCAGGTGATCGTTCACCTGTATTACTTCCTGCACCTGGACCGTTCCATTGCTCAGCGTAACAACGTGATCGCATTCGTCTTCACGGCGATCGTGATTGTGCTGCTGGTTGGCCTGTCGCTGTGGATCATGTTCAGCATCCACACGTACATGATGGCGAAGTGAGGTAGACCCGATGTCGCTCAAGCACTTTATCCAAATCACCAAACCGGGGATCATTTTCGGTAACGTGCTTTCTGTGGCAGGCGGGTTCTTCCTGGCCTCGAAAGGGCATGTCGATCTGGCGGTGTTTCTGGCCGCCATGATCGGTACGTCCCTGGTCGTGGCCTCCGGTTGCGTGTTCAACAACTGCATCGACCGCGACATCGACCTGAAGATGGAACGCACCAAGAACCGTGTGCTGGTCCAGGGCCTCATCTCCCTGAAACTGGCCCTGGTTTACGCGACCATTCTGGGTGTTCTCGGCGTTGCCTTGTTGTACAAGGTGGCCAACCCGTTGGCTGCCCTGTTCGCAGTAATCGGCTTCGTCATCTACGTCGGCTTCTACAGCCTGTACCTCAAGCGCAAGTCGGTTCACGGCACGCTGGTGGGCAGTCTGTCGGGCGCCATGCCGCCAGTGATCGGTTACGTTGCCGTGACCAACAGCTTCGACATGGCTGCACTGACCCTGCTGGTGATGTTCAGCCTGTGGCAGATGCCGCATTCCTATGCCATCGCGATTTTCCGTTTCAACGATTACCTGGCCGCATCGATTCCGGTGCTGCCGGTGAAACGCGGGATTCAAGTGGCGAAGAAGCACATCCTGCTCTACATCCTGGCGTTCCTCGTGGCGACCTTGATGCTGACCTTCAGCGGCTACGCCGGCATGAGCTACCTCGCCGTCGCCGCCGCCATGGGCATGTACTGGCTGTACATGGCCTGGACCGGCTACAAGGCAGTCGATGACACCGTCTGGGCACGCAAGCTGTTCGTGTTCTCGATCTTCACCATCACTGCGTTGAGCGTCATGATGTCCCTGGACTTCAAGGTGCCGACAGAGCTGCTGCTGACGTACGCGCCGTAAGGTTGCAGGCTTCAGGAAAAACCCCGCACATCGAGAGATGTGCGGGGTTTTTTGTTGGGTGAAACACACGGTTCCGGATGCAGCTATTGGTCAGCAGGCTCGCTCCCACAGTTAGCGGTTGCGGCCACTTGGTAAAAGACCTAGATTCGGATCCAACCCCGACAGTAGTAGCTCCAAGCCATCCTCCGCTGCTCGACTGTCCTGACCCGTGGATTGATCAAAAGGCTGGGCGTAATGACCGAACGGATGACCTGCGATGAGCGCTTTATCGCCCTGGCTGAAGAACTCAACTACGACATCTATGGCGAGAACACCGCCGGTGGCAATTACGCGCCGCTGATTCGCCATCACGATGAGCTGTACATCAGCGGCATGGTGCCGAGGGTCAACGGCAAAATTCTGTATCCCGGCCGCGTGGGACTGGAATTGAACCTCAAGGATGCGCAAGCCGCCGCAAGCATCAGCGCCATGCGTTGCCTGGCGCTGATTGTCGATGCGGTGGGTTCGCTGGACAAGATTCGCGCGTTGTTGCGGGTCACGGTGTATGTGAAGTCGACCGCTGACTTTGTCGACCTGAGCGAAGTGGCCAACGGCGCTTCGGACGTATTCAGCCATGTGCTGGGCGATGCGGGACGGCATACGCGCACGACCATCGGCGTGTATCAGTTGCCGAAGAATGCGGCGATTGAAGTGGACATGATTGCAGCGTTGCATCCTTCGGCTTGAGGTTATCCCCGCCTCAAACAAAAAGCCCCGCCTGATCACTCAGCGCGGGGCTTTTTTACAGGCGCTTGGCAGCTTACTGCGCCGCGATGCTATACCCGTCAAACGCGGTCTGCTGCTGCAGGGCGGTGATGATGTTCTTGCGGTTCACCGCCTGTTCCGTACCGGCGTTGTCGACGAAGGTTTCGCTCTCCAGCTCGGCTTCATCGCCTTCACCCACAAAGGTGAAACCGAGGAATTCCAGCGCCTCACGATCAACATTCAGACGCGAACGCGGTGTGCGCATTGGCAAGGTCACGCTGGCGCCGTCCTTGCTGATGGTGAAGATTTCCACTTCTTTCTTTTTTGCGGCCTTGCTCTTGCCACCGCTCGGGTTGCTGATCGCCTGATGGGTCTGATTCAGCACTTTCAGGGCCAAGCCATAAACGATTTCCTGAAACGCCGGATCGTCTTTGAAGCTGGACAGAATGCGCCCGATCGAGAACTTGCTGCTCAGGTCTTCCAGCGCGGCGATGTCCGCCGCCTCGGCGTCTTTAAGGCGCTTGAGTTCGCCCATTAGCTCGTACGCCTTGTCGTCATCAAAGCTGTCATGCGCCTGACGGATCGCTGCCCGCAATTCACGGATCTGGTCGCTTTCGCGGGTCGACTGGAACGCGTCCAGAACCATCTCGCTGATGATTTTGGCTTGGGGCAGGTGTTGTGAAAGATTGATGGAGTTTTCGTATTCCGCTTTGGACGACTGGGTGGCTACGGATTCAGCGGTGTTGAAATCGGACATTGAAATTTCACTACTTTTTTAACTTGAGTTGAGACGAGAAAGCACGAGGTCTTTTTCAGGCCGACTAATTTAGGGGAGCGGGGCGGCGTTGTCACGGAGCAACGGTCTGGTGGTCGGGAATTTTCCCTGTCGTTGTTATTTCAGGCGCGGGCGTTCCATGGCAATCAGCGAAGTTTCGAAACCCAGGCTGGCGAAAAAGGCTTCTGCGCCCTCGCGTCCCGCACGTAGCACCCACGTGATGTCAGGGTTGTCGCCCATCACATGCTCAACCAGCGCACGGCCAATGCCCTTGCGTTGATGATGATCAGCAACCACCACCATCGACAGATAGCCATTGGATATTTCATCAGTGATGCCGCGGGCGAAGCCGACAATGTTGTCGTCGAGCAGAGCGACGGCGGCGCGTTGCGAATTGCCAATCAAGCGAGCGAACGACTCGGCATCGCCGGTGCGATGGCGCCAGCCATGCTCGCCGAGAAACAGCCGCGCCGACTCTGTTTCATCGGGGCGCAAGTTGCGAACGTTGAGCGTGTACTGCATGGATTGAAGTCCTTTTCAGCTTTCGATTGTTGAACGGAGGGCGTCAGGTTTGCCCCACGTACGCATCGCAAACTCGACAAATTTCCGCAGCTTCGGCAAACGGTAGCGATCCGGGGCATACAACAAATGCATGGGCCGACTCGGTGGCGTGTAATCGGCGACCACCCTGACCAGTTTGCCTTCGCGCAGATCCTGTTCGACCAGTGCATCGGGCAGCATCATGATTCCCATACCGTTGCGCGCGGCCTGGTGCAGACCGGCAGAGCTATTGATCAGCAGCGGGCCACTCACGTCGACGAGCACTTCGCCATCGGGGCCGCTCAAACGCCAGCGTTTTTCCACCGATTGCCAGTCATCCCCGGCCGGGTAGGCGAAGGACAGGCAATCGTGCTGCTGCAAATCCTGGGGCGTGTGCGGCATGCCACGTCGCGCGATGTATTCGGGGGAGGCGCAGACCGTCAGGGTGTAGTCGATCAAGGGGCGAGCGATCAGGTTGGAAGACTCATCGAAATTGCCCAGCCGGAATGCGACGTCGAGGCCATTCTCCAGCAGATCCGGGCGGCCGTTGGTCAGTACCACGTCGAGTTTCACTTGCGGATACAACAAGGCGTATTCGCTGAGCGCCGGGGTCAGGCGTTCGACGCCGAAGGTCAGCGGCGCGGCAATACGCAGCAAGCCGCGTGGCTCGTCGAGGGCCTGTTCGGCAAGGCGTTCGGAGTCGGCGACCAGACCGAGCACGTCCAGGCAGCGCTGGTAATAGACGCTGCCGAACTCGGTGAGCCGCTGGCGACGGGTGGTGCGCTGCAGCAATTGCACGCCGAGGCGTTGCTCCAGCGCGCGCAGATGATTGCCGACCATGGTCGTCGACATGTCGCACTGCAGAGCGGCTGCGGTCATGCTCCCGCCTTCGACCACTTTGACGTAAACACCCATCGACTGAAACAAATCCATTATCAAGCTCTGCTTTTAAACGATTGAAGTTTTTCCGGGTTTATCCAGTTCAGGTGGCTAACCATACTAAAAAAACACCGACCTGCAATGGAGTTTCACGTCATGACCGCCGCCCTGATGAACACCTACCAACCACTGGCCCTGAGCTTCACCAAGGGCCTGGGCACGCGCCTGTGGGATCAGGCGGGGCGCGAATATCTGGACGCGGTTGCCGGTGTGGCAGTGACCAACGTTGGCCACTCGCATCCGCGCATTGTCTCGGCGATCAGCGAGCAAGCGGGATTGCTGCTGCACACCTCCAACCTGTACAGCATCGACTGGCAGCAACAACTGGCCAAGCGGCTGACGGCGTTGTCGGGGATGGAGCGCGCGTTCTTCAACAACTCCGGCGCCGAAGCGAACGAGACGGCACTCAAACTGGCGCGCCTGTTCGGTTGGCGCAAAGGCATCGAGCAGCCGCTGGTGGTGGTCATGGTCAACGCGTTTCATGGCCGCACCCTCGGCACGCTGTCTGCCAGCGATGGCCCGGCAGTGCGCCTGGGCTTCAACGAATTGCCGGGGGATTTCGTCAAAGTGCCGTTTGGCGATCTCGCGGCTCTGGAGCAAATACAACGCAAACACGGCGCGCGCATCGTGGCGATTCTGGTCGAACCGATCCAGGGCGAAAGCGGCGTACAAATCGCAGCGCCAGGTTATCTCAAGGCTCTGCGCGACCTGTGCAATCGCCACGCGTGGCTGCTGATGCTCGATGAAATCCAGACCGGCATCGGCCGCACGGGGCAGTGGTTCGCCTTTCAGCACGAAGGCATCGTGCCCGATGTCATGACCCTGGCCAAAGGCCTGGGTAATGGCGTGCCGATCGGCGCCTGCCTGGCACGGGGGCGCGCGGCCGACCTGTTCACCCCGGGCAGCCACGGCAGCACCTTCGGCGGCAATCCTCTGGCCTGTCGGGTCGGCTGCACCGTGCTGGACATCATCGAAGAACAAGGCTTGCTGGAGAATGCGCGGGTGCAGGGCGCACGGTTACTGGAACGCCTGCGCGCCGAACTGGCAGACAACCCGAATGTGCTGGCGATTCGTGGGCAGGGCCTGATGATCGGTGTCGAGCTGAAACAACCGGTGCGCGACCTGACGCTGATCGCCGCGCGGGATCATGGCTTGTTGATCAACGTGACTCGTGGCAAGACCATCAGGTTGCTCCCGCCGCTGACGATCGATGAGCGCGAGGTGGGGATGATTGTCAGAGGGGTTGGGCGGGCTCTGGACGCACATTGATTGGTCTGCGCAAAACCCAGTGGGAGCGCATGGCTTTAGTCCGACACATCTTTAGACTCCGGCGCCAGCATCCTCGTCTTCTGCGCCCCATTCGAGTTGTGCTGAATAATCTCGCTCGGCTGCCCCTGGTCATTGAAAAACACCTGTCCGATCCCTGCTGAATTCCACAGCCGTTCCCCGGCCTCGGCATGTTCCGGCGTATACGGGACGATGCGCATCTGCCGGCGTTTGGTGAACCAGTTCAACGGCGAGCGCGGTGAGTAGAGCCAGCGGTTGAGGCGGTCGAACCATTCCAGCAGGGTCGGCGGGAATTCGTTCTTGATGCCGCTGCTGGTGATCTGCCAGATGCGCGGGCCGGCCTTGCGATGGCGGATCAGCACTTCGTAGACGAACGAATAATGCACGTCGCCCGACAGCACCACGTAGTTACCCGGTGTGCGCGAGTGACGGAAAATGTTCAGGATCACCTGCGCCGCACCGCGATGGGCCATCCAGTTTTCCGCATCGACCAGCAGCGGATAGCCGCACCAGCTGAACACCTTTTGCACGGTTTCAATCAGCTTCACGCCGAAGATCGGCGCTGGCGAAACGATGATTGCCGAAGGGTGATCGAGCAGTTCCTGTTGCAGCTCGCTCAAGGCTTCCCAGTCGAGCAGGCCCGACGGCTGCTTGAGGGCCATCTCGCTGCGCCAACGCCGGGTGCGCGTGTCGATCACCACCAGCGCCGGACTGCTCGGCAGCACGAAATGCCACTGCTGAAAACGCAGCAACTGATCAATCAGATCGTCCTGCACCGGCATGTCCAGATAGCCGTCGTCGCCACTCGCGCTCAGTTGTGCGGTCTGCTCCAGCATTCCTTTGAAAGCGTCCGGATTGTTGCCCCAGCCCTGACACAACAGATAAGCAATCAGCGCATTGCCGATGATGCGCTTGGAGAACGGATGGCCGTAGGCCGTTTCCTCCCATTGCGCGGAAAGATTCCAGTCATCGGTGATGTCGTGATCATCGAAAATCATCAGGCTCGGCAGATGCGCCAGCGCCCGTGCGACATTGCCCAGGCCCGCCTTGAAGGCATCGATGCGCGTCTGCTCAAGGTGGTAGCGCTTGGAGCGTTCCGGCGTCAGCGTCGGCGCGCTCGGGTTGATCAGCGACCACGGCGTCGGCGACCACACCAGCATGTACATCGCCATGACTTCGGCGAACGTCACCAGGTGATTGTCAGCGCTGCTGCTGGTGAAAATCGGCTTACGTGCGCCACCGAAAAATCGCTCGCGCAAGGTCTCGTTGCTCTCCAGCGCCGGTAACAAATCCGCACGGTGGTAGTAACTGGCCGGGTGTTGATAGAGCTTGGCGCTGTCGCTGACCACGGCACCTTCAAGGTGTTCTTCGAACAGACCCAGGCGCTCGATCAAGGCATGGATCGCCCGCAGCATCGGCCCGGCAACGTCATCGGCATAGACCTGATCACCGCTCATCATCAGCAACGCCGGACGTTGCTGCGCATCGGTTTCGTCGGCCAGCAGTTGGTCGACGCAGAGCAAACCATCGGTTGCCGGATGATGCGGCTTGCGGCACGAGCCGTGGAGCAATTGGTCGATCCGCGAACGCACCACGAGGTTCGCGCAGGCGCCGCCGGGGTAAAGCAGATGCGGCGACCATTCAGCCATACCGATGGTGTCATCGATCAGCAGGTCGTAGTCGATACGGGTGTCGCAGGGCAGGGCGCTTTCGAGTTGAACGTCGATCAGATGCACGAAGGCATGACGGCCTACGGCAATGACCGTGCATTTCTGCGCATCGAGCGGAATATCTCCTACACCCTGCAGGCGCAAGGTCAGCGACAGTTCACGCGTGGCCACCAGCCACAGCACCACGCGTGTCGGTTCCAGCCGCCGCAGCAACGGGCCGGCCAGAACAGGAGGCAGCGAGATCAGGTCATCGGGTGTTGAAAACATTGAGGGCAAAGTTCAAGGCGCACAGGCCGCCGATGATAGCGCAGCCGGCGCCCTGATCCCTTAAATCAGCCTTAAGAGTCGGCTTTTTGCAGTTTCAGCGCCAGCAAACGCCATTCCCCAGCGGTCGCATCAACCCGTGGCAGTTGTTGTACAGAGCAATCGAATCGGTAGGTGACATCGTCGCCATTCATGTTGCGCGCGGTGACGTTGTTGCTGAAGGTGTAGACCTGATCCTTGAAGCGATGGCTGACCAGCGCTTTGCTGTCAGCAAAACGCGCCGAAGCGGGATAACGCAGTGTGCTGGTGACAAACGGGCTGCACATGACATACGCGATCATCGACTTGTCGGCCTGTGCGTCGCCGCGCAGTTTCTTGTTCAGCGCGGCCAGGGCCATGCGGCCCTCATAGTCGCTTTGATCCAGCACCGTCTGTACCGCCATTGATTGCGGTGCCCGACTGATGTAATTCGGCAACAGTGCGGAGTCGGCGGGAGAAGGCATGTCGTCCGCCTCAATGGCAGCAAAAACCGGCGCATCTTTCAGCTCGGTGGCGGGCGTGACCGCCTCGGCTTCAGGCAGCAGAGAGGACGCCTCGACGACTGGCGTGTTCTGCGCCTGCGCTGCTTCGTGATCGAACGACGAAGGAAACAGAGAAAAGGTGATCGACAACATCACCAGTCCGACAATGAAGCCGCCCGCCGCGCCAACGATGTTGCCGTAGAAAATATTCCAGCTGCCGCGATTCTTCACCACCCAGCGCCACATGAAACCCCAGACAGCGACGAACGCCAGAAAACGCAGAAACTCCATTTGATCTTTTTCCTTGATGTCTTTTAGTGCGAAGTCCGCGCGCTTGCCGCAGGTACACTGGTAAAAAGAAGGAAGATAACAAAAGCAACGGCTTATGCCATCGACTTGGCCCCGATAAGGCAAGAAAAAAGCGATGTCCGAAGGCGACGTATTAGACTGCGCCACGGTCGGATCGAGTCGACCATTCCAGAACATCAAGAGAGCAAAGCATGGAAGCTGAGATCAGCGTCTACGAGCACTATTGTGAGCAGGTCAGACACCACCAGGACGAGCGCCGCGCTATTGCGAACACACTCACGGTGGTCATTGGAGCATTGATCGCTGTGATGGCTATTGATCAAAAGCTGGATGAGCAAGATAGCTGGCTTGTCTATGCCCTGATGGTAGTCGGATTACTGGGTTCGGTGTGTATGGTCAAGTGCCATGGGCTGATCAGGTTTTACAAGGCTATGTCTGAAACTATGGCGCTGCGTATCGGATACAACACGCCAGGCCCATTCGATGTGAAAGCGCTCGAAACGGCGGCAATCCTTGCACAACACTGGTTCTGGCGAACAATGCATAAGGTCAGGCTGTGGCACTTGTGGTTGGCGTTTTCCGGATTCGTGTTCGTTGCGGCGGTATCAATGCGTCTCCGGTTACCGACAAGTGACTGGATTCTGGTCAGCGGTACTGTTGGCTGATGATTACTTTGAGGTAAGAGCCTGTCTGCTAGAGGATGTCTTTCAAATACCCCTTCAGCGCGAGCAGCGGCTGACCCAGCTGCTCCATCGACCGCGCCTGGGCCAACTCCGCCGACAACTTGCGCAACTCCCGCCCCAACGGCTTGTCGACCCCACCCAAAGCATCCAGCGCCAGGTTCAGGCATTCGTTCATCTTGAACTGAATAGTCTCGACATCGCCGCGTTTCACCAGTAACTCGAACAGGTCTTTCTGATAATCGCCCATGACCATGTCATCGCGCAGGATCGGGCTCAGGCCTTCTTCTTCGTAGGCGAGTTTGAGGGAGAAGAGGGCGACGGTTTCCAGTGAGGTTTCCATGGGTTTGTCTGTCAGTGAAGTGGAGGGCTTGAAACCAATGCGCGAAACGCCAGAGGAGGTTTGACGTGCGGGCGTGATTATACGGGCGGGGATCGCATGCGAGGCAACCAGCAATCGGGCATCTAAAACCTACAAGCTCGCGCAGCATTGACATCCACTTTGATACGACGCTTTGTTTACAAACACTGAACATCAGCGGAGTGACCATCATGGAATACGACATGAAACTGATCGACGACGCCGTTCTTGCTCTCCTGGCAGCCTATAGCTCCGACGACGGCAATGCGTGGAAGGGCTATGACTTTGAAATCATGAACCGTTTGCACGAACAGGGTTTGATCAGTAATCCGGTTAACAGGAACAAGTCGATATGGTTGACGAAGGAAGGGTTGGAGCGGGGGCGGGAGATTGCTGAGCGGATATTTGGAGCTAAGGAATAGGTTGGGCAAACGCCCGATTCTGTAGTTGAGCTGTTGCTCGGCAAGATAACGTCAGGTGTGATCATGGCTCGCCATGGGGATATGCATACGATTGTTGTTGGTGCGGTTGCACGCAGATCTGCAGGCGAAACGGTAGCGAGTTACTGGATAAGGAATCGGAGGATTTTTGCATTGGGACATCTTCTGGACGAACCACAACTGACTAGGGTCAGAGATGCCTTATCAGAGCCTTTCAATCATTTCCCCACTGATTACGACTACGTCGTTCGTCAGCTAAGGGGCGTTGATCCAGCGGTGCTCTACAAGATTTTTTATTCAGAAGTAGCACCCGTGTGTTTCACAAACATTGCTGCAGTTCTTCCCACTGTATGGACTGGGTTCGACCCTGATTGGCTCAGATCCGAGATAGAGGAGAGGCTCGCGGCGCGACGGCGCAATTGGTTTCGCAGGCAGTACGACAAACTGTTGGTACGTTGGCTGGAATACAACTATGACTACATGTGGAAAGAGATAGCCTCGAGGTTATGAGGACGGTTTCACGCGGTTTGGTATTCCGCGATGGTGAAAGCCACCTTTTGTTTCACCGATGCGGTGATTCAGGTTCCTTCAAGCTCAATCGTCGGGCGGGGCTTTAGTGCTCGGCATTGCACCAACCACTTTCCTCCAGACGAAAAAAAAGGCCCTGCTTTCGCAAGACCTTTTTCTCTGTGTTGGTGCCCCGAGGGAGACTCGAACTCCCACTCCTTTCGAAAACGGATTTTGAATCCGCCGCGTCTACCAATTCCGCCATCAGGGCTCAATGGCGGCGAAGTATAGAGAGGTGATTACCGTTGGTCAATCACGTTTCATGGTCAATTTTCGATATTTCCGCTAGACTTTCCGGCCCTGCTAGACGAACCCCATCATGCGCGTTGCTGACTTTACTTTCGAGCTTCCTGATTCGCTGATCGCCCGCCACCCCTTGGCCGAGCGTCGCGGTAGTCGCCTGCTGACCCTCGATGGGCCGAGCGGCGCCCTGGCACACCGTCAATTCACTGATTTGCTTGAGCATTTGCGCCCGGGCGATTTGATGGTGTTCAACAATACCCGGGTGATTCCGGCGCGGCTGTTCGGGCAGAAAGCGTCCGGCGGCAAACTGGAAATTCTCATCGAGCGCGTGCTCGATGCGCACCGCGTGCTGGCGCATGTGCGCTCCAGCAAATCGCCGAAACCGGGTTCGAAGATTCTTATCGATGGCGGTGGCGAAGCCGAGATGCTCGCGCGTCATGATGCGTTGTTCGAGTTGGGGTTTGCCGAGGAAGTCTTGCCGCTGCTCGACCGCGTCGGGCATATGCCGTTGCCTCCTTATATAGACCGCCCGGATGAAGGCTCGGATCGCGAGCGTTATCAGACCGTGTATGCCCAGCGTCTGGGCGCGGTCGCGGCGCCGACGGCGGGGCTGCATTTCGATGAGCCGTTGATGCAGGCGATTGCCGCCAAGGGCGTCGAGACTGCGTTCGTGACGTTGCACGTCGGCGCGGGGACGTTTCAGCCGGTGCGTGTCGAGAAGATCGAAGATCACCACATGCACAGCGAGTGGCTGGAAGTCGGCCAGGATGTGGTCGATGCGGTCGCTGCGTGCCGTGCGCGTGGCGGTCGGGTGATTGCGGTCGGCACCACCAGCGTGCGTTCGCTGGAAAGTGCAGCGCGCGATGGTGTACTCAAGCCGTTCAGTGGCGACACCGACATCTTTATCTATCCGGGCCGGCCGTTTCATGTGGTCGATGCCCTGGTGACCAATTTCCATTTGCCGGAATCCACGCTGTTGATGCTGGTTTCCGCGTTTGCCGGTTATCCCGAAACCATGGCCGCCTACAAGGCCGCCGTGGAAAACGGTTATCGCTTTTTCAGCTACGGGGATGCGATGTTCATCACCCGCAATCCCGCTCCAACTGCCCCTGAACAGTCGGGCCCAGAGGAAACAGAATGAGTCGCGAATGTCGAATGTCCTTTGAGCTGCTGGCCACCGATGGCAAGGCTCGTCGTGGTCGCCTGACCTTCCCCCGTGGCACCGTCGAGACTCCGGCATTCATGCCGGTCGGCACGTACGGCACGGTCAAGGGCATGCTGCCGCGCGACATCGTCGCCACTGGCGCGGAAATCATTCTGGGCAACACCTTTCACCTGTGGCTGCGTCCTGGCACGCAGGTGATCAAGGAGCACGGCGACCTGCACGATTTCATGCAGTGGAAAGGCCCGATCCTGACCGACTCCGGCGGCTTCCAGGTGTTCAGCCTCGGCGCGATGCGCAAGATCAAGGAGGAGGGCGTGACTTTCGCCTCCCCAGTCGACGGCGCGAAAGTGTTCATGGGCCCGGAAGAATCGATGCAGGTGCAGCGCGATCTCGGCTCCGACATCGTGATGATTTTCGACGAATGCACGCCGTACCCGGCTGACGAAGACGTTGCGCGGGTATCGATGGAGCTGTCGTTGCGCTGGGCGCAGCGTTCGAAAAATGCCCACGGCGACAACACCGCGGCGCTGTTCGGCATCGTCCAGGGCGGCATGCATGAAAACCTGCGCATGCGTTCGCTCGAAGGCCTCGACAAGATCGGCTTTGACGGCCTCGCCATCGGCGGTCTGTCGGTAGGCGAACCAAAGCACGAAATGATCAAGGTGCTGGATTATCTGCCGGGCCAGATGCCCGCTGACAAACCTCGTTACCTTATGGGCGTTGGCAAACCGGAAGATCTGGTTGAGGGTGTGCGCCGCGGAGTGGACATGTTCGATTGCGTGATGCCAACCCGTAATGCCCGCAATGGGCATCTGTTCATCGATACCGGTGTGCTGAAGATCCGTAACGCGTTCCATCGCCATGATGAATCGCCGCTGGATCCGACCTGCGATTGCTATACCTGCCAGAACTTCTCGCGCGCTTATCTGCATCACCTGGACAAGTGCGGCGAAATGCTCGGCAGCATGCTCAATACCATCCATAACTTGCGCCATTATCAGGTGCTGATGGCTGGTTTGCGCGAGGCTATTCAACAGGGTACATTGGCCGCCTTTGTCGATGCCTTCTACGCCAAACGCGGACTTCCCGTTCCGCCTTTGGACTGAGTTTTCTGACCCCAAGATTCAACATTTGCAACTGGAGTGCTAAATGAGCTTTTTTATCTCTAATGCCATGGCTGACGCCGCTGCACCGGCTGCTGCAAGCCCAATGGGCGGCGGCTTCGAGTGGATTTTCCTGGTCGGCTTCCTGGTCATCTTCTATCTGATGATCTGGCGTCCACAGGCCAAGCGCGCCAAAGAGCAGAAGAACCTGCTGAGCAGCCTGCAGAAGGGTGACGAAGTCGTGACCACTGGCGGCATCGCCGGCAAGATCACCAAGGTTGCCGATGACTTCGTGGTCCTGGAGGTTTCCGACACCGTGGAAATGAAGTTCCAGAAAGGCGCTATCGCCGCCACGCTGCCAAAAGGCACGCTGAAAGCGATCTAAGAGCAACAACTTCTACTCAATCGACGGGGCGCGCAAGGCGCCCCGCGTTCATAACGGGCGGCGTGATGCTGAACAAATACCCTCTGTGGAAATACATCCTGATCCTGGCGGTGCTGGCGATCGGTCTGATTTATTCCGCTCCCAATCTTTACCCCGATGACCCGGCCATTCAGATCAGCGGCGCCAGCACGGCTCTGCAGGTCAATGACGCCGATCTGGCTCGCGTCAGCACGGCGCTGAAAGAGTCCGGCATCAACGTCAAGGCGGCCACGCTGACGGCGGGCGGCAAGGGCGGTCTGATCCGTCTGAGCAAGGCTGAAGATCAGCTGCCAGCCAAGGACGTTGTGCGCAAGGCATTGGGTGATGACTACGTCGTCGCGCTGAACCTGGCACAGACCACTCCGCAATGGCTGCGCAACCTCGGTGCGCACCCGATGAAGCTGGGTCTGGATTTGTCCGGTGGTGTGCACTTCCTGCTCGAAGTGGACATGGACAAAGCCCTCGATGCACGCCTGAAAGTCTACGAAGGCGACGTCAAGAGCCTGCTGCGCAAAGAGAAGCTGCGCTATCGCAGCCTGCCGCAACTGGACGGTGCCATTCAGTTGGGCTTCAGCGATGAAGATGCCCGTGAACAGGCCCGCGCGCTGATCCGCAAGAACTTCAACGATTTCGACATTGTTCCGGCCGACCTCAATGGTCAGCCGGTGCTGCGTCTGGCGATGACCCCGGCCAAGCTGGCGGAAATCCGTGAATACTCCATCAAGCAGAACCTGACCACGGTACGTAACCGCGTCAACGAGCTGGGTGTTGCCGAACCGATCGTGCAGCGTCAGGGCGCCAACCGCATCGTGGTTGAGCTGCCGGGCGTGCAGGATACTGCCGAAGCCAAGCGTATTCTCGGCAAGACGGCCAACCTTGAGTTCCGTCTGGCCGCTGAGCCGGGCGCTTCGAAAGCCACTTCCGAGTCGTTCGAATTCCGCGAAGGCAACCGTCCGCCAGCGCAGATCGAGCGTGGTCTGATCATTACCGGTGACCAGGTCACCGACGCCAAGGCCGGTTTCGGCGAGCACGGCACACCGGAAGTGAACATCCGTCTGGATGGCCACGGTGGCGAGCTGATGAGCCGCGCGACCCGTTCCAACGTCGGTCGCAGCATGGCAGTGATCTTCATCGAACAGCGCCCGGTGACCACTTACACCAAGCAGGTTGTCAACGGCGTCGAGAAAGACGTGCCGGTGCAGACCTTCAAGGAAGAGAAGAAGATCATCAGCCTGGCGACCATTCAGTCGCCGCTGGGTGCGCAGTTCCGTATCACCGGCCTGAACGGCCAGGGCGAATCGTCCGAGCTGGCACTGCTGCTGCGTGCCGGTGGTCTGGCGGCGCCGATGTACTTCGCCGAAGAGCGCACAATCGGTCCGAGCCTGGGTGCTGACAACATCACCAAAGGTATCAATGCGTCGCTGTGGGGCATGCTGTTCGTGTCGCTGTTCATTATCGCCATCTACCGCTTCTTCGGCGTCATCGCCACCGTTGCGCTGGCGGTGAACATGGTGTTGCTGCTGGCGCTGATGTCGCTGCTGGGTGCCACGCTGACCCTGCCGGGCATCGCCGGTATCGTGTTGACGATGGGTATGGCGGTCGACGCCAACGTGCTGATCTTCTCGCGGATTCGTGAAGAGATCGCCGCCGGCATGACCGTGCAGCGCGCAATCAACGAAGGCTTCGGCCGGGCATTCACCGCGATCCTCGATGCCAACCTGACCACCTTGCTGGTGGGCGGCATTCTCTTCGCCATGGGCACCGGCCCGGTGAAGGGCTTCGCAGTGACCATGTCCCTCGGGATCTTTACCTCGATGTTCACGGCCATCATGGTGACCCGCGCAATGGTCAACCTGATCTTTGGCGGACGTGACTTCAAGAAGTTGTGGATTTAAGGGGCTGCCATGTTACGTACAATCAACTTCATGGGCGTTCGCAACTTCGCGTTCGGCGTCACCGTGTTGCTTACCGTCATTGCCTTGTTCAGTGTCGCCACCAAGGGCATGAACTGGGGGCTGGACTTTACCGGCGGTACGCTCATCGAGCTGACCTACGAGCGTCCTGCCGATGTCACCAAGGTCCGCGAGCAGTTGGCGAGCTCGGGTTATCACGAAGCTATCGTGCAGAACTTCGGCGCAACTACCGACTTGCTGGTGCGTATGCCGGGTGAAGACCCGCAGCTCGGTCATCAGGTCGCGCAAGCGCTGCAGAAAGTCGGCGGCGACAACCCGGCGACGGTCAAGCGTGTCGAGTTCGTCGGCCCGCAGGTCGGTGAAGAACTGCGCGACCAGGGCGGCCTCGGCATGCTGCTGGCGCTGGGCGGCATCCTGATCTACCTGGCTTTCCGCTTTCAGTGGAAGTTCGCGGTCGGCGCCATCGTGTCGCTGATCCACGACGTGATCGTGACCATCGGTATCCTGTCGTTCTTCCAGATCACCTTCGACCTGACGGTGCTGGCGGCGGTACTGGCGATCATTGGTTACTCGCTGAACGACACCATCGTCGTCTTCGACCGGGTGCGGGAGAACTTCCGCGTGCTGCGCAAGGCGACGCTGATCGAGAACATCAACATCTCGACCACCCAGACCCTGCTGCGCACCATGGCGACGTCAATCTCGACATTGCTGGCGATCGCGGCGCTGCTGTTCTTTGGCGGCGACAACCTGTTCGGCTTCTCCATCGCGCTGTTCATCGGCGTGCTGGCGGGTACGTACTCGTCGATCTACATCGCCAACGTTGTGCTGATCTGGCTGAACCTGACTACGGAGGATCTGATTCCTCCGGCGAACACCGAGACGGAAGTCGACGACCGTCCATAACGGCCCTCGAAATCCCGGCTGTCAGGCCACGAAAGGCGCGAGTTGAACTCGCGCCTTTTTTTGTGCTCCAAGGCTGGGAGAAGCGCGGGCGCGTCCCGCATGTGATGGTCAGGAGGTTCATGTGAACAAGTCGTTGCTGGTTGGTGCGGTATTGGGTGCTGTCGGTGTCACAGCCGGGGGTGCTGTTGCCACCTACAGCCTGGTTAAAAGCGGCCCTGAGTATGCGCAAGTATTAGCCGTTGAGCCGGTCAAGACACAGATCAAGACTCCACGTGAAGTATGCAAGGATGTAACGGTGACCCGTCAGGCGCCGGTGAAAGATCAACACCAGATCGCCGGGACCGTGGTCGGCGCGCTGGCCGGTGGTTTGCTGGGTAACCAGATTGGCGGCGGCACCGGCAAAAAAATTGCCACGGTGGCCGGTGCGGTCGGTGGCGGTTACGCGGGCAACAAGGTGCAGGAGGGCATGCAGGAGCGTGACACCTACACCACCACGCAAACCCGCTGCAACACGGTCAATGACATCAGCGACAAGGTCGTCGGTTACGACGTGCGTTACTCGCTCGACGGCAAGGAAGGCAAAGTGCGGATGGATCGCGATCCGGGCAACCAGATTCCGGTCGACAAGGAAGGCAAGCTGATCCTGTCGCAGAATGAGCCGGGTCAGTAAGGCTCCACTGTTGTGCGAAGAAGCACCCTGCGGGGTGCTTTTTTTGTGCTCGCGATTTCTTCAGCCAACTGATCTCCTGTTTATTTCCCTGATCAGTGTAGGAGCTGCCGAAGGCTGCGATCTTTTGATCTTGCTTTCAAAAAACAAAGTCAAAAGATCGCAGCTACAGGGAATGGTGTTAAATCGCAGGCATAAAAAAAGCACCCCGAAGGGTGCTTTTCTGTTAGCCGTGAGCTTAGCGCTTCAGCGAAGCCGGCAGGTGCGGCTGGATCGCCGTCAGCACTGCCTTAAAGCATTTGGTGTTACCGGCAACGATATGGCCTTTTTCAAGGAAGTCGTGACCGCCGGTGAAGTCGCTCACCAGGCCGCCGGCTTCCTGAATCAGCAGGGCGCCTGCAGCCATGTCCCACTCGGACAGGCCCGACTCCCAGAACGCATCAAAACGACCGGCAGCCACGTAAGCCAGGTCCAGGCTTGCCGAACCGGCGCGGCGGATGCCGGCAGTCTGGCCAACCAGGGCGCGGAACATGCCGAGGTAGTTGTCGAGGTTGTCCATCTGATCGTCACGGAACGGGAAACCGGTACCGAGCAGGGCGCCGTCGAGGCTGGTGCGACCGCTGACGCGCAGGCGACGACCGTTCAGTTGGGCGCCGCGACCACGGCTGGCGGTGAATTCTTCCTGGCGGACCGGATCCAGAACCACGGCGTGTTCCAGGCGACCACGATATTTGCAGGCAATGCTCACAGCAAAGTGCGGAATGCCACGCAGGAAGTTGGTGGTGCCGTCCAGTGGATCGATGATCCACAGGTACTCTTCGCCTTCGATGCCGGTGCCAGCGTGCAGGCCGGTCTCTTCACCCTGGATCGAGTGATTCGGGTAAGCCTTGCGCAGGGCATCGATGATTTTCTGTTCAGCGGCGCGATCAACCTCGGATACGTAATCCTTGGCGTCTTTTTCGTCGACCTTGATGGTATCCAGGCGCTCGATGGAGCGGAAGATCAGTTCACTGGCGCTGCGGGCGGCGCGCAGCGCGATATTCAGCATGGGCTGCATGGATGTGTCACCTAAGGTTGTTAAAGAAAGCCGCGCATTCTATCAGAACTTTTCTTCAGGTGAAGGACGCTGTTCGCTTTCATAGCTTAACGGTAGGCTGTTCTGTAAGATTTGCCCCCCTTTCCAATGTCCGAGAGCGCCTCCCTTGCTGCAGAACATTCGTGTCGTCCTGGTCAATACCAGCCACCCCGGAAACATCGGCGGGGCCGCGCGCGCCATGAAAAACATGGGTCTGTCGCGACTGGTGCTGGTCGAACCGCGGGTCTTCCCGCATCACGAGGCCGATGCCCGCGCCTCTGGTGCCGGTGACATCCTTGAAAGCGCACAAGTCGTCGCCACGTTGGAAGATGCTTTGGTCGGCTGCAATCTGGTGCTCGGCACCAGTGCTCGTGATCGTCGTATTCCCTGGCCGCTGCTTGATCCGCGCGAATGCGGCAACAAAGTGGTCGAGGAGGCCGGGCAGGGCGCCGAAATCGCTTTGGTGTTCGGGCGTGAAGATTCCGGCCTGACCAACGAAGAGCTGCAGCGATGTCACTTCCATGTGCACATCCCTTCCGACCCGACGTTCAGTTCGCTGAACCTCGGGGCGGCGGTGCAGGTGTTGAGTTATGAAGTGCGCATGGCCTGGCTGGCTGCACAGGGTCAGCCGAGCAAGGTCGAGAAAGAAGAAGTGGCTTCGGTGAAAAGCGCCGAGTTGGCGACCATGGATGAACTGGAACGATTCTATGAGCACCTGGAGCAGACGCTGGTCGCCATCGAATTCCTCGACCCGGAAAAACCACGGCACTTGATGGCGCGCCTGCGCCGGTTGTACGGACGCAGCTCGGTCAGCCGGGCGGAAATGAATATTTTGCGTGGCATCCTCACGGAAACCCAGAAAGCGGCCCGTGGCGAGCTTCTAAAGCGGAAGGATTGAATAATGTTTGAGCGTTTGCGTGAAGATATCCAAAGCGTATTCCATCGAGACCCGGCGGCACGTAACGCTTTTGAAGTCCTGACCTGCTACCCCGGCATGCATGCGATCTGGATTCATCGTCTGGCCGGCATGCTCTGGCGCAACGATCTGAAGTGGCTGGCGCGGCTGGTGTCGAACTTCGGTCGCTGGCTGACCGGGATCGAGATTCATCCGGGTGCCAAGGTCGGGCGGCGTTTCTTCATCGATCACGGCATGGGCATCGTTATTGGTGAAACCGCCGAGATCGGCGATGACGTGACCATTTATCAGGGTGTGACCCTTGGCGGTACCAGTTGGAACAAAGGTAAGCGCCACCCGACGCTGGGTGATGGCGTAGTGGTCGGTGCGGGCGCCAAGGTGCTCGGTCCGTTCACGGTGGGTGCTGGGGCCAAGGTCGGCTCCAATGCCGTTGTGACTAAAGAAGTGCCGCCGGGCGCCACTGTGGTGGGGATTCCGGGGCGGATCATCGTCAAGACCGATGAAGAGCAGGACGCCAAACGCAAAGCCATGGCGGAAAAGATCGGTTTCGACGCCTACGGTGTCAGCGAAGACATGCCCGACCCGGTGGCCCGCGCCATCGGCCAATTGCTCGATCACCTGCAAGCGGTTGACGGGCGTCTGGAGGGGATGTGTGGTGCGTTGAAGGATCTGGGCAGCAATTACTGTGCGAAAGATCTGCCTGAGCTGCGAGAAGAAGACTTCGCCTGCGTCAAGGGCAAAGACGAATCCAAGGCCGGCTAAAGCCTCTGTAGGAGCTGCCGAAGGCTACGATCTTTTGATTTTGCCTTCTTAAGATCAAAAGATCGCAGCCTTCGACAGCTCCTACAAAGGCGTCCAGCAGCTGGTGTGCCATTGGGCTGCAGACCCTGCTATCATTCGCGCGCTCTTTTGCGGGTAAACCCGACTAAAGCACTAGGTCTTATAGTTGACTTAAATGCTCGGGAATTGCATACTCCCGCCCATTCCGAACTCCGTGGTAACTGTCCATGCGACTGACTACAAAAGGCCGATACGCCGTGACCGCCATGCTTGACCTGGCGTTGCACGCGCAGCACGGGCCGGTGTCTCTGGCCGATATCTCCGAGCGCCAAGGCATCTCCCTGTCCTACCTCGAACAGCTGTTCGCCAAGCTGCGCCGCAGCAACCTGGTTTCCAGTGTTCGCGGCCCGGGTGGTGGCTACCAGTTGTCCCGCGACATGCAGGGCATTCAGGTCGCCCAGGTGATCGATGCGGTGAACGAATCGGTCGATGCCACCAAGTGCCAGGGCCAGGGCGATTGCCATTCCGGCGATACCTGCCTGACCCATCATCTGTGGTGCGACTTGAGCCTGCAGATTCACGAATTTCTGAGCGGTATCAGCTTGGCCGACCTTGTGACTCGCCGTGAGGTACAAGAAGTGGCCCAGCGTCAGGACCAGCGCCGTTGCAGCAGCAAGGCGCCACGCCTGGACAAGATTGAAGCGTCCGCCGTCGAATGACAGCCGAAGAGCTACCCGCGGCACGCCAGCCCTGATTTAGGAGATAGTCCATGAAATTGCCGATTTACCTTGATTACTCTGCAACCACCCCGGTTGATCCGCGCGTTGCGCAGAAAATGAGTGAATGCCTGCTGGTCGACGGAAACTTCGGTAACCCGGCTTCGCGCTCCCACGTGTTCGGCTGGAAGGCTGAAGAGTCTGTCGAAAACGCCCGTCGTCAGGTGGCCGATCTGGTCAATGCCGACCCGCGCGAAATCGTCTGGACCTCCGGTGCCACCGAATCCGACAACCTGGCGATCAAGGGCGCGGCACATTTCTACGCCTCCAAGGGCAAGCACCTGATCACCAGCAAGATCGAGCACAAGGCTGTCCTCGACACCATGCGCCAGCTGGAGCGTGAAGGTTTCGAAGTGACTTACCTCGAGCCGACCGAAGACGGTCTGATCACCCCGGCAATGATCGATGCTGCACTGCGCGAAGACACCATTCTGGTGTCGGTGATGCACGTGAACAACGAGATCGGCACCGTCAACGACATCGCCGCCATCGGCGAGATGCTGCGCGCCAAAGGCGTGCTGTTCCATGTCGACGCTGCTCAGTCCACCGGCAAGGTCGACATCGATCTGCAGAAGCTGAAAGTCGACATGATGTCGTTCTCCGCCCACAAGACTTATGGCCCTAAAGGCATCGGCGCGCTGTATGTCAGCCGCAAGCCGCGTGTGCGCATCGAAGCGACCATGCACGGCGGCGGTCACGAGCGCGGCATGCGTTCCGGCACCCTGGCGACCCACCAGATCGTCGGCATGGGCGAAGCGTTCCGTGTGGCCAAGGAAGACATGGCCGCTGAAAACGTCCGTATCAAAGCCTTGAGCGACCGTTTCTACAAGCAGGTCGAGCATCTGGAAGAGTTGTACGTCAACGGCAGCCTGACCGCCCGCGTCCCGCACAACCTGAACCTGAGCTTCAACTACGTTGAGGGCGAGTCGCTGATCATGGCGCTCAAGGATCTGGCGGTATCGTCCGGTTCGGCGTGCACCTCGGCCTCGCTGGAGCCTTCGTACGTATTGCGCGCCCTGGGCCGCAACGACGAACTGGCGCACAGCTCGATCCGCTTTACCTTCGGCCGTTTTACCACCGAAGAAGAAATCGACTACGCCGCGCAGAAAGTCTGCGAGGCCGTTACCAAGCTGCGCGCTCTGTCGCCGCTGTGGGACATGTACAAAGACGGCGTCGATATCTCGAAAATCGAGTGGGCGGCACACTAACTATAGAAGCCGCCGGATACAGACCCTGTAGCGACGCGGCGTTAACGCAGCGCAGTTGCAGGGTCTCAAGAGCGGCCCTGATGAGTGAGGATTGAGAATCATGGCTTACAGCGAAAAGGTCATCGACCACTACGAAAACCCGCGCAACGTCGGCAAGATGAATGCGGAAGATCCTGATGTCGGCACCGGCATGGTCGGCGCTCCGGCGTGCGGCGACGTGATGCGTCTGCAGATCAAGGTCAACGAGCAGGGCGTTATCGAAGATGCCAAGTTCAAGACCTACGGTTGCGGTTCGGCCATCGCCTCCAGCTCCCTCGCCACCGAGTGGATGAAGGGCAAGACTCTGGATGAAGCCGAAACCATCAAGAACACTCAGCTGGCCGAAGAACTGGCCCTGCCGCCAGTGAAAATCCACTGCTCCGTGCTCGCTGAAGACGCTATCAAAGCGGCTGTTCGCGATTACAAGCAGAAGAAAGGCTTGATCTGACTTTCAAGATTTGGCGACGAGTAAGGAGTCAACGATGGCTATCAGCATGACAGAAGCGGCTGCTCGACACGTGCGGCGCTCCCTCGACGGGCGCGGCAAAGGTGAAGGGATTCGTCTGGGTGTTCGCACTACAGGCTGTTCCGGCCTTGCCTACGTGCTGGAGTTTGTCGACGAGGTAGTGGCGGAAGATCAGGTGTTCGAGAGTCACGGCGAAAAAGTGATCATCGACCCGAAAAGCCTGGCCTACCTGGACGGCACCGAGCTTGATTTCGTCAAGGAAGGGTTGAACGAAGGCTTCAAGTTCAACAACCCCAACGTGCGCGGTGAATGTGGCTGCGGCGAAAGCTTCAACATCTGAGGCTGGTCGTGGGTATTCCTTGTCATTTCGCTTTATTCGAGCTGCAACCGAGCTTCCGCCTGGATCTCGAGCAGTTGGCCACGCGCTACCGTGAGTTGGCGCGCGGCGTCCATCCTGACCGCTTTGCCGACGCTTCCGAGCGCGAGCAGCGCTCGGCGCTCGAGCAATCGGCGCGGCTCAACGACGCCTACCAGACGCTCAAGAGTCCGGCCCAGCGCGCACGCTACCTGCTGAAAATCAGCGGGCATGAAGTGCCGATGGAAGTCACCGTCCACGATCCCGAGTTCCTTCTGCAGCAGATGCAATGGCGCGAAGAGCTCGAAGATCTGCAGGACAGTGCCGACCTCGACGGTGTCGCGGTATTCAAGCGTCGCTTGAAGGCGGCTCAGGAACAGCTCAACGAAAGCTTCGCAGCCTGTTGGGATGATGCAGCGCAACGCGAGCAGGCCGAACGCCTGATGCGGCGCATGCAGTTCCTCGACAAGCTCACCTACGAAGTGCGCCAGCTGGAAGAGCGCCTCGACGATTAACCCAGTGCTGCCCTGATTGCACGCTGACAGACAGACAAGACCTGATCACCATGGCTCTACTGCAGATCGCCGAACCCGGCCAAAGTCCTCAACCGCACCAGCGTCGTCTGGCTGTTGGCATCGACTTGGGTACAACCAATTCGCTGGTCGCTGCGCTGCGCAGTGGTCTTTCCGAACCGCTGGCCGACGCTAACGGGCAGGTCATCCTGCCGTCCGCCGTGCGTTATCACGCCGACCGCGTCGAAGTCGGCGAGTCGGCCAAGCTCGCCGCATCCTCCGATCCTCTGAACACCGTGCTCTCGGTCAAGCGCCTGATGGGTCGTGGTCTGTCCGACGTCAAGCAATTGGGTGAGCAGCTGCCGTACCGCTTCGTCGGCGGCGAGTCGCACATGCCGTTCATCGACACCGTGCAAGGCCCGAAAAGCCCGGTCGAAGTCTCCGCCGATATTCTCAAAGTCCTGCGTCAGCGTGCTGAGGCGACCTTGGGTGGCGAACTGGTTGGCGCGGTGATCACCGTTCCCGCTTACTTCGACGACGCGCAGCGTCAGGCCACCAAGGACGCGGCCAAGCTCGCCGGTCTGAACGTGTTGCGCCTGCTCAACGAGCCGACCGCTGCTGCTGTGGCGTACGGTCTGGATCAGCATGCCGAAGGTCTGGTGGCTATCTACGACCTGGGCGGCGGTACTTTCGATATCTCCATTCTGCGTCTGACTGGCGGCGTCTTTGAAGTTCTGGCCACTGGCGGCGACAGCGCGCTGGGCGGCGATGACTTCGATCACGCCATTGCCGGCTGGATTATCGAGAGCGCCGGTCTGTCCGCCGATCTCGATCCGGGCGCACAACGCAATCTGCTGCAAACCGCCTGTGCGGCCAAAGAAGCCCTGACCGACTCGGCCAGTGTGGAAGTGGCTTATGGCGACTGGAAAGCGCAGCTGACCCGCGAAGCCTTCAATACGCTGATCGAGCCGATGGTCGCGCGCAGCCTGAAAGCCTGCCGCCGCGCCGTTCGCGATTCCGGTATTGAACTGGAAGATGTCCATGCCGTGGTCATGGTCGGCGGTTCGACCCGCGTGCCGCGCGTTCGTGAAGCCGTTGCCGAAGCGTTCGGACGTCAGCCCTTGACGGAAATTGACCCGGATCAAGTGGTAGCCATCGGGGCCGCGATCCAGGCCGATACCCTGGCTGGCAACAAGCGTGATGGCGGCGAGCTGCTGCTGCTTGACGTGATTCCGCTGTCGCTGGGCCTGGAAACCATGGGCGGTCTGATGGAGAAGGTGATTCCGCGCAACACCACTATTCCCGTCGCCCGCGCCCAGGATTTCACGACGTATAAAGACGGCCAGTCGGCCATGGCGATCCACGTCCTGCAGGGCGAGCGCGAGCTGATCAGCGACTGCCGTTCTCTGGCACGCTTTGAATTGCGCGGCATTCCGGCGATGGTGGCGGGGGCAGCGAAGATTCGCGTCACCTTCCAGGTCGATGCTGACGGCCTGCTCAGCGTCTCGGCCCGTGAACTGGGTTCGGGCGTTGAAGCGAGCATTCAGGTCAAGCCCTCCTACGGTCTGACCGACGGCGAAATCGCCAAAATGCTTAAGGATTCGTTCCAGTACGCCAGTGACGACAAGGTCGCCCGTGTCCTGCGTGAACAGCAAGTCGATGCCCAGCGCCTGCTCGAAGCGGTGCAGGGCGCTCTGGAGGCGGATGGTGAGCGTTTGCTCGACGCCGAAGAGCGCATGGTCATCGAACTGCAGATGCAGGAACTGGCCGAACTGATGAAAGGTACCGATGGTTACGCCATCGAGCAGCAGACCAAGCGTCTGTCGCAAGTAACCGATGCTTTTGCTGCCCGCCGCATGGATCTGACGGTGAAAGCCGCTCTGTCGGGGCGCAATCTGAATGAAATCGAGGATATCTGATGCCGCAGGTCATTTTTCTGCCCCACGAGAAGTTCTGCCCTGAAGGCATGGTGGTCGAGGCTGCGCCCGGCACATCGATTCTCGAACTGGCCCACGAACACCATATCGAAATGGAAAGCGCGTGCGGTGGCGTCTGCGCCTGCACCACGTGCCACTGCATCATCCGTGAGGGTTTCGACTCGCTGGAAGAGGCCGACGAGCTGGAAGAAGACTTCCTCGATCGTGCCTGGGGTCTTGAGGCGCAATCGCGTCTGGCCTGCCAGGCCATCGTCGGTGAAGAAGATCTCACCGTCGAGATTCCGAAATATTCGCTTAACCATGCGGCCGAAGCGCCGCACTGACTGGTAAGACTGTCATGAGCTACGGTTGGAATGATGTTCAACGCATTGCCGAAGAGCTGGCCGAGGCCCACGAGGGGCTTGATCCATACTCTGTAGGTTTTGTCCGTCTGCAGCAGATGATTCTTGAGCTGCCCGACTTCGATGCTACTTCTGGCCGCGTCGGCGAGAAGGTGCTGGAAGCGGTTCAGGAGCTCTGGGCCGCAGAATTGGACTGATCGTCTCGCAGGTTAGGCAATACCCAAGAACCCGCGTATAATTCGCGGGTTTAATTTTTCGCAAATTACCGTTTCTGGAGTTACACCATGGCTGTTCAACGTACTTTCTCCATCATCAAGCCTGACGCCGTTGCTAAAAACGTGATCGGCAAGATCACCACTCGCTTCGAAGACGCTGGCCTGCGCGTTGTAGCTTCGAAACTGAAGCAACTGTCCAAAGCCGAAGCCGAAGGCTTCTACGCTGAGCACAGCGAGCGCGGTTTCTTCGGTGACCTGGTTGCTTTCATGACTTCCGGTCCGGTTGTCGTTCAGGTTCTGGAAGGCGAAAACGCCATCGCTCGCAACCGTGAGCTGATGGGCGCTACCAACCCTAAAGAAGCTGCTGCCGGCACCATCCGTGCTGACTTCGCTGAATCGATCGACGCCAACGCCGTTCACGGTTCGGACTCCGAAGCTGCTGCCGCTCGCGAAATCGCTTACTTCTTCGCAGCTACTGAAGTAACCACTCGCTAAGCATTGCTTGCAGAGTGAAGGTGAATCCATGACTACATCGACTGTTAAAACAAACCTGCTGGGTCTGACCCAGCCGGAAATGGAAAAATTCTTCGACTCAATCGGGGAGAAGCGTTTCCGTGCCGGTCAGGTAATGAAATGGATTCACCACTTTGGCGTCGATGATTTCGACGCCATGACGAACGTCAGCAAAGCCTTGCGCGACAAGCTCAAGGCCATTGCTGAAGTGCGTGGTCCGGAAGTGGTCAGCGAGGACATCTCCAGCGACGGCACCCGTAAATGGGTGGTGCGCGTGGCGTCCGGCAGCTGCGTCGAGACCGTGTATATTCCCCAGGGCAAACGCGGCACCCTGTGCGTTTCGTCCCAGGCAGGCTGTGCCCTGGACTGCAGTTTCTGCTCCACCGGCAAGCAAGGCTTCAACAGCAACCTCACCGCCGCCGAAGTCATCGGTCAGGTGTGGATTGCCAACAAATCTTTCGGCAGCGTCCCGGCCACCGTCGACCGCGCCATCACCAACGTGGTGATGATGGGCATGGGCGAGCCGTTGCTGAACTTCGACAACGTCGTCGCCGCCATGCATCTGATGATGGATGACCTCGGCTACGGGATCTCCAAGCGCCGCGTGACCCTGTCCACCTCGGGTGTGGTGCCGATGATCGATGAGCTGGCCAAGCACATCGATGTGTCCCTGGCGTTGTCCCTGCACGCACCAAATGACGCATTGCGTAACCAATTGGTGCCGATCAACAAGAAATATCCGCTTAAGATGCTGCTCGAGTCGTGCCAGCGCTACATGTCCGCCCTTGGCGAGAAACGTGTGCTGACCATCGAGTACACCTTGCTCAAGGACATCAACGACAAGCTTGAGCACGCGGTGGAAATGATCGAGCTGCTCAAGGATATCCCGTGCAAGATCAACCTGATCCCGTTCAATCCGTTCCCGCATTCCGGGTACGAGCGGCCGAGCAACAATGCCATCCGCCGCTTCCAGGATCAGTTGCATCAAGCCGGTTTCAACGTCACCGTGCGCACCACCCGTGGTGAAGACATTGATGCTGCATGTGGTCAATTGGTAGGGCAGGTGCTGGATCGCACCCGTCGCAGCGAACGTTACATCGCCGTACGCGAGTTGAGCGCCGACAGCGATCTGACCCAGAACGCCGCGAACACTAACTAAGAGAGGATCTCTATGTCCCTGCGCTTTGCGCTGCTGTTGCTGTTGGCCAGCCTTTGCGCTGGTTGTGTCCTGTCGGGTGACTACAACCCGATGAAGACCAGCAAGGGCCGCGATGAAGCGCGGGCTGCCTACGTGCAGCTGGGGCTGGGCTACCTGCAGCAGGGCATGACCGAGCGCGCCAAGGTGCCATTGAAGAAAGCGCTGGAGCTGGACGGTTCCGACCCTGACGCCAATGCGGCGCTTGGTCTGGTGTTTCAGGCCGAAATGGAGCCTGCGCTTGCCGACGAGCACTTTCGCAAGGCCTTGTCCTCACGTCCTGCCGATGCGCGCATCCTCAACAACTACGGCAGTTTTCTCTACGAAGAACAGCGCTACAAGGAAGCCTACGAGCGTTTTGAACAAGCGGCCGCCGATACCCTGTATCCTGAGCGCTCGCGGGTCTTCGAAAACCTCGGCATGACCGCCGCCAAGCTTGGCCAGCGTGATCTGGCCCAGCAACAGCTGGAAAAAGCCCTGCGTTTGAACCGCCAACAACCACGGGCGTTGCTGGAAATGGCTGAGTTGTCCTTCGAAGACAGGCATTATGTGCCCGCGCGTGACTATTACGACCGTTTCAGCCAACTGACCGAACAAAATGCACGTAGCCTATTGCTCGGCGTTCGGCTGGCAAAAGTGTTTGAAGATCGCGACAAGGCAGCCAGTTACGGTCTGCAATTAAAACGACTCTATCCCGGTACGCCGGAATATCAGCAATACCTGTCGGAGCAATGATGAAAGCGGCGCATCCCGAAGTTGTAGCAGCGAATCGCGTTAATCCCGGTGAGACCCTGCGCCAGGCCCGCGAAAGCAATGGCTGGTCGCTGGCCGAAGTGGCCCTCAAGCTCAACCTCACCGTGACATCCCTGAGCAATCTTGAAGCCGGCGCGTTCGACAAGCTGCCGGGGCATACCTTCGCTCGCGGTTACATTCGCGCCTATGCCAAATTGCTCGGCATGGACCAGACCGTTCTGGTTCAGCAGTTTGACCAGTCCACCGGCACCGACTCCCAGGGCAGCAACGTTCACGCCCTCGGTCGTATCGAAGAGCCGGTGCGGGTTTCCCACACCATTTTGCGTATCGTCAGCCTGTTG
Organism: Pseudomonas sp. TSRC2-2; assembly: GCF_049897785.1. Lineage (NCBI taxonomy): Bacteria > Pseudomonadati > Pseudomonadota > Gammaproteobacteria > Pseudomonadales > Pseudomonadaceae > Pseudomonas > Pseudomonas sp. TSRC2-2. Next base: position 180,260 of record NZ_JAFCWZ010000015.1, read on the forward strand.
TTGCTGATCGCGGTCATCGGCGGCGGATTCGTCTGGTGGCAGGATCAGACCTCACAGCGCAGTCGCGATCTGACCAGCCTCGCGCCAGAACACGTTGAAGTCGAAGGCGCTGACGGCACCACCCAGATCCACCCGATCGACGAGCCGGAAGACCAGGCCGTCGCCGAGAATCAGGCCGACAACTCCACTTCGCTGGCTTTGCCGCAGTCGGACGCCAGCGCTGAATCGACCGGCGCCGAGTCCGCTGCGCCAGCGACCGAGCCGGCTGCCCCGGCAGTTGCACCAAGCGTACCGGCACAGACGCCTGCACCGGTGGTGGCGGCTCCGGCCACTCCCGCGCCGAATGTCCCAGCGACACCTGCCCCGACCGCGCCGGTTGCTCAAGCGCCAAGCGCTGAAACAGCTGCTCCGGTAGCCGGCGAAGGCCAGGTACAGTTGCAATTCACCGGCGATTGCTGGGCACAGGTGACCGATGGCCGTGGCAAAGTGATTTTCAGTGGTCTGAAGCATAAAGGCGACAGCGTGAGTGTTTCCGGCAAACCCCCGCTCGCCGTGCGCCTGGGCGTCGCCCGCGCGGCACAGGTCAGCTACAACGGCCAACCGGTCGACATCGCTCCGTTCACCAGTGGCGAGACTGCTCGCCTGAAGTTGGGTCAATAAGTCATGCACGGCGAATCTCCAATCAAACGTCGCGAATCGCGCAAGATCTGGGTCGGCAACGTACCGGTGGGCGGCGACGCGCCGATCGCTGTGCAAAGCATGACCAACAGCGACACCAATGACGTCGCCGCGACCGTGGCGCAGATCAATCGTCTGGAAGCTGCCGGCGTCGATATCGTTCGCGTTTCGGTACCCGACATGGACGCCGCCGAGGCGTTCGGCAAGATCAAGCAACTGGTCAAAGTGCCGTTGGTGGCCGACATCCACTTCGACTACAGGATCGCTCTGCGCGTGGCCGAGCTGGGCGTCGACTGCTTGCGCATCAACCCGGGCAACATCGGTCGTGAAGACCGTGTGCGTGCCGTGGTCGATGCAGCCCGCGATCGTGGCATTCCAATTCGCATCGGCGTCAACGCCGGTTCCCTGGAAAAAGACCTGCAGAAGAAATATGGCGAGCCGACCCCGGCCGCATTGGTCGAGTCCGCCCTGCGCCACGTTGAACACCTCGAACGCCTGAATTTCCAGGACTTCAAGGTCAGCGTGAAGGCCTCCGACGTGTTCATGGCCGTCGAAGCCTACCGTTTGCTGGCGAAAGAAATCGTCCAGCCGCTGCACCTCGGCATCACTGAAGCCGGTGGTTTGCGCTCGGGCACGGTGAAATCCGCCGTGGGCCTAGGTATGCTGCTCGCCGAAGGGATTGGCGATACTATCCGCATCTCGCTGGCGGCCGACCCGGTCGAGGAAGTGAAGGTCGGTTACGACATTCTCAAGTCTTTGCATCTGCGTTCCCGTGGTATCAACTTCATCGCCTGCCCGAGCTGCTCGCGGCAGAACTTCGATGTGGTCAAGACCATGAACGAGCTGGAAGGGCGCCTTGAAGACCTGCTGGTGCCGCTGGATGTCGCGGTGATCGGTTGCGTGGTCAACGGCCCCGGCGAAGCCAAGGAAGCCCATATCGGCTTGACCGGCGGCACGCCCAACCTGATTTACATCGATGGCAAACCGTCGCAGAAACTGACGAATGACAATCTGGTGGATGAGCTGGAACGGCTGATCCGCCAGAAAGCGGCCGAAAAGGTCGAAGCTGACGCTGCGGTTATCGCGCGCGGCTGATCGAACGAATTAAGGAATTTTTGTGAGCAAGTCTCTGCAAGCCATTCGTGGCATGAACGACATCCTGCCCGAACAGACCCCGCTGTGGCGTTATTTCGAGGGCACTGTTGCGCGTCTGCTGGATAACTACGGTTACAAGCAGATCCGCATGCCGATCGTCGAGTTCACCGAGCTGTTCAAACGCTCGATCGGTGAAGTGACCGATATCGTCGAAAAAGAGATGTACACCTTCGAAGACCGCAACGGCGACTCGCTGACCCTGCGTCCGGAAGGCACTGCGGCGTGCGTGCGCGCTGTGCTCGAACACGGCATCACCGGTGGCGGTCAGGTGCAGAAACTCTGGTACATCGGCCCGATGTTCCGCCACGAGCGTCCGCAAAAAGGCCGTTATCGCCAGTTCCACCAGATCGGTCTTGAGGTGTTCAACCTCGACGGTCCGGACATCGACGCCGAGCTGATCATCATGACCTGGCGCCTGTGGCGCGAGCTGGGTATCCGTGATGCGGTCAAGCTCGAACTCAACAGCCTCGGCACCAGCGAGTCCCGCGGTCGCTATCGTGAAGCGCTGGTCGAGTACCTCTCGGCGCACCACGACAAGCTCGACGAAGACAGCCAGCGTCGCCTGAAAACCAACCCGCTGCGCGTGCTCGACACGAAAAATGCCGACACCCAGGCCGTGCTGGTCGATGCGCCGAAAATGGCCGATTACCTCGACGACGAGTCCCGGGCTCACTTCGAAGGCCTGAAGGCGCGTCTGGATGCCGTCGGCATTCCTTATGTGCTCAACCCGAAACTGGTGCGCGGCCTCGATTACTACAGCAAAACCGTTTTCGAATGGGTCACCGACAAGCTCGGCGCTCAGGGCACCGTGTGCGCGGGCGGCCGTTACGACGGTCTGGTCGAGCAGATGGGCGGCAAGCCAACCGCGGGCGTCGGTTTCGCCATGGGCATCGAGCGTCTGGTGTTGATGCTCGAAACCCTCGAGCAGATCCCGGAAGAAATCTCCCGTCAGGTCGACGTCTACCTCTGCGCCTTCGGTGAGCAGGCTGAGTTGGCCGGTCTGGCTCTGGCCGAGCGGGTTCGCGATCAGCTTCCAAACCTGCGCCTGCAAGTCAATGCCGGCGCCGGCAGTTTCAAAAGCCAGTTCAAGAAGGCCGACAAGAGCGGTGCGCTGTACGCGCTGATCCTCGGTGACGACGAAATGGCCCAGCAAGTGGTAGGTTTCAAACCCCTGCGTGGCCAGGGCGAACAACAAAGCATTGCCTGGGATGCGCTCGCCGCTCACCTGGCCACCTGCGTCGTGCAGGGTTGAAGCTGTCTTAACAGCCGATTTAGCGATTAAGGAGTATTGGGGTGTCGAGTACCGAAGACGAACAGTTGGCGGATTTGAAGGACTGGTGGACACGCAACGGCAAACCTCTGGTCACCGGCGGCCTGTTGGCGCTGGTCATCGTGTTCGGCTGGCAGGCTTATCACAAATACCAGAGCAACCAGTCGCAAGGCGCCTCGGTGCTCTATCAGCAATTGCTGGAAACCACCCTGACGCCTGACGGCAAGCCCGATGCCGCGCGCGTTGCGGATCTGGCCGGCAAGCTCAACAGCGAATACGGCGGTTCGGCTTACGCGCAATACGGCAGCCTGTTCGTCGCCAAAGTCGCGGTCGACAGCGGCAAGCTGGACGACGCAGCCGCTGAACTCAAAGCCATCGTCGACAAACCGGCCAACCCGGCGCTGGGCGAGATTGCCCGTCAGCGTCTGGCGCAGGTGCTGGGCGCGCAGGACAAGGCCGAAGACGCCCTGAAACTGCTCGACGGCGATGCCGACAAAGCGTTCCTGGCCACTCGCGAAGAACTCAAGGGCGACCTGCTGGTGCGCTTGGGCCGTACCGATGACGCGAACAAGGCGTATCAAAAAGCCAAGGCGGCACTGTCGGATGAAGCGGCAGTCGGTGGCCTTCAAATCAAGCTCGACGACCTGGCCAAAGGGGATGCGTGACGTGATCCGTTGGAAGCATGCAGCATTGCTGGCTCTGGCCCTTCTGGCCGCGGGTTGCAGCAGCAACAGCAAGAAAGAACTGCCACCGGCTGAACTGACCGACTTCAAGGAAGAAGTGGTTCTGCAGAAGCAGTGGAGTCGCTCGATCGGTGACGGTCAGGGTGAAACCTACAACATGCTGGTGCCGGCGATTGACGGTGACACCATCTACGCCGCCGATGTGACCGGTGTGGTGATGGCACTGGATCGCAGCAACGGCGACGTGAAGTGGGACCAGGATCTGGAACTGCCTGTCTCCGGCGCCGTTGGCGTGGGTTACGGTCTGGTACTGATCGGTACCCTGCGTGGCGAAGTCGTCGCTCTGGACACCAGCAATGGTGAAGAGAAGTGGCGTGCGCGCGTCAACAGTGAAGTCCTCGCGCCGCCGGCCAACAATGGCGACGTCGTCGTTGTGCAGACTCAGGACGATCGTCTGATCGGTCTGGACGCGGCCACCGGCAACCAGCGTTGGGTGTATGACAGCACTCCGGCTGTCCTGACCCTGCGTGGCACCAGTGCTCCGCTGGTCACCAACCGTCTGGCGCTGGCTGGCCTGTCGACGGGTAAAGTGGTCGCTCTGGACATCTCCAACGGCGTGCCGGTGTGGGAACAACGCATCGCCATTCCACAGGGTCGTTCGGAACTGGAGCGCGTGGTCGACATCGACGGCGGTCTGCTGTTGTCCGGCGGCACGCTGTATGTGGCCAGTTATCAGGGTCGCGTGGCGGCACTGGACCTGGAAAGCGGTCGTCAACTGTGGCAGCGCGATGCGTCGAGCTACGCCGGTATCGCTCAGGGTTTCGGCAGCGTCTACGTGAGCCTGTCCTCGGGCACCGTTGAAGGCGTCGACGAGCGTTCGACCACCGCACTGTGGAGCAACGATGCGCTGGCTCGCCGTCAGCTGTCGGCTCCGGAAGTGTTCTCCAGCTATGTAGCTGTGGGTGACCTGGAAGGTTATCTGCACCTGCTCAGCCAGGTTGACGGTCGTTTCGTCGGCCGTGAGCGCATCGACAGCGACGGCCTGCGTGCTCGTCCGCTGGTGGTGGGCGACACGATTTATGTGTATGGCAACAGCGGCAAACTGGAAGCCCTGACCATCAAGTAACAACTATGCTTGGGGTTGATCCCCAAGCGGCCCTGCATCAGCAGGGTTTGCAGCGCCTCCGGGTGTTGCCCCGAGCACCAGCCGCTGCCTCGCAGCGGCTTTTGTATTTTCTGAAATAACGCAGTGGAGAGCCGCATGGTTCCCGTAATCGCCCTGGTGGGCCGACCGAACGTCGGCAAGTCCACCTTGTTCAACCGCCTGACTCGGACTCGCGACGCCATCGTCGGCGACCTGTCCGGTCTGACCCGTGATCGCCAGTACGGTGAGGCCAAGTGGCAAGGGCGTTCCTACATTCTGATCGACACCGGCGGTATCTCCGGTGACGAACATGGTATGGACGAAAAAATGGCCGAGCAGTCGCTGCTGGCCATCGAAGAAGCCGATGTGGTGCTGTTTCTGGTAGATGCCAAGGCCGGTTTTACCGCTGCCGACCAGATGATCGCCGAGCATTTGCGCAAACGTAACAAGCGTTCCCACGTGGTGGCCAACAAGGTCGACAACATCGACCCGGAAATGGCCCGCGCCGAATTCGCCCCGCTGGGCATGGGCCACGCGATCCCGATCGCCGGCGCCCACGGCCGTGGCATCACGCAACTGCTGGAAGCCGCCCTGAGCGAATTCCCGCGTGATGATGACGAGCCGGCTGAAGGTGAAGAGGAAGAAGTCGTTGCCGAAGGTGAGGAAGCCAAGCGCATTCCTGGCCCGAGCGAAAAAGACGGGATCAAGATCGCCATCATCGGCCGGCCGAACGTGGGCAAGTCGACCCTGGTCAACCGCATGCTCGGTGAAGACCGCGTCATCGTGTATGACCAGCCGGGTACTACCCGCGACAGTATCTACATTCCGTTCGAGCGCAATGAAGAGAAGTACACGCTGATCGACACCGCTGGTGTGCGCAAGCGCGGCAAGATCCACGAAGAAGTCGAAAAGTTCTCCGTGGTCAAAACCCTGCAGGCGATCAAAGACGCCAACGTGGTGATCTTCGTGATGGACGCCCGCGAAGGTGTGGTCGACCACGACCTGAACCTGCTGGGCTTCGCCATCGAGTCCGGTCGTGCGCTGGTCATCGCGATCAACAAGTGGGACGGCATGACGCCGAGCGAGCGCGACTTCGTCAAGGTCGAGCTGCAACGTCGACTGTTCTTCGTTGACTACGCCGATATTCACTTCATCTCGGCGCTGCACGGCACGGGCGTGGGCAACCTCTACGCCTCGGTGCAGAACTCGTTCAAGTCGGCGGTCACCCGTTGGCCGACCAACCGCCTTACCCAGATTCTCGAAGATGCGGTGGGCGAGCACGCGCCACCGATGGTCAACAACCGCCGGATCAAGCTGCGTTACGCTCACCTCGGTGGTGCGAACCCGCCGATCATCGTGATTCACGGCAACCAGATCGAGAAAGTGCCGAAGTCGTACGTGCGCTATCTGGAGAACACTTACCGTCGTGTGCTCAAGCTGGTCGGTACGCCGATCCGCATCGAGTTCAAGGGCGGCGAGAACCCGTACGAAGGCAACAAGAACACGCTCACCGACCGTCAGGTCAACAAGAAGCGTCGCTTGATGTCGCACAACAAGAAAGCCAGCAAGAAGCGCCGCGACAAGAAATAACGTCGCTTGCAGGATCGTTCCCACGCAGAGCGTGGGAACGATCAGTCAGAGAGAAGGGCGCCGGTTGGCGCCCTTTTTTTATGGGCGCCGGATGGGCTATCCTCGGGCTCTCCCGAGCCGTCGTCAGAGCCGGGTGTCGAGAGAGAACCCCCGATGATCACCAGCAAGCTGCCGAATGTCGGCATCACTATTTTCACGCAGATGTCTCAGCTCGCGGCGCAGACCGGCGCGATCAACCTGTCGCAGGGTTTTCCGGATTTTGACGGGCCGCAGTCGCTGCGTGATGCGGTCGGGCGGCATATCGCCAGTGGCCATAATCAGTATTCGCCGATGACCGGGTTGCCGGCGTTGCGCCAGCAGATCGCGGCCAAGATCGCCCGCAGCTATGGCGTGAATGTCGATGCCGATCATGAAGTGACGGTAACGCCCGGCGCGACCCAAGCGATCTTCTGCGCGATTCAGGCCGTTATCCACAGTGGCGACGAAGTCATCGTGTTTGATCCATGCTACGACAGCTACGCGCCGGCGACGGAGCTGGCGGGTGGTCGTTGCGTGCATGTGCACTTGAATCCGGACGATTTTTCCATCGATTTCGACCAACTCGCCGCGGCCCTGAGCCCGCGCACTAAAATGATCGTCATCAACACCCCGCATAACCCCAGCGGCGCATTGATCAGCCGCGACGAGCTCGATCAACTGGCGGCCTTGATCCGTGATCGCGACATCTATCTGATCAGCGACGAAGTCTACGAACACCTGGTGTTCGACGGCGTACCGCATGTCAGCGTGCTCGCCCATGAAGAGCTCTATCAGCGCGCGTTCGTGATCAGCTCGTTCGGCAAGACTTACCACGTCACCGGCTGGAAAACCGGCTATGTCGTCGCCCCGCCAGCGCTGACGGCCGAGTTGCGCAAGGTGCATCAATACGTGAGTTTCTGTGGCGTCACACCGCTGCAATACGCGCTGGCCGATTACATGTCCGAGCACCCCGAGCACGTTGAACAATTGCCGGGTTTCTATCAGGCCAAGCGCGATCTGTTTTGCGATCTGCTCGCGCCGTCGCGGTTCAGCTTCACCCGTGTCAGTGGCACCTATTTCCAGTTGGTTGATTATTCACAGATCCGTCCTGATCTGAATGATGTCGACATGGCCACGTGGATGACTCGCGAGCACGGTGTCGCGAGCATTCCGGTGTCGGTGTTCTACCAGAATCCACCGCAAGGCCAGTGCTTGATACGGCTGTGCTTTGCCAAACGCGAGGAGACGCTGCGTGAAGCGGCGGCGAAACTATGCGTGATTTGAGTGCTTTGCCAGACCTGACTCTGGCGCTGATCCAGACCAGCCTGGCCTGGCACGACCGCCAGGCCAACCTCGAGCATTTCGAGCTGTTGCTGGAGCAGGCCCGTGGGGCCGATCTGATCATCCTGCCGGAAATGTTCACTACCGGTTTTTCCATGGAGTCGGAAACCCTCGCCGAAGCCGAAAACGGCCCGACCAGCAAATGGCTGCGAGCGCAGGCGGCGAAATTCGATGCGGTCATCACTGGCAGCGTGATTATTCAGGCGGCTGACGGCAGCCATCGCAATCGCTTGCTGTGGGCGCGGCCGGACGGCGAAGTGCTGCATTACGACAAGCGTCACCTGTTCCGCATGGCTGGCGAGCACAACCATTACACGCCCGGCGAGCGGCAGGTGCAGTTCGAGCTCAAGGGCTGGCGAATTCGTCCGCTGATCTGCTACGACCTGCGCTTCCCGGTGTGGAGCCGCGATGCGCAGGACACCGATCTGCTGCTGTACACCGCCAACTGGCCGGGCGCACGGCGTCTGCACTGGAATCGCCTGCTGCCGGCCCGAGCGATTGAAAACCTCTGCTACGTGGCGGCGGTGAACCGGGTCGGCAGCGATGGCAAGGGCTTTGCGTATACCGGTGACAGTCAGGTGCTGGATTTCCAGGGCGAGACGTTGCTGGCGGCGGGGGAGGCGGATGGCGTGTTCCAGGTGATTCTGGAAGCGGCGCCGTTGGCGGCGTATCGTGAGCGCTTTCCGGCGAACCTGGATGCCGACACTTTCGAGTTCACCTGATAGTTGCAGCGTCCAAGCGGACGCATTCGCGGGCAAGCCCGCTCCCACAGTGGCCGAGGTATACCTGAATGTCGGGTTCACCCTAAAACTTGTGGGAGCGGGCTTGCCCGCGAAAGGGCCATCAGCTTCACCGCAAAAGCTGGAGGTAAAAAAAGGCCCCGGAGTTTTCACTCCGGGGCCTTTCGCGTTTCAACGGTCGATTACGCTGCTTTCGCCTCTGGCTGGCTCAGCGAGCGGTTCAGCGCGCTGAACAGTGCCTTGAAGCTGGCAGTGGTGATGTTTTCATCGATCCCCACGCCGTGCACCGCACGTTCACCGTTCACGCGCAGTTCGATGTAGGCCGCCGCTTTGGCGTTGGTGCCGGCGCCGATCGCGTGTTCGTTGTAGTCCATGATCTCCACCGGAACCGGCAGACCCGCCACCAATGCCTCCAGCGCGCCGTTACCTTTGCCGCGCCAGTGCAGGTTGGTTTCGCCCTGACCTTTGCTGGCCACTTCCACTTCGACGGCGCTGTTGCCGTTTTCTTCCTGCAGACGATGGCTGACCAGCGCGTACGGGGTGTTGGCCTGCAGGTATTCGCTGATCAACAGCGAGTGAATCTGCTTGGCGGTCATCTCCAGGCCCAAGCGATCGGTTTCACGCTGCACCACCTGGCTGAACTCGATCTGCATGCGACGCGGCAGGCTGATGCCGTATTCCTGCTCCAGCAAGTAGGCGATGCCGCCCTTGCCCGACTGGCTGTTGACGCGGATCACCGCCTCATAGCTGCGACCAATGTCGGCCGGGTCGATCGGCAGGTATGGCACTTCCCACAGGGTGTCCGGTTTCTGCTGGGCGAAGCCCTTGCGGATGGCATCCTGGTGCGAGCCGGAGAACGCGGTGTGCACCAGGTCGCCCACATACGGATGACGCGGGTGCACCTGGATCTGGTTGCACTCTTCGACGACCTTGCGCACGCCGTCGATGTCGGAGAAATCCAGCTCAGGGTTCACGCCCTGGGTGTACATGTTCAGCGCGACGGTGACGAGGTCGACGTTGCCGGTGCGCTCGCCGTTGCCGAACAGGCAGCCTTCGACACGATCGGCGCCGGCCATCAGGCCCAGCTCGGTGGCCGCGACGCCTGTGCCACGGTCGTTGTGGGTGTGCAGGCTGATGATCACGCTGTCACGACGGTTGATGTTGCGACCGAACCACTCGATCTGGTCGGCGTACACGTTCGGCGTTGCGCATTCAACGGTGGCCGGCAGGTTGAGGATCATCTTGTGCTCAGGCGTCGGGTTCCACACCTCGATCACCGCGTCACAGACTTCCTTGGCGAATTCCAGCTCGGTGGCGCTGAAGGTTTCCGGCGAGTATTCGAAGGTCCACTCGGTCTCTGGCTGCATCGCTGCGTATTTGACGAACAGTTTGGCGGCGTTGACCGCAATGGCCTTGATGCCGTCCTTGTCCTGGTTGAAGACGATGCGACGGAAAGAAGGCGAGGTGGCGTTGTACAGGTGAACGATGGCTTTCTTCGCCCCGCGCAGGGATTCGAAGGTGCGCTCGATCAGATCTTCACGGCCCTGGGTCAGCACCTGAATGGTGGTGTCATCCGGGATGTGGCCTTCTTCGATCAGCGTACGCACAAAGTCGAAGTCGGTTTGCGAAGCCGCCGGGAACGATGCTTCGATTTCTTTCACGCCGACCTGCACCAGGGTTTTCCAGAAGCGCAGCTTCTTCGCCGCGTCCATTGGCTCGATCAGCGACTGGTTGCCGTCACGCAGGTCGGAGCTGCACCAGATCGGCGCGGTGTTGATGGTCTTCGACGGCCAGGTGCGATCCGGCAGGTTGATGACGGGAAACGCGCGGTATTTCGAAGACGGGTCTTTGAGCATGCTCATCGGGAAATTCCTTGTTGTCTGGGCCGAAAAGAGGCGGCCTGCCGGTTGAACGAATGTTCTTGGAAAAGCGTGGGACGAGGCGCAGCGATTCAGCCTGGCAGTCGTGCGCTGACGAGGCACAGGCTGCGGTGCTGGCGAAGCTGAATGAGGGTGTGAGAGGTTTTCATGCCCTCAACCCTAACCGCGAGGGGAAAGGATGGCAAGCAGTCGGAAAAAATTGAGAGGAATCCTCGGAAAGCAGGTTTTTGCGCGATTTTATTGTGCTTAAGTCATTACTGGTTGTTGATGTTTGCGTGAGGGTAGATAGAGGCGCAATTGAGGGTGGGCGGATGCCAGCGGTATTTGTAGGTGGAAAAACCGCCTTCGCGAGCAAGCTCGCTCCCACATTGGATTGCATTCACAAACAAATCCCTGTGGGAGCTTGCCCGCGAAGAGGCCAGCAGCCTCCACACAATATTCAGGGTTGGAACGCGCCAATGAAAATCGCCGGATCGACCCGCGCATCATTCAGGCTGACGTTCCAGTGCATATGCGGGCCGGTCGCGCGGCCGGTCGCGCCGACCTTGCCCACCACTGCGCCACGAGCCAGTTGCTGGCCGTTCTTCACATCGATCTTCGACATGTGACAGAACATGCTGATAAAGCCCTGGCCATGATCCACGAACACCGTATTGCCGTTGAAGAAGTAATTGCCGATCAGAATCACCTTGCCCGCCGCCGGCGTCTTGATTGGCGTCCCGGCCGGTACCGCGAAATCCAGGCCCGCATGAGGATTTCGCTCTTCACCGTTGAAGAAACGGCGCACGCCGAACTTGCTCGACAGTGGGCCGTTGACCGGTTTGTCCAGCAGCAGATTGCTCGGCGTGTTCGGGCTGAAACTGCGGTAAGCCGCGATCTGTTCCGCCAGTTCACCCTCGATGCGCTTGAGGTTGTCGGCGTTCGGGTTGACCTGCTGTTTGTTCTTCAGGGTGATGTGCTGTTCCGGGTATTTCTTGCTGCCGACGGTGAAGGGCAGATTGCGCCCGCCACTGCTGATTTGCTGTGCACCGGGCTTGACCGTCAGCGGTACGCCGACAATCGCCAGCCAGTTGTTCTGTTCTTTCACCACCAGCACCGGTTTGCCCTGATACGTGGCTTTCGGCGCTTGTGCTGCCGCGCCCAGATCCACCACCGCGACGCCGCCCGGCACTGGTTTGTTCAGCAGGCGAGTGATGTAACTGTCGGCGTGAGCATTGAAAGCCAGGCAGAGCAACAGCAGCGGAGCGAGAAAACGCGGCATGGATCAGTCCAGTAAAGAGAGGGTGACGGGCGTCAGGTGGTTATCCTCGACGCGCACTTGCAATTCGCCTTCGCCCAGTTTGGCTTTCAGGCGTTGGCCGGTGTGGGTCTGCGCGGCGTTGCGAATCGCGTGGCCACGCTCGTCGAGCAGGATGCTGTAACCGCGACCGAGGGTCGCCAACGGGCTGACCACATGCAGGGTCTGCATCTGACTGTGCAATTGCTGACGACGTTGTTTCAGGCCATCGCGCATGGCACGGGGCAGGCGTTCGGCGAGGCTGTCGAGGCGCTGACGGAGCATGGCCAATTGGCGTCCCGGGTGTTGCCCGGCGAGGCGGGTTTCCAGGCGGATCAGGCGTTCGCGGCGGGTATTGAGACTGCGCTCGAAGGCCCGGCGCATGCGCATGTCCAGATCGTCGAGCCGCTGGGCCTGCTGACGCAGACGTTCGCCAGGATGCCGCAGCCGTCTGGCCATGCCTTCCAGACGCAGGCGATCACGCATCAAGCGATCGCGCATGCGCATCACCAAACGTCGATGCAGGCTCTCGACCTGACGGATCAGATGGCTGGAATCCGGGGCGAGCAGTTCGGCGGCCGCCGAGGGTGTCGGTGCGCGGACGTCGGCAACAAAGTCGCTGATCGACACATCGGTTTCATGGCCGACGGCGCTGACGATCGGCGTTACGCAGGCATCGACCGCGCGCGCCACGGCTTCTTCGTTGAAGCACCAGAGGTCTTCCAGCGAGCCGCCGCCACGGGCGAGGATCAGCGCATCGAAGCCACGGGCATCGGCCATTTTCAGAGCACGGACGATTTGCGCAGTGGCTTCGCGGCCCTGTACGGCGGTCGGAATCAGGGTCAGTTGCACCTGCGGCGCACGGCGGCGGAACACGCTGATGATGTCGCGAATCACTGCGCCGGTCGGCGAACTGATGATGCCGATGCGTTGCGGGTGCGCGGGCAGCGGCACTTTGCGTTCGGCACTGAACAAGCCTTCGGCGCTGAGCTTTTCCTTCAGCGCATCGAAGGCCAGACGCAGCGCACCGTCACCGGCAGGTTCAACGGTGTCGAGGATCAGTTGATAGTCGCCACGGCCTTCGAACAGCGAAACCTTGCCGCGCACCTTGACCGCCAGACCATCTTTCAATGCCTGACGCACTCTCGCGGCGTTCTGCCGGAACAAGGCGCAACGCACCTGCGCGCCGCTGTCCTTGAGGGTGAAGTAGACGTGACCGGACGCCGGGCGCGCAAGGTTGGAAATTTCGCCTTCTACCCAGATGTTGCTGAACACGTCTTCGAGCAACACCCGCGCGCGGCCGTTGAGCTGGCTGACGGTCAGGATTTCTCGGTCCAGGCCAAGTCTTGCGAAGGGATCTTTAATCATGGGGCGCAGTTTAAAGGCATTCTTCTGCTCATTGCACGAACCCTGTAGGAGCTGTCGAGTGCAACGAGGCTGCGATCCTTTGATCTTGTTTTTTCAGGATCAAGATCAAAAGATCGCAGCCTTCGGCAGCTCCTACAGCGCAGTATTGGCGACTTAATAAGGAAATGAAGTGATGAGCGTGATGGAACTGTTGGGGGCGTGGTCGTGGGGCGCGGGCGGTTGGGCGGCTATCGGGCTGGCCATTGCCTTGGCCTACATCGTCTTTGGTATTGCCGGTTTCGGCACGGCGCTGGTGGCGGGGCCGATTCTGATCCTGTTCATGCCGCTGTCGAAAATCGTGCCGCTGCTGGTGTTGCTGGATTTCGTTGCGGCGTTCGGCAATCTGCTGCCTTCGCGGCGGGACGTGGCCAGAGCGGAGTTGCTCAGACTGCTGCCGTGCATGGCGATCGGCTGCACGCTGGGGGTGATCTTCCTGCTGAATCTCAAATCCGATCTGTTGCTGCTGTTGATGGGCCTGTTTATCAGCGCCTATGCGGTTTACAGCCTGTGGGTCAAAGCGCGGCCGGCGCAGTTGTCGGCGGCATGGGCCGTACCCATGGGCACGGTGGGCGGATTGTTCGGTGCGTTGTTTGGCAGCGGCGGTTTTTTGTATGCGATCTATCTGAACAGTCGCTTGCCCAAAGAGGCTGCGCGGGCCACGCAAAGTGCGTTGATCAGTTGCAGCACCGTGGTGCGTTTGAGTCTGTTTGTCATCGCCGGTGTCTATGCCGAGCTACCCTTGTTGATGCTGGCCCTGTGTCTGTTGCCGGCGATGGCGCTGGGCTTGTGGATCGGCCGGCGCTTGAGCATGAGGCTTTCGCGCGAGGCATTTGTGCGGCTGGTGACGTGGCTGGTGCTGGCCAGCGGAATCGCGTTGATCGTGCGTTATTTCAGCACTTGACCGAATTTCTTCAGGGATTAAGCTGCCGGCCTTTGGAACGCCTTCGCGAGCAGGCTCGCGAAGGCGTCAGAAGCCACACCGCAGGAACTTTCATGAACACGCAAAGCATCATCGTCCCGAAAATCTCCACCCTGCCGGTGCACGAACCCCGGGCGCGGGCGATCGTGCGTTGGCTGGTGCGCAAGAACATCATCGAAGAACAACTGACCACCTGCGGGCGCACCGGCAACCGCATGGCGCACGCCATCGCCGACGGCGCCCGCGCAGTGGTGCTGCACCCCGAGGCGCTGCCGTTCGGTGAGCCGATCAATGGCCTGGAAATTGTCACCAAGCGCTGCATCTATACCCCGGCCAAAGGCTTTCTCGAAGAAGCCGGCTGTGCCGAATGCCGCCGCGAAGTCGGCGAGGCACTGTTCGAAAGTCTGGAAGACTGGTTTCCGGGGCGTACCGACAACTTCACCTGCCCGGAGTGCGGGCATGAAGACGACATCAACGGCTTCCTGTTTTTGCAGGAATGCGCGTTTTCCAACCTCGGCTTCATTTTCAATAATTGGCTGGAGGCGGGGTTCAAGCAGAGCTTTATCGACGAGTTCGCCGATTGGCTCGATCAACCTGTAAGTTGGATAAAGGTCGAGCTCTGATCCCAGCAGGAACTGCCGAAGGCTGCGATCTTTTGATCCTGCCTTTGAAAAGCGAAGTCAAAAGATCGCAGCCTTCGGCAGCTCCTACAGAAAGCCAGGTTTTCCATCTATCAATTAGGCTGAGTTTTACATTGAACAGCAGGGGGTGTCTGACTATAATGGCGCGCTTCCATTTTCCCGCTCGGGAGCCCCCGCGATGCTGCGTATCAGCCAAGAAGCTCTGACATTCGACGACATTCTCCTAGTGCCCGGTTATTCCGAGGTACTTCCCAACGAAGTCAGTCTCAAGACCCGTCTTACCCGTGGCATCGAACTGAATATTCCTCTGGTTTCTGCCGCCATGGACACCGTTACTGAAGCCCGTCTGGCAATCGCCATGGCTCAGGAAGGTGGCATCGGCATTATCCACAAGAACATGACCATTGAGCAGCAAGCTGCCGAAGTGCGCAAGGTCAAGAAGTTCGAAGCCGGTGTGGTCAAGGATCCCATCACCATCGAGGCCGATGCCACGGTGCGTGATCTGTTCGAACTGACCCGTCTGCACAACATTTCCGGCGTTCCGGTACTGCACGATGGCGACCTGGTCGGCATCGTCACCTCCCGCGACGTACGTTTCGAAAACCGTCTGGAAGCCACTGTCCGCGAAGTGATGACGCCCAAAGAGCGTCTGGTCACGGTCAAGGAAGGCGCCGACAAGAACGACGTCCGTGAACTGCTGCACAAGCACCGCATCGAGCGCGTGCTGATCGTCGACGACAAATTCGCCCTCAAAGGCATGATGACCGTCAACGACATCGAAAAAGCCAAAGCCTACCCGCTGGCCAGCAAGGACGATCAAGGTCGTCTGCGCGTTGGCGCTGCGGTCGGCACCGGTAAAGACACCGGTGATCGCGTGACCGCACTGGTCAACGCCGGCGTTGACGTGGTGGTGGTCGACACCGCGCACGGTCACTCCAAGGGCGTGATCGACCGCGTTCGCTGGGTCAAGGAGAACTTCCCTGAAGTGCAGGTGATCGGCGGCAACATCGCCACCGGCGCTGCCGCCAAGGCCTTGGCCGAAGCGGGCGCCGACGCAGTCAAGGTCGGTATCGGCCCTGGCTCGATCTGCACCACCCGTATCGTCGCCGGTGTCGGCGTGCCGCAAATCAGCGCCATCGCCAACGTCGCCGCCGCCCTTGAAGGCACCGGCGTGCCGTTGATCGCCGACGGCGGCATCCGTTTCTCCGGTGACCTGTCCAAGGCCATCGTCGCCGGTGCGTCCTGCGTGATGATGGGCTCGATGTTCGCCGGTACCGAAGAAGCGCCAGGCGAGATCGAACTGTTCCAGGGCCGTTCGTACAAGGCCTATCGCGGCATGGGTTCGCTGGGCGCCATGTCCCAGGCTCAAGGCTCGTCCGACCGTTACTTCCAGGACTCCTCGGCAGGCGCCGAGAAACTGGTTCCGGAAGGCATCGAAGGCCGTGTGCCGTACAAGGGCACCCTGAGCGCGATCATTCATCAATTGATGGGCGGCCTGCGTTCCTCGATGGGTTACACCGGCAGCGCCAACATCGAAGAAATGCGCACCAAGCCCGAATTCGTGCGGATCACTGGCGCCGGCATGGCCGAATCCCACGTTCACGACGTGCAGATCACCAAGGAAGCGCCGAACTACCGCGTAGGTTGAGGCTTCCAGCAAAACGTTAAATCACCGGGGCTGTTCATTCAGCCCCGAGTTGTTTCTGATTCACTACATGAGAATGAGTCATGGCCCTCGACATTCACGCTCACCGCATCCTGATCCTCGACTTCGGTTCGCAATACACCCAGCTGATTGCCCGCCGCGTGCGCGAGATCGGCGTGTACTGCGAACTGCACCCGTTCGACATGGACGAAGATGCGATCCGCGAATTCGCCCCTAAAGGCGTCATCCTCGCCGGCGGCCCCGAGTCCGTGCACGAAGCCAACAGCCCGCGCTGCCCGCAGGCGGTGTTCGACCTGGGCGTGCCGGTGTTCGGCATCTGCTACGGCATGCAGACCATGGCCGAGCAACTGGGCGGCAAGGTTGAAGGTTCCGAACTGCGTGAGTTCGGTTACGCTCGCGTTGACGTGGTCGGCAAGAGCCGCCTGCTCGACGGCATCGAAGATCACATCGACGCCGACGGCCTGTTCGGCCTCGACGTGTGGATGAGCCACGGTGACAAGGTCACCAAGATGCCGGAAGACTTCCACATCCTCGCCAGCACCCCGAGCTGCCCGATCGCTGGCATGTTCAACGACGATCGCGCGTACTACGGCGTGCAGTTCCACCCGGAAGTGACCCACACCAAGCAGGGCGGCCGCATCCTGTCGCGTTTCGTGCTCGACATCTGCGGCTGTGAAGCCCTGTGGACACCCTCGAAAATCGCTGAAGACGCCATCGCCAACATCCGCGCCCAGGTCGGCACCGACAACGTCCTGCTGGGCCTGTCCGGCGGCGTCGACTCCTCGGTCGTTGCTGCGCTGCTGCACAAAGCCATCGGTGATCAACTGACCTGCGTGTTCGTCGACAACGGTCTGCTGCGTCTGCACGAAGGCGAGCAAGTGATGGCCATGTTCGCCGAGAACATGGGCGTCAAGGTGATCCGCGCCAACGCTGAGGAGCAGTTCCTCAACAACCTGGCCGGCGAAGCCGACCCGGAGAAGAAACGCAAGATCATCGGTCGTACCTTCATCGACGTATTTGATGCCCAGTCCAACAAACTGGAAAACATCAAGTACCTCGCGCAGGGCACCATCTACCCGGACGTGATCGAGTCGGCTGGCGCGAAAAGCGGCAAGGCCCACGTGATCAAGTCGCACCACAACGTGGGCGGCCTGCCGGAAGAAATGAACCTGAAATTGGTCGAGCCACTGCGCGAACTGTTCAAGGACGAAGTCCGTCGTCTGGGCCTGGAACTCGGCCTGCCGTACGACATGGTCTACCGCCACCCATTCCCGGGCCCGGGCCTGGGCGTGCGCATCCTCGGCGAAGTGAAAAAGGAATACGCCGACCTGCTGCGTCGTGCCGACCACATCTTCATCGAAGAACTGCGCAAGGCCGACTGGTATCACAAGGTCAGCCAGGCCTTCGTGGTGTTCCAGCCAGTCAAATCGGTGGGCGTGGTCGGCGACGGCCGTCGTTACGCGTGGGTCGTGGCCCTGCGTGCGGTAGAAACCATCGACTTCATGACCGCGCGTTGGGCACACCTGCCTTACGAACTGCTGGAAACCGTCTCCGGCCGCATCATCAACGAAATCGAAGGTATTTCGCGCGTCACCTACGACGTGTCGAGCAAGCCGCCGGCGACGATTGAGTGGGAATGATCCTGCTGCACGCTGATCGACGCATCGAGTAAACAAAAAACCCTTGGCCTCAAGCCAAGGGTTTTTTGTTTCATGAGCCTGAAAACGGTTCAGGTGGGCAGGCGGCTTTGCAGGGTCAGGCCGATTTCTATCAGCCGCTGGGATAGCGCGGCGAGGTCGCGGAACATGATGCCGCTGATGCGAGGCATCGACTGAGCCCAAATGTAAACCTGGCCGTCCCTCCGGCTATTTACCGCTGTTCGCACAATGCTGCCTGAGCTGTCGCGACGTACCAATGTGTAAGCGTTCTGGTTCTTTTCGAACAAAAACATACCATTGCGATGCAGCAGCTTTTCCTGCGCCGCAGGCGTCCATTGCGGCGTAGGTGATTCAATCTGCAAGCGCAGGTCAGCGAAGAGCACGTCGGACGAGGCGCGGGTCGACGCGCCGTTATCAAACGGGCCACGCGCGACTTTCAGGCCAGAGTCGATTCCGACGGTTGCCTGCTCTGCGGACGAAACCTCTTCGATCCGTAAACCGATACCGCCCAAGTGTTCGCTTATTCCCGGCAGATTTCTGAACGTATTGGTATCCGTTGCCTCGCTCAAGGCAACCCATTTGCCCGGCCTGTTGAGAATTGCGTCACCCCTTATGATTCGGCTGCTCAGGCGAGTACGCATCATCTGCTCTTCAATCGAGGTGAGTGGTACCTTCGGCTTGTAGTTTTGGGCAACGTCCAGTCCCTGAACCCGAATGCCATTGGCCTGCGCGGTGTTGACCAGCTCAAGGATGTTGAACCTTTCATTGGGGTCGGTGCCGAGACTGGACAGATAGGAACGCAGATCCTGCGACATCTCTCCCGACAGAAAGAACTCGTTGAGATCGATCTGCGCGAAATCACTGAGCAATCCACGGACATACAGCATATTGATGTGCCGTGCGAACGCCTGCATGTTTTCGATCATGAAGCGCATGCTGGCGATGCGATCCAGCGTCTCGCCAATCACCAGCCCATTGCTGTTGGCAAAAATGCCGTCGATCAGCTCGCCCGTCGACATCGCAGGAGTGACCTGCGGGATGACTGGCCGTGGGGGCAGGTTGGCCCAGCTCAGTTCCGAGTAGAACTCCTTGGCCTCGTTAAGCAAAATGGCGCGCCTTTCGGCGAAGTAGGCAGCAAACACCTCGGCAGTCGATCGACTGTCCTGGGCTGTGCCGGGCAGCGTAGCGAAGGGTTCAGGCAGATTCATCGCCCACCTTCGCAGTGTCGGCATGTCCATTCCTGGCACTTCATGAAGGGGCGTGACCAAGCGCAGCGGGCGGGCAGATGGAGGAACCGGTTCGACCAATGGCAGCTCCGGCGAGGGCGTTGTGGAAGACGGTTCTGAGGACGTTTCAGTGTCCGGTATGCAAGCCTTGCCCATGCATTGACCGCCGCCCCTGAGCCGCAACGCGGGTATGCGCTCCCACTTGCCGTCAGCACCGAAGCGTACTGGCAGCGAATACGCGAACTGATTGGGGCGCTCGGGATTGACGATTGCCCAGTGGCCGCTTTCTTCGGAATCGTCAAAGTAGTGCACGTAATACGCATCGTTGCCGAGTTTGATCGCGTAGCGTGGCTCCTTGTCGAGACGGTAGATACCTTCAAATTTCCCTGGGATTGCCTGGACGGCGTCCGGCACCAGCACCTCGTTGCAGCGGTAGCGGGCAGGAATGCCTGGCACGGATGGCCCCTGTTGGGCCGCGGCAGTTATGGAGGTCTGGGCGGGCGTGGCGGGAGGCGTATCGATGGGAAGGTCGTTTGCCAACTCATTGCTGGCTTCTTCAATTACCGCGGCTGGCGGCGGCTCCACGGGGGGCAGCAGAGGCGTGTTTGCCGAAGTGAACTCGATCAACCCGGCCATTTCTTCGGCTTCGGCAAACTCGACTTGTGGGCCGACCTCCAGCTGCGCGCCCGAGCCGATCAGAAACGGCACATCCAGCACAATTTCGATACCGTTGAGCACTGCATTGGCAAGACCCGTTTTACGTTCGGCGGCTGTGGCGCCGTTGACGGCCTGATCGATGTTCAGCCCCATGTTGGCGATGCTCGCGCCGATCAACGGCAACGCCACAGGCCAGCCCACCGCCGCCATCGGACCGAATACTTTCAGACCCGCGCTCAGATAGCCTATCCAGAGTTTTTTGCGCAGGTCGCTGTTGGAGGTCAGCACCATCTGTGCCTCGGCGACCATGGCGCTGCGTGTCGATTCGCTTAACCAGGTGAACGCGTCCCCGGCGACAGCGACGTCGCTGCGATTGATCATCTGGTGATCGCTATGGCCCCAGGTCCCCACCAGGCGGTTCATCAGATCGGTAAGGTTTTCGCTGATGCGGTGACTTTCGGCGAGCGGGAAATGCTTGAGGAATGCGCTGCGTTTGTCCTCGGCATTCATCTGCTCAAGCAGCCACCAGTGCAGATCAGCCTCACTGTCCATCAGGCGAAAAGCCGGGGCTTCACCCGGCAAGTAAAGGGTTTGCCGGCCGCTGTCTTCCACCAGACGCAGCACATCGGTGGCAACGTGGCGATCGACATCCAATGCGCGTACTTCAGCGCCGACCGGGTAGGTCGTTCGCAGCATTTGCAGGGTGACGGGCCAGGTAATCGGCCCGATTACCGAGGCGATGATGCGCTGAAAATCATCGCCCCCCAGGTCGTTCTGTTGCAGCGCCTGCACCGCTTGACTGAGGAAACTGCACTTGGCCAGGACACGAAAATCACCCGACGAGCTTTGCCAGAATTTGCTCAATTGCTCGGTGTAGCGCGTGCTGAAGTCGACTTCCCAGAACACTTTCAGAACATCGCTGCCAAGCAAGCGCACTTCGTTGCTTTGGTTGAAGTTCTCGGCGCTCGGACCTTCCGAATAAAAGCCAGCGTAGAGGCCGAGCAGGTCGGCGTTGTCTTGATCGGTCGCGCGAAAGCGATGGATAACCAGTTGGGTGAGGGTCAGCGTTTCATAGGGCTTTTCCAGCAAATGTTCCCAACCGGTAAAGGTCAGCGCGTTGCTCTGCGCGGCTTTGAAACGGTGGAAATACACCCGGTCGGGATCAAGGCCAGACAGACCTTTGGCCACCAGCAGTTCGCTGGCGACCTGACGTGCGGCTTCAAACAGACCCGGGCAGGTCTGCACGATGGTCGTGGCGAGGGCTTTGAGGGCGGTTTTGTCTGCTGCGTTGGGCAGCAGACGGCGTTCGGGAGCGGTCATGGGTTTTTCATCCTTGAGAAAACAAGGAGCGAGCATGACCGTTTGGTTCAAGCCAAGTGTGTTACCCGGCTATGGCGCGGCGCCCTGTTGGCGGCGGGGGAAGGTTGTCGCATGTATCACCGCCGCGCCACATCCGAAAAATAGAACTTGTCCAGCGTATGCCGTGATTCGGTGTATTCGAACTGGCGGCCGTCCTGCAGGAAGGTCTGGTTGCTGACCACGATGACGTGGTTCTGGCCGTCGAGGTCCAGGTGTTGTTGGTCGTCTTTGCTGCACGGTACGGCTTCAATGGTGCGCTGAGCGTAGGCGATCTGCAGTTGCAGGGTCTGTTCGATGTGGGCGTAGATCGAATGTTCGGCGATGTCCGCCGACAGGCCGGGTATGACGGCGCTGACGAAGTGATTGATGTCGAGGATGACGCGTTTACCGTCGATGCACCGTACCCGTTTGATCCGGGTGATCGGGCTGCCGGGTTCGGCATTGATATGTTCAAGCAGCGCACCTTCCAGCGGCACCTGACACATCTCGACCACCTCGGTGCTGACGTCGTTGCCCAGACGCGGATGGGTTTCCTGGAAACTGACGATGCCGCCGAGCTGGAATTCGATCGGGTTGGTCGACAGCACGAACGCGCCTTTGCCGTGAATCTTCTGAGCGAAGCCGCGCTCTTGCAACTGGTCGATGGCCTTGCGCACCGTGCCACGGCTGGCCTGATAGGTGTCCATCAGTTCGGTTTCGGAAGGCAGCCGGGCGCCGCGCTCCAGGCGCTGCGTGGTGATACTGGCAAGCAAATCGCTGTAGATCTGGTTGTATTTGCTCATGGCTGGGCTCTGTGCCGACGGTGTTCAAAACCCCGAACCTTAAGGGCAGGGTAGGGGTTTGTCCATGCGGACGAAGGAAAACATCTTAGGTCAGAGTAGGAAGAATCCGCTTATTTCTGACGTAGATCCAAGGACGCCGGCTCGTACAGACGAGTTGTTGCATTAACTCGTACAGACGAGTATTTTTCCTCTCGGCGTGCTGCCAATAACAACAATCCACGACGGACGAACAAGCATGAGCCACGACTATCCGAACATCGCCCGGGAGCTGCTGGAAAGCCTCGGTGGCCGCGACAACATCGAGCAGGCGGCGCATTGCGTGACACGTTTGCGTCTGGCCTTGAACGACCCCGCGCGGGTCAATGTGGCCGCACTCAACGGCGTCGAACTGGTCAAGGGGTCGTTCTTCACCGGCGGGTTGTATCAGGTGGTCATCGGCCCGGGCGATGTTGAAAAGGTCTACGCCGAACTGCGCCAGCAGACCGGTCTGGCGGCGTCGACCATCGCCGACGTTAAACAGAAAAGCGCCGAGAAGATAAACGCCATGCAACGGCTGGTGCGGGTGTTTTCCGATGTGTTCATGCCGATTCTGCCGGCGCTGATCATTGCCGGCCTGTTGATGGGCATCAACAACCTGCTCGGCGCCAAGGGCATGTTCATCGAGGGGCAGACCCTGCTCGATGCCTATCCGAATCTCGACGGGCTGTGGAGCCTGATCAATCTGATGGCCAACACCTCGTTCGTGTTTCTGCCGGCGCTGGTGGGCTGGTCGGCAGCCAAGCGTTTCGGCGGCAGCGAAATCCTCGGCATCGTCCTCGGTCTGATGCTCGTGCATCCGGACCTGCTCAACGCCTGGAACTACGGCAAGGCCGTGGCGGGGCTGGATGGGCAGCAGCTGCCGTACTTCGACATTCTTGGCTTGTTCCAAGTGGAAAAGGTCGGTTATCAGGGGCAGATCCTGCCGATCCTGCTGGCAGCCTACGTGATGAGCGTGATTGAAAAATGGTTGCGGGCGCGTGTACCCAACGCCGTGCAATTGCTGGTGGTGCCGATCACTACCATCGTCGTTACCGGCGTGCTGGCGCTGGCGGTCATTGGCCCGGTGACCCGGCATATCGGCATCTACATCACCGAGGGTCTGGTGATGCTGTTTGATCTGGCGCCGTTGGTGGGCGGTCTGATCTTCGGCTTGCTGTATGCGCCGCTGGTGATCACCGGCATGCACCACATGTTTCTTGCAGTCGACTTGCAATTGATCTCGAGCCAGGGCGGCACCTTCATCTGGCCGATGATCGTCATGTCCAATCTGGCGCAGGGCAGTGCGGCCCTGGCGGTGTTCTGGATGACGCGCAATGCGCGGGACAAGAGCATGGCTTCTACCTCGGCGATTTCCGCGTACTTCGGCATCACCGAGCCGGCGATGTTCGGCGTCAACCTGCGCTACAAATTTCCGTTTTACGCCGCGTTGGCCGGTTCGGCGCTGGGGTGCATGTTCCTCTCGCTGAACAAGATTCAGGCCTCTGCCATCGGCGTTGGCGGCCTGCCGGGGTTCATTTCGATCATGCCGCAGTTCATACCCATGTTCGTGATCGGCATGCTGATCGCGATGCTCGTGCCATTTGCCCTGACCTGCGTGCTGAGCATGAAGATCGTCCGGCCGGGTTACCGGGTCGCCTGAAATCAAAAGATCGCAGCCTCGGGCAGCCCCCACAGAGATCGTAAAATTCAAGAGGAAATCCGCCATGCAAGACTGGCAACGTTCGGTGATCTACCAGATCTATCCGAAGAGCTTTCACAGCCATGCCGGCAACGCCACAGGCGATCTGCTCGGCATCGTTGCCAAGCTCGATTACCTGCAATGGCTCGGGGTCGATTACCTGTGGATCACGCCTTTTCTGCGCTCGCCTCAGCGCGACAATGGCTACGATATCAGCGACTACTACGCGGTCGATCCGAGCTACGGCAGCATGGCCGACTGTGAACTGCTCATCGCCGAAGCCGGCAAGCGCGGGATCAAGTTGATGCTCGACATTGTGGTCAATCACACCTCGATCGAGCATGTCTGGTTCCAGCAGGCGCGCAGCAGCCTCGACAATCCTTATCGCGACTTCTATATCTGGCGCGATCAGCCGAACAACTGGGAGTCCAAGTTCGGCGGTTCAGCCTGGGAGTACGAAGCGCAGACTGGCCAATATTATCTGCACCTGTTTGACCACACCCAGGCGGATCTCAATTGGGACAATCCCAAGGTCCGCGACGAAGTGTTCAAAATGATGCGCTTCTGGCGCGACAAAGGCGTCGGTGGTTTTCGTCTGGACGTGATCAACCTGATCTCCAAACCGGCGGATTTCCCCGAAGACGACAGCGACGGTCGGCGCTTCTATACCGACGGGCCGAACGTGCATGCGTACTTGCAGCAGATGCACCGCGAAGTCTTCGAAGGGCACGAGCTGATCAACGTCGGCGAGATGTCCTCGACCCGCCTTGAACACTGCATTCGTTATTCCAATCCGCAGTCGAAAGAACTGTCGATGACCTTCAACTTTCATCACCTGAAAGTCGATTACCCGAACCTGCAAAAGTGGGTGCGCGCCGATTTCGATTTCCTCCAGCTCAAGCAGATTCTCTCCGACTGGCAGACCGGCATGCAGGCGGGCGGCGGCTGGAATGCACTGTTCTGGTGTAACCACGATCAGCCGCGTGTGGTTTCGCGGTTCGGCAATGACGGCGAATACCGCGAGCTGTCGGCGAAGATGCTCGGCACCGCGCTGCACTTTCTACAGGGCACGCCGTTCGTGTATCAGGGCGAAGAACTGGGCATGACCAATCCGGGTTTTGACAGTATTGAGCAGTATCGCGATGTCGAGACGCTGAATATCTTTCGCCTCAAGCGTGAGGCTGGGGCCAGCGATATCGACAACCTGGCGGCAATCATGCAGAAGTCCCGCGACAACGGGCGCACGCCGATGCACTGGCACGCCGGGCACAATGCCGGTTTCACCCTTGGCGAACCCTGGATTGGCGTGCCGGCCAATGCTGCGCAAATCAACGTCGCGCAGCAGCTGCACGATCCGGAATCGGTGCTGCATCACTATCGGCGCCTGATCGAATTGCGCCGCACTGAAGCGCTGATCGGCGACGGCATCTATCGCCAGTTATTGCCGGAGCACCCAAAAGTCTGGGCGTACCTGCGCGAAGGCGTGGGAGAACGTTTGCTGGTGGTAAACAACTTTTACAGTAGCGCGTGTGACGTCGAGCTACCTGCATTGATTGACGAAGCCACGGAGCAGCGCTTGTTGATCAGCAATTACCCGGACTGTCCGAAACGCACGCGGCGGCTGCGCTTGCGACCTTACGAATCCTTCGTGCTGCACCTGACCGATCCCTGATTTCTTTTACTGAATAACAACCTTTGAAAAAACACGCAGAACGCTGCGCGGGGGATTTGTGCGCGCTGAATTCCTGCAACCACACAATAAAAACAATGGGTGGCATATGAAAACAACCCTCAATCACAGCCTGGCCGTCGCGGGTTTATGTCTGGCCATGCCGACGTCTTCACAGGCGCTGGAGTTTGGCGGCTATCTGCGCAGTGGTCTCGGGACCTCGGTCAACAGCGGGAGCCAGTCGTGTTTCCAGTTGCCCGGTGCGCAGACCAAATATCGCCTGGGAAATGAATGCGAGCAGTATGGCGAACTCGAGCTGCGCCAGGATCTGTACACCCTCGACGACGGCTCGGTGCTGAGCGTCGACGGTATGGCATCGCTATATAACCGCTACGACCGCAGCCTGACGTTCAAGGAAGACAACGGCTCGATTCGCTTGCCGCAGGCGTACGCGCAATGGTCGGCAATGCCCGCGCTCAATGGTGGCTCGCTATGGGCGGGGCGGCGCTATTACAAACGTAACGACATCCATATTTCCGACTTCTACTACTGGAACCAGAGCGCAACCGGCGGCGGTATCGAAGACGTATTGATCGGCGGCTTGAAATACAGCTACGCCTTTTCGCGCAAGGACAACCTTTATCAGAAGGACTACATCAACCGGCACGACTTCAACGTCGGCGGTTTCAATAGCAACCCGGGCGGTGAGCTCGAATTCGGTCTGAGTTACATCGACAAGCCTGACAGTCGCGACGCCCACCGTGGCTGGGCGATCACCACTCAGCACGTGCAACAGGACTTTTTCGGCGGCAAGAACAAACTGGCGCTGCAATATGGCGAAGGGCCGGGCACAGGGTTGGGCTATACCGGTAACGTCAGGCTCGATGACCGCAACAAGAGCTATCGGGTCGTCGAGTTCTTCGACTGGCAACTGACGCCGCGTTTTGGCGGACAATTCCAAGCGGTGTATCAAAAGGATATTCG
The DNA here is from genome assembly GCF_049897785.1 of Pseudomonas sp. TSRC2-2. Classification (NCBI taxonomy): domain Bacteria; kingdom Pseudomonadati; phylum Pseudomonadota; class Gammaproteobacteria; order Pseudomonadales; family Pseudomonadaceae; genus Pseudomonas; species Pseudomonas sp. TSRC2-2. The sequence goes on from NZ_JAFCWZ010000015.1 coordinate 206,720, forward strand.
CCCGGGCGGGGCCGATCAGAACTGGCTGTCGCTGGGTGTGCGCCCGGCTTATGCGCTGAGCGAGCAGTTCAAACTGGTGACCGAACTGGGTCACGATCAGGTCGATGCGGCGGACGGCACGCGCAAGCTGAGCAAGTTCACCTTCGCGCCGACCTGGTCCCCCAAAGGCCCGGAGTTCTGGGCGCGGCCCGAGGTGCGTCTGTATTACACCTATGCCAGCTGGAACCAGGCGGCCAAGCGTGCTGCCAACCTGTTGGCCAAGGGTTCGGCACTGTCCGATACGGGGGCTTTCGGCAACGCGCGGCACGGCGCCAATGTCGGCTTGCAGGTTGAATACTGGTGGAAGTAAGCAAAGCGGGTGCGACCGCTCATTCAGACAATACAAGCGCAGGTGATGTCATGGCCACACCCCAACAATTGCAGTTGCTGGCACCGTTGTCCGGCGTACTGATGGCGCTGGACGAGGTGCCCGATCCGGTGTTTGCCGGGCGGATCATCGGCGACGGTTTGTGCATCGACCCGACTTCGTCGACGCTCTGCGCACCGCTGGCCGGCGTGGTCAGCGACGTGCAGGCCAGCGGGCATGCGCTGACCATCACCGGCGATGAAGGTGTTCAGGTGCTGATGCACATCGGTCTGGACACGGTGAATCTCGCCGGCAAAGGGTTCACCCGCCGCGTTGAAGCGGGGCAGCGGGTCGAAGCGGGGCATGCGCTGATCGATTTTGACGCCGATTACATTGCCCTGCACGCGCGCAGTTTGTTGACCTTGATGCTGGTGGTCAGCGGCGAGCCGTTCGATTCACTCGTCGGCTCAACAGGGTTGGTTGAGGTTGGCCAACCAGTGCTGGACGTCGTGGTCGGCGCAGTCGTCGGCGAAAACCCGGCATCGGTGCAGGGCGATGCGGTGTTCTCGCAGCCGATCAACCTGCCCAATCCCAGTGGCCTGCACGCGCGGCCGGCGGCGGTATTTGCCCAAGCGGCGAAGGCATTTTCAGCGACCATCCATCTGCACAAACTGCAAGCGCAAGCCAATGGCAAATCATTGGTGGCAATCATGGCTTTGCAAACGGCCCATGGCGACAGTGTGCAGGTCAGCGCCGAAGGTGAAGATGCCGAAGCCGCCGTCGAAGCGCTGGGCCGCTTGCTGAGCGAAGGCTGCGGCGAAGCCGTTACAGTGCCTACGCCGGTCGAAGTCGTTGCGGCACAAATGCCGAACATCCTGCGCGGCGTCTGCGCTTCGCCCGGTTCGGCGCTGGGCCAAGTCATGCAGATCGTCGAAGTGCCGCTTGTGATCAACGAGTTCGGCGCCGAGCCGCCGACCGAACTTGAGGCCTTGAGCCAGGCCCTGATCGAAGCCGACATGGCCTTGCAGCATCTGCGCGACACCGCCAGCGGCCAGGCGCAGGCGGAGATTTTCAAGGCACATCAGGAACTGCTGGCCGACCCCAGCCTGCTGGATCAGGCCCATGCCCTGATCGATGAAGGCAAGAGCGCAGCGTTTGCCTGGAAAACCAGCACCGAAGCGACGGCGGCGATGTTCCGTTCGCTGGGCAATGCTCTGCTGGCCGAGCGTGTGGCGGATCTGGCCGATGTCGGCCAGCGCGTGCTGAAGCTGATCCTCGGTGTCCACGAGCAAACGCTGGAGTTGCCGGACGACACCATCCTCATCGCCGATCAATTGACCCCTTCGCAGTCCGCCGGGCTGGATACGCGCAAGGTGCTGGGTTTCGCTACGGTCGGCGGCGGCGCCACCAGCCACGTGGCCATTCTGGCGCGTGCCTGTGGTTTGCCGGCGATCTGCGGCATGCCGCTGCAAATGCTCGGGCTCGACAACGGCACGCGGGTGCTGCTCGATGCCGACAAGGGCGAACTGCAGTTGCATCCGGACGCCGAGTCCATCGACCAGCTGCGTGCGCGGCATGAGCAACAGCGTCAACGTCATCAGCAGGAGCTGGCACGGGCCGGCGAGGCGGCCTGTACCCGCGACGGCCGTCACGTCGAAGTCACCGCCAACGTCGCGTCGCAGAGCGAAACCGCGCAGGCCATGGAGCTGGGCGCGAATGGCGTGGGGCTGCTGCGATCGGAATTTCTCTACCTGGGTCGCCAACAGGCGCCGGGCCATGACGAACAGGTGGTCACCTACAGCGCCATCGCCCGAACCATCGGGCCGGCACACAATCTGGTGGTGCGCACACTCGATGTTGGTGGCGACAAACCGCTGGCTTATGTGCCGATGGACAGCGAAACCAATCCTTTCCTCGGCTTGCGCGGCATTCGTCTGTGCCTGGAGCGACCGCAACTGCTGCGTGAACAATTTCGCGCCGTTCTGGCCTGCATTGAGCTGACGCGCCTGCATATCATGTTGCCGATGGTCACCAGCCTTGCGGAATTGCGTCTGGCACGGCAAATCCTCGAGCAAGAGGCGCGGGTGCTGGGCCTGGCGCACCTGCCGAAACTGGGGATCATGATCGAAGTGCCCGCCGCCGCGCTGATGGCCGATGTGCTCGCGCCGCACGTGGATTTTTTCTCCATCGGCACCAATGACCTCACCCAATACACGTTGGCCATGGACCGAGATCATCCGCGTCTGGCCAACCAGGCGGACAGCTTTCATCCTGCAGTGCTGCGCCTGATCGCCATGACGGTGAACGCTGCACACGCGCACGGCAAATGGGTCGGCGTCTGTGGCGCGATGGCGTCTGAACGTCTGGCGGTGCCGTTGCTGCTGGGGCTGGGCGTGGATGAGTTGTCGGTGAGCGTGCCGTTGATTCCGGCGATCAAGTCGGCGGTGCGCGAAGTGAATCTGGCCGACTGTCGGATCATCGCCCAACAGGTCTCGAACCTGGAAAGCGCCGCCGATGTGCGCGAAGCCTTGCGGCGGTTTGATGAGGCGACAGCTGATGCCTCGCCGGTTATGGAGAATTGAACATGTTCGACAAATTGCAGCAGGCACTCTGGAAAGCGCTGACGCCGGATCTGGTTCCGGATGAGGTGATAGCCGCCGCCGATCCGGTTGCGGGCTTGAGCGCGGAGATCGTTGCGGCGCTGGGCGGTGTGGATAACCTCAGGTCTCGGCAGCCGGTGGCGCTGACCCGGGTCCGTGTGGCACTGCATGATGAGTCACGGGTCGACCGTCAGGCGCTGAGCGTGGCCGGTGTGGCGGGCGTCATGCCGCTGGGTGACGGCGTGCTGCACCTGATTACCGGGCTGCACGAGCAAGGCTGAACAAGACGTGCGGCCTCAGGTCGCCCTTACTGTTTCTCAACTGCGGGTGTATCGTATTCGCCTTTTTGCGGATCCCTCGGGGTCTGTCGCTGATACGTGAGGTAGTTGAGTTCATGTCCTTTACCCGTCGCCAAATCCTCGGTGGCCTGGCCGGTCTTGTTGTCGTTGGCGTGGGCGCGGGAGGCGCATCGCGTTACTGGCTGGGCAAGATGGCTGACGCCGAGGCCGGCCACGACTATGAGCTGATCGCTGCGCCGCTGGACGTGGAGTTGGTACCGGGGCACAAGACCGAGGCCTGGGCGTTCGGCCCGTCCGCGCCGGGCACGGAGTTGCGTGTGCGTCAGGGCGAATGGCTGCGGGTGCGTTTCATCAATCATCTGCCGGTGGCGACCACCATTCACTGGCACGGCATTCGCCTGCCGCTGGAAATGGACGGCGTGCCTTACGTGTCGCAACTGCCGGTGTTGCCGGGTGAATACTTCGACTACAAATTCCGTGTGCCGGACGCCGGCAGCTACTGGTATCACCCGCATGTCAGCAGCAGCGAAGAACTGGGGCGCGGGCTGGTCGGGCCGCTGATCATCGAAGAACGCGAACCGACCGGTTTCAAATATGAAAAAACCCTGAGCCTGAAGAACTGGCACGTCGACGAGCAAGGCCAGTTCGTCGAATTCAGTATCCCGCGCGAAGCGGCGCGTGGCGGTACGGCGGGGCGTCTGTCGACGATCAACGGCGTACCGTTGCCGGTGATTGATTTGCCGGCCGGGCAGATCACTCGGGTGCGCTTGCTCAATCTCGATAACACCCTGACCTATCGCATCAACATTCCCGGCGTTGAAGCGAAGATCTACGCCCTTGATGGCAACCCGGTCGAGCCGCGACCGCTGGGCAAGGAATACTGGCTCGGCCCCGGCATGCGCATTTGCCTGGCGATCAAGGCACCAGCGGCCGGTGAGGAATTGTCGCTGCGTAATGGCCCGGTTCGTCTGGGTACGCTGCGTTCGGTGGCCAATACGGACGCGCCAACGGACTGGCCGAAAGCCTTGCCGGCCAACCCCGTGGCCGAGCCGGATCTGGCCAACGCCGAGAAACTCAACTTCAATTTCGAATGGGTCGGCTCGGTGTCGGTCAATGTCGACAACGGCAAGCCGCCGAGCCTGTGGCAAATCAACGGCAAGGCCTGGGACATCACCGACAAGACGTGCGCTGATCGACCGATCGCCAGCCTGAAATTGGGCCAGAGCTATATTTTCGAACTGAAGAACATGACCCAGTACCAGCACCCGATTCACTTGCATGGCATGAGCTTCAAGGTGATTGCCTCGAACCGGCACAAGGTCGTGCCGTACTTCACCGACACTTATCTGCTGGGCAAGAACGAGCGTGCGCAAGTGGCGCTGGTGGCGGATAACCCGGGGGTGTGGATGTTCCACTGCCATGTCATCGACCACATGGAAACCGGCCTGATGGCCGCGATCGAGGTGAAGTGATGCGCCAGATCCGCCCGGCGGCGATCATCGACCGCAGCCGCGACCGCGACTTCATGCGCGAAGCCCTGACCCTCGCCGCACAGGGCGCCGCCCTCGGTGAAGTGCCGGTGGGCGCGGTACTGGTGCAGGATGGTGTGGTCATCGGGCGCGGCTTCAATTGCCCGATCAGCACCAGCGACCCGAGTGCCCACGCTGAGATGGTCGCGATTCGCGCCGCGGCGCAGGCGGTGGACAACTATCGCCTGCCGGGCAGCACGCTGTATGTGACGCTGGAACCGTGCAGCATGTGCGCCGGGCTGATCGTGCATTCGCGAGTGGCGCGGGTGGTGTATGGCGCGCTGGAGCCCAAAGCCGGAATTGTGCAGAGCCAGGGGCAGTTTTTCACCCAGGGCTTTTTGAATCACCGGGTGTTGTATGAGGGTGGGGTGCTGGCGGAGGAATGTGGGGCGGTGCTGACCGAATTTTTTCGCGCCAGACGCGCAAAACCCGCTGAATAAATACCGCCCCATTGTAGAAGCGAGCAGGTTCACTTGCTCAAAAGACGGCATTTCAACGGCAGAAATGCGCTTGCAATGTGGGAGCGGGCTTGCTCGCGAAGACGGTGATTCAGGCAACCATTTATCGTCTGACACACCGCCTTCGCGAGCAAGCCCGCTCCCACAGCGGGATCTGCGCTGTGAGATCGGGTTATTTCTTCGCGACAATCACCGCACGCATCGGCGCCGGCAGTCCCTCGACAGTTTTGCGGTGATCCTCAGGATCCAGAAAATCGCTCAGCGACTGATACTTCATCCACTCCGTCCCGCGCTGTTCCTCGACTGTGGTGGTGCTGACATCCACACAGCGAATATCGGTAAAACCCGCCCGACGCAGCCACAATTCCAGCGCCGGCACCGACGGCAAAAACCACACGTTGCGCATCTGCGCATAACGATCTTCCGGCACCAGCACCTGATGCTTGTCGCCTTCGACCACCAGGGTTTCCAGCACCAGTTCGCCGCCCTTGACCAGGCAATCCTTCAGCGCCAGCAAATGCTCGATCGGCGAGCGGCGGTGATAGAACACGCCCATGGAAAACACGGTGTCGAAGCCTTCCAGATTCGGCGGCAAGTCTTCGAACGGGAACGGCAGGTGCCAGGCATTCGGCTCTGACAGGTAACGCTGCACGGCCTGGAACTGGCAGAAGAACAGCCAGTTCGGGTCGACGCCGATCACGCTGTCAGCGCCGGCGCCAAGCATGCGCCACATGTAGTAGCCGTTGCCGCAACCCACGTCGAGGATGCGTTTGCCTTTGAGATCCAGATGCGGCGCCACGCGCGACCACTTCCAGTCCGAGCGCCATTCGGTGTCGACGTGCACACCGAACAGATCGAACGGGCCTTTGCGCCACGGCGACAGGCCCATCAGTGCGGTGCGCATCTGTGCGCGGGTTTCGTCGTCGCAATCGGTGTCGAGTTTCAGCCCGTTGAGCAGGTCGACTTCGCTTGGCTGGATCTTCGGCAAGGCGTCCAGCGCACTTTGCCAGCGCTCCAGATCGCCGTGGCCTTTTTCCATTTTCTTGTCGAGTAGATGCTGCAGGGTGTTGGCCCATTCGGCCAGCGGTGTGCCGGCCAGACGGCGGGCGAGGGGGGACAGATCAATCATGGCAAGGCAATCAACGAGGCAAAGTTAAGACACTGGAACCACGGCACGACTTTCGAGAACCCGGCCGCCAGCAGGCGTTCGCGGTGTTCTTCGAGGCTGTCGGGCTTCATGACGTTTTCGATGGCGCTGCGCTTCTGGGCGATTTCCAGTTCGCTGTAGCCGTTGGCGCGCTTGAACGCCACGTGCAGATCGGTGAGCAGCGCATGTTCCTCGGCATCGTTGAAGCGCAGCTTCTCCGAGAGAATCAGCGCGCCGCCGGGCACCAGCGATTGGCGAATGCGCGAGAGCAGTGCGGTGCGCTGATCCGGGGCGATGAATTGCAGGGTGAAGTTCAGCGCCACGACCGAGGCGGGCTGAAACTCCAGCGCGAGGATATCGCCCTCGATCACCTCGACGGGCAGCAATTCCTGAAACATCGAATCCTGGCCGTTGAGGTACTCGCGGCAGCGCTCGACCATCGCCACCGAGTTATCCACAGCGATCACCCGGCAACCGTCTGTGCGTACATGGCGGCGCAGGGCCTGAGTCACCGCTCCCAGTGACGAGCCAAGGTCGTAAAGCACGCTGTTGGGTTGGGCGAATTGCGCGGCGAGCACGCCGAGGTTTTCGACGATGGTCGGGTAACCCGGCACCGAGCGCTTGATCATGTCCGGGAACACCCGCACCACGTCTTCATTGAAGGCGAAGTCAGGTACCTGGGCCAAGGGCTGGGCGAATAGGCGATCGGGTTCTTTGCTCACGGCGGCGTCCGGCGGTGTCGGTGGAAAAGGCCGGCATTTTAGCCAAAGTGGCGCGCGGATGCTTGAATTGCTGATAAGCCGAATGTGCGGTGATCGTTCCCACGCGGAGCATGGGAACGATCAATAGCGAGTTTGCTCGCAAAGACGCCAGCGCGGTGTCCCGCCGTCAGTTCACCGAAATGGCGCAGTCAAAGGTTTCTACTGGCAGCACTTCTGGCGCCCAGGGTTGTTGCGAGGTCAGGCGCAAACGCCCAGTGCCGGACGCGAAGGCCTGGAAGCGCCAGGTCGACACACCCGCCGCACCGACGACACCGGCGTCCTCCGGATTGCTGTAGACCTCCGGGCTGAGCGCCCGCAATACGCCGCCGGCCGAGTCCTGAATTGCCCAGCGATAGCCCGTGGTCGGGTTGCTCGGCAGGGTAATGATCAAATTTTGCCCGGTGCTGAGCCGCACGGGGCATTCGCTTTGTTTTTCCACGGTCACGTTGTGTTTCGTTTGCGTGGCGCAAGCGGCCAGCAAGGAAAAGGCGAGGGGAAGAAACAGGCGAGTGGGGGACATGGGTCAGCAGCTCCGGCGGTTACGACGAACGGCGAGCATAACTGAAGATGAGACAAAGTGTGACAATCTGGGAATCCAGCGTTGTCAGCACTGACGCCTTCGCTGGGGAGCCAGCTCCCCACAGGGTTTTGTGGTGAACACAGAATATTTGAACACATCGGACACTGTGGGAGCTGGCTTGCCAGCGAAAGCGGTATGGCAGGCACTACCTGATTATCAGAAGAGCACTTTCGCCACATCGGCAAACCGCTTGGCAAAGTGCACGGTTATGCCTTCCTTCAGGTAATCCGGCAGTTCCTCGAAGTTGCCGCGGTTCGCTTCCGGCAGGATCAATTCGAAAAGCTTCTGCCGCCGCGCCGCAATCACCTTCTCACGCACCCCGCCAATTGGCAGAACATGCCCGGTCAGCGTCAGTTCGCCGGTCATTGCCACGCCTTTTTTCGGTGGCTGATTTCGCGCCAGCGACAGCAACGCACTGGCCATGGTCACGCCGGCGCTCGGGCCGTCCTTCGGCGTCGCGCCTTCCGGAACATGCAGGTGGACGAAGGCTTCGTCGAAGAACTTCGCATCACCGCCGAACTGCTTGAGGTGCGAGCTGACGTAGCTGTAGGCGATTTCCGCCGATTCCTTCATCACATCGCCAAGTTGCCCGGTGAGCTTGAACCCACGGTTAAGCGTATGAATCCGCGTGGCTTCGATCGGCAAGGTGGCGCCGCCCATGCTGGTCCAGGCCAGACCGGTAATCACGCCGGTGCCGGACAACACTTGTTCATTGCGGAACACCGGATGGCCGAGCGAGGCTTCGAGGTCTTTGGGCCCGAGTTTGATCACCGCTTTCGGATCGTCGATCAGCTTCATCACCGCTTTGCGCACCAGTTTGCCCATCTGTTTTTCCAGCTGACGCACACCGGCTTCACGGGCGTAGCCGTCGATCAGGGTTTTCAGTGCGCTGTCGCTGATGCTCAGGCTGCCTTTCGACACGCCGGCCTTTTCCAACAGCTTCGGCCACAGGTGACGCTTGGCGATGGCGACTTTTTCTTCGGTGATATAGCCCGACAGGCGAATCACTTCCATCCGGTCCAGCAGTGGGCCGGGGATCGAGTCCAGAGTGTTGGCGGTGCAGACGAACAGGACTTTCGACAGGTCCATGCGCAGGTCGAGGTAATGGTCGAGGAATTCGACGTTCTGCTCAGGATCAAGGGTCTCCAGCAGCGCCGAAGCCGGGTCGCCCTGGTAGCTCTGGCCCATCTTGTCGATCTCGTCGAGCATGATCACCGGGTTCATCACTTCGACGTCTTTCAGCGCCTGTACCAGTTTGCCCGGTTGCGCGCCGATGTAGGTGCGGCGGTGGCCCTTGATCTCGGCCTCGTCACGCATGCCGCCGAGGCTGAAGCGGTAGAACGGCCGTCCCAGCGATTCGGCGATGGATTTGCCGACACTGGTTTTACCCACGCCCGGCGGACCGACCAGCAGCACGATCGAACCGCTGATCTCGCCTTTGTAAGCACCGACGGCGAGAAATTCGAGGATGCGATCCTTGATGTCGTCCAGACCCGCGTGGTGCTTGTCGAGGACTTTGCGTGCGTGCTTGAGGTCGAGTTTGTCTTCGCCGTACACGCCCCACGGTACCGAGGTTGCCCAGTCCAGATAATTGCGCGTGACCGCGTATTCCGGCGAGCCGGTTTCGAGGATCGACAGTTTGTGGGTTTCTTCTTCGAGGCGCTTCTGCACCTGCGCCGGCAGGGTTTTGCCTTCGAGGCGCTGCTGGAACTGTTCGAGATCGGCGCTGCGGTCGTCTTTGGTCAGACCGAGTTCCTGTTGGATAACCTTGAGTTGTTCCTTTAGGAAGAACTCCCGCTGATGCTCGCCGATCTTGCGGTTGACTTCCGCTGAAATCTCTTTTTGCAGGCGCGCGACTTCGACTTCCTTGCGCAGCATCGGCAGGACTTTTTCCATTCGCTTGAGCATCGGCACGCAGTCGAGCACTTCCTGCAGTTCAGGGCCGGTGGCGGATGTGAGCGCGGCGGCGAAGTCGGTCAGCGGCGACGGGTCGTTGGGGCTGAAGCGGTTGAGGTAGTTCTTCAGCTCTTCGCTGTACAGCGGGTTGAGCGGCAGCAGCTCCTTGATCGCATTGATCAGCGCCATGCCGTAAGCCTTGACCTCATCGGTCGGCTCGGTCGGCTGGTGCGGGTATTCGACCTCCACCAGGTACGGTGGGCGGTGATGTTTGAGCCAGGTCTTGATGCGCACGCGGCTCAGACCCTGGGCGACGAATTGCAGTTTGCCGTTCTCGCGGCTGGCGTGGTGGACCTTGACCAGCGTGCCGTATTCGGGGAGGGCGGCGGTGTCGAAGTGGCGCGGGTCTTCCTGGGGCGTGTCCATGAAGAACAGGGCCAGGGAATGATGTTCGGATTTGCTGACCAGTTCGAGGGTTTCGGCCCACGGTTCTTCGTTGACGATGACCGGCAGGACCTGCGCCGGGAAGAACGGGCGGTTGTGGATCGGGATGATGTAGACCTTGTCCGGCAGGTTTTGCCCAGGCAGCGCCAGGCCGGTGCCGGAAGAGGTGTGTTCGATGTGGTCGCTTTCGAAATCGTCGTGGTTGTCCGGGCGATCTTGCTGGTCGGTCATGGGGCACCTGCGCAATGGGGTATGGGGTCTTAGATGGGGCAGGGGTGGGGTGGTTTCAATGGGGCGGGTGTGTTTCTGCTTGTGTGTTTGGGGCTTGGCGGCCTCTAGGCCGGCCATGCTCTGGGTGGTCTGTGTGAATATCCGTTTCTTCGGGTGCGGCGGCTGTCGGTTTCGCCCTTACGGCGAGTCACCTTTTTCAGACGCCGGAGTGCCGGCCCAGCAATAAGGTAACCGAAAAGGCTTGCTCCTGCGTTCGGCCCTCGCAGGCTCGGGTTCCACGCATTCAGCAGCGTATGTGGGACGTTCACAATTCTCACTCACAAACGAGACCGAATGTGGGAGCGGGCTTGCTCGCGAAGGCGGTGTGTCAAAAAACACATGTGCCGACTGACACTCCGACTTCGCGAGCAAGCCCGCTCCCACAGGTTTTTCCGGTGCTTGCCAGATTGCATGCACAAAAAAGGCGATGTCCCACAGGGGCATCGCCTTTTTGTTACCGCCTGTCTCGTCCTGAATAAGGTTTACACCTTCTGACCTATCCTCAGGAGGAACCAATGGAATCAGGAAAAAGGCGCAGTCAACGTGATTACACGCTGGGCTTTAAATTAGCGGTCGTCGA
>NZ_JAFCWZ010000016.1:0-98222 GCF_049897785.1 Pseudomonas sp. TSRC2-2
GAAAAAATATTGAATGCCACGCTCGAAGTAACAGTCGACGATGCCGGGGAGGCGAGAAACAGACTGAACGTGTTGCCGTTGGTGGCTTCTGCCAAGGGGCACCATGCTGCACGTCCCGCCGCAGAAGGGTCTCGCACTTGAACAAAAAGCAGCGGTGCGGCGGAAAACAATGCGGGCATATTGCCGACTATTGGCCCGGAAAAGCGGTTCGCTGCCACTGCCGACCAGCCGGGGGTGAGACCAAGATATTGCGCAGTGATCATCAGACCTGACGCAAACTTCACCCATGATCCGGCGCTGCTCGAGCCGGATTCAAAAATTGCACCAGTAGGAACGCCGGCGTTTTGTGAGACCGTGCCAAGCACTGCCGCTACAGCAGCAGTTCCCAGGCCGAGCCCGGTGCGAGCGTCAGGAGCATTCTTACCGCCGGTTCCGCCTTGGGCCACAGAAAGCGCTGTGGTCAGAGCCGACAGGGAATTGATGTCGCTGTTGGCGCCCGATTTGGCCGCGCCAAGGGTTGATCGCGCAGCGCTCGCATCGGCAGCACTCAACAATCCCTCAATGAAAATTGAAAGATCGTTGATTCCGGTACCGCCCTTGCTGGCCGGCAAAATGTCGTAGTTGCCAGTGGTGCCGAGCGCCGCCAGCTTCTCCCCGTAGTTATTGAGGATGGTGCGCACCTGGTCAGACAGATCTTTCTGATAACCCTGCACCGGCATGATCGAGTAAAAACCGCCAGCCACTGTCGGGCCTTCGTAGTTCGGAGAGATCGACAATGCAGTGTTGCTGGCGATGTTGGTCACCTCATACCAGCGACCGTCCGGCCCGCGAAAACCATCGCCGACCCGGCTGTTGGCAATGAAAGCAGTGCCTGTGCCGATCACCGCATTGGAATTTTGGGTGACAGAGACCGTTCCCGTCTTATACCAGGGCATGGAGTGCGTCCTATAAATGGGTTATGCGGCTTGTTTTGCAAACACTGCCGGCAGGAAGAAAGCGAAGGGGTTCGATGCCGCGATGGTGATGGCGTAGAGCGTGCTGTTGGGGAAATCCCACCAGCAATAAAGTTCGCGAGGGATGCCGCTCCCCGAAGTCATTGGCATGCCGAATGTGTTGAGCAACATGTACTCGTTCTCAGGGAAGTTGAACGGGACGCTGTAGAAGATTCGCGTCAGGCCCTGAGGGGTGGTGTCGTAGCGAACATACGTCCAGTTCTGGAATGCTCGGGTAAACGTTGCGTTCGGAGTGCCCGAGTCAAACAGCAGCTTGCTGGCGCCATCCCACAAACGCATCCCGTATTGAGCGACAGGCTGAGCCCCAAAGGCGGCAACGAAATAACGCCCATTCAACCCGGTAACGCTGACGTCGTATGCCCTGACATAGAAGCCAGTCCAGTTGCCCGCAGAGCCGATAAGACTCATGCGGCAAAGTCCCGCCACTCCGTTGATAGTGTCCGGTCGTACGAATACAAGCGGTGGCTCTTGGGATGTGACCGGCCGCGCGAACGTGGTAACCGATCCAAGCCCAGACTCTTGGTTCGGTGCGTATCGCCCTGAAGCGATGACCATCAGTCGTGCAAACTCTGAATCCAAAGTCACGACGTTATTGTTGTTTGTGAACTGAACGCCGTAGCTCATCAGCTCCACCTCATTACTATCAAGCGCATGGTTCCAGACGACGTGGTGCTCGCCGCGTACGTCCGGGTGTAGCTGTAGACGCGGACGACTCCGTCGAGCATCTCGGTTTCGAACTGCATCTGATTCTGCGAATAGGTACCGATCGGAATGACGATTGCCGTCCCGTTGCCAGGGCCTACACCGGGAACGGCGAAGTCCTGCGTTCCTTTGCTCGCCCCAAGCGCGAAGGTCACCTGGACTGAAAGCGCGACTCGTATCGTGAACGAGTTCTCGTCCAACTGGAGCGACCCGTCGGCGCCCCATATCCTCATGCCATAACTCATGCGTTCAGATTCCCCCACTGATAGCGCTTCACGCCGTTCTCATCGAACACCTTGCCGCCGTTGTTGTTGATGACCTGACGAGCGCCACCGCCCAACGGGCTGTTCAGCTCGAAGTTGCCAGCCTTGTCGATACGCCAGCCCTGAACACCGGCGATGTAGTTGTCAGACTGAATGAAGAAGCCGATCTTGGCGTTTCCGATCGATGCGTCCTGAATGAACGCAGCATTCATGAACACCTGCCCGCCCTGCACAGCGAACGGCACCGCAATGGCGCCGCCGGCAATGGTGTTGACGATGGCGAAGCGGTCAGCGCTGACCAGAAACTGGCTCTGGAGCCCGGCGCCGGTGTTCTCGATCCCGAGGCCAATGCCCGCCGCGACGTACTGCCCATTCGCCGTAACCTGCATTTTCACCGACCACATCGTGCTCAGCTTGCCGGCGGTGTCCGCGTAGGCTGTTGACGTCTGCTGAATGGCCGCAGAGTTTTGCCCGACGGAAGCATTGAGCTGCTCGATCTTCGTCGCGGTCGCCGATTCGTTAGTGGCCACCACCTGTTCAAGCTCGGTGATGTTCGCCGCGTTCTCACCAATCTTCGCGTCGAAGGTCGTCACACGCCTTGCCATTGCCTCGTTCTCGGAGGCTCTAACCTTCGATTCGGAAGCGATCGCCGCAGTGCTGGTGTAGCTTTTGATCGCGTCCGCGAGATCGCCAGCGCCGTCATCGTCTCGGTAGGAGGCGCGAAGGGCTTCGAAGGCCGTGGCTTGAGCAGTGACCTCTCCGTCGAGCTCGATAATCTCGGCGGTGTTGGTTGCCACCTGCTGGGCAAGACCGTTCGCAGTCTCAACGGTCTGCCCGACATCGAGCCAGTAGAGCGGATTCGGCGGAGGAGTTCCGATCGGTACCGGGCCGGTGGCTTGGTAGATCCGCTTGCCCTGCACCACCAGGTCGTACTCTTCGTAGGTGGCGTCCGGGTCGTAGCCTTTCAGGCCGTCGAGCGCATCGATCTGCGCCTGCAGGCCCGGGATTTTGTCGATCTCGTCAAGGATGTCCTGGCCCAATTCCGTGCGGCCGATTTCTCCCTTGATGATCTCCAATATCGGACTGGCTTCAGAACTGGATTGCCCCTGAACGCCAAGCCCGATCGGATACCACGGACCGATGTTGCCGATCTTGTCGACGATGCGCCCCCAGAAATAGAAGGTCACACCGGCGCGCAGTCCGAGCATGGAGAAATCACTTTGCGGATAGGCCAGATCTGTCAGCTTGGTCGCGGCTTCCAGATCAATCGTCGGCCCGTACCAGATCTCCGTGCGCTGGCTGTCCTCGGCGCCAGCAGGGAAACCCCACTTCAGATAGATGCCGAACAGGAGCGGCGTAGCGGTCAGGAAAGCCAGCGCCGGCGGCAGCCCCTGCTTTCCGCTGAGGTTGGTCAGGATCGAGTTGCGCCACGGCGACGTAATGTCGAAGGCGCTCACCGCACGGACGCGGGCCACGTAGGCGCCGGCGTAGATGCCGACCACGTCCAGGTTGGTCATGCCGGTGCGCTGCAGCTTGATCCAGTTGCCGCTGTCTTTGCGCCACTCGACGTCGTAACCGACCGCACCGTCCACGACCGGCCAGGTGATCGTCATGGTGGCCACGGCCAACCCCTGCACGACCGAAGAAGTCGACGACAACGAAACGCTCGCCGGCGCCGGCACAACGGTGATCGGGATCACGCTGATCGGGCGTTCCTCCAGGCGTGCGCCGGTGTCGATGAAAGCAAACTTGCTCGGCTCGAACTGAAGCGCGCTGATCTCGTAGTCGCCCTCGGTGGTGCGCTTGGTGCGCAGCACTCGGTACAGCGGAATGGCCAGATCGTCGGCATCAAGCGCCCACTGCAACTGCGCCACCGGAGACTCGCTGTAGGCGACCGTGACTGTCACCGCGCGGCCGTTGACGCTCTGCACTGTGCGACCTTCGGCGCGGCCGCCGGGGAGGTTGATGATCAGCCGGTCGCCGGCCTTGGCCTGGGTGTCGCGATCGAGCGTGAGCACCCGCCCCGCCACCGCCGAGATCCGGCCGCCTACTTCGCGACCAGCCAGCAGCGAATCCGCCACCGGGATGATGTGGCCGGGCAGCGGAATAACGCCTTCCATGCCCGTTTTGAAAGACACGGTGCGGTCTTGGTTGTTGCTGAGGATCGCCCACTTGCCACGGCGCTGGGCCTCGGATGCACGGGTGCAGCCAATAGCGCTCAGTTCGGTCGGCCGGTCACCATAGCGGCGCTGCAGATCCAGGTCAGCGAACGGAATCACATCGGTGTCGTAGTTGTTCGCCGGGTTGTCATAGCTGACCAACGCCCGGGTGTACCGGGTCTTCGCCGAGGCACTGCCATATGAGAACTTGCCGTCGATCACGTTCGACCGGGTGAAGACATAGTCGAAGTCCTGCGCGCGCGGCATGTCCGCCTGCATCACCAGCTGACCTTGCGCCCAGTACGTCATGCCCCGGTAAATAGCCGAGATGTCGCGCAGCAGCGACCACGCATCGGCCTTGCCCTGCAGGTTCATGTCGCAGAGGAAGCGCGGTTCCTGCCCGCCCAGTCCGTCCGGCACCAGCTGGTCGCAATACTGGGCAATGCGGTACAGCTCCCACTTATCGACCATGAACGGCTTGATGCGCTTGCCCAGGCCGAAGCGGTCTTCAGTGCAGATGCCGTAGGTGAT
Organism: Pseudomonas sp. TSRC2-2; assembly: GCF_049897785.1. NCBI lineage: Bacteria > Pseudomonadati > Pseudomonadota > Gammaproteobacteria > Pseudomonadales > Pseudomonadaceae > Pseudomonas > Pseudomonas sp. TSRC2-2. Next base: position 4,669 of record NZ_JAFCWZ010000016.1, read on the forward strand.
CCACGCCGGGTTATTGGTCCAAGCCGATTTCATCGAGCCGTCCCACGTCCCGGTGTAGGTGCGCAGGATCGGGTCGTAGTTGCTCGGCACCATCCAGCGGCGCGCCTTGCACTTCACGGTGACGGCCGGGATGTTGGTGAACTGCTCGGCGTCGAATTCGATGTAGAGCAGTGCGGTATTCGGGTAGCGCAGCTTGGCGTCGATCACCTCTGTGTAACCGGCAACCAGCATGGTGTCGGCGATCTTGTTGGTATTCTGGTTCGGCGTCAGGCGGCGCACGCGGATCTGCCAGCCGGTGGTTGCATCAGGCAGGTCGATGCGGCGCGAGCGCTCGTAGCGCGTGGTGGTCTTGCCGTCGACGGCGTCCACCAGCACCTGCTGATAAGCGCCGCCATCGGTGGCCACATCGATTGCGTATTCGATCCGGTAGCCGCCGACGTTGCCCTGATCGTCCGAGCGTTGCAGCGCCGGCCAGGCCAAACGCATGCGCACGGCGGAAAGCTGGGTGTTGGTAATCGAGCGCACCCACGGCGAATCGCTGCGCAGCTCAATGTTCAGCGACGTCTCGTTCTCGACGGACGGAATGCCTGGGATGTAAGTCTGATCCACCGAGCCCGGCCGCCAATCCCACTTCACGTTCGGGAAGTTGTAGTTGCCGCTGGCATCGCGGATCGGCGTGTTGTCCAGGTAGATGTCGTAATCGGTCGGGACACTGTCGAACTCTCCCTCGCCCACGGCGATCAGCAGCTTGGCCAGGTTGGTCGAGCGCAGGCTGTCGCTGGCTTCGGTCGGCGACTTCGGCTTGCTGCTGCCGCCCTTCTCGCCGCGGATATCGATCTGTGCTGCTGCGCCCATGCTTTCCTCCAGGCATAAAAAAACCCGCTCAGTGGCGGGTTTTCGTGTATCCGATAAATTTATGGTGATTCGGCAAGCTCAAATTGCCTGCGGATCTCAGCAAGCTCCTCGTTGGTGACCTTTACTTCAAGGCCCTTCCACGGCAGATCTATTTTGCTACCGCCCTTAAACACGCATGGAGGATTAGTTTCCAAGTTCAACGACCAGCCTGGCATCTTATATTCTTCGCCATCTGCAGTAACAAGCCGCACGCCATAAGCCATGTGATCACCTCCCAATTTTCCTGAGCATATCCTAATGCATAGGCCCTGAATGTTACGCTTTGTCTTCAGCCAGAATCGAGGCCGAGATGATCATCCCGCCCCACCGGCGTTCGCCGATGCAGATCGGAACCGGGTTGCCGCTGGCTGTGGTGTTCTTGGCGCTGCCGAAGGCGTAGGACGGGGCGTTTTCGGGGGATGCGCTTTGCGAGAGCCCCTTTGCTTGTGGACTGAGCATTTGGATCACGCCGCCTGCGGTCGAGGCGATACCGCCTGCGATCAATGCCGCACCTTGAGCCGTGGTAGACCCGTAGGCGAAAAAGCCAATGGCGATTAGCACGATTCCCAAAACGGTCTGCATCAACCCGGCGCGCTTGCTGCCCGAGACGACTGGGACGATTCGGACCTCACGAGTACCACCCAGATCAAAACCCTCTACCGCTTCGTTCTTCCGATTGCGAAAGATGGCGAATCGCATCCCTAGCCGATCAAGACGCCGGATCTCATCTTCAAAACCCTCCAGCGTCACCTTCAACGCCTTCAAGGCCTCCCAAACACGCTTACTGTCCACTTGACGACGATGGACTCGCCCAAACTTCTTGGCCAATGAGCCAGACAGAAGGATCGTGGTCATTGGATTGTAAACAGCTGCAACGTCAGCCATGTTCTTCTCCGGGCACAAAAAAGCCCGCTGATGCGGGCTTGGGAATGCATTTAAATTGCCGTGGGTGAAATGTCGAAATTGTCGCCCGACAGCGTGATTCGACGCCTGACCGTCTCACCGGTTTTTACATCGACCTCGCGCTCAACTAAGCCCCATCCACCACATGCGGCGCTCGGCTTGATTCCAAGGATATGTTTTCCGGCTTTTACTCCAAACCGAGCCACCTCGCCTGAGGCGAATTCAGCTGCCAGGGCTCCATCAATGTACAGCCGGTAATTGCAGCCGGATCCATATAGGCCGCTGTCGCGCGTAACAACAAGCTGGGATTCAGACTTCCCACTGAAGGCGAAAAGCCGATTGCTCGGCACTGGATCAGCCTTGTCGGCCGGAACCGGCGAAGTCGCACACCCCGCCAACAGCGCTACCGCCAGCGCTCCTATCAAAAGACGCATGTCATTTCCTCAATTGATTTTGATCTTCACGGCAGCTCAATGCCCAGCCGCTCTTTGAAAACCTGCTTTCCATACGCCTTGCCAAGTTCGACAAGCATCCCGAGGCCGGCCCCGCCAACCTTTTCCGCCCCCTCCTTAGTTCGCCTCCACACCTCTCCGTCTCGTACGGTATCCAGGAACTCATGCCCCTGATAGGTGAGACGTTTTGGTTGCCATTCGAAATGATTGAGGCCGCCCAAGCTAATTCCAGAAAGCAAGCCTGCCTCATCAAGAAGCATGACGTGATAAGAGACATCCTTATCGGATCTCCCATCGATCTTTAGTTGCATCCACCCCTGAGCTTCATCATGAGCCTCGACAGCAAGGAGTATTTCGCGCACTAACTCTTTATCAAGTTTCATCATGAATCCCTTGTAGACAGGCCGGAATGGTAGCACCAGCGAAGTCTAGACATAATCCCGGAGCTGTCCAAGCATCCAGCGTGGATACATCACCAGTAACGCCCCACCGATCCCTGATAGTAGCCTCTTGCCCTCACGCAACGGATTCCCCAGTCCTTTGCCTGCAAGCCCAAGGACTGGGATTGCGCCAAATTCGGCGCGTTTATGACCTGGAGGTCAATATGAGTGCAACGCAGCTGCAGCAAATTTTGCGATCCGCCGAACAAAACGCAAACCGTATGCTGAGGTTCGCTCCTCAGGATCATCAAGGGCAGGAGTTTGCGAAGGCGGCGAATGCTGCAATCGAAGACCTGGCGAAAGCGGTAGTCGCGCTCCATAAGCGAGTTGCGGAACTCGAGGACAAATAGTGTCCTCAGGCTGGAGCGGCCCCTGCCGCTTCACCCAGCCTCGTCTCAAAGGAGATTTCAGTATCTCGCCCCTCCGGTCCCGCCGGAAACATCGTCGAGCAGAAAACCGAGATTAATCGCCCCTCTTCGAACGCGGAATCATCTCCGTACTTTTCCTTCAAAGCAGCAATAAGTTCGCTCTGCGTCAAAGTGAACTTCTCCACTTTGTAGTGCACTATTTCAACTGTCCTTCCCATGTCGTCTCCAGCGGCCGCGCCGCGTCAATTGGGTTTTATTGCGTCTCTGTGCCTAAGAATCAAGCGTGTCCGGTCGAGCCAAGGCCCGCCAAAGACAATGACCTCTGACGGCCTGCCGTACAGGTGGTGCAGCAGGAACGGGCCGGGGCCAAACGTGGCGGCATCTTCACCAGGCAGAGCTGGATCAGCGCCGAGGAATATGCCAGCGTGGTTCGGATAAACCGTCCGCCCCACTTCCATCACGATCATGTCGCCGCGCTGGGGTTGGTCGACCCGATAGAAGCCGGCGGCCTCGTAGTTCGCCTCGTACAGGCTGGTGTTGTCCTTGCTCTCCCACCAGCCATCGGCGCGCTTGAAGGCTTCGAACTCCAGCCCCCACTCGCGCTTGTACCAATCGGCGCAGACCTGCCAGCAGTCCCAAGCGCCGTGCACGAACGGCCGTTTCAGCAGCGGTACTTCGCCGTTGGGAACAATGGTGCGCAGGTCGCCTTCCGGCCAACTGAGTATGTGCCATGGCAGCGCGGTCGCCTCGCACATGGCAAGATCGCGCGGTGAAGGGCGGCTGGTAGCGTCAGGATGCGAGTGCACGACGCCGATCACCTCGCCGACGTCTTCGGCTGCGGCGTATTGCTCTGGATCGATTCGAAACTCTTCGTTCGGCTCGGTCGAGATGTTGCTGCAGGGGAAGTATTGCTGCTTTCGACCGATCGCCAGCAAAAGCCCGCAGCACTCTTTCGGGTACTCGGCCGCCGCGTGCGCCTGGATCGCATTCAAGATGTGCTTTCGCATGTCAGCTCCGTGCGATCAGGGAAACAGCCGGGAAGCCGCCAAACGGCAGCGGGTTACCCTCGCCGAAGCGCGGAATGCAGCCCTTGCCAAGCGTGGCGTCACACTCGTCAAGTTCCGGGTTGTCGGTAACGACGCCGTCCTTCGTGACGTACGGGCCGGTGTAGCCGCAGTTCGGCCCGCGATAGCCGCCGGTGAGACACCAGTGGCAAAGCGTCGTAGCCTGCCGGCCGATTGACTCATTGCCGACGTCTCCCGGGCTGGCCAGCTCCCAACTGACCGTCTCCCCGTCCTCGTTCGTCTTCTGGTCGATGTACCAGACCTCGATCGTTTCTTGGGTTGGGTCAGCTGTTGGGTTGCCTGCCGGAAAGTTCGCCGCGTCGAGGTAGCTGCCGAGCGTGTGCCGCATCGTCAGCTTGAACTCGAGGAGATCCTCGAACGCCAGACAGAGCGCGGTGATACGCCCGTTGACGTTGCCGACGGACAGTGTCGGCCGAACCGCCGTGCCGTCGCCGTTCGCCTCGATGCCGTCGATCTGCATTGGCCAGGCGCTGTACTCGTTTCCCTGCCAGTAGATCGCCTTCGCCGGCAACTGGTCGGCATCGGCGCCGGCGGCAATCAACTCGGCCGGTGTGTGCGGTATCGCGTGCCCGTGGAAGCGCAACACGTCCGCGCCGTACTCCGTGCCGTCCAATTCAAAGAGCAGCACTTCGCTGCCAGGCTCAAGCACCTGGATGTCACTGATCAGCGGCATGGTTGCCCCTTATGGATGAAATGCCCGCTCGAACGTGGCGGTGAGTTTGAAAACGCCGCCGCCCACCGGAGTGGGTACGGGGTTCTTGCAGGTAAACCGGCCAAGCTGGCCCAGTGGCGTGGTCCACAGGAAGGCTTTAGCGCCCGCGTGCCGATCAAGGAACGACATGATTTCCAGCACCTTGGCCTGAGGTCCGCTGTAGGTGATCGGGTACGCGTCTTCCTTGTTGTTCGGGCCGTCGCCAACTTCCTGTTTGTAGCCGTCGCCGAACTGCGCGGTGCGCACCCGATACAAGATCTCGGGCGCGTCACCGTGCTGGGTCGGCCAGGTGAATGTCTCGATGGCCATCAGCCCCTCCCGTTCGTGAGTTTCCAGATTGAGCCGCCGGGTTGCAGCGCTCGGGCGATCGCGGTTTCAGCTTCGACTTTCGCTGCCTGCTGAATGCCCTTGCCAAGCTGTGTTGTGTCTTCCGTGCTGGCCGCGCCGCCACCGCCTTGGGTTTGCACCGATACCGCGACAGGGAAGTTGTAAACGTTGCCACCACCACTTCCGCCGCCACTGATTGCGCGAACGCCAAGCTGCCCGCCAGCGGTTCGGGTCAGCGGCATGATTGCCTCCTCCCCTGCCTCGCCCATCACCCCAAGCCCGCCACCAGCCATACCAAAGGCTGTCGGCTTGCTTACGATGGAGTTAGTGAAGGCGCCGCCGTTGGCGAACATCTGCACACCATTCGCCCAAGCTCCGCCATCAGCCTGCAAATAGGCCGACGAATAGCCCGCCTGTGAGGCGCCGAGGTTCGACGACGTCGCGCCGGCAGATCCTGCCGCCAGCCCGTTACCGCCGCCTCCGCCAGTGAAGTAACTGGTGGCAGCACCGACGAGGCTGCTCAGCAACGCAGAGCTGGCCTGACGGGTCGCGATCCGCGCCATGTCCGCCAAGATCGACTTGGTGAAATCCGAAAACGATCCCTTGCCGGTGATTGCGAAGTTTACGACCGCGTCTTCCATTGAGCTGAAGGCGTTGGTGAACAGACTTTTGGTCTGCCCGGCAACGTCGCGGGCGGACTCCAGGTAGTTCTGCCACGCCGACGATGCGCCCGCGCTCCAGTCGCCCTGGGCTGCCGTCATCTCGTCGTAGTTGGCTTGAACCGTGTCGTGCAGATCCTTCTGCGTGGCTTTGAGCGCCGCCAGTTTTTGGGTGTACTCGTCGAGGCTCATGCCGCGCGAGCCGTCGCCATACTGGTTGGCCAGATCGAGCTTCTGCGAGTTGAAGCGGTCGTCGATGGCGTTCTGCTGATCCGTCAGGCCTCGCTGCCGGTCTCCCTGGCCAAGTCCCGCAGCGGCACGCTGGCCTTGTTCGCGCAAGGTATCAACTTGCTGCTGCAATGCGTTGGTGTAGGTTTGAACCGCCTGCTCCTGCTTCCTGAGCCGGCCTTGTTCGTTCTTCGCCAGCACATCCAGTTCGCTGTCCGCCGCCTTTTGTGCCCGGACCATATCCGCGCGCGCATCTTCGATTTTCTGGTCGATCTGAATACGCTGCTCGGCCGTGGTGCTGGCCTTGGCCTTCGCCGCTTCAAGCGCCGCAATCTCAGCCTCATAAGCCGTCGTGACCTCGTCCCTCTCGTTGCCGATCAACGCTTCGCGCTTCAGCAGATATTCCTGCTGCGAGATCAGCCCGGCCTTCTGTGCGGCATCCAGTTGTTTCTGGGTGTTCGCGTATTCGGCCTGTATTTCCTTGAGCGCGTTTTGGGCGTTGTTATAGCCGGTGAGGTCGACAGCGCCGGTCGATGATGCTTTAGGGTCCTTGTATTTGGAGTTGATGTTCGCGCGCTGCAAATCAACCCGGTCTTGAGCAAGACGAGGGTCATTCGGATTGGCTTTGCGGATTGCAGCCTGCTCTTGTTCAAGCTCCTTTAACTCATCGTCACGCTTTTGCTTGTTCGTCCGAAAAGACTTTTCGCGCGCATCGAATTTTCGCTGAGAGTCCTGGCCCTTGTCCTGGGTTTGCTGGTAGAGAGCCTGAGCCTTGTTTATTGCATCCTGCGTGTCACGCTGCTTGACGAGGAAATCAAGCTCTAGCTTTGATTCATCAAGCTTCTTTTTGGCGTCAGTGTCATCAGGGTCCGCCTTGAGCGCGCTTTGTGCAAAAGCCACACTCTGCGTTAGTTCGGCAATCCGTTTGGCTGGGCCTTCGTCGCGACCGATATTTTTGATCGCATCTAGTGATTTCTTGGCTTCATCCGTGATGCCTTTCCATGCTTTTTCGATAGTTCCAAGGTTCTGAGTGATTTCCCCAGATCGCCCTTTCACTGTTTCGGCGTAAGTGTCCGTCAGCAGTTTCGCCGCACCAATCGTGTCGCCCTGCTCCTTGAGCGCGACAATTTGCGAGTAAACCGAGGCAGTCAAGAAATGGTATTGATCGTTCAGCTCTTTCGCAGCAGCTACCGGATCCTTGGCGATCTTGACGAACTCTGCGATGGTTGCGTCGACCGATTTACCGGTCGCGTCCTCCATGGCTGCCGCCGCATCAGCGATGTCCTTGAAGCTGCCACCCGCAATCACACCACTCGCAGCCAGCTTTGCAAGAGACGCAGCAGCCTCGCTGGTGGTGCCGTTTGTCGCGCTCACCTGTTGCGCCAAATCAGCCAATTGGTCGGCAGATGTGCCGGCGGCATTGCCGGTCAGGATCAGCGCCTTATTGTATTCATCAGCCTCTTTGCTGCCCTGACTGTAGCCGTAGATCAGTGTACCCAGTGCAGCAGCTGCTGCGACCACAGCTAGTGCCATCCCCGCGACACTAAACGTCACACCACTGACCGCTGGACCAATAGCGCCAACAGCCTTTTGCGCGTTCTCTGCGGCCTCCGCGGCAGTGTTCGAGCTTTCGGCTAAATCAGAAAGGCTTTCGCCCGCCTCGCTCGCATTCTCTGCGACACCCTTGGCGTTGGTCGCGATGCCTGCGAGAGACTCCCCCAGCACCGCAGCTCCGGCGCCGCCAGTGAACAGCGAGCGAAATTTGTCCTTCAATACATCGAAGGTTTCACCGATACCGCCGAACGAGTCCTTGATCTGGCCGCCCTGCTGGATCAATACCATCAGCGGATTCTGACCGCCGGCCAGGCTGGTGAAAATGTCCGTAAACTGCGAAGGAAGCTGCCGCAGCGCCGTTTCGGTCTGTTTCGAGCTGGCACCGGTTTTTTTCAGACCTTCATCAAAGTCGCCCAACTTCTGCCGGGAGGCATCGATACGGGCGGAGTACTCCCGAAACGTGTCAGCATCAATTAGCCCAGCAGCCTTGTACTTCTGCAACTGCGCCTGCTGCTGATCGAGCTTGTCGAGCGCGGCAATGGCCGGATTGATCTTGGCCAGCAGAGCCTGAAGCCCTTCAGCCTGAACACCTGTCGCTGCTGCCGCCTTCTTCGCTGCTTCGGCCTGCCGGTCAGTGGTGCCGACCAGCGCATCCGACTCAGCCTGCAGTCGCCGCTGTAGCGCGGCCAAGCTGCTCACCGAGGAACTGGAATTCTCTAGCGCCGCCGCGTTGGTATTTACGCTGGTCGTGAGGGTCTGGTAGTACTCGCTCGAATCAAGCGACGCCTTGGCCATGGCCGTGAGGCGTTTCATAGCGTCTTCGGTGGATTCGGATAGCTTGCCTTCGGCCGTAGCCAGTCCAGTGGACGCAGTCGCCGCTTTGTCGAAGCCAGCGGCCACTCCCTCGGCCGCTTTCTCGGCTTTGGTGCCAGCCTGAGTCAGGCGGTCCAGATCCGTCGCGGCCTGGACGGCATCGCCCGAATTTACCTCGATGCCTAATTGCGCGATTGTGCCCGACATGAGTGCTCCATTACTTCGATTCGCTCATGACGAGCAGGGCCTCGACCTCCATTGCTTGAAGGTCTGGGAAAATCTCTCTGAGTTGTTTTCTGGAGGTGCCGACAAAGTCGGAGACGTCTCGAAGAGCTGTGTAATCAAGGCCGGTAGCCCCGCCCATGCCGGTGCGCCACTGAGTGGACATGGCGTTGAAGAGCACGAAGGCCGGCCAGTTTTCGGCCAACACTTCGCACTCTTCCTCGGGAATGTCAGAGATGGACAAGCCGAACGCCGCCAGATCCGCCTCAGAAGGACCAGGCTCGTACATCAGGCGGGCGACCTTCGTCAGTTTCCCAGTCGGGCCGCCGAGAATGCCTTTTGGTAAGCATCCACAATCGCGTCACCGGCGCCGGCCGAGGTTTCCACCAAGGCGCGAATCGATTCGGGGCTCAATTTGTCTTCAAAGCCCCAGCCCATGACCAATTGGGTGACCTGCTCGATCTGCCGCTCGACGTGAGAGTCGGTGATCTCGATCAAAGTGAGTTCGTCCCCCTTGGCCTTGAAGCGCTCCTGGTCTTCCTTCGCGCTTTCCTGCCAGCCCGCGAAAAGCTTTGCGAGCTCCTTGCGATCGCGATACTTGAACTCAAACGGCACTTTGATCGTGGTACCGCCGACACGGGGAATATCCACGTCGGCTTTGAAGGTTGGATTCTGGGCAATCTTGAATTTGGCCATGGCTTACACCACCGCAGAATAGCGGGTTGGACGACCAGCCAGCGACAGGCTGATAACGCGGGTCATCAGATTGTTGCGGGACAGTGCGGGGGTCGAGGTTATGGTCACGTAGGCGTTGTACAGAATGACGTCGCCATTCGGCAGGTTCAGGCGCAATACGCGGGTGACCTTGTCCTCGTCAGCAGCCTCAACCACAGGCACGTACGGCAGAGCCGGGTCATCTGCAACCGTCACCGACATGCTGATCGGGTTCTTCGTGGTCGGGATCTGGCGGTCGTCATCGTCAGCCAGAAAGCCGAACGTCAGGAACTGCTGATCGCCGCCGCTGGTGGTCACGTCGGTGATTTGGGAGATCTCGACGAAGCCGGTCACCTCGCGCACCGATCCGACGCCGGAGCCAGCCGGGTATGGCTGCAAGTTGGTGGTGTTGATGTTTTCCAGTGCGAAAGAACCGGTCAGGCTGTCCGAGACACGCGCTGCACGGTCATTGAGGCGAGTCCAGCCCGACGTCACGGCGAGGATGTCGCCATCGCTGAGGCCGTGCGCCGCTGCCGTCGCTACGGCAGGATTGGCGTTGCTCAGTGCGGTTACCGGAATGGCAGCGCCATACGCCGCAGCAATTTGAAGGGTGGCGCCGTTGGGGAGTCGAAAGCCCATGTTTGTTTCCTCTGTGCAGAAATGATAAAACCCGCACAGAGGCGGGTTTCGGGGTATGCCCAACGGGCGTATTCAAGTGGCGATGTCAGCTCGATACTCGAACGACACCGGCACAGTGTATGTGGGTGGATCAGAAATGCCTGGGCCAGGGTCAACTGGCGACATCGTCACAACGGTGAGGCCTGCTTTTTTGTCTCGCGCATAAAGCGGGAACAGCATGGTCAGCTCCGCCACAAGCGGGTTGGTCTTCGCCTTGCCGGTGCCCGCCGGCGCCACAATGTTGACCTGGTAGACGCCGATGAATGCGCGGTGGTCGCCGGCGAGCGTGCCGCTCGCGGTATCGCCCGGCAGCAAGAACGCCCGCAGATAGGTTTCGCCGTCGGCCGGGTCGTATTGGACGTTTTCGAACACAACCTTGATCGGCTCCGACCGGGCCTTGCTCCAGGCAATGAGCTTGGCCTCGTAGATCGAGGCAATAATGGCGTGGCTCATACCCGGTTGTTCCTTGTGGCTTCGTCTACGATCTGCTGAAAACGGGCCAGGGTGACGCGCACCATGCCGCCCGGTGCCTGCTTGGAGTGGCCGTACTCTAGTGGCACCGCATATGGCAGGTTATTCACGATGTAGGCAGTCTCGCCCGCGGTGAGTGCCTGGACCTGAAGGCGCAATTTGGCCAAAGTCACGCTGCCTGCGGGATCCACTTGATCAAGCGTGCCCTCCGCCGGCGTGCCAATGGAAAGCTGCCAGTTCCCACGAAACCGCCCGCCGACGTAATCCTTGCCTGCCACCAGGCCATTCACATTGAAATTCTGGTCGCGCTCGGTCTTCGTCAGAGGCTTGGCATACTTAACACCCCGCCGGAGCTTGCCGGCCTTCGTGAAGTTCGATTCGTTGAGGTTGATGATCGTGTTGCGCACCGCGACCTTGAAGTCGTAGTCGTCGGCTGCGCGGGTGTTGGTCTGGCGGTGAGCAACGTTCGCTGCCCAGATTTCAGGATTTCCCACCGGTGACATGCGGATAACGCTGCTGCCGATCTCGATCACGATCTCGCGGATGGTTGCGTCGATTCCGCCCTTCGCTCGCTCGGCGAAGTCGCGGATGCTCTCGGCGAAGCTGCCGTTCATGCTCGCATATTTGCTCGCCACATCATTTCCTCAGCTGTGCCGTCCACGTTGCATCGGCAGGGTCCGCAGACACGTTCATCACCCGCAACCCGTTGACGATATCGCCGATGGCGGGCTCGGCCGGCGCAGTTGTTGGCAAGCCCGCCTCCGAAACGAACAGCTCGTTTTGCAGCACCAGTAGCTTCTTGTCGGTGGTTTGGATCAGTGAGCCGTCGATTTCCTTGGACAGGTAGCTGCCCAAGACGCCGCGCCCCATGTAAGTGATGGTGGTCTCCGGCGTCTCGCCGCCCAGGTCGGGGTCATACTCGCCCGCGACCTTACGCACACCGGTCACCGGCTTGACCGCGTCAGCGAGGCCGTCAGGATCGTCGAACGCCTCAGCCATTTCGGCCTGAATCTCCCCGCGAATACTCATGATCAGATCCTTTTCAGCATCATCACGCCGGAGCGCTTGATCCAAGGCTCCAGCAGCGCCAGGGCGAAGTTCACACCCGCCGACTGATCGGTAGATCCGGCCACGTAGGTCTTGCTCACGGATGTGCCGGACTGAGCCGAAACCATCTTGCTCTGCACTTCCTTCTGCGTTGCCGTGTACAACTTGCCCGCCGCTGCCTCCTTGGCGACCTGGGCGCCGGCTGTTTTGATCTCGGTCGGAACCGGATCAGGAACAACCCGCTTGATCTTGGCCGTGAGCCAGGCGTTGGCCATGGTCACAGCAAGGACCGGATCACCAGTGCCGGCCCAGCCAGGACCCAGCGAAGCGTCAACGTCGGCAACGGTGATGAAGTCAGTCATGTGCTTGTCCTTATTCCGCTGGCACCAGGGCCTGCAGGTCTTCTTTCTTGGCGGACGGGTCAAAGGCAATGCCCTTCTCGGTCAGCCATTCTTTCAGCTCCGGCACCTTCATTTTCAGAGGGTCGGTTTCGGTGCTTTCTGGCTCCTTGCCCTCCGAAACTTTGACGCCCGCCGCTTCGTATGCATCGTAAATTCCAGGCGCATCACCCTCGATGACCACCTCAGTGGCGGTGCCAATAACACCGAAGAATTCACTAAGCAGGCGGTAGCACACGCCGCGCTCTTTGCCCGGTTTGTCCGTGTAGATAACTTTCATGAGTCACCTCAATGCAGCCCGGCGCCCTCGCGGACGCCAGGGTAAGTGAAGGCCGGATTACGGCGTGGTAGTACCGCTGATGACGGCGGCGAATGGGACCTGCTTGCGGCTGAACACGCGTTCCCAGTTCGCGGCAGCGGCATACTGGGTCGCGGTTGGGCTGAGGTTCTGAGCCTCGGAGCCTTTCCAGCTGAAACCAGCAGGCTGGAGGATGTAGGTCTTCCGCTCCCACAGCACCTCAGCACCGCCGCCATTACCTCCGCCCGGCTTGCGCTCGATCTCCACCGGCACCTTCGGCGTGCCTTCGCCATAGCCGAACGCGCCTTGACCGAAGAACACCGAAAGGTACTTGCCAGCGCCGTACACCAGGCCATCGTCCATGAACACCGGCTTACCCAGGTAGGTAGCCAGGATGATCTTGCCGTCGGAGTCGCGCAGATACTCGATGAGGTCCTGCTTGACCATCTGGTTCATCACCACCGAGTGCACGCCGATCGCGCCGAACTGGTCGGCCGCATCGCCGGCGGTAAACGCGGCATCCTGAAACGCGTTCGCGCTGATGGCCGCGCCCGCGTCGATGACCATGTCACCGCCGTTGTTGGCAATGTTCGAGGCGATGATGCCGCGCGCTGCACCGAGAGCGTAACGCTGCCACTGGCGAGTCCAGTAGGTGCCGAAGCGGTTGCGGATCTGCTGCTGGGGCTCGCTGTTCGCCAGTTCGGCGGTCAGGTCGGCTACGCCATAGCCTTTGTTGAGGTACAGGACGCGAGCACGCATGCTGTCCTGAGTAACCTTGCCGACTTCGCCCTGGTCGTTCGGGTCATCGTTGCTGATGTTCGGGGCTTCATCAGCATTGAGATCCTGCCAGTAGCTGATCTCGGCGGTGCCTTGGCTGCCGGAAGCGATAGCGTCCAGGACAGGTGAGCGGGTAACGATGCCCGACTCGTAGACAGCGGTCTTTTCCGGGCTATTTACCGGCTCCAGCGAGGCGTAGTAGTCACCGACGAAGATGTCGGTCAGTTGGGTAGTTGCCATGAATTAGGTTCCTTTGGTGGCCTGGATTTTCTTGAACAGCTCGGGGTTGTCGCGGGCGATCGCAGCGCGCTCGGTTTCCGTGTACTCGCCCCATTTTTTCGTGGCCTTGCCACCTTGATCGCCGGTCGGACCGGCACCCTGAGCCCTTGGCCACAGGTGTGTTGCTGATTCACGCAGCGACTCCGCCCATTCGAGCGGCGACAGCGGGGTTTTCCCGTCCTTCCCGTAAACGACCTCGCCGTCACGGTCGGTGGCAATTGCCTCACCGTCTTCACTGAGTTTGAAAGTGCCCCGGGCGCGCAGGATGATGTCCTCGGCAGCCTCGGGTAGCGCGCCGGCCTTGAGGGCGGCGGCACGGATGGAATCAGCCAGAACCTTGTCGCTGTACTTGGCAGCAAATTGCTCGGCCTTGTCCGCGCGGGCCTTTTCGGCCGCGAGCTTGGTGTCATAGTCGGTGCGCAGGCGCTCGGTACGGCGGGTGATGACCTCGTCCAGCTTGCCTTCGGCAATCAGCTTGGTTTCTTCGTCCTGACCAACCTTGGTCAGCAGTCCTTTCACGGCCGCGATATCCAAACCTTCGAACTGTGACTTGAAACCGTCCAGCTCAGTTTTGGTACTCCGGAGCGAGCCAAGCAGCTCGGTGTTTTTGTTCTTGAGGCCCAAGGTCGCAGCCTCAACAGCTGCAGCAATGGCGGTCTGAACTGCCGGGTCTTCAAGATCAATCTGGTTTTCGTCTGCCACTTGGTGCACCCCTTGGGTTTGGTCGGCCCGCTTTGCAGGCATAAAAAAGCCCCGGCATGGCCGAGGCGCAATATTATCAACGATTCAGTATTGCAATACTGTATTAGTATTGTATTATCACTGTGCGAACACACTTACCGGAGAACATAAGATGCTTCCAAATCCTACTAACAAGCGATTTCCAGAGGCTTTAAAGGCTGCTCGTGAAGCAAAAGGTCTTTCCTATACTGAGGTTGCAAAAGCTATTGGTATTAACCCAGCAATGCCATCCCGGTACGAAAACAAAGATCACTCCTGCTTTTGCGCACCGCGCGACTCGACATGGCAGAAACTCAACGAGCTTCTGTCAGGAACTGGCGCTCCACTGGAACGCAGTACGACACTACCAATCGAAAATTTTTGGCTTGGTGAGGCGACGGTAGAGCAGATCATCCAAGAGCTCAAAGCGCGCGGAGCCACCTCAGTAACCATCAACTACTAATTGCACTGCACTAGAAACAGCCCGCGCATAATCAGGTAATCGGAGAACTGCGTCCTGCTTGCAGCATATGGCGGCGGGCGCATACGAAGACCCGGTGTATCGCGATTGAGCCGAGTTCGTCGCCCGTTTGGCTCTGTGCAATGCGTCGGCTCTTCGATCCGAAAGCCCTGCTCGTCGGCATACAACTCAACAGCCAGCCGTACTTGACCCCATTCAATTTCAAAGGGCACGAAAGTCTCGGACAGCGTCTGGTACTCGATCTTGCAGTCACGCCGAGGCCAGGCCATTGCCTGATCAGCATTGGCCTTGCGCCCCTTCCACTGCCGACCATTGATGTCGGCCGCTGCGCGCAGCAGCAGTTCGACCTGCTCGGCCACTGCTTCCGGTATCCGGAACCCGTAGTAGTCGCGGTAGAAGGTCAGCTTCTCCAGCGGCACGAAGCTATTCGCGTCTGGCCTGCCCTTTCCGTCTTCAACGATGATCTGCATCGGCTATCTCAACCCGGTGGAGCGCCGAGTGTAACGCCTGCGCGGATGAACATGTCAGGCTCGGCCGCCTTAAGCTGCGCCAGCGTCAGCGGCTTGAACGACTTGTCGAGCTGCAGCTTGGCGAACTTCTCCGGTGTCAGCCCCCCATCGCGGAACAACCTGGCTCGCACAGGCCCGAGCGCATGATCCTGAAAGCTCGCCGGCTGCGTTGCCAGCCACTCGTAATAGTTCAGGCTGGCATCGACCTGCGCACCGCCATTGTCTCCCACCGAAGCGCGCGTGGCGTCCTTGGCAAACGTCTCCGAAAGCCTGGTGGTCGGCACCGTGGTCGACCGGCAGTTGATGTGCGCCGGGGGCAGCGGACCTTTTCCAAGGTCGAAGCGCATGCCATCCAAGCCCTTGCACTGCTGCGAAGTCTTGCGATCGAGCGTCGATACCCAACGATAACCCAGCACCACGTCGCTGTTGGCTTTCAGCGTCTCCATTCGTGCTGTCGTGGCCACATGCTGGATTGCCGTCTGCACCACTGATGCGGCATTGCGATTGCTCACCGCCAACACTCCATCCGTGAAGTTCTGAGCTGCGGTGCCGCGAATCGACTGAATGATCTGGGCGTTGGTTTGGCCCTGACCGAAACCGAGGCGGATGGTGTTTGTGACACGCATCGTCTCGGCGCGCGTCCAGCCGCTGACGAAACTTTTCAGCAGCTTGCCGCCGTCGATGCCTTTCACCTGCAGCGGATAGGAAAACACTGCCGCGCGGACCACTGTATTGCTCGGCACCACTGCGTCGATGGACAGCGCATTGCTCAGGCTGTTGGCTTCAAAGGTCGATTCGTACAGCGCGATATCGACCAGATCGGCCTGCACCAGATCACCGTAGGCCTTGTAGATCTCGAGCAGCTTGCCATCCACTCGGGCCAGGAACTGCTCAAGGCGGTCCCGGCTGTAGGTAGTCAGCTCCTTGCGCGTCAACTGCACCCGCACAAGTGTGTCGATCTGGCGCAGGTACTTCTCGAACTTCTTGACCTCGCCGGCTTTAAGCCGCTCCAGCATTACCGAGTGGCGCGTCGTCTGCTCCAGCAGTTGGCTGTCCGCCTGCGCCAGGTTTGTCGTTGGCATCGTCTTTGTCCAAGTTGATGCCGGCCGACTCGCGCTCATCGCTGATCAGGTCGGCTTCGTCTTCGTATGGGCGATCCGGCAACTTGCCGGTGGTGAGGTACTGCCAGTAAGTGTCGGCGCTGATCGTGCCAGCCATCACGCCCTTGAGCAGCTCGGCAAGCACCTGGGCATCGACCACTGGGGTCACGAACTCAGGGTTCACCTTGAACTTGACCTGCTTGGGGTCGTAGCCCTTCCACTCAGCCGCGTACCGCAGACCCTGCTCCACTGCCTCTGCCACCGTGACGACAATGCTGTGCAACGTGGCGTGTTGGTCGTTCTGGCGTGTTTTGCGCGCCTCGCCCGATTCTGTGCCGCCGATGTCCATGACCTTGGCGCCGGCTTCAAGGGCGGCGTTCTTCTGGTCATCCATCGCCTTGCGGACGGCTTCAATTCCGGCGCCTTGAAACTCCAGATAGCCACATTGGCCAGATGGACCCAGATCCCACGCCGCAGATGGCCCCGTCACGCTCAGCTCTACAGAATCATCAAGGCCAGACACCCATGGTTGCGGATGGCTGGTCTGGTGTAGCGCAGTGAAGTAGTCAGCGCTCAACTGGTAAGACTTCAAAGCAGCCCGCGCCATTGTGAGCAACGGCACCTCGTCCACTTCCGGCGAGTTGTCGGTCGAGCCGCAATAGATCACCGGCAAGTAGGAAAGGCCTTTGACCAGTCGGTTGTCGGTGCCAGTGGAGCCCAGTGGCTTCTCCTCCTCGACGATCTGACCACCTTCGTTCCGTACAGCGGTGTAACAGGTCTCGCCTTGCATGAAGAACTCACGGAACACCGTGTCGCAGTCATGGCTGTAGCGATCACCGCCCTTCTTGCGGAACTCCCGGAACACCGAAAGGACCAAGTCTTGGCGACCGCCTTGATCAGCCGTGTCCCAGTTGATCGCGTTGCGCGTGGCGTACGTCGAAAAATACGGCTCGCCGCTATCGTCGATGTTCACCACCAGCGGGACGCGGCCGTGTGAAATAGCCTGGCGCACCATGCGGAAGAACAGTTGCTTCAGGCCGAAGCCGTCAGACGTGGCATTGTCCTCTATCCCCTTCAGGCCGGTGGGCAGCTCGATCTCCGGAATCAGCCGGGAGACTAGGCCCATCATCGACCGGAGAGAGTCACGCACCCAATGCTCGTACTGAGCCCGGTTCGTGTAGTTCTCGTAGAGGTACTTGTTGCCGGCGCCGTCGAGCTTCTCAGCTTCAACCATGCCGCTCGGCTTTGGCAGGTTGCGCTCGTTGCGCTTGACGGCGCACTCACCCTCGAGCGCGTCGTCCATCATTTCCCACTCGGCGATGTGCGCGTCGTAGTCAGGGTTTGTCGATTGCACTGGCATCAGGCCAAGCCTCCAATTCGGCGTGTTCCGCCTGTGCGTGTTTTGATCGGGTACCGCTTGGCAATGAAGTAGCCAGGGGCATCCACCAGGTGGTCGTAGCCGGCCTTCTTATCGGGCTCGCCCTTGTCGGTGTAAATCTGGCGCTCCAGGCACTGCGTGTATTTCGGACACTGGTCGACGTTGACCAGATATCGATGCTCGCCGTAGGTATTAGCGAACATCGCGCACATGGCGTTGACCCGATCCTTCACAGCGGGGTTGGTCGAATCCACCACTACGGTAAATCCAGCCTTTTTCAGCAGTGACAGGTCAGATTCGCTTGCGCTCTTGCTGCTTGTGTTCTGGCCGCTGGCGTCCGGGTAGATCGCAATGCTGTGGTCAGGAAAGCGGAGCTTGATCTTCTCGATCATCTCAGGCGTGTCCCGTACATCTGAAAACTCGCTGAGTGCCAGTGGCAGGTCATCGCGAATGACGTGCACGACTGCCGCCATCTTCATGACGTTGAAGTCCATGCCGATGTGCAAGGCCTCGCCGCGCTTGATCGTTTCGCTGGTTCGATTTGCTTCACGATTGAACGTGTAATAAACGACACCCGCGTAGTTCTCAAAGCTGGCCTCGTATTCCTGCCGAAAGGTTCGAGGGTCCATCTTGCGACGGGCCGCATCCAGCTCCTCAGCCGGCACGTTACCGCCATCGAGCGAGGTGTAGAGCCAGCTTTTGTGGTCAGGCTCATGCCCCGGTCGGCCGTCTTGGAACGTGTCGTAGCAGTGATTGAATCCCTTGGGCGTGCCGATGCGTAGCGCGTGACCGCCCTTACGCATGCCAATGCCAGGTATCGAGTATTGGCAGGTCGAAAGCATCGGGCGGAGGACTTCTTCCCATGCTTCCCATGGGCAGTCCGCCCATTCGTCCACCAGAACGAAGAACAGACCGGAGCCGCGCAGATTGTCGTAGTTGTCGAGCCCTACCACGCGCATGACGTGGCCAGACTTGAGCGTGATCGAACATTCCGTTTCGTTCGGGCGGTGTGCACGCCACGCTTCAGGGATCGCCTGCTTCAGCCGTCGCCAGAATACGCGCTTGGCCTGCTTGAAGGTCGGCGCGCCGTACCAGATCTCATCTTCGACGCTCACGCCCCACTCAGCAGCCAGCCGAGCAGCTCGGCGCATCTCAGCTTTGCCCAAGAACGTCTTGCCGAACCGGCGTCCACACACGGCATCGCGGAAGCGCGCCTGAGGCTGGAAGCCCCAGCAGTAAATGTTCGCCTGCTTCGGCGTCAGCTTTACCGGCGGGTCATAGGTACGGGGTAGCGGGGACATTCTCATCAGGCTCCAGGGTGTACTCAGCAACGGCGTGCTGCTGGTCCGCTTGGGAGCCCAGAGGTTTTTCAGGTTCGAGGCGACGATTCACGTAAACGTCGCCCACTTCTTTGGCTGCCTGCTCCAGCAACTGGGCAGTCAGCGCCATGTTCTTCATGTTCTCGGCCTTCTCAGCCATGCGTCCCAGCGTGCGAAGTCGATACGCTCGGTTGGCGATCGGGATCTCTGCCGTCTCTTCGCGAAACCTCTTGCGGGTGTCGTTAAACAGCGTCTGCCACTTCACGTGCAGGTTGCGCCCAACGTACTTGGTTGGGTCGTATGCCTCGCACTGTTGGCGGGTAACTTCGAGCCCGAATCTTTCTTTGACGGACGCCACCACTTGAGATGGCGTGTCAAAGCAGGCGAGAGCCTGTACGACAAAGGCTTTCACCTCGTCTCTGAGTGCGGCCATAAGTGGGCATCCGTCAAAGTACTGTCAAAGTCAGGCCGACTTGAGCAGACAGGTTCCGCAGGCCCTCGAAATGTTCAATTTCCCCACCTCGGCAGGATTGTTTGCAGCGTCCACAAGCTCTTGCACTTGAGGGCTCGCCCCATACCGACGCACCACACCGACGAACTCTTCAACGTCGTGTCCGCGCATCTCAAGCTTGGGCAGTCCTTCCTGGGTGAACTTGGGTGCGCCGTACTGATCTGTCGCCTGAGCGATGTGGTACAGCTCATGTTCGACCAGTGCGCAGAAGTCAGCGTCACTGCACTGAGCGCAGTAATCGGCGGCCAGGGTGATGATGTAGGCCGGCACGTCGCCGAACCAATCCAGCATCTGCTGTTCCATCCGGGCCTTCTGCCATCCACCGGCGCGGAACGCTACCTGCTCTGCCTGGCCAACGACTGTGCGACCCTTCTTCGTGAAGACGGCAGACGCCCACATGACTCTCACGTCCGCATCGATCAGATGGGCGTGGTCTTCGTTGTGGATGCTGCCGGTGTCGGCGAGGATCTCGGTCTGAAGCCACTCCCACACCTCAGGCGCTGGGATCAGCCGGATACCGAAGTTGGAAAGCTCAGACAGTTCGAGCAGCGACTCCGGAGGCATTGGCCTATTCATTTCTCCGCGTCTCCGCCGCTCGGCTATGGTTAAAACTATTCGATAAAAGGAATTACGTTGATGAGCAGGCACATCGGTGAAAAAGCTGTTTTGAAGGCCGCATCAAATTGGGCGGAGCGCACCGGGAAAGACTCAAGGATCGCAATGGCCAGCGCTCAAGAAATAATGGTTCGGCTCAGAGCCAAGCTGCCTCCCACTCAGTATGAGGAAGCGCTGAGACTGCTCCATCTCCAATACACCAGGTATTAGCTTTAACAATCGGCCTGTTCTCCAAGCGGTGGGATGAGGCTGTAGCGCTGAGCGGTAAGCCCAATGG
Source organism: Pseudomonas sp. TSRC2-2 (assembly GCF_049897785.1). NCBI lineage: Bacteria > Pseudomonadati > Pseudomonadota > Gammaproteobacteria > Pseudomonadales > Pseudomonadaceae > Pseudomonas > Pseudomonas sp. TSRC2-2. The sequence goes on from NZ_JAFCWZ010000016.1 coordinate 24,898, forward strand.
CTCGAGGCTTGCTAAGAATGGATCGCGCGGGCGCCGAAGATAAAATTCTGACGTGCCAGCTACTCATTTTAAAAGTTCAAGCGTGGCTATACGCCAGATCAGGAGATGTACTTGTCAACTCTCAGCGAAATCGCAGCAAACCACGCGATCCAGACTAAAGCGCTGGAAGCGGACTCCGCCCGTATAACAAGTCATTTGTATTCATCGATACTCGGGACTAGCTTGCCCCTTTCTGCTGAGCGCATCCAACGTCCGCCATCGCTGCCATCGCTGCCGTCGCCGCTCAGTCGGATTGCCTGGTTATCATCAAGACTCTGGGGTTGATACCGCGGGCACTCGGAGCTCATGAATCACACTCAACTGACGCAAGGAGCTGGCATGGAACAAACAATCACTATCGAAATAGGTGTTGACGTTGTTGACATCCCAACCATGGAGTCAATGGACGCTCAGGAATACATTGATTACATCTCGAATTCGCTGTTATGGGTCGATCATCACGAAGTACTTCGAGCAAACCACGGCGATTACTCGATCGCGACGACATCGGAACAGGTAGAGCTACTCATCAGTCATCTGAGAGATATCGCCCACGACATGCGTCGGGCCGGAGTCTGATATCGCCAACTGCTAGTGTCGCGACACAATTTGCACGCTCGCGAAACGTGTCGCGACCTACTTGCTCTGACTGCGCTTGATCTGCGCGTCCACCTGGTCTGCACAGGTGTCGAGCAGGTTGATGGCTTGGTTCTTCAGCTCCCACAGCTGGCCGTTGTCGGCGAGGTCTTCATCAGCTACCCGCTCACATGGCACCAGCTCAGGGGGCTCGACTCTTACCGCCGCTGTCTTTGTTACCACCGCCGGCTTTGCCGCGCAGGCCGTCAGGCAGAGGCTGAGCAGCCCAATCACGAACAGGCTTGCTGTTGCGTTTGAGTTCTTCAAAGTTCTTCTCCGCCTTTCGGGCTTTGACCTGGCTGGCCTGCAACCGCTTGCTCAGGTCTTTCTGGTAATCGGCGTTGCGCTGGGCTTCGGCGCGTAGCGTGGTGATCGTGGCCTGGCTTTCGAGGTTGGCGTCGACCGCCTTCTTCTTCTCGCTGGCTTCGAATGCCACCTCCCCGCGAAGGGCGACGACGCGCGACTGCTGAATCCCTATGAGGAGCAGGCCGACCAGGGCGATGATGATTGCAGCGGCGAAGGCCTTCATGCGGCATCTGCCTTGCGACCGAGGAAGCGGGTCACCAGCTCGCGAATGGCTGTCACGCCGAGGAACCCAATAGTCCCTCCGGCGGCGATCGATAGGCTTGAAGGCCAGGCCATCCACTCAATAACGCTGGACGCGACCAGACTCAGCGATCCGCAAATCAGCGCCTCGAAAATGATCCGGCGCACGCTGGTTTCTTTTCCGTCGTAGATGACGCGAAGCAAACAAACGGTGATGGCCATGATGACGCCCGCCATTAGCGGATTGCTCAACGCCAGCCAGATCTTGGCCCATGTGTCTGGCTTGTCAGGCATGTTTGGCATCCGGGTTGCCTCCCCCTTGGGGAGATTGATAAATCCGGCGTCCGCTGCACTCCCAGCTCGGAGCAATGGGTGTGGTGGAGCCGAAGAAGAAAAAGGCCTCGATCAATGTCAAGGCCTGAATAGGGATTGGCTTTAGGCCTGCTTTGGTGCCTGGGTGATCTTCACCAGGCCGTCAGGCAGGATTTCCATGTGGGATGCCTTCACGATGATGTCGGGCTTTAACTCGCCCGCCATGCCGATGCCGATTCCGAACCCAGCAGCATACGGCTGGCCGGTCGGTGACAGCTCAACCCGGACCGACCACTCACTCGCGACCTTGGCTTTGGCTATCGACGCCTCCTTCACCAGGTCATCGCGCAAATACACCTTGCCATCGGCGACAACGAAAGGGCTTGGCCCTTCAAGACTTCCAAGTCGAACGCGAATCTGGCCGTTATGGAAGATGCTGAAACCACCACCAACCAAGCCATTCATCTGAGCGGACACCGAAGCCTTTTCGATACGATCCGCGACCTCTTCGCAAGTCTCGAAGCGCTCATAGGTCAGCGTTGTACGAACATCCGAGCCGTCACGATCAAACGAGATATCCTCGGTTGTGATATCAGCACTAGCACGGCACTCGGCCGGGATCTTATCCAGCTCCGCACCGATAAAGGTGTGGTACTCAACGGCATTGGACGGGAGGTCGTAATCCGACCAAGAGCCCGCAGTCACACTGATAAGCCGAGGCTCGGCGCTGGCAGATGCGTCAGAACTATGAATCTCGAACTCGCCGGTGACCTCGTTGAATTTCCAGCCGGAAACGCCCGGCACGTAGTTGCTGGATTGGATAGAGCCGGACATTTGCTGTGCCTCATAACGAGAAAAGCCCCAGCGAATGCTGAGGCCCTGAACAGGTGCGCATGTCTTTCCACGCTGTCAGCCAAAGACCCTCTCTACGTCGACGCCCTAATGCATCGATCTCGCAGATTCGGTCTCGCGCTACCTCGTAAGCATGGTGAGGACGAGGTACGCGGGCTGCCGGTGTTTTGTCGTAGCACTGCACTTGCCGGCTTATCAGTGTCCAGGTCTTCCGTGAGGCTGCCCTGGCTGCAGTGAAACTCAGGCAATAAAAAAACCCGGCGCGATGGCCGGGTTCCTGGTCAGATCAAATCGAATGACTGTAGAAAAGTGCGTAAGACTCAATGCCATCGTTCGGTTCTTTGATGCCCGCGTTTGAATAGTGAGTAGCCCGAACACCTACCTTCTGCGTATCGCCGAACTTCAAGCCAGCGCCAATTCGGTCTTCGAAGTTGAAAGACGATCCGAATTTCTGGTCGCCAGCGTTAGTGCCCGAAAACATTGCGACACCCACACCAGCTTCGATGAACGGCTTTATGTCACCTTGACCAAACTCGTAAACGAAGACCGGGGCAAAGGAAAGAGAGTGGCGAGCACCAGCCTCTTTCCCCGACTCCCAATAGGTGTACCCCAAGTCCCAATATCCTGTCAGCTTACCTGTAGGGCTTTCCAACCACGCCTTATCCCAATTGAATCCCAGCGCAGCACGAGCAGTCAATCCGCCTTGGCTCGTGGCACCGAGGGCGCCTGAAAGTTCTACAGCTTGAGCGCCGTTACAAACAGCGCAAAAAACCAAAACCGATAGGATTTTTTTCTTCATTTTGTGACCAATAAGTTCTAAGAAGGGATCAATTTATTTACAACGGCACTATGAGTCAATGTGCCATCAATTCGTTCTCAGAAATTTTCAGTTGGCGCTTATGTCACTTTTTTTGGCAATAAAGGCGCAATGGAAACACGTTCGTTTAGGCAGATAGAACCCGGCGCTTGGCCGGGTTTATGGTTGCGTGTGCGTTTCGCGTTACTTGTGCACTATGGGAAGCGCTAAATCTTTTCGAATCCGTTGTTGATGCGCATTTTCTTGAGCTTGCTCATTGGAAGGCCTTTGGCGTCCCAGTGATAACCCTGCTCATTCCAGGCGCAAATCAACCCAGTCAAGCCTAGCCTGATTCGCTCATCTCGATCCTGGGCAAGCCGTTCACACATCACCTTTGCTGGATCCATGTGAAACCACTCCCCGCGCACATGATGATCTTGTAATTCGCGGTGCATCGCTGATTCGGCCTGCAGGCTGCCACGAAACACACAGTGCACAATCATTGGCTTTGGCGAGCCTACCTGCATACCAATCATGCGAGAGCTCAGCTCTGTCGCATAACCAATCTTGACGTATGGCTCGCCCTCCATGCCGACCACGTAAACGACCGGCCTGCCCTGCCATGGTGGTGGCGGTGCTTTTGGCTTTGGCTGGTGGCCGATGCAGTAATTAGTTTTCCCGAGAGCATCCTTGAGGCAGCGAGAGCGCTGGCAGATGCTGGGGAGGCAGGATGTATCAATATACGGGACTCTGTGAATCTGGGTCATTGCGTATCTCCAGATCCATCCTGCAATTACATGCTTCCTAAACACACGCACGAATCACAGGATGGACTAATAATGGCTCATTGGCTCAGCGATCGTCAAGCGGCTTGTGTACCAATGAGCCCCTCTGCATCCAAAAGGACTTGGGCAGACACCAAAGCCTCATCCACTTCGCGCTCCAGCGTCTTGCGAATATCCCGCCTCCACCGCTCTTGGGTCTTGATCGGGTGCGGCTCGTTCGACCAGTTGTCCATCTCGTACCAGCCAGCCGGCAGCACGTTGGTAGAGCGCTTTCCGTCCACGCCTGGCAGCCGAGGTAACGCCCAGGTCACGACGGCGCAGTGCAGAAAGCGTTCCGGCGCCGGTGAGCGAATCGCCCGGGTCAGCTCAGCAATCGCCGCGTGCTTGCGCTCAGTGTGTGTGGAGAACTTCGCCACCAGGGCGCGCCAGTGCTCGGCCGACAGCGCCTTATGCAGCCGCCCGAACACCCAGCAGTCAGTCAGGAATGCAGCCTGCTTGCCGACAATCTCCCCCTTCTGCTTGGCGCACTGTACCTTTGGCTCAAAGTCGCAGCCGCCGGCGGAACTGATGGTCTCGGCCGCAAGGGCGCGAACTACTGCTGAAACAACGTTGCGATAGGTCATGCTGCAGCCCTCTTGAGTTCTCTGGTCTTTGCCCGGTATTCGGCGGTGATGGCTTTCAGTTGCTCTATGGTTTCCTTGCGCGGCGTGTGGTCGGCCTCCAGCGCCTCAACAGCCTCCAGACCGATGCGGGCGATCAGCCCTTCCCGGAACGCCTGCGAAACCGTTTGGCCCTTTCGGGCGTACTTGGACGACCCGGCATTACAGCTCTTGCACTGCAACCAGATGTTGTTCGGCACCAGCCGCAGCTCGGGACGGGCACCCTTACCGAGGAAATGACCTGCGTCGAATGCCCCGCCAGTCTTCCAGCCCTGGGCTGCGCGGATCTCTTCCTGGCTCAGGCCGCAGCTCATACAGCCGCTGCCGATGCTCAGCTCGTAGGTGCGTCGATAGTCCCGCAAAGCCTTCTCGGAATCCTTCATGTGGTCGGCGCGACTTTTCAGGGCCTCCTTGCGGACCTTGATGTTCTTGCGCTCAATGTCGGCCAGCGCCTTGCGGGCCTTCGGCGCGTGCCTTGGCGCGTCGATCATTGCGCAGGCCGGACTGCAAACCGCCTGCCCCATCCGCGACGGGACGAATGAGGCCCTGCAAGTGGCGACTCTGCATTTCTTCGGCTTGGGCTGCTTCCGTTCAATCGTCATGCGGCCTCCTGGCTCAGCAAATCATCGAAGTACACGCCCTGCGGTGCGAAGCGCGCGACAATGCGATCGGTGTAGGCAATGCCCTGGGAGCGATTGAACAGACTGGTAACCGGGAAACCGTCCGGACCGAACAAATGGCACTCGCCCATCATGTCGAGCTTGGTTTCGTACGGGAGGTGCCGCATCACCCGGTACCACTCAGCCTGAAACCCAGCATCTTCGTTCAGCAGGATCTGCACGCCTATGTGCAGCTTGCAGTAGCGACGGGCTTCAGCCTCATCGCCGATCTGGGTCATTTCCGCGATGCGCTTGTACATCGCGAACCACAGCCGGTTCTGGTCTAGCGTGCGGTCCTTGCCCGGGCGCAGGGATACCACGACGAACTTCTTGTCGCGGAACATGGTGCTGAGCTTGGTGATCGCCTCGGAGAGCTTGGCCTGGCAGTTGACGCTGATCTTGTCAGTCATGACTGCACCCCCGTCTTTTTGCTGATCTTCCCTTCAGCCTCAAGCTGCCGCATGGTCGCTCGCAGAGTTTTCAGGTCGTAGATCCTGATCAGCGCTCGCAGGCTCTTGTTCGCGAGCGCGGCAAGTGCGCAGCCGACCACAAAGAGCATTGCCGCGATAAGCACCAAGCCGCCGACGATCATTGAGCCGTAACCGAGCCACAAAGCGATTGTGTCCAGTGTCATGGCTGCACCGCCTTGGCCATGGCCAGATAGTCCGATTCCTTCTCCGGCGAGTAGAAACCAGCTCCCACCACCTCTTCGTGCAGCTTGCGCATATCCCCGAGAGCACACTCCAGCATGCGGGCGTGGCTGACGCCGTTGTTCGGCCGACCAAGCCCTTTCTGGTCGTAATAGCCTGGGCAGCCGAGAGCGTGATCACTGCGAATAGCCATGCTCATGAGCAGGCCGGCCGACGGCTCTACGGGCACAAGCACTTTGCCTTCACGCTCTTTGCGCAGAGCTTCGTTCTCGGCCAGCAGCTCCAGCGCCACCTCCTCCACGGTCTTCTCCCCGAGGAATTCCTGCAGCGCCTCGGTGTTGCGCTTCCAGTCTGCGCAGTCGGCACGGAATGACGCGGCTTCGGCCCACAGCAGCTTCTGGAGTTTTTGTTTGTCGATGGTCATGTCAGATGCGCTCCTTCTTGGCGTAGCGACTGGAGAGAGATGCGACTTTCGACGGCTGAGCTTCGACGGGCTCAGGCCTCCAACCGGCAGCCAGGTTCTCGAATCGGTTGTATTGGCCGAGAAACGCGGCGCGGACGGTGCCGGTCTCAACATCACGACCCTTGCCCACGATGATTTCGGCGATGCCCTTGGCCTCGCTGTTTTCGTGGTAAACCTCGTCGCGGTAAACGAACAGGATCACGTCGGCGTCCTGCTCGATCGCGCCGGATTCGCGCAGATCGGAAGGCACGGGGCGTTTGTTGGGGCGCTCCTCGCACTTGCGGGATAGCTGACTCAGCAACACGACCGGTATGCCGAGCTCGCGGGCGAGCAGCTTGCAGCCGCGGCTGATGCTGCTGACCTCTTCCGTACGGTTGCCGCCCTCTCCTTCCATGAGCTGCAGGTAGTCGATCATCAAAATGTCGAGCCCGTAGCGCATCTTGTGGCGGCGAGCCAGCGAGCGAATTCGGCCCACCGTGGCGCCAGCGCGATCAGCGATGAACAGCTTTGCTTTTTTGAGTTTGGAAACGGCCACGCCAAGGGCGTCGCCATGGCTCTGGCAGGCTGTACCGTTCTTGATCAAGTTGAGCGGAATCTTGCCCTCGGACGCAGTCGCGCGGTCGATCAGTTGGCCCTTGCTCATTTCGAGGCTTACCACTAGCCCCGACTTGCCTTGGCGCACGGTGGCGTCGGTCAGGAAGCCCATCGCCAACGTGGTTTTGCCCATGGCTGGACGACCAGCGACGATGATCAGCTGCTCGGGCTGCAGGCCCCCAAGTTGTTCGTCCAGGTCCTTCAACCCGGTGGACAGGCCGATCAGCGTCTGCCCGCTCTCATGGCGGTCGTGGCGCTCCTGCCAAACTTCAAGCTGGTCGACCAGAACGTCCGACGCCCTCACGACTTCGTCCGCATCCGATCCACTGTCGATCGCCATGGCAGCGGCCTGAATCGCGGCGATTTTCGACTGTGTGTCTTGGTTGCCGTGCGCGATCTCCATTGCTTGGCTACCCAGCTCATACAGGGCCCGGCTGATTGCGCGCTCACGAACGATGCACGCGTAGGTGGATGCATTGGCCACGCTCGGAGTGTTCTTCACGATCTCCGCGCAGTAGGCGAAGGCTGGCGAACCGTCTGCCATGGAACCGATGTGATTGCCGACCGAAAGGAAATCCACCGCCTGCCCGGCTGAACGAACCGCCATGATCCCGCGATACACGTCAGCATTTTCCGGGAAGTAGAACGACTCGGCCGACAGGTCATCGCTCAAGGTGTCGATCAGCTCCGCGCGCTGCATCATGGCGCCCAGCAGGCCGTGTTCGGCCTCGATGCTGTAGGGATCACGCATGGTAATTCCCCTCTACGACCTTGACGAAGTTGCGGGGGGCGATCAGCCAGTCGAACGAAGCGCGGAACGGTTTGGTGCCGAAACGCCCTTCCACCTTGCCCATCAGGAAGTTCGAGGCTTTCACGGATTCGAAGTACTCACGCCAGAACGCCAGGTCGCGATGAGCTTCGTGCTCACGCCACCGGCCTTGCAGGTGCTGCTGGCGGGTTTTGTTGATCAGGGTTACGGCTGGCAGCTCAGGGAGGATTTCGTGATACAGGTCGACAATGGCCCGGTGTGGGCATGCGTCGGTTTTCACCTTCGAGATTTTTTCCGGCGCCGCTTCCGGTTGACGCTCGGCGTCGACGACTACCTCGTCAGAGGTAGTAGTTGTATTTGTGTCTTTATTGTGTGGTGGAAACGCCACTAAGGACGTGGTGGAAACGCCACACTGTGGCTCTTTTTGGGTGGTGGTTTTCCGGTTGTTTTTTGCGTCGATTCGCCACTCGCGAACAGGGGAAATACCGATCGGCGCCTTGCTGCCACCGTCGCGGTAAATGACCCGCTGGCGCAGCAGTTCGCCGATGATGCGGGATACGTCCTCACGGTGAATGTTCGCCATCTCAGCGATGTAGGAGGCGGCAATGCGGGCACTGTCGAGATTGTACCCGGCGGTTTGCCGGTGAATGGCCAGGGCAACACGAAGCTCACGCCCAGATAGGTCGGCCCGTATCAGGGCCTCATAAAGATCGTTGTCCATCCGGGTAAACCCCCCGGGGCTTTTTGCGTTGAGTTGGAATACGTTGCTCATGCCTATTTCGCCTTCGTGGCAGCGTCAGGACGCGCAAGGGACGCGATCAGATGCCCGGGGCATTCGCGCTTCGCCTGCTTCTTGGCTTGAGCTGTAAATTGATGAGGGATCTTCTCTGCGGCCTTCATGGCCTCGGCCTGGTGGTATTCGCGCGAGCCGTCGGCGGCTTGTGCCGGGGTGTCGATGGCGGACAAAACCCGGGTTACACCCTGGGCGATGCTGAAATAATTGGTACGCGACACGGAATGAGAATTCTGAAAACGTGTCGCGACACTGGCCGGGGTATTGATCGTTTGAATGGATTGGTGCATGATTTGCTCCAGTTGTTTACCGCTGTAGAAGAAGCCGACCTCGTACGTCGGCTTTTTTGTGTCTGAAATTCAGGCTGCCTTCACGGACTGCTTGAACACTTCCAAGCTGACGATTACTTCCTCAGCCTCCTTGAGCAGGCTCGTTTTCTCGACCGAGCAGACGCGACCATCAGCCTGCGCGTCGAACGCAAGCCGGGTAACATCGGCAAGGTCGGCATGCAGTCGAAGCAGAGCGGCGTTGAGGTTGATCCCTTCCGGCCGCTGCTTCGGGACCAGGTCGAAACCGAACGCCTCTGCCCAAGCCTTGAGCGGGCGGAAGTCTTGGGTGAACTTCATGATCCGGTGCAACTCTTCCACGTTCATGCGGTGGGTGTCGTAGTCCGGGTTTGCCTTCTGCGAAAGCAACGTTCGGGATTTGAAGTCCGCGCCCTCTGCGATCTTTTTGGTGCCATGGTCGTCAACCACGTCGTAGATCGCTCTCATCAACTCCTGCATGTCACACCTCAAAAATTGTTACGTGGCGTTGCGCCATCAACGACGCGATGATCTGTTCATCAACTGATCAGGGACGCATCCATGACCGACTATTCCGAACTGCAAGGCGAGATAACCGCCCTTTGCTGCTTTATGGCTGCCTTGGCATCCACCCTGCCCTTGTCTTCTCAGCTGAGGCTTTGGCCTACGTTTGAATCGAAGGCACATCTGTTGCGCACTCAGCTTGGTCGGGATGCCCTTCGGGGCTTCGAGCAAGCGACGATCTCGCTCAGCTCAAAGAGACGTTAGGCGGCGGTCTTATTCGGCTTCGCTTCCAGGAGCAGCCAAGACGCGTCGAAAGGCTTGCCATTGGCCTCTGCCAGTGCAGCGATCCTTTCCGCGTAACGCGTCTCGCCGGTGTATTCGGTACGCGGCAGGCAATCGGCAGTCAGCCACTTATAAATGGCGCGTGGAGACTTCCCGCACGCCAGGGCAACCACTGGAACGCCGCCGGCGTCATCAATCGATTTTTTAAGCGGGCTCATGTGGCCTCCGGGCTAATTATGAACTTGCAGTACATATTATGTCGGAACTGAAAGTACATGCAAGGCCATGCGATATTGAACCTATGGTTCAAATAGAAGAGATTCGCGCCGCGTTTGCCTCCCGCCTCAAAAAATCACTTGCCGAGAAGGGCATTGATCAATGGGGGGCGGGCGCTCGCTTGGCGGAAATGACAAAAGTCACCCCAAAGGCTGCCAGCAAATGGCTCAACGGGGAGTCGATACCTGGCGCAGCAAAAATGCAGACGATTGCCGAAAACCTCGGCGTCAAGATCGAATGGCTGCAACATGGTTCTGGCGAAGGACCGGGGCCACTAGTCGACAGGATTGATGGTGAATCCTCGACTGCCGCTGACAAGCTCCGCCAAATGCTCGCCGGCAAATCATTGGGCGAAGACCGCCTCCAGAAGCTGCTGGCTGTCGCTGAGGGCAACGAGGCGGAGGGAACTGTTGAAGTGCTGGTAAGCGATGCCTATCGGCCTGGCAAGGTCGGCGATGAGGTGTGGATCGCGCACTACGACGTGCGCGGAGCGCTTGGCGGCGGCGAGGTTGCTCATGATTTCCCGGAGATGCTGCAGGATGTGCGCGTCAGCCCTTCCCAACTCCGCTCTATGGGGGTTGAGTTCAAGGAGCACTATCACCTGAAGGTGATCACTGGTTGGGGCCAGTCGATGACGCCAACGATCAAGCATGGCGACCCGTGCCTGGTGGACATCAGCATTAAGGATTTCATCGGCGACGGTATTTATTATTTCTCGTACCAGGGCTTTCAGTACATCAAGCGCCTGCAGATGAAGGGAAAAGACAAATTCAAGATGATCTCGGATAACCGGAAGCATAAGGCCGAGGACATCTTCATCGACGAGACCTACATCCAGGCGCGCGTGCTGTTCGTGTGGAATGGGAATCTGGTGTAGCCCATGCCCGTCACCAAACCCAGCCAGCAATTGCGCCGCGATCTGAAAGAGGCTGCTGCCCTACTCAAGTGGTCAGGCGTCGATCTGATGCAGGCTGCCGTGCGGCTGTCAGAGGCTGGACAGGAAGACGAGGCCAAGGAGCTGCTAAAGATTGCAGCGAGCTACCAGGCTGTTGAAGATCGGCTGGCGGGTTATGCGGATGAGGTTAGGGATCAGCGCATCACCAGGGCGAAACCGGAGTAGGAAGTAACCCGAAAAATCCCATTCATATCTCAAGGACGAAGACGTGGTAGACACGCTCCTTACTGATGCGCAGATCAATGATCTGCTCACTTGCAATAAAACCATATCAAACCCCGGCGCCCGCTGGAAAGATATGCAGTCGTGCAAGCAGAAGAACTACGATGTAGTCTCGGATGATGGCGCAGAATTCGAAATTTACTTGCGACAGAACTCCAGGATTGCGCATAGCTTCTCGTGCGGGATATTTCTAAAGCACCCTTCCGGCGATACGATCACGCTAGCGCGATACAACGGCAGCTGCCATCCTCATCAGAATGTGCTTGAGGATGGGGAGCGGATTGATTTCACTCCGCACATCCATCGCGCAACGGAGCGCTACATGCTTGCTGGCAGAAAGCCAGAGCATTACGCCGTCGCCACGAACGCCTACACTGATCTTGAGGGCGCGCTTTGGGCAATGATTGAAGACTGCAATATTTCAGGCCTACAAAAGCCCGTCCCGCCAACAATCGAGAACGGGGCAAGCAAGGGTATGACGACACAGCTGAGTTTTTTTGATGAATGAACTGACTGAAATCCGCGAATCACTCTGCACAGCCTTCTGCGAAGATGTGGCTGTGCGTGAGTGCGGGGATTTGCTGGCGGTATCTCTCCCTCTAGTCGCGCGCGATGGGGATCAGTTCACTGCTTATCTAGCCAGGACGTCTGGCGGCTGGCGGTTGTCCGATGCTGGCACAACAATGATGCGCCTGAGCTACGAGAACGACATTTCAAAATACTCAACTGGCTCGCGAGGAAAGTTCTACCAAGGGATCCTGGCAGAATCCGGGCTGCGCGATGACGATGGTGAAATTTTCATTGAGGTTCCAGCGGATAAGCTGGTGCGGGGTCTGTTCGACCTGACTCAGGGTTTGTCGCGCGTTGAAGACATGGCGCTATGGTCGCGCTCCCGTCTTGGTTCGACGTTCTACGATGATTTGCGGGCAGCCTTGAAATCTATCCTCCCTGCTGACAGCTTTGAGGAAAACTATGTGCCTAAGATTGCGGATGGCCCGGCCTACACGGTCGATTACCGAATACAGTCGCAAGGTCGGCCCATTTATCTCTTCGGAGTAAACGGCAAAGACAAAGCGAGAATCACCACAATTACCCTACTGCACCTGAAGCAGGTTGGGGAGTCATTCACCTCGATCATCGTTTGCAGCGATTTCTCTTCTCTTCCAAAACAAGATCACACACGCTTGCTCAAGGCAGCGAATGATTTTGTGCCGGACATTGCTGATATTGATAACTTCAGAGACAAGGTTCTTCACCACATTCGTTAAGCCCGGCCCAGCGCCGGGCTTCTCGTATTTGTCGTTACGCGCTAGGATCAGTGCTCATATTCGACCAGGTCACGCATGAAGCTCAATGCGAATAAACTTGCCAAGTACACCACGTTAGTAAGCGCGTGCGCCTGCGTAGCCTTTGCGGCCTACATCGTTGGCAGAGAGCTAGGTTATCTCCGCACCAAGATCGGTAGCCACGAAGTCGGGAGTTCGACGTCTGTTACCCTGCACTGGCCCGACGGCAATGCCAATTTAATGAAGCTACAGCTACCCCATCAGAACGCCAAAGAGCTGCATCGCAGTGATGAAAGAGGCGGACATTAAATTTCACAAATTTTTCACATATCGATGCGTAGTGTAAAAAGCGCTCCTTGCAACACGTTAAGCCCGCTAACCCCCATCGCGTGCTTTTCTTTGCCTGCGATTTGATAACATGAAGCCTACCCAGCGCAGGGCTTCTTGTTTCTGCCCTCCCCTGACCTGAGCCATAGCCTGCCATTGAACGGGACTTCATACCCATCCCGCCCGATAATGGTGGCGCTAGGCCACGAATGGTAAAGTGCGGGCTTTCATGTGGAGAGCTTAAGGATGAAGGCTTCAATAACTGCGGTCGCTAGCGCGGCCCTGGTCGCGGTCGGTTGTTGGTTTGGATGGGGCGCTTACCAAAGCCACCAAGAAAGCAGCCAGGCATTAAGCGCGATCCAGGCATCAACGGTTTTATTCGAGAGGCAGCTTTCCGCTCGGAATGAGGATGGAATAACGCTCGTTGAGTATTCGAACCGCGCTTCGAGCGTCTTGGAATCACTGGACAAAGAGGCTGGCAAACTGGCTTCAATGGACTGGTCATATCGCCCTGCTGATAGAGATACGGCGCTCGCATTCATTGACGAGTGCAAGGCAATGACAAGGCTTGCTTCCTCTAGGGTTCGCCTTATGGTGGAGGAGAGTAACGCCCAACAAACATATGATCGGGCGACCAAGGAGCTCCACGAAGCATCATCTTCAGAAAGGGAGTGGAAGCACAAAAGGTTCGCTGCCGCTTCAGATGATCTGATAGCCGCCCTCCAAAAGAGGATCGATATATCCAAAGAAGCAAAAGGGAAAATTGAGAAGTTTCTTGTCGCTGATGATGCTGTGAAAACTTCCTTTGGCGAGAACAAAGGGCTCTCGCAGCCCGTGGCCGACGACCTTAGAAAAAGCATCTCGCCTACCCCTTCAGAAAAAAATAGCGACGCAAAAAGCTAATCTCTCGTGAACCTCGAAGCCCGCCATTTAGCGGGCTTTTTTTGCTGATCAGAAAGGCGCCACCTCCATCTCGGGCTCTCGCTCGACCTCTGCAGGACCCTCAACATCGTCTGAAGGCTCCCAACGCAGCGTTATCGATTCATCCTCATCATGAAACATCATGTTGATGCCGTCGGCTTCCGACAACGCGCCCAATATCTCCGACCATTCCTTCTCCCCGTCCGTATCGAGCCGATGTACCCGCACCTCACGCCGCTCCTGGGCGATTGGGTGATTGATCATCGACGACACGCGCAGCACAAGCCGCTCCATCGGGTTCATTGGTGTGATTCCTGAGTCGTTCTTCTTGCTCTGCCGCGCCATAAACACCTCCTTAGCAAATGCTGTACATGCATCCAGTAGTCGAGCGCGAGCATAGCGAACCTTGGGTTCAGCGTAAATCCCATTCCGACCGCCAATTTCTGAACCTAAAAATGAACCGGACAGAAATTATGTACTTTTGGTACTTGACGCAATGTGAACCAGTAGTTCATATTTACTCCATCGCAGCGACACACAGCCACTGCGAAGGGCCTCAACAGGACCGCCGCTCTTTAACAACCCAAACCATTCGCGGATCGATCCCCGGAAACGGGCAGCCCTTGAGGCATCGCTGGAAACGGCGAACATCGCGAACCATAAATTTCGATCCCCATGTCAGCTCTGGAACTGAACCACGCCCGGATCTGGTTACCGGGCCAGATCGACCTGCTGATGCATCTGGATTCAGCAGTCACCGACCTGCGCTGTGAGTACTCCCTGCCGGAGCCAAGATGAGGCGCTTTACCGGCACAGTGCGAAGCAGTGACTTAAATGCGCCTCCCGGGATGGCGAGTAATCCCGTACCGACAGCCAGATGATTCAAGCCAGTGACGGCCGCCAGCAGCGGGTCACGAAGAACAGATTTACTGATGCCGCTTCGATGAGGCGGCATTGGAAATCCAGAGGATAAAGAAATGAACGACATCAAATCAAAATGGCCGCTTTTGTTGATCGTGGTTCCCGCGGCATTCGCGGTCGTGAGCTTCATCAACATGCAGGAAGCCATGTTTGAGGCGGGCTGCAAAATGGGCGTGACTGACGATCAGTCGAGGCTCTTATGCAAGAAGCTGGCACACGCTTTCAGCTGGGGCTTCAAGTCGGACGTTGCATGGGGAGATGAGACTTGGCGGTTCGATAGCGATCTTTATCGCTACATCCCGGACGGCGTGAAGGTAGACAAGACGAAGTACCTGCAATGAATAGCCGGTTCGCTTCATCGCGGACCGGATGCTCTCCAGGTGGCCCTACTCAGGACCACGCGGAAAGCAGGAGATTGAGATGAACGAAGAACAGATCGAACGGTTTCGCCAGATCGTTCAGGAGATAGCGACGGATGAAAGCGTCACTTTTGATGAGGCTTTCGCCATCGCTTCAAACTACCTGGCCTACTGGGTAAGTGAAATGCCCAAAGGAAGACCTTCCGCTGGCGGCGGTAGTTCGTCTCAGGCTGGTCGAAGCCAGCCAGACCAGTCGCTTGACTCAGAGACAAACACTGAAGGATCGGCCGGGTAGGAGAAGGGGGCGGCAATAGTCTTAACTTTCTCCCTCAGCTCATAGGTTCCCAGCGAGCTTGCTCCGTAGTAGGTGCCAGGCGGCATCCTGAGAACCCCATTATCTCCTTGAACTGTCCTCTTGAGGCCAAGCGCTTCCAGCGCCTTATGTAGGTCTGCGTATTCCTCGCTGTCAGCCTTGAAAATCTCAACCCGCACCATGTAATTCGCCATAACGACATTCCTTGTTTCGACTGTGGAGGCCGGAGCATATGGGTTTCCCTCGACTGTGGAAAGCGAGGAAACAGGGAGCCTGCCCCTGTAAAAACAGGTCACTAAATCAGATTCAAGCCGGTGACCGACGCCAGTAGCGGGTCACGGCGCCACAGATTTACTGATGCCGCTTCGACGAGGCGGCATTGGAAATCAACTGGGAGCAAGACGATGAGCATGATCGAAGTGAGCAGAGACCATTTCTTCCAGGCTGTAGGCGGGCCGGAAAACATCCACCCAACTCCTTGGCCTGAGTTCTCGGAATGGAAAAACCTAAACACCCACGCAACTGTCGGCAGGTCGCAGCCTGGTTATCTGAACAGCTTTGGCACTCCCAAGCGGTACTGGTTGGAAGAGTCGTTCGCCAGCCGCAAGCCATTGAAGTCTGCGGCCGGCCAGCAAGACCTGTTCGCAGCATGACGGGCCTTTTCATTGATGCACCTGGTGACGGGTGCATTGGGAAAACAACCGACAAGTCAGACTTGACTGTTCGAGGTGAGTAGATGGAAAGCGACAGTGAATTGAGCGCAGCCGACAGGATTCTCGCGAGGGTCGGCAAAGGGCCAAGCCTCGAAGATGCTCTGAAGGAAAGCGCAGCGGCTGCCAAAGCGCCGTCTCGGATCAGTCAGATCCTCGGCAAGGATGCGCCAGTACAGCAGCGCTACACGAAGGCGCGGCGCCGCAAGGAGCGCCGGGATATCTCGGAGAAGTCGCTTCGCGAAGGTATCAAACGCATCAAGGAGGCGCGCCGTACCGCGCCGAAGGAATGGGAGCGGGCCTACAACAGCGCTATCAGCCAGATCGAAATTCTTCTGGATGAAATCCTCGCCAAACAGTGGGCGCCGGCTGAGTTGTAAACCCAAAGTTTACAACTGCCCGATCCTCTCTATGAGAGCGCATCGGGGTGTGATCTGAGGCTAAGTCTCGGGCAGCGGATGTGCCAACCGGTCGCCTACAGGGCTACCCCTTCCGCCCAATGCCGGTTGAGCCCCGGCCAGATCACACCCCGATGCGGACACCCGATAGCTCAAAGGTTGCAGCTGTATTGATATTCGAAGGGGAAAAAGACGGTGTCGACCACCAAAGAAAACGGCGCGTCGATCAGCAAAAAGGGAATCAGTTTTCCTTTGGACGTACCCACCAACCACCAGTCGAATCGCACGCCAATGTAGGGGCACCGGTGCTTGTCATAGTCCATGCGCATGGCGGTTGCCATACACCCACTCAGGCTGGCAATCAGCACCAGTAAAATCGCTTTTCGAACCACGTAACGTCCTTATTACTTCTTTGTGCGGAGCTGGATAGACGCTGGCGCGCAGAGTTAGTCACCCTCCCTCGACACCACCCGAATGCACTCCCCTCCGCGCCCAACGGCAACCAGCGGAGCGGATGAGTGCATCCGAGTTTTGTTGGATCAACACCCGCCACTCTGGAGGCGACCATGTCAGCTCTACGCAAACTCATCCCGGAAGACGACTTCCTCGATACGAAGGCAGGTCAGGAATGGCTGACCGAGTCGGTCGAAGATCTGCTTTCTCGGCAACACGTGGAAGCGCCGAATCCGGTAGGCCGAAACAAGGTACTGGTCAACGCAGACCACTTGCCGGAGGCGCTGGCGGATTACATGGCTGCGAACCCAGACCCAGATCGGTACATCGAGAGAATCCTGATCGAACTGATCAGGCGCCAAGACGGCGGGGTTCTGCACACTTGGGCCGTTGAAGCCGTCGGCGGTGATCTGCAAATCGTTCGGTCGCTCGCCGCCGACTTGGTTGCCGTGCACGCCAACGAGTACCGCGACGCCAAACGCGAAAGCGATCTCGTCGAGCAGGAGTGTGGGTTTTGAGTCCGCACGTCCTCATTGGCGAAGAGTTGGAGACCTTGCAGCACCCAGAAACGCCGATCAGTTGGTCGCTGATGATTCAGAAGACCATCAGCGAAATGATGGCCGACGAGCGCATCACCATCGAAGAATTCAACCACTACTGCGGGCGCCTCAACAAGATTGTTGCCAGGCGCAAGGAGTCGTCATGTCTACCCCAATCGTGAAATCGCTGGTCGATGAGCAGCTCGACGAAATCGAACGCCGCATCGCGATCCTTGGCTTCGGCCTGCCCTTCAATGAGGTGATCGGCCGCAAGCGCGAGGATCTGGTCGACAGCCTCCCGCAGCGCCTGTCGGTGACCATGAAAGGCGGACGCATCGCTGTGAGGGCTCGGCCATGAATCTCGTCTACTGGATTCTCGTTGTGATCTTGATCGGTGGCGCAGGCGCCTATGGCGTCGCTCGCGATGGTCAGGGCACTTGCCAGGTGCCGCGCTCCACCACCTACCACGTGTTCCGGTGACCAGCCTTCAGCGGGCGCGCCACCTCCTGATTCGGCGCGGGTCGTTTCGAGTTCTCGCGATTTACACCTTCCTGATGCTGCTCAGCGCCCTTGCCGACCGCATCACCTCCTGACTTTCAACTTCAAGCGCTGCGCACGTCGCGGCAAAGGATTCCCCGTGTCCGCAAATACCGAACTGGCAGCAATGCCACCGGCAGAAACCGCCCTCGCCGTCTACAGCAAGCCGAACGGGCTCGACCCATGGCTTGACCAGGTGCGCGCAAAGGTCGATGAGTTCAAGAAGGTCCTGCCCGATCTCAAGACTCGCAAAGGCCGCGAAGCTTACGCATCAATGGCGCACTCGATCGCGAAATCGAAAACGGCGCTTGAAGCAGTGGGCAAAGAGATTTCCGCCAAGCAAAAGGAAATCCCCAAGCTGATCGATGCTGAGCGGAAACGCGTGTGGGACACGCTTGAAGCATGGCAGAAGGAAGTGCGGAAGCCTCTGGATGACTGGCAGGCAGCCGAAGATGCTCGGGTCGACAAGCACAACGACGCGATCCAGCAGATCAAGGATCTCGCCATCTTTGAAATAGCGCCAAAGTCCGGCCACCTGGCCAACATCATCGCCGACCTCGAACTGCTCGAAATCGGCGATAGCTGGGAAGAGTTTCTTGCCGAAGCCGCCCAGGTGAAAGATCAGACGCTGATCAAGCTGCGCGCCCTGCACACCGAACGAGCGCGGTACGAAGCCGAACAGGCCGAATTGATCCGGTTGCGCGCCGAAGCTGAAGCACAGGCTCAGCGCGATCGGGACGCACAGATCGCCCGGGAAGCTGAAGAGCGTACCCGTCGTGAAGCTGAGCAGCGTGCACAGGCCGAACGAGAAGCCGCCGCCCGCCGCGAGCAAGAGTTGCTTGATCAGGCTGCCGCAGCGCAGCGTGCCGCCGAGCAAGCTGCCCGCGAAGCAGAGGCACAGGCCGAGCGACAGCGCCTCCAGCTTGAGCAGCAGGCCGAACAGGCTCGACTTGCGGCCGAGCAGGCGGAGGCGAATCGCATTGCCGCAGAGCAACGTGCCGAGCAGGAGCGCCAAGCTGCGGCGAAACGTGCCGAACAGGCAGCAGAGCAAGCGCGCCTCGATGAGCGCCGCCGTGCAGATGCAGCGGCCGAAGAGATCCTGCGCCAGCAGCGCGAGCGCGAAGCCGACAAGGCGCACAAAGGCGCGATCTACAAATCAGCGAAAGAAGCATTTATGAAAAACGGCATGACCGAAGAGTGCGCGCGCCTGGCTGTAAAGCTGATCGCCAGCAATCTGATCCCAGCTGTCTCCATTCAATACTGAGGTCGACATGAGCAACGTAGCCATCGCCGAGCCAGCAGAGGCCAGGCAGGTCACCAGTCCGGTGGTCACCAACGAATCAACCGCAATGCTGACGATGATTCAGCGTGCGGCGACTGATCCAGCATTCGATGCGGACAAAATGCAGAAGATGATGGAGATGTATGAACGGCACACCGACCGTACGGCCGCTGCCGCTTTTAACGCCGCGATGGTTCGGGCCCAAGCTGAAATCGGCCCTGTATTCCGCGACAAGTTCAACGCTCAAACGAGCAGTTCCTATGCAGCGCTTGAGTCGATTGACCGCAAGATATCCCCGGTGTACACCGCGCACGGCTTCTCGTTGTCATTCGGGACTGGCGACAGCGCGCTCGTGGGCCATATCCGGACCCTGTGCGATTGCATGCACGAGGCTGGTCACACAAAGCAGTACCACGTTGATCTGCCTATTGATTCGGCGGGCATCAAGGGAAGCGTGAACAAGACCGGCGTACATGCAGCAGGATCGACGTTCAGTTACGCCCGGCGCTACCTGACCATGATGATTTTTAACGTCGTTCTGACAAACGAAGATGACGATGGAAATGGCGCCAACAACTCTCAGGATCCGCCGTCTGAGCCAGTAATAACCGCAGGACAGGCCGCGCAGCTCGACGCTCTGCTTAAAAAATGCACTCCGGTTTTGCAAGAGAACTTTGCCGCCAAATACGGTTGCGCAGCCAATGTTTATAAATCCGAGTTTGACGCTGTGTCGGCCCGCATCACCAAGTCAGCCAGTCGCCCTCAGGAGTAGATCATGCAAATCATTACTGAAGTTGAGCAGGGATCGCAAGAATGGCTGGACCTGCGCCTGGGCATCGTCACCTGCTCTGAGCTGGAATGCCTACTGGTCAACGGGAAAGGCGAATCAGGCTTTGGCGCTGGCGCCTTCACCTACATGAACACGCTTATCGGTGAGCGCATCACCGGCGAGGCTGCCGATCCTTTCCAGGGGAATCGCCACACTGAGCGCGGCCATGAGCTGGAAGGTGTCGCCCGAAAGCTCTATGAGCAGCGTGAGGAAGTCGAAACCAAGCAGGTGGCGATCATCCTCAACCACGGCGCCGGGTACTCGCCCGATTCGCTTGTCGGGCCTACAGGCCTGACGGAAATCAAAACCAAACTTCCGAAGTTTCAGGTGGAAGTGATTCTGTCCGGCGAGATCCCGAAGGAACACGTCGCTCAATGCCAAGGCGGCTTGTGGGTGTCGGAACGGGAGTGGATCGACTTTGTCTGCTACTGGCCGGGCATGCCGCTGTTCATCAAACGCGCCTACCGCGACGAAGCAATGATCCGCAAGCTCTCGGAACGGGTGAAAACCTTCTACGAGATCCTTGACGATCGCATGAACCAGGTACTGGGGATCGCAGCATGAGATGGGACGCCCATAAGGCAGAGGAGCCTGTCATCGCCAAAGCCCTTCACCGGTTCACTGACGCGGGAATCTTCGCCGCGTCTAAGGCGCTGCACCGGTCCACTCGCTCACTCAATCGGATCGCCAGCGAGCATGGCATTGAGTTCACGACCTGCACCGCCAAGACGATGGAAGCCCGTCGCCAAAGAAGGGCCTCAATGGTCGCTCAGATAAAGGCTTTGGCCGGCACTCGCTCGCAAGCTGAGATCTGTGCGGCGCTTGGAATTACGCGGGCAGTTCTTCGTGAGCTCGCCGAGATCTACGAAATCAACATCGACAGTCGCTCGAAAGGTGCCTGATATGGAACAAGCATTCGTTGAAGCCGCAAAGCGGCAAAGTGGACTGGA
This sequence comes from Pseudomonas sp. TSRC2-2, assembly GCF_049897785.1. Lineage (NCBI taxonomy): Bacteria > Pseudomonadati > Pseudomonadota > Gammaproteobacteria > Pseudomonadales > Pseudomonadaceae > Pseudomonas > Pseudomonas sp. TSRC2-2. The sequence goes on from NZ_JAFCWZ010000016.1 coordinate 45,820, forward strand.
GGCGGCGAAAGCTGCCTTCTTTGCATCTGGAGGTACGGCGCAGCTAATTCCTACCGGGATCGGAAAGGACAGCCCAGGCATCGCAACGGTGGTCAAAACGCCATACGGCTACAGGAACATCGAAGCGCAGAAGGCTAAGCGAGGCCGAATGATCACCCAAGAGGAGCGAGACAAGATCGCCGGCGAACTTATGAACTGCAAGGCGGCCGGAATGACCCGCAACAAAGCCTGCAAGCACATGGGTATCAGCACGACGCTCGCGCGAAAGATCGTCGAGGAATACTCGCTCGATTACCCGACGAAGGCGTGATGCGCAGAATCAAGTTTCGCACCCAACAACGCAAACGACAGACCTGGCTGGACTTGCCGGCCAGCGGAATTGAAGAGGTAGGCCATGGCCAAGAGCAATGCGCAATTACAGAAGGACAAGCGAGCCAAGGAGAAGGCGCTGCTCGACCGGATCGGCGCCGAGAAGCGATCGCTGATTGTTTCGAAAGCGCTTGATGATGCGCTTCAGGTGCTGGGCGAGCGCCACGGCTTCGAAGAATGGCAGGAGACGGTGACGACGTTCATGATCAATCTCGCCGCCGCGCCTGCGGAAGAGTCGGAACGGTTCGTGAAAATGTCGCGACCTAAAATCGTTGTGAAGGAAAAGTGGTCGCGCAAGCTTGAAGAATTTGCCGCGACCGGTGTTGAGGCGTAAGCGAGGCCTACGGCGGGGATACACCGACTGGAAGCAAGTCTCCGAATCCCCAGACAACCGTCCCAACGAGAACGATGGTGACTGCGACTCGACCATACCAAGTCAAGCGCGGCAGATACTTCTTCTTGGTCCCGCTGAAACTCATTCCGACCATTCCGCCGGGCTTTAAAACTCCCAGCATCGCATCAGACTTGAGGTGCGCGAGGAAGGCGATTGCCGCCATTACCGCGCCAGCTCTGGAAATCCATGAGCTGGGCTTGTCAAACCCCCAGACGACTCCAAGAACAACAATCGGAACCAGTATCGCCAGCACCACGTAGCAAAAAAACCATTTCCGGTGCTGCAATATTCTTTTTTCGTAATAGCACTCTTCTGTGTCGGTCATGCAGCTGGCTCCTTGATCCGGCTCCATGCCGGGCCGAACACAAATACCCCACTTATCAGTGGTTGCGCCACTTCGAACGGCAGGATGGTCGGAAATGGTCGGGCACTCGGCTTGCATCACTGATCAACCAGCCGCTTCGATCTCATCGCCGGAGCAGGCCACCCAACCAACTCATCCTTCACAAGAGGCTGCTGGGCGCGGCTCTGAAATACAGCGGTGTGGCTATCGACAATCGGCACCAGGTCGCGATCGTGCGTAGGTTGGAAGCGCTCACGCATCGCGGCTACATCGAATTTTTTGCCGACGTGCTCACCCAAGAAGCGCCGGCTGATTTTGTAACGTCCGCAGTTGAAGCACACAAGGTCGTCCCAATCGCCGTAGATGCCCTTGCGGTACGCTTCCCCCCAGCAGATCCAACACATACATCTCATAACTCGTCTCCTGATGCCCAGATAGATTCGGGCAAAACGGCGAGGGTTCACTGAGAAGTGTTGAACGAGCGTGTCACCTGTCGGCTGGATTACGCGCTGCTCGGCGCTTCAACGATTCGGTGCGCCGACTCCATGTAGCTGGCCAGGTCGATAACCTCCCGAAGAAACACGACCACCTCCAGCTTCACCGCGTCATCCGGCAGTCCTATCCGTTTCAGCATCGCTTTAGCGTCTTCTTCGATAGCCGCTAACGCATCCACATCGCTCTGCAACCTCATGTCGGCCTCCTGCCAGTGTGAGATTGCAGATAAATACCCCACTTCTACGAATCACGCCAGCCGGCGAGGACCCCCTATGTCCGCACAACAGATCGACGAAAAGAAACTCGAGCGCGCGATCCGCAAGATAAAGCACTGCCTGGCACTGGCCCAGAGCGCCAACGAGAACGAAGCCGCTACGGCGCTGCGGCAGGCACAGGCGCTGATGCGCGAGTACCGCCTGACCGAAATGGATGTGAAGTTGAGTGACGTTGGTGAGGTCGAGTCGCAATTTACCCGCGCCGAACGCCTCCCAGTATGGGAGCGGAGCCTGGCCGGAGCAGTTGCTAATGTGTTCGGGTGTACCTCTCTGTACGGTAGGCAGTACTGCAAGGAAAAGGACCGAATCATCGCCAGAACGTCTTTCGTAGGAGTGACACCTGCCCAGCACATCGCGCTGTATGCGTTCGAGGCGCTGCTGACGAAGTTGAAATTTGCCCGCAAGCAGTATGTCGCTGCGGTTCGTGCTGGCGTGCACCGTAGCTCCTACTCAGCGGAAACCGCAGGCGATCACTTCGCCCTGGCATGGGTCAATGAGGTTTACGGGAAGCTGATCGCCCTTGTGCCGAAAGGTGAAGACGACACGCCTCCAGCGAGCGAAGGTCGAGACATCATCGTCGTCGAAGCGCAAGACAAGGCGCTTATCACCGAGTACCTCGCAAACAAAGGCGTAGGCAAAGCCCGCAAGTCGCGCGACGTCGACATCGACCTGAACGCGCAAATCGCGGGAATGCTCGCTGGCCGCAGGGTTGATCTACACGCCGGCATTGCGCGCGCCGGCGAAGAGCCCCTCACCCTTTCCGCAAGAGCCTGACCTTTCCCACCCTCCACCGCCCGGGCATGCCCCGGCATAGGACGCCCCATGCCCACAGAAAAAAAACCGGCCGAGCCGCTGAAGGTTGAGCGCTCGACAGTCACGAAGCTGGTGATCACCGGCGCGCCGCGTCTCGACGCGATTACAGTGTTCCTCGAGGACTTCGGCCGCCGCGACTGCCCCACTGAATCCGACCCGAGCTATCAGACCGCCCAGGGCAAGATCACAGTCAATTGCTGGGACAACAGCTGGAGCGCCTACTGGGGCGGCATGGGTCCACGCACGGTGGCCGAGTTCGTGGCCGACTGTGATTGGCACTACGTCCTGAACTGCCTCGATCGCGGTATCAGCAGCACGCGGTTCAGCGGGAATGCCCTTCACGCCTTAGCGAAAAAATGCATCGTCCAGCGCCGCCGGCAACAGACCGGCCGACATGACTGGGAGCTGGATGAGCTGAGCAAGGATGAGGCGCGTGAGCTCTGGCACGACATCGACGTTCTGCGAAGCGTCGAGTTGCCCAGCGAGTGCTGGCATCACAGCAAGCTGATGACCGAGCTTTTCGGTGATGAGTGGCACTACCCCGTCGGCGACAAAGCCGTCGAAGAAAACCACGAATTCACGTATTTACAGCGCGTTGTCGAGGCAGTTCAGAAAGTGCTGCGCCAGGAACAACCGCAGCAGTATGTTGCATGAGATATAGCCGTTCTAGAAAAAGTTATTTTTCAAGACTCATAAATATCCTTGAAATCAGAAAACAGATCTGGAAGCGGCAGACCATTCTTTTTAAATCCTCGAATAATCGAACCGTATTTAATCCTCATAGACAAGTCCCTAACCGCCAATGAGAACGCAGCTTTATTGAGTCGAATGTAACCATCTGCTTTCATTTGCCATTCGTTAATTTCCCCCTCTGAGTCAGGTGAAAAACGGTTAGGTAGTTTTTCCGCGGCACATTTGAAGCAGTGCATGCTACCAATCTGAGATCTAACATCGGGATCATCAAATGATAGCTGATCAGATGAATGGGCAAACTTGTTCCTCAGCTTCCTTACTATTTGGAGATCATTGAATGTAGTTTTATCTATAAAACCAAATGCAAGAGCGATAGAAATTTTTGCAGAAAAATTTGATAGAGGACCGCTTAGATCGAAAATATCCTTAACTTGCTTCTGAGACATTCTATCTATAAACATCTCGCTCTTCAGCATGGTGACCAGACTATCCTCTAACAGAGCAGCACCAACTATCGCAGCTCCCCTATCAGATTCATCAATAAGGTCAAATTCTTTTTTTGGTCTCTGTACATCGTTCAATTGTTCGGCCATTAGGCACCTTGAAAGGTTCAGAAGCACCAACGGATCCTGACACAACTTCATTTTTCTCGCCATTACATCCCCTCCCCCTTCAAAGTCAGCCGCTATAGCGGCAAGGACGAAGTCATGTCTGCACAAAAGCCAATCATCATGTACGACGCTCCGGAAGCAGCCAGCCTGAAAACTGTAACCGGTTGGGTTTCAGCTGACGGTCGCTTTTTCGGTGGCGACGAGAACCTTGCCCGCTACTGCGGCGCAACTCATCGCCGCTGCGAAGTGAACCCTGACCACGATATCTACGAAGTGAACAGCTACTGCAAAGCGTGCCACCACGCCCGCCGCCAAGCGAAATTTGCAGCGATGCCGGTCAAGGAATGGGCCGGCGAGCCTCTGGTTATCTTCGATGGTGATCGGTACTTCTTTGATGAAGACGATCTGCGCGACTACCTGGTCGATAGCGAAATCGATCTGGCCGACCTGCAGCTCTGTATCTGCGAACCGAACTACCCCAGCCAAATCGACCCGGCAGATCACTTCATTGATGATCTGCCAGAGGACGGCGAGATCCGCGACGATCAGTTGCTTGCGGCATTCGAATTGCTGAACGAGATGATCCGCAAGTCCGAGCCGCTGTCTTGGTCAGAAGGCGAATTCGCCGCGCAACTCCCGCAGTCGCTCATCGAGGAGATCACCACCGAGAGGGCGAGCCATGCGATTGAAGAAATCTGAGCGCGAGCAAGTGCGCCTGAAGTGCGGCGGGCATTGCGCGTATTGCGGCGTGCTGCTGGGTGACCGCTGGCATGCCGACCACCTCGAAGCGGTTCGCCGCAACTGGGGCAAGGAGGCGAAGCTGGTTCCAGCGCTCAGCCCCGAGAACCACAACCTCGCCAACATGATGCCGGCCTGCATCCCCTGCAATCTGAGCAAGCACGCCATGCCTCTGGAAGCCTGGCGCGAGTGGATCGCCGGACACGTCAACAGCCTCAACAGCTACCACCCAATCTACCGGCTCGCCAAGTCGTACGGCCTGATCGCTGAGACTGGCGCGCCGGTGGTCTTCTACTTCGAAAAGGTGCAGCCATGATTTTCTCCTGCATTGCCGTAAGCACCCTCTTCTTCTGGCTTCCATTGGTACTGACCATAAAGGCGGCGATCGGATGAGCGACCATTCAAAACTGAAACAACTGGCCGAGGCTGTCGAGAAGGCTTTCGCGCAACTGTGCGAGTCCGGCGGGGACGATCTGGCTGAAGCCTGGCACAAGGCGGAGGAAGAATATTCAGCCGCCACCGAGCCGGCAGCAATTTTGACTCTAATCGCCGACCTGGAGCGCAACCAGCGCATGCTTCTTGCGGCCTGCATCGGAATGGGCGCAATTGGCGAAGCGCTCGGCGCCGATATGGACAGCGACGGCGATGAGCTGCTGTCGATGGTCGTGGACATGAAGGCAGCGCTAGAAAAAGAGAAAGCGCTCTCTAAGGGTTGGTTCGAAAACTGGCAAGGAACGATCGTCGAGCGCGACCAGCTCAAGGCTGAGCGCGACAACCTGCGCGAAGACCGCGACGGCCTACTCGAAGCAGGAGCGCACCTTCTATGATCGCCCTCGCCTGGTTCGCCTACGTGTACTGCTACAAGGGGCCGCGGTGATGAGAGTTGTTCCACACACCGGCTGGCTTCGGCGCCGGCTTGAAGCCGCAATCATCGTCTTGGCTGCTTGGCTCATCGACGGCCGCAACGTGCAGCGATCGGGCGTCGTATCCCGCCGCGATAACAACGACATGCGGTACATGGCGGAAAAGCTCGAAGACATCGCCGATCGCATCAAACGCCAGTACCCGTAACCCCTCCCCAACTCAACAGCCTGCCGGTGTACGGCAGGCGAGGAATTCGTATGCCTACCGGATACACAGACGAAATCAAAAAAGGCATCAGCTTTTATACCTTTGCCATGAACTGCGCTCGAGCATTTGGCGCAACCATCACCCTTCGAGATGAATCGGGCGGTGGCGACAAAATCCCACAGCGATTCGAACCAGACAGCTATCACTCCAAGGCACTGAATTCAGATCGGGAGAAACTCGCGGCACTTGAGTCGATGACCCTGGCCGAATGCGAATTGAAGGCTGCAGCGGAGCAAACCGCGTCGGAAGTGCAGCGCCTTGAGTGGATCAAAGAGCGCAACGACTTGCGCCAGAGCTACGAAGAAATGCTGAGGTGCGCACAATCTTGGGTTCCGCCGACCGAAGAGCATATAGGCCTGAAGGAATTCATGATTCAGCAGATCACGGACTCCATCAAATGGGACTGCGACATCAGCTATTACGCCACGCCAACACCTGTGCTGACTGGCCTTGAATGGCTGGAAGCGGCGAAGGAAAAGACCATCACAAGTATGGCCTACCACAAGAAAGGATATTCAGAGGAGGTTGCTCGGACTGAGCAGCGTAATGCCTGGATCAGCGCCCTACGCGCCAGTCTGTAGCCCATCACCACCTTCTGCCGCCACGCGCGGCATGAATTCCAACCAAGCCGAAATCGGCGAGGAGTTTCAAATGGCAGCGACAGAAAACATCGATCGTTTCCTGCGCCTCGACGAGGTGCTTCACACAACCGGTCTGGGCCGTAACACGGTTTATCGCCGGATCAGGGAGGGCACCTTCCCGAAACAGGTTAGAATAGGCCCCAACTCGGTCGCCTGGCGTCAGTCTGCTATCTCGCAGTGGATGCTCGATTTGAACCCCAGCAACGACCAATCAGTACATTGATCAGTACACCAGAAACTGACAATTCAACAGATCCCGCTAAATTCAAGCCCTACAGGTCATACCGTGGAAATCTTCAAAGAGTTTACTTTCGAATCCGCCCACCGCCTGCCGCACGTCCCGGACGGCCACAAGTGCGGGCGCCTGCACGGCCACTCGTTCAAGGTCGCGTTGCACCTGAGCGGCGACCTCGATCCGCACACTGGCTGGATTCGCGATTTCTCCGAGATCAAAGCGATTTTCAAGCCTCTGTACGAGCGTCTCGACCACAATTACCTGAACGACATTCCTGGCCTGGAAAACCCGACCAGCGAAGTGCTGGCCAAATTCATCTGGAACGAGATGAAGCCATTGCTGCCGGAACTCAGCGCGATACGCATTCATGAGACCTGCACCAGCGGTTGTATTTATCGCGGGGAATGACCGATCCGCAGACCGATACAAAACCTTGTGGGAGCGGGCTTGCTCGCGAAGGCATGCTGTCAATCAGCACATTTGTTGACTGACACACCGCCTTCGCGAGCAAGCCCGCTCCCACATTGGGCTTGGATGAAGTCAGGTGCACCATTTAGCGCCGAATATCGCCGCCATCTCCATACATACCGCGCATTGCCATTGATTGGCACGACCGCTGCAACCCTCCCGCGTCTTCTCCCTTCCAGCAAGGACCGCCTCATGACGCAGAACGCCTCCGGCAACGATTACCCGCTCAGTGAAGTCCCGATGCACGCGCGCAAAGGCCTGGCTTCGACGGCGATGGTGTTACTCGGCTTCACCTTTTTCACCGCGACCATGTTTGCCGGCGGCAAGCTGGGGGTCGCGTTCGGCTTTGCCGAGATGATGGCGGTGATCATCGTCGGCAACCTGTTGCTCGGTCTGTACGCGGCAGGCCTGGGTTACATCGCCTTCAAAAGCGGCCTCAACTCGGTGCTGATGGGCCGTTTCTGTTTTGGCGAAGTGGGCAGCAAGCTCAGCGACCTGATCCTCGGTTTCACCCAGATTGGCTGGTACGCCTGGGGCACGGCGACGGCGGCAGTGGTGATCGGCAAGTATTTCAGCCTCGATGAGGCCACGGTGCTCGGCCTGATGGTGCTGTTCGGGCTGGGCTTTTGCGCTACGGCGTACATCGGTTATCGCGGACTGGAAATTCTCTCGTACGTTGCGGTGCCAGCGATGATGTTGCTGCTGATGCTGTCGATGTGGGCAGCGACCGTGAAAGTCGGCGGCTTCGAAGGCCTGCTCAGCGTAGTGCCGAGCGGCTCGCTGGACTGGTCGACGGCGATCACGCTGGTATTCGGCACCTTTGTCAGCGGTGCGACCCAGGCCACCAACTGGACGCGATTTTCGCGCTCGGCAAAAGTGGCAGTGCTGGCCAGCCTGATCGGTTTTTTCATCGGCAACGGCCTGATGGTGCTGATCGGCGCGTACGGCGCGATCGTCTATCAGCAACCGGATGTGGTCGAAGTGCTGCTGTTGCAGGGCTTCGCCATGGCCGCGATGGCCATGCTGCTGCTGAACATCTGGAGTACGCAGGACAACACCATCTACAACTTCGCCGTCGCCGGTTGCAACCTGCTGCGCACCGGCCGGCGCAGAACCGTGACCCTGGGTGGCGCGGTGATCGGCACGGTGCTCGCCTTGCTCGGCATGTACGACATGCTGGTGCCCTATCTGATTTTGCTCGGCACGGTGATCCCGCCGATTGGCGGGGTGATCATGGCGGACTTTTTCTACCGCTGGCGCGGCCGCTATCCGCGTCTGGCCGACGCGCGGTTGCCGGCGTTCAACTGGCCGGGGCTCGGGGCTTACGGGGTGGGCACCATTGCTGCGTTCAGTTCGCCGTGGGTCGCGCCGCTGGTAGGGATTGCCGCTGCCGCGCTAACGTATGTCATCGTCACCGGTCTGCTCGGCGCCCGTCGCGTCAGCGCACCACTACAAGATCTATAAAAGGATTCGCCTGATGCACATCATCAACGCCCGCCTGCGCAACCAGGAAGGCCTGCACGAATTGCACCTGGAAAACGGTCTGATCCACAGCATCGCCCGCCAGACCGAAGCGCCGACGCTCGGCCCGGACGACCTCGACGCCGGCGGCAATCTGGTGGTGCCGCCCTTCGTCGAGCCGCACATTCACCTCGACGCCACCCTCACCGCCGGCGAGCCGCGCTGGAACATGAGCGGCACACTGTTCGAAGGCATCGAGTGCTGGGGCGAACGCAAGGTCACCATCACCGAAGAAGACACCAAGACCCGCGCCAAGAAGACCATTCAGGCGCTGGCCGCCCACGGCATCCAGCACGTGCGCACCCATGTCGACGTCACCGACCCGCAACTCACCGCACTCAAGGCCATGCTTGAAGTGCGCGAGGAAAGCCGCCACCTGATCGACCTGCAAATCGTCGCGTTCCCGCAGGAAGGCATCGAGTCGTTCCGCAACGGCCGCGAGCTGATGGAAGAAGCAATCCGCATGGGCGCCGATGTGGTCGGCGGGATTCCGCATTTCGAGTACACGCGCGATCAGGGCGTCAGCTCGGTGAAGTTCCTGATGGACCTGGCCGAGCGCACCGGGTGCCTGGTCGACGTGCATTGCGACGAGACCGACGACCCACACTCGCGCTTCCTCGAAGTGCTCGCCGAAGAAGCGCGAAGCCGCGACATGGGCGCCCGCGTCACCGCCAGCCACACCACGGCGATGGGCTCTTACGACAACGCCTACTGCGCCAAACTGTTCCGCCTGCTCGGCCATTCCGGGATCAGTTTCGTCTCATGCCCGACCGAAAGCATTCACCTGCAAGGGCGCTTCGACAATTTCCCGAAACGCCGCGGCGTGACCCGCGTCAACGAACTGCTCGAAGCCGGAATGAACGTCTGTTTCGGTCAGGACTCGATCGTCGACCCGTGGTATCCGCTGGGCAACGGCAACATCCTGCGCGTGCTCGAAGCCGGCCTGCACATCTGCCACATGCTCGGCTATCGCAACCTGCAAAGTGCCCTGGACCTGGTCACCGACAACAGCGCCAAGGCCATGCACCTGGGCGAGCGTTATGGCCTTGAACAGGGCCGCCCGGCGAACCTGCTGATTCTTTCGGCGGACAGCGATTACGAAGTGATCCGCAGCCAGGGCCTGCCGCTGTACTCGATTCGTGGTGGCAAGGTGTTGATGAAACGGCAGATGCCGGTGGTGGAGTTCAGCTGAGATTTCGCGCGGGGCTGATGGCCTTATCGCTGGCAAGCCAGGCTCCGACAGGTTTTGTGTTGAACACATGATTGCGCCCGAATGCAAAACCCGTGGGAGTCTGGCTTGGCAGCGATGGCGTCGGCCGATTCAATCCATCAACCGCGCCGTGCCGAACAATTTCACTCGCGGCAACTCCCCTTCCGAAACCTCAAGCAAAACCGGCGCAATGCCGCCGGGCATCACCACTTGCACTTCACCCGACTCAACCCACCCCACCCGCCACGCCGCACAGGCCACCGCACTGGCGCTGGTGCCGGAAGAGGCGGTTGGCCCCTCGCCGCGCTCGAATACCCGGGCGAGGATTTTCTGCGGTGATGCCAGCGCGGCCCATTGCAGATTGATGCCCGCCGGGCAGGGATTTCCGGCGCCGGTGGGCATGGCATAGGCGATCACTGTAAGCCGTTGGTTCAGGGTGGATTCACGCATCTGTTCGTTGCTCGGCAAAGCGGCCGCATCGCTGAGCAGCGTTACACAGTGCGGATTGCCGATACGGACGAATTGGCTGTGTGCCCAGTCAGGATTGAGTTGTGCCAGGGGCTGGACATGGCTGACGTCGCGATTGTTGAACTGAACGTTTTCAACCGTCTGCGCACCCACAACCTCCGGGCCGAATCCGGGCTGGCCGAGGTCGAGCCAGAAACCGCGTACGCCTTCGACCGTGGCCGGTTTCACTGAGGTTTCCAGCGCCTGGCCCTTGTCATGATGAACGCGCAACACTGCCCCCTGCTCCGGCATCAAGCCTTGCTCGGTCAATGCCTGAGAGAAAATTGTCAGGCCATTACCGCTGCGTTCGGCGAGGCTGCCGTCGGTGTTGACGATCAGCACATCGGACGGCGCCGCTGCCTGGAACGGGCCAATCAGCAGGCCGTCGCTGCGGTGGGCTTTGCTGTTGGCCGGGCGCAGGCCTTCGGGCCAATGGCAGCACAGGGCGATAGCGGCTTCGCTCCATTGCCGCCGAGATGCGGCGCACTCTGCGGCGCTGGCCGGCAGAGCAATCCCGGCCTTGCGCAAAGCTTGGGGCGATACCACAGCGTAGATATTGCCGCGTGCGTCGTAGAACCTCGTCATTGCCGACCATTTCCCTTCGTATGGATGAACGCCACTCTAATGATTAATACACACCCTGTGGGAGCGGGCTGGCTCGCGAAAGCGGTGAGCCAGTCAAATATTCTTAACCTGACATACCGCCTTCGCGAGCCAGCCCGCTCCCACAGGGTAGGATGTTCACCGTTACGCCCCGAAAGGCCTGAGATCGAACCTCAACGCCAGCAGAATGTCACTCGGGATGCAGTTGTTTTTTTGCCAAGGATCGATATGACCAGTCTCAACCCCCAAGACACGTTCGTCCCCGGACGTCTGCAGCAGATGTCCACGCGCATCGCTTTTTTCATCGCCGGCCTGGGCATTGCCGCGTGGGCGCCGCTGGTGCCGTATGCCAAGGCGCGGGCCGGGCTGGATGAGGGCACGCTCGGGTTATTGCTGTTGTGCCTGGGTGTCGGCTCGATTCTGGCGATGCCTCTGGCGGGGATCCTCGCCACGCGCTTCGGTTGCCGACGCGTGGCTACCGGCGGCACGCTGCTGATCTGCGCGGCACTGCCGTTGCTGGCGACGGTGTCGTCGATTCCGGCGCTGATCGCCACGCTGTTCATGTTCGGCGCAGGCCTGGGCACGGTGGATTCGACGGTGAACCTGCAAGCGGTGATCGTCGAGCGCGCCAGCGGCAAGCACATGATGTCGGGGTTCCACGGCTTGTTCAGCCTGGGCGGCATCGTCGGCGCGGCAGGCGTCAGCGCCCTGCTCGGCCTCGGCCTGACTCCACTGGCGGCGATGCTGGTGGTCGTGGTGTTGCTGATCGGCGCCTTGCTCAAGTGCGTGCCGCACATGTTGCCCTATGGCAGCGAAAGCTCGGGCCCGGCCTTTGCCATACCTCACGGCATCGTGCTGTTTATCGGCGGCATGTGCTTTATCGTTTTCCTCACCGAAGGCGCGGCGCTGGACTGGAGCGCGGTATTCCTGGCCCAGGAACGGGGCATCGACACGGCTTACGCGGGAATGGGCTACGCAGCGTTTGCCCTGACGATGACGGTGGGACGTCTGCTGGGCGACCGCATCGTGCGCAAGCTTGGGGCCACGCGGATCATTTTGTTTGGTGGTCTGTTGGCGGCGGCGGGATTGTTTCTCGCCACCTTCGCGCCGAGCTGGCAAGCGGCGCTGGTCGGGTACGCGCTGGTCGGTGCCGGTTGTTCCAACATCGTGCCGGTGCTGTACACCGCGGTGGGCAAGCAGACGGTGATGCCGGAAAGCATCGCGGTGCCGGCGATTACCACGCTCGGTTATGCCGGGATTCTCGCCGGGCCGGCGGTGATCGGTTTCGTTGCGCATGCCAGTAGCCTGAGTTTTGCCTTTGGGCTGATGGCGGTGTTGCTGGTGGCTGTGGCGATTGGCGGCAAAGTCCTCAAGGTCTAAAGCAAAAGATCGCAGCCTTCGGCAGCTTCTACATGGGTTTGCGTTCCCCTGTAGGAGCTGCCGAAGGCTGCGATCTTTTGATCTTGTGTTTTAAAAACCGACGCTGGCCTGCACGAAGAACGTGCGTGGCGCACCGACATACATCCCTGAGTTGTTGTCGCTGGAGCGGGTGAAGTACTGCTTGTCGAAGATATTTTTCACCCCGGCGCCGAGCTTGAGATTCGACACCTGCGCGCCGAAGTCATAGCCTCCGCGCACGTTCCAGGTCACGTAACCCGGAATGTCGCCGTACTGCCCGTCTGCCGTGCCTTCGGTAATGTAGTTGCCATTGAAGCTGCCATCCGCATTCACCCCCGTGCCCGGTGAACGCTGTTTCGATTGAGCGAAGCCGTCGATGTTGTAAGTCCAGCGATTGATGGCGTAACGCAAACCGACCGTGGCCACCTGCCGCGAATAGAACGGCAGATCGCGGCCCTTGAAGCCGGGGATCTCGCCTTCATAGGTCGCGCGGGTATAAGTGAAGCCAGCGTTGGCCGTCAGGCCATCGAGGCGCGGGTCGAGGGCCGCCATGTCGTAGTGCATCGAAGCTTCGATGCCCTGGTGTTTGGTCGCGCCAAGGTTGGTCCAGCCGACGTCGTTGCTGATGTATTGCAGTTCGTCATCGAAGTCGATGTAGAACAGCGTCACCTCACCGCCCCACACATCATCGTTGTAGCGCGTGCCGATCTCGTAGGTCTTGGCCTTTTCCGGCTCCAGACCGTTGGCCGTGCTGTCACCCGAACCGCCCTGGCCAAGCTGGAAATATTGCAGGCTGCCAAACGAGGTTTCGTAGTTGGCGAACAGTTTCCAGGCATCGGACAGGTGATACATCACGCTCAGCGCCGGCAGTGGTTCGTTGCTTTCGATACTGCGATTTTTTTCCGGCACCGGCCGGCCAGCCGTGTCGAGCACGGCGCGGTCATGCCAGTCGGTGCTGATGTGTTCGAAGCGAATGCCCGGGGTGATCGTCCAGTTGCCGACGTCGATCTTGTTGTCGACATACACCGAGTTGGCTTCAGTGCCGCCGGTGCGATCCTGGAACACATGACCGTCGGAGGTGGGCGTGGTCACCGGCCGATTATTGACCAGCGCCAGACGGCTCGACTCCTCGTGCATGGCCTCTTTCAGATAGCGATAACCGACGCTGACTTCCTGCGTGGTCGGACCGACATCGAAAACCCGCGACACGCGCGGCTCGATGCCGAGGGTGTAGTAGGAACGCGGGTAGGAGCTGAGGGTGCGCTGATCGCGCGCGGCGATGGTGCTGCCGCGAAAGCTGTCGGTGTAGTAGGTGAGGATTTCCGCCTGAGTGCGCTCATCGATCTGGCGGATCCACTTGAACGATACGTCCTTGCGCCGGCCACTGAACTGATCGTAGTCACGCACCGAATCGTACGGCTTGTCATCGTACTGGCGCTGAGTCAGGCCACCGGGCATATCGGCACTGGCGTCGTAATAGTGCAAATTGAGACTGAAATCGTCCTGATCGGTCGGCGCCCAGTGCGTCTTGAGCAGCACGTCGTCGATGTCATTGCCGTTGTTGCGCTCGCGATAGCCGTGACCATTGACGCCGGAATACAGCAGCGCGACGCCCATGCCGTTATCGGCGGTACCGCCGAGGAACGCCGTGTCGATGTGTTTCCAGCCGCCGTACTGAGTCGTTTCCAGGGTGGTACCGATTTCGCCGGTGGTTTTCTCCGGGATCGCGCGGGTCACGAAGTTGATCACGCCACCCACGTTCTGCGGCCCGTAACGCACGGAACCGGCGCCACGCACGACGTCGATGCTGTCAAGGTTGCCCGAGGAAATCGGCGCCATCGACAACTGCGGCTGGCCATAGGGGGCAAACGCGGCAGGTATGCCATCGATCAGCACGGTCGAGCGAGGCGATAAACGAGAAGTCAGACCGCGTACACCAACGTTAAGGGAAATATCACTGCCGCCGGTGCCGTTAGAGTCCTGCACCTGCACGCCGGGCACGCGTTTGAGCACGTCGCTGACGTTCATCGCGCCCTGCTCGACCATGGCTTCGCGGCGGATCACGGTTCGCGCGCCCGGGTGGTTTTGCACCACCGCTGCGTCGGCGTCACCGAGCCAGTCGCCGACCACTTTGATGTCGGTCACGCCGAGCTCCAGCGGGCCATTGCCGGTTGCGGAGGTAGCTGCTGGTGCGAGCGTCACCGAGCCTTCGTTGATCTGATAGTCGAGGCCGCTGCCTTGCAACAGCTGACGCAAGGCCTGCTCCGGTGAGAGGTCGCCGTCGACCGCAGGCGCCTGTTTGCCGGCCACCAGCTCGGGGTTGAAGAACACCTGCAGCGAGGTTTGCTGGCCCAGTTCGCTCAGCGCCTGGCCCAGCGGTTGCGCGCGGATATGAATGGCTTCGGCGGCAAACGCCAACGGCATCGCTGCATTGACTGCGAGCGCCAGCGCCAGGGGCAACCAAGGGGATTTTTTATTGTGATGGGTGGTGATGTTCACGTCGTACGGAGTCCTGTGGATCGCAAGAGTGTGCGGCTGTTAATGCAAACCAGTTGCAGTTGAACAGGAAGACGATGAACTCGGAAAAAACCTGAATGCTATCTGGAAATTATTTCCTGACTGCCGTCGGCGAGGGTGCGCACGGCCACCGGCAAAATGGTCGGCAGAGCCTTGAGCAACGCGTCGGTGTCGTCGGTTTTGAACACGCTGGTCAGGCGCAGGCTGGCCACGTCCGGTTGGGACACGACCAGCGGCTTGTCGCGATAGCGCGATACTTCGGCCGCCACTTCGCTGAGGCTGGCGTTGTTGAACACCAGTTTGCCGTTACGCCACGCGCTGAGCTGCGCCGGGTCGACCGCGTAGGCCGGCAGGACGTTGCCTTGGGCATCAACCGCAGTGCCGAGGCCGGCGGCCAGGTTGACGAACTTGTCGTGCGGGGCATCACTCCCCTGCACTTTCACCGTACCCTGCTCCACCGCCACGCGGGTTTGATTGGCATCGCGGCGTACATCGAAACGCGTACCGGTGACCGTGACCTTGCCGCTGCCGGCCTCGACAATAAAAGGCCGCGAGGCGTCATGTGCAACGCTGAACATCGCCTCGCCCGCGCTCAACTCGATTACCCGTTGATGCTGCTCATAACGCACCTCCAAGCGGCTGCGACTGTTCAGATCGATCACCGAACCGTCCGGCAACGCCACGTGTTTGCGCTCGCCAAGCGTTGTGGCGAATTCGGCGCGGTAACCGCCCGAATGATTCAGTCCACTGAACAGGCCAAGTCCCAGCGCAACGGCGAGGACGCTCGCGGCCACGCCATAACGCAATAACGGACGGCGTTCGCGACGAGTCGGCGCAGGTTCAACCAGTGCTTCGAGGCGCGAGGTCGGCAGCAGATCAGCCGCCATCCACAGGCCCTGCAGCAGCTGAAACTCTTCGTGGTGCTGCGGATGCCCGTTCAGCCAGGCGTCGAAGCGCTGCTGTTCTTCGACGCTGACATTCGGCTCCTGCAAACGCACGAACCAACCCGCCGCCTCATCACGCACCGCCGTTTGCCCACAGGCGCAATCACCAGTCTCCATCATGGAATGTCCTGTCCGGCTGAGAATGAAAAGGTGCGAGCGCTCATGATTGCAAGCCATCCAGCCGCTCACGCAGATGCCGCAGGGTGCGGATCATATACTTTTCAACCATGTTCCTGGACAGCCCCAGGCGTTCGGCAATTTCCGCCTGCGTCAGCCCTTCGATCTTTTGCCAGACGAAAATCCTGCGGCAGTTGAGCGGCAGTTCGCTGAGCGCGCGTTCGATGGAATCGGCCAGTTGAATCGCGTGCATGTAATGCTCCGGGTCGCCTGCGGACGACGCACTGTCATCACCTGCTTCCGACTCCATGGCACCGCGCCGGTCCTCACGCCGATAACCATCGACCGCAATATTGCGCGCGGTCTGGTGCAAATACGCACGCGGCTGCTGCACCTTCGTCGAATCGGCCTCGAGCACTCGCACAAAGGTGTCGTGCGCCAGATCCTCGGCCTGCGCGCGATTGCGCAAACGACGAGTCCAGGTGCCGATCAACTCTTCGTAATGCTCGAAAAAGCCGGATCTGCGGGAGCGCATGGGAATGAACGGCGTGGTGAGGAAAAGGGCGTGAATAGTAATGCTTCGTATTAATACAAAGCAATGCACGCTGTGATGGTGCCCTTGATGCGCAAGGTTGCAACCACCGGCCGCGAGTTCGCAAGCACACTGAAGATCTCCCTGCAGGAGCTGCCGAAGGCTGCGATCTTTTGACTTTGTTTTTAACAGACAAGATCAAAAGATCGCAGCCTTCGGCAGCTCCTACAGGGACTTGTGGGCAGCTTAAGCCTGCGGCAGTTTGCGAAAACCCACTGCCAGGCGATTCCAGCCGTTGATGGTGTTGATCGCCACGCTCAGGTCAACCAGTTCCTTCGGTGAAAACTGCGCGGCGACCACGTCGTAGTCTTCGTCCGGGGCGTGGGTCAGGCTCAGTTGCGTCAGTGATTCGGTCCACAGCAGCGCGGCGCGCTCACGCTCGCTGAAAAACGGCGCTTCCCGCCATGCCGTCACGGCGAACAGGCGGCGTGGGGTTTCGCCGTCCTTGATCGCGTCGGCGGTGTGCATGTCGATGCAGAAGGCGCATCCGTTGATCTGCGAGGCGCGCAGCTTGACCAGTTCGATGAGGCTTTTTTCCAGCGGCAGTTTCGAGACGGCATTTTCCAGCGCCATCATCGCTTTCAGGGCATCGGGGGAAGCGGTGTAGAAATCGGCACGAGGTTGCATGGTGGGACTCCGGGGTAGCGTTTGAATGTGTGGCTACGTTAGTCCCCGTGGATGGTTCGGCAAATAGCCAATAGTGCCGAAGAACAGTAGGCCACTTGGCGCAGCAGCTAGACCGCTCGTCACTCGACCGGCACCAAGACTTGGGCGCGCGAGACCAATATCAGGTAATCCCCTTTATCAGGAGACGTACCATGATGACGCGCACATTCACTTCGCTGTTGTTGGCCGGCCTGCTCGCCACGGCATCCGCCGCCAGCTTCGCCGCCAATGACAGCACCGATGCCACCGGCACCAAATCCGGCGCTACCAGCGGCTCGACCATGCCACCGGATAACACCCCGGGCGCGCCGTCGGGCGGCAACAGTTCGGGAACCTCGGGCGGCAGCACGGGTAGCGGAGCTGGCGGTGGCACGGGTACCAATGGCGGCGCCAGCGGTTCGGGTTCCGGCGCGGGCGGCGGCACCGGTTCGGCCGGCGGCGGCACAGGGGGTGCGGGCGGTGGCACGGGCGGCTGAACGAACAAGAGCCATCCCAGATAAAGAAACGCTGATTAACTGTGGGAGCGAGCTGGCTCTCGAAGGCGTTGTGTCAGTCGACTGATTGAGTGACTGGTGCGCCGCTTTCGCGAGTAAGCTCGCTCCCACATTTGCTCAGTAGTGTGATTAAGATCAGCGATCCGAACGCATCAATTCGGCAAAGTCTTCCTGCACTGCAAAGACCGCCGCGCGATTGCGTCCGGCATTTTTAGCCTGATACAACGCCGCATCGGCGCGCTGGATAAATACCTGCGGGCTGTCGTGGCCATGCGGAATAAATGAATAACAGCCCAGGCTCACGGTGAGATAACCGGTCGGCGAGCCATTGTGAATGATGTGTTTGTCGATCACGCTGCGGCGAATTTGCCCGGCGATTGCCAGTGCACCGTTGATGTCGGTGTCCGGTAACAGCACGGCGAATTCTTCACCACCGTAACGCACCGCCAGATCCGACTTGCGCTGGCAGCAGGCCTTCACCGCTTGCGCCACCTGCGCCAGGCATTGGTCGCCGGCGACATGGCCATAAGCATCGTTGTAGCGCTTGAAGAAATCGATATCGAGCATGATCAGGCTGACCGGACTGACCTGGCGCGCGCCACGGGCAAATTCAATATCCAGCGAGCGCTCGAACAAGCGGCGATTGGCCAACCCGGTGAGGCTGTCGTGGGTGGCGATCTGCTCCAGCGCCAGTTGCGCCTTGCGCAGGTTCTTCTCGATGCGCTCGCCGTCGCGCACCTGATGAATGAATACCCAACCGAACAGGCCAATGCCGAGAATCACCAGCGCGACAATCACGCTGGACTGGAATGCGCGCTCGTGCCAGCCCTGCAGGATCGTCTCTTGCGAAGTGGCGGCGGACACCACCAGCGGATACGAGGCGAGCTGGCGATAGCCATACAGGCGGGTCACGCCATCGACCACGGAATTGAGCATCGCCGTGCCCGCATTCGCGTTGGGCAACAGGGTTTGATAGATCTCGCCGTGGGTTACAGAGGTATTGATCAGCGACTCGTCGAAGGGCCGTCGCGCCAGCAAGGTGCCGTCGGTCAGCGCCATGAACATGATGCCGCTGTCATCGAGGCTGAAGCTTTTGAAGAACTGATCGAAGTACGACATGCGGATGCCGGCCATCAACACGCCCTGAAAGTTGCCGAGCTGGTCGTTGACGCGTCTGGAAATCGGAATGATCCACTCGCCGTTTTCGCGGCTGCGAATCGCCGGGCCGATGTGCGCAACCGTCGAGGCATTCTGCTGGTGGAACCTGAAATATTCGCGATCGGCCACGCCGTTGCCACGGGGCAGATCGGCGAACGAAGTAATGACCCACTGCCCTTCGCGGTCAAAGAGAAAAATGCCGTGCAACTGATCCAGCTGCTGCGCGCGGCGTACGAAGATCCTTTTTAACCGGGGTCGCTGCGTCGCCCCATAACCATCGTCCTGAATCCAGTCAACGAGGCTGGTCATCACCAGATCCGCTGCACGCACAGTGTCTTCAGCCTGCTGGGCCATGGCTCGGGTCAGGTTGCCCGAAGCCATCTTCGCCACCGCGATGTCCTGACGCCGCGACTGCTCCAGTTGCAGGTAGAGAAGACCGCACAGGCACAGGCTCACCGCAACGATGAACAGCACCGCCGCTTTGCGAAGCGGCAGGCGCTTGAGCGTGCCGGGAGCTTGATGCGGATCGTGAACGGGAATTGGCAAAAGCATGTCCTGGGCAGGTACGACAGGGGCGCGAGCCCGATACCCTTGTGTTCGTGAGCGTAGCCCACCGGGATGCACGGAGCAAACGCCCGCCTCCCGCCCAGTTATCGGCGCCTCGCGAGTTTGGATGATCGCTGATCGTCGATTTATTTTCGATTGCTGCTTTACGGTTAATCAGTTGTGCAGGGCCAGACGCCGCATCGCTGGGTGGCCATGGCCAGCAGTTGCACCTGTGCGGCGCGCTCCAGGTAATACGGATCGTCCCAGGCTTCGGCAATGGTCGGCGCGGCGACGATCACGCCGTGGTTCTTCAAAAAAAGGATATCGGCCTCGCCCATGACGCTGGCGATGCGGTCGTCTTCGGATACGTCCAGCGCGAAGCCGTTGTCATCCTCGTCCACCGCCGTGCGCCCGCAGAACTTCAGCGCGGTCTGCCCCAGCCACGGCAGCGGCGGGCCTTGCCACAGACACAATGCAGTGACGTGCGGCCTGTGCGTGTGAAATGCGACTGTTACCCGTGGCCACTGTTTATGCAGTCGCGCATGGGTGTAGAGGCGCGCAGCACGAACGAATTTTGCCAAGAGCTACAAATCTTCAGGCACAAAAAGGCGCTCATGTGAGCGCCTCTTTTCATAGGCCGCTACTGATGCTTACCGTACCGGCGGCACCCGAATATCCCCGGCCCGACACTGAGTGTTAACCCCTTTGCCACACGCGCCGAACTGCAAATCCTTGTCCATGCACACCCGCACTTCCGACAACTGCGGGCCGCTGCAGACCACTGCAATGCCGTCAGCCGGAATTCGCGGATTGGCCTTGCGAAACAGATCGACGATTTCCTGCGCTTCGAAGTAATACGACGTCGAGCCGAACGCTTGTAACGCCTGCGGAATCTTCACAGCGCCAAGGGCCTGATCTGACTTGTCGAGATAGCCCATTGCGCCGAGACCGCTGCAGGTGCCGTGCTTGGACCATTCGTGATTGAGGAGTTTTTTCGTCGGGTACATCGTCAGGCCTTTGCTGGTTTCCGCCGCCGAAAGCGTGGTGAGCGGCGGGCAGGATTGCGGCCAGCCGCCCTTGGCATATTGCGGCCACAAGCCGTGCAGGACAAAACCATAACCCTTGCCGGTGCACTGCGCGTCGTTCTTGTGCGTCAGACAAAAAGTCGGCGACCAGGACAGCGCCAGCAGGTAGTAATCGAACACCCCCGCCACCGATTCCGCCTGGGCTTTGCTCGATGACGACTGACGCGCCGAACTCATGCCGATGCTACCGGCCGTCAGCGCGATCAGTGCCAGAATTGTAAACAGCTTTTTCATTGACCCGTTCCTTGGGACGCCTGCGTCCGTGATTTTCATTGTTGGCCAGGCTTGGCCATTGCTGATTTCGACACGCTTGTATTGCAAGCGCATGACGCAAGGCAAAGCCCTGCGTCGTTCAAAGGTCTACGCTGAACAGGCAGACATCCAACAAGGGAACCGACATGAGTAAAGCAGACGAACTCGCCGCCAGACTCAAGCAGACCCGGCACACCCAGGCTGACGACATCAGCTGCGCTGCACTTGAGATCGATTGCTGGCCCGCTCAGGTGTACGACTTGTACCACCGCATCGAGGGCTGGCTGCAGCCAGTGACGGAAGTAGGACTGAAGATTCGGCGAAATCCTACGCACGTTTGCGAAAGTTCGCCGGACGGCGAAATCCACGACTACGCCATCGACCAATTGGTGATCGAGGCCAATCATCACAGCCTGACGTTCGATCCGATTGCGCGGTTTACCGAGGATGGTTGCGGACGTGTGGAGATCAAGGTCCCGGGCCGCGATCAGTCGTTGCTGCGCACGGTTGACGAGCATGGCGAAAGCCACTGGTGGTTGCAGACTATCGAGACAGGTCAGGAGCTGGATGCGATTGCATTGACGGAAAACAACCTGCTGCAGGTGGTACAGCAAGGACTGGGTCTGTGAGGCGCCCGGGTTAACTGACAAAACTGTAATGTTTGCCTCAGGCAACTGAAAGCTGGGGCTGGCTAGTCTCTCTGTCATGAGCCAGACGGGGATTTCCAGCGCATGCCTTCCATTCTCACACGACGCACTTTTGTCAAAGGCCTGGCCGCCGGTAGCTTGCTCGGTGGCCTCGGGCTCTGGCGGACACCGGTCTGGGCGCTGAACGGCGCCGCGCCCGTCAACGAACTGAGCGGTAACGAATTCGAGTTGTTCATCGGCGAAACTCCGGTCAATTTCACGGGTTCTGCACGAACGGCGATGACCATCAACGGCAGCCTGCCCGGCCCGCTGTTGCGCTGGCGCGAAGGCGATACCGTAACGCTGCGGGTGCGTAACCGGCTCACGGCCGACACCTCGATTCACTGGCACGGCATTCTGCTGCCGGCGAACATGGACGGCGTGCCGGGTCTGAGTTTCCACGGCATTGAACCGGGCGGCGTGTACGTTTACCAATTCAAGGTTCGGCAGCACGGCACCTACTGGTATCACAGCCATTCCGGGTTACAGGAGCAGGCCGGCGTCTACGGGCCGCTGGTCATTGAGGCCAAAGAGCCTGAGCCGTTCCAGTACGATCGAGATTACGTGGTGATGCTCAGCGACTGGACCGACGAAGACCCGGCCAGCCTGATGAAGACCCTGAAAAAGCAGTCCGACTACTACAACTTTCACAAACGCACCGTTGGCGACTTTATCAACGACGTCAGTGAAAAAGGCTGGGGCGCCACGGTTGCCGATCGGAAGATGTGGGCGCAAATGAACATGAATCCCACCGACATTGCCGACGTCAGTGGCGCCACGTACACCTTTTTGATCAACGGTCAGGCCCCCGATGACAACTTTACCTGGCTGTTCCGTCCCGGCGAAAAACTGCGCCTGCGCCTGATCAACGGCTCGGCCATGACCTACTTCGATGTGCGCATTCCGGGACTGAAGATGACGGTGGTGGCTGCCGATGGCCTGCACGTGCAACCGGTGAGCGTCGATGAACTGCGCATCGCAGTGGCCGAGACCTATGACGTGATCGTCGAACCTGAAACCGAGGCCTATACCCTCTTCGCCCAGGCGATGGATCGCACCGGCTACGCCCGTGGCACTCTCGCCACACGCGCCGGCATGTCGGCAGCAGTGCCGACGCTGGATCCGCGTCCGTTGGTGAGCATGGACGACATGGGCATGGGCGGCATGGATCACGGCAGCATGGATATGAGCGCCATGGATCACTCCGCCATGGGCCCGATGCAAGCCCATCCCGACAGTGAAAACAATAATCCGCTGGTGGACATGCAGGCCATGATCACCGCGCCAAAGCTCAATGACCCAGGCCTCGGTCTGCGCAACAATGGCCGCCGTGTGCTGACCTACGCCGACCTGCGCAGCACCTTCGAGGACCCGGACGGCCGCGATCCGAGCCGCACGATAGAGCTGCACCTGACCGGCCACATGGAGAAATTCGCCTGGTCGTTCAACGGCATCAAATTCTCCGATGCCGAGCCTTTACGGCTGAAATACGGCGAGCGCATCCGCTTGGTGCTGGTCAACGACACCATGATGACCCACCCGATTCACCTTCACGGGATGTGGAGCGATCTGGAAGACGAAAACGGCAACTTTCAGGTGCGCAAACACACCATCGACATGCCGCCCGGCAGCCGCCGCAGCTATCGCGTCACCGCCGACGCCCTCGGCCGCTGGGCCTATCACTGTCATCTGCTTTATCACATGGAAACGGGCATGTTCCGCGAAGTGCGGGTGGAAGAATGAACAGGTCCATCATGACTCGACTCGGCGTGTTATCGCTGCTGCTTGCTGGCACCTCGGCCATGGCCGCCGACGACATGCACGGCATGGACCACAGCCAGATGCCCGGGATGGATCATTCTGCAATGCAAAGCATGGACGACGGCATGATGCAGCCCGCCGCGCCCAGCGAAAGCCGCACGCCGATTCCGCCCGTGACCGACGCCGATCGCGCTGCGGTGTTTACCAGCCCCGGCGGTCATCAGGTGCATGACAGCGTCATCAACAGTTACTTTCTTGCCGACAAACTCGAATGGCAGAACGCCGATGACGGCAGCGCTTTGGCCTGGGATCTGTCCGGCTGGATCGGCGGGGATACCGATCGGCTGTGGCTGCGCTCTGAAGGCGAGCGCAACAACGGCAAGACTGAAGACGCGGAAATTCAAGCGCTATGGGGCCACGCCATTTCGCCGTGGTGGGACGTGGTCAGCGGCGTGCGTCAGGACTTCAAACCCGGCGCACCGCAAACCTGGGCCGCGTTCGGCGTGCAAGGCATGGCGCTGTACAACTTCGAGGCCGAAGCCACGGCTTTCCTTGGCGAGGGCGGCCAGAGTGCGGTACGCCTGGAGAGCGACTACGACATCCTGCTGACCAATCGACTGATCCTGCAGCCGACCGCTGAACTGAATATCTACGGCAAAAACGATCCGCAGCGGGGCATCGGCTCAGGGTTGTCCAATACCGAGGCGGGCCTGCGGTTGCGCTATGAAATCCGCCGCGAATTCGCGCCTTATATCGGCGTGACGTGGAATCGCACTTACGGCAACACCGCCGACTATGCCCGCGAAGAAGACGAGGACCGCAGTGAGGCGCGCCTCGTCCTCGGGGTCAGGCTGTGGTTCTGAATTCTTCTACAAAAACAAACCGGAGACCTTGCATGCGCACATTGACCCTGCCCCTGATATTCGCCAGCGGATTGCTCCTGAGCACCCTCGCCCAGGCCCATCCGAAACTGCTCTCGTCGACGCCGGCCGAAGGCGCGGAAGGCGCCGCGCCGGGCAGGATCGAGCTGCACTTTTCCGAGAACCTGGTCACGCAATTCTCCGGGGCCAAACTGGTAATGACCGAAATGGGTGGCATGGCTCACTCGCCGATGCCGATGAAAGCCAAAGTCAGCGCCAGCAGTGATCCGAAAACCATGCTGATCACCCCGCTCGCCCCGCTGCCTGCCGGCACCTATCAG
Source organism: Pseudomonas sp. TSRC2-2 (assembly GCF_049897785.1). Classification (NCBI taxonomy): domain Bacteria; kingdom Pseudomonadati; phylum Pseudomonadota; class Gammaproteobacteria; order Pseudomonadales; family Pseudomonadaceae; genus Pseudomonas; species Pseudomonas sp. TSRC2-2. Next base: position 70,284 of record NZ_JAFCWZ010000016.1, read on the forward strand.
GTGCAGTGGCGCGCGGTGTCCGCCGACACGCACCCGATCACCGGTAACGTCACGTTCAAAGTGAAGTGAACAATGGCGGACCTGCTCAACATCATCCTGCGGTTCGCCTTGTATGTGGATTTGCTGCTGTTGTTCGGGCTGGCGTTGTTTGGCTTGTACAGCTTCAACGCGCTGCTGCGGTTCCGTCCGCTGTTGCGTGGCATGGCGGTGACAGGGGCATCGCTGTCAGTGGCCGGGCTGGTGCTGATGACCCGCGCCATGAGTGGCGAAACACAGCTCGCGGCATTGTGGCCGCACCTGCAGATGATGCTGCTGGAAACGGACGTCGGCCTGGCGTGGGCGCTGCGGATGACAGCGCTGGCCATCGTGGTGATCCGGCCGAGTCTGTGGCCAGCGTCCTGGGCAGGCGCCATTGCCCTCGCTTCGCTGGCGTGGAGCGGGCACGGAGCGATGGACGAAGGATGGCTGCGGTTCTGGCACTTTCTCAGCGACATCTTGCACCTGCTTGCGGCGGGAGCGTGGTTGGGTGCCTTGCTGGCGCTGGTGTTGATGGCGAGCGGACGGATCGGTGACACACGCCTTCGCCTGCTCGCCGATGCCGTGCAACGCTTCGAATGGGTGGGCGCGTTGATCGTGCTGACGGTGTCGGTCACCGGCGTGATGAATTATCTTTTCATCGTCGGCCCAAGGCTCGACGGAGTGCTGTTCGGCACCTACGGGCTGCTGCTGGCGATCAAGGTGCTGGCGTTTGCCGTGATGCTGGTGCTGGCTGCGTTGAACCGCTTTCATCTTGGACCGTCACTGCGACAATCGCTGCGCGACGGCCAGCACCTCATCGCCGCGAACGCGCTGCGGCGCAGTATGGTGATGGAGCTGGCCCTTGCCCTGCTGATCGTGGCGCTGGTGGCGTGGCTCGGCACGCTGAGTCCGGACCCGGGATGACACCCGTGGAAGGCTTTCACTACACTGGGCCACCTTCCCTTTCAGAAGCCCGATCTCAATGACAACACTAAAAAGCACGATGATCCTCGGCGGCCTGCTGACCCTGGCGACTGGCGCTCACGCCGAGCCCGCCACGTCCCATCTCGACAGCATCCAGCAACAAGGCCAGTTGCGTGTCTGCACCACCGGCGATTACAAGCCCTACACCTTCAAGCGCAGCGACGGCGACTTCGAAGGCATCGACATCAGCATGGCCCGCTCCCTGGCCGACAGCCTCGGCGTCAAGGTGCAATGGGTGCAGACCACCTGGAAAACCCTGATGCCCGACATGCAGGCCGGCAAATGCGACATCGGCATGGGCGGTATCTCGGTCACGCTCGAACGGCAGAAAAAAGCCTATTTCAGCAACACTCTCGACACCGACGGCAAAATCCCGCTGGTGCGTTGCGCCGATCAAGCGAAATACCAGACCATCGAACAGATCAACCAGCCCAATGTGCGCCTGGTGGAACCTGCCGGCGGCACCAACGAAGCCTTCGTCCACGCCTTCCTGCCCAAGGCGCAACTGGCCCTGCACGACAACGTGACGATCTTCCAGCAACTGCTCGACAACAAAGCCGACGTGATGATCACCGACGCCTCGGAAGCGCTGTATCAGCAGAAACTCAAACCGGGGTTGTGCGCAGTGAATCCGCATCAATACATGCAGTACGGTGAGAAGGCTTACTTGCTGCCGCGCGATGACATCAGCTGGAAACTGTATGTCGATCAGTGGCTGCATTTGAGCAAGGTCACTGGCAAGTATCAGCAGACGTTGAGCGAATGGATTGCGGTGCCGGGGCAGTAACGGTCAATCGTCGTGCAGCGGTGACAGCGACTGTTCAGCTAACCATATAGCCTCGCGGTGACGGATAAGCGCTCCGTCACCGCCAGGTTCGCTTCAAGCCTTCACTTCAACTTTGTCCAACGCCTGATTCACCGCGATCTCACCCAGCATCACTACCTGGGCGATGCCCAATAAAGTCTTGCGCTGCGAGTTTTCCAGTAACGCTGCGAAGTCATTGAGCATAACGCTGGCCGAACCCAGCGATTCGCTGGCATTGGCCAACAGGGATTCGCTGTCGTACGCCGGATTGGCGAGGAACATGCGTTCGGGCTGGTTGGTGGAGGCTTTGATGTGACTGGCGGGGGGCAGGTAATAATCCAGCGCACGCTCGGCGGCGTCGTGGAGTTTTTTTGAGTCTGGGGATTTGTAAGGTGATGCGGGATTGGTGTCCGGCGGGTTGGGCGTGGGTTTGAACATGGTGTAACTCCTGACGGTGAACGAAAAGGAGCCATCACTCTCGCTACCAAACGAAGGGTGGAGGCCATACGCAGGTTGGTAGACCGGTCGTCAGGAACCCCGGCGCATCCGAGGACGCCCCGCGCATGACCACCATAAAACGAAGACGAGAAAACGCCCTCGCAAGACAGCAGTCTTGTGCTTCTGACGGAGACGGGCTACCAAACCCGATCACTGAGATCAGTGACCCAGGGACGATAGAGCCCGCAGGCTAGACGCACAAGCCGGCGGATTCTGTCTTAGGTGTAGGGGGAGGCGCAAGACAACGTAGGCTTCGGATGACTTTCACCGGTCAGATTTAAACAAGCGCCTGCGCAACCGTTTAAACGGATACTGAAGGACAGACAACAGGCAGAAATACACTTCCTCCCATCAGGCCGAGCGCCTCAGAGCCCTGTTCAAACCACAAACAGCGCCTCGCAAGCCTTTGCCTGTTCGCAGACCTGATAAACTCCTGAACCTTCGCCTTCTTGATCCAGATTCCTCACATGTCCCTACAGCCCACCCCACTCTCCCGCCGTTTTTCCGTCGCCCCGATGATGGATTGGACGGACCGCCACTGCCGGTACTTCCTGCGCCTGTTGTCCAAGCACGCCCTGCTCTACACCGAAATGGTCACCACTGGCGCACTGCTCAACGGCGATCACGAACGTTTCCTGCGTCACAACGAAGCCGAGCACCCTCTCGCCCTACAACTAGGCGGTAGCGTTCCACTGGATCTCGCCGCCTGCGCGCGCATGGCCGAGGAGCACGGCTACGACGAAGTGAATTTGAACGTAGGCTGCCCAAGCGATCGTGTGCAGAACAACATGATCGGGGCGTGCCTGATGGGGCACCCGCAGTTGGTCGCCGATTGTGTGAAGGCGATGCGTGATGCGGTGTCGATTCCTGTGACGGTGAAGCATCGGATCGGGATCAACGGGCGTGACAGTTATGCCGAGCTGTGTGATTTCGTCGGTACGGTGCGGGATGCCGGGTGCACGAGTTTTACCGTGCATGCGCGGATTGCGATTCTCGAGGGATTGTCGCCGAAGGAAAATCGCGACATTCCGCCGTTGCGCTATGACGTGGCGGCGCAGCTGAAGGTGGATTTTCCGGAGTTGGAGATTGTGCTCAATGGCGGGATCAAGACGATGGAAGCCTGCCATGAGCATTTGCAGACGTTCGACGGTGTGATGTTGGGGCGTGAGGCTTATCACAATCCGTATTTGCTGGCGGAGGTGGATCAGCAGTTGTTTGGCAGTTCGGCGCCGGTGATCAGTCGGGCTGAGGCGTTGGCGCAGTTGCGTCCTTATATAGCCGAGCATTTGCTGGCGGGTGGTGCGATGCATCACATCACGCGGCATGTGCTGGGTTTGGGCACGGGATTTCCCGGGGCGCGCAAATTTCGGCAGCTGTTGTCGGTGGATATTCACAAGGCCAATGATCCGCTGGCGTTGCTGGATCAGGCGGCTGAGTTGCTTGAAGGTCGTTGATTGATGGTTTGAGTGTGCGGGCGACGCATGAGCGTTGCCCGTTTTTTTGATGTACTGACAGGATGTCTTTCGTTTATGCCCGCATTTACTTTTTCTCGTTTCAAGCGTTTCACCCTCCTCGCCTTGTTCAGCTTCACTTCCAACGTTTATGCGCACTGCGATGGCTTTTGCATGGGCCGTACCGATACGCCGTGGGAGGTGACGCAGTTTTCCGGCTTCACTTTGGTGTCTTTGATCCTCGCACCTATTTCGTCTAGCCAGGAAACGACCGACAGTCACAAGCGTGTTTACTCCGCCGAGGAGCAAGAAGACGCGCGACTCTATCTGGCCAGCAACGGCATGCTGCAGGCCGCGTATTTCACCTCAGCCTTGCAGCGCTTTCGTCAGGAGTCGTCGGATTCGACGTTAAACGATCTCGCCGTGGCGGCGTTGATCAGCGCTCAGTGATCAGGCTGCCGCTGCGGCGGTCCAGTTGACCCAGCCAAACAGCCACGTCGCCAGAATCAACAATCCAAAACCGATCCGGTACCACGCGAACGCGGCGTAGCTGTGGTTGGCGATAAATTTGAGCAGGCCACGCACGGCGATCATGGCGAAGATGAAGGCGGTGACGAAGCCGAGGGCGAAGACAGGCAGGTCGTTGGGCTGGAACAGGTCGCGGTATTTGTAGCCGGAGTACACGGCGGCGCCGACCATGGTCGGCATGGCGAGGAAGAACGAGAATTCGGTGGCGGCTTTACGTGAAAGGCCGAAGAGCAGCCCGCCGATGATGGTCGAGCCGGAGCGCGAGGTGCCGGGAATCATCGCCAGGCATTGTACGAAACCGACTTTCAGCGCGTGAGACCAGCGCATGTCATCGACATGTTCGACGCTGACTACATGGCTGCGCTGTTCGGCCCACAACATGACGATGCCGCCGACGACCAGTGCAACGGCAACGGTGACTGGATTGAACAGATACTCATGGATGGCGTCGGCGAACAACACGCCGAGGATAACGGCGGGGAAAAACGCGATCAGCAGATTAAGCGTGAAGCGTTGCGCGTTGCGCTCGGTGGGCAGGCCTTTGACGATTTCGAAGATCTTCGGACGAAACTCCCAGACCACCGCAAGAATCGCCCCCAGTTGAATAATGATGTTAAACGCCATGGCGCGCTCACCGCCGAACTCGAGCAGGTCAGCGACAATAATCTGGTGGCCGGTACTCGATATGGGCAAGAACTCGGTCAGGCCTTCTACCGCGCCTAATATCAATACCTGGAAAAGGGTCCAGAAATCCATTCATCCTCCGTCAGAGCACTCAGGGTGAGCGACCGGTTCAATAACACTCAGGGGTTGAGTATCTGAAGTAATGCATACGGCGATTCGCCGATCCGGAAGAATAGGGTTTATCCAGAGTTAGACTCAAGTGCTGTTAGTAATCGTCTGCCGACGAACTAAACGGGAAAAATTTAGTTCTATTCCAAAAAATATTTCATTTCAGATATGAAGTGTGATGTACCTCACACATTGCCTACGTGGCCAATCAATGGCAAAAGGACATAAAAAATCCATCGCCATACGCTCAGAATAGTGGCACCATTGCATATAGCCATCATCTACGCATTAGTTCACAACTCCGAGAAAATCAACTAAAAGCCTGAAAAGCTTAGTTATTGTTAGAAAACTCGGGAGACGCGTCTAAAATCCGCGCAAATGTTACCAATTGTCAGTCACAGATGAGAACCGGTGCTTTAACATCCCGATGTCAGCACCTAATTCGAGTCAACGCATGATGCTCTCAGGGAACTTGGCGACTAGAAGTCCGCGCCCGACAAATGATGAATCCGGTGTTCTTGCTCTGGGTCGTACACTGGGTGTGGCTGATCATTTCAGATCGCTGATCGCAAAGCACATGCAGTCCGATATGATCCTGGAAACAGCTGCCTTTACTAGTTCGTATAAAGAACAAGGTTACATCGGTTCTTATCGCGCCATTTTCCTCATCATCGATAGCCCACAGGCCCTCGAAGACAATCTGGCTCTGGTGCAGAACCTGCGCAATGACAACTTGAAACCGCTTATTTGCGCAGTCGTCACCGGCCGCGGCGCCGTCAACAAACTCAAGTATTTTCTTGCTGGGGCGGATGCCTGTATCAAGCTCAACACACTGGGCGATGACAGCGAAGACTTGCTGGCGGAGTTCTTCAACAGCGAAGACTGGCAACGAGATATCAATCTGACGCTTGATCCGACACGGATCTGCCTGATGGACAGTCGGCGCAAACTCGATATCTCTTTCGCCGAGATGAAGATCCTCGAGGCCTTTGCGACTACCGGCAATCACATTCTGAGTCATGATGAAATCGCCGGCATCATGGGCCTCAACACCAATTTCTACGATCCTCGAGCGCTGGAAAAATCAATCAGCCGCTTGCGTGGAAAAATCAAGGACATGTATGGTACAAACGCGATTCAGAGCATCCGCGGCTACGGCTATCGCCTGATGCGGGGTCTGATATCGACTGCTTGAGTCTCGGGCAGTCTTCCCTTTTGCATACGAACGAAGGATCGTCTGATGCAGCCATATCTTTTCAGTTGCACTTCATATTTATTAAAACTCAAGCACTTGAATGAGCGCTGCAACACACCCCATAACAATAAAACGCCATAACATAGCTGCAGACCGAGTGGAATTTATCGACGGCCATTTTCGGCCCGAACCCTGCCTACGATTACTTCCGAGGAAGTCATTGCTCGCCTGCCGATTTATCTTTTAGCCAATTTTGGTGTGTATTTAGGAGAGAGACATGGAAACGAGTACAACCCTCCCCAGAAAATATTTTGTTGTTGTGACGCACAGCACAACGTCGCAACGTGAACTGGAAAGCATCTTGTCCAGTGAGCGTTTCAATTCGTTTGGCACGTCGCAGGCACAAATGTTCGTTGAAGGTGTTGCTTCGCCCTCTTCCGCCCCGATGGTCATGGAGTTCAGTTACCCAAGCCTCAGCCGAAAGAATGTTGCGCGCAGTATCGAACATGATACTCAGCGCATACTGGCCACTCTTGAAAATGAATGGCGAGCCGCGCAAACAGACAATCCGTTTCAAAGCTTCGCGACACACACTGCAGAAAGAGCTCATATCACGCATGTCAGCGAGAATACCGAGCCTTGCAGCGACACTTGGCATCTAGACGATGATCAGGGCGTATTGCTCAAGGACAATATTGCGATCAGCCTGACCGGCCTGGAAACCGCTCTGGTCAGGAAAATGCTGAGCCATGAAGAGCGCGTTGTCAGTCGTGATGACTTGATCATCAGTATTGGCCGGGAGCCCGAGCAATACCGGGGTCTGGAGATGTGCCTGAGCCGCTTGCAGGACAAATTCAAGAGCGCCAGTAATGGTGAGCGATTGTTCCGCGCCGTAAGAAATCGCGGATATTGCTTGATCCAGGAAGTCGTCGCGTAATCGCAGACGGCACTCACACCGAGACAGACAGATATAAAGTGCGACTACAACAACAAGAAGAGCACTCTGTTTGGTTTCACCTCACTGATCAATTCAAAACTTCCCTGCCTCCACCCCGCCAACAGTAACAAATACATCCCCGCCTTTTCATCCCCTGCTCCACGACCTTTTCTAACAGACTTCTATTTAAATATTAAAAAATTGGCACAGTGCCATCTTGTTAGAACTCGTCAGACACCATTTCGGACAATAACTTAGTCTATTGGCTGACGACAGTTCGGCTCTCGATGTTGTTACCTCAAGGCACTCGCTAAAACAAAAACAATAAGTCTGCATAACAACTCGGCTTTCAACTGTTGAAACCTGAATGGACGTCTTTTGGGGATATCGTATGGATCTTTCTCTCAGTATCAATCGAAGCACGGGCCTCAAGGGACTGACCTTTTGGGGCCAATGGGCGCTGGCGCAGGCCTTTATTGTGACGCTGCTGTTCATTCTCGCGGAACAGCATACCGGGACTGTCGCGTTCTACTACCGAATGTGCGCCACCCTCGCCGTCCTGGCCTCGGTGCCGGCTTACACATTCAGCGGCGTTTATCGCAAACGCGACAACTACCTGACCGGCCTCGGCCGCTTGTTCATGGGCTGGTCGATGACCATGGCCGCGCTGGCGTGCATCGCGTTTGTCTGCCAGGCCGATGAGCTGTTTTCCCGTCAGGTGATTCTGAGCTGGGCGGTGTATGGCTTCCTCGGTCAGGCGTTCCTCTATGCGCCGCTGCATGCGTTTTCCAAGTACTACCAGCGTTCGCGTAAAAGCGAGCACCGGACGCTGATCGTCGGCACCGGCGAGCTGGCGCTGGGCCTGGCGAGGAAACTCAGTCAACTGGAAAACCTGCCACTGATCGGTCTGGTCAGTAACGGAGACAAACCTGTGCTCGCCTCGGATGCCCCGCGTGTCGTTGGCGCGCAGGACGAGTTGCTCGAGCTGATCGAAGCCCATGACATCCGTCGCTTGTACATCACCCTGCCGCTGTGCGAAGCAGCAAAAATCGAAGCGATGTATGTCGATTTGCTCGGCGCCAACGTCGATGTGGTGTGGGTGCCGGACCTGAACAGCCTGACCCTGCTCAACCACTCGGTGAAAGTCGTGGACGGTCTGCCGGCGATCTACCTCAACGAAAGCCCGCTGACCAGCCGTCCGACCGCTGCGCTGAGCAAGAGTCTGGTTGAGAAAACCGTGGCATTCCTGGCGATCATCGCGCTGAGTCCGCTGCTGTTGATCATCGCTCTGGCGGTGAAACTCAACTCGCCCGGCCCGGTGTTTTTCAAGCAGGATCGGCATGGCTGGAACGGCAAGGTAATCAAGGTCTGGAAATTCCGCTCAATGCGTGTCCACGATGACCGTGAAGTGAAACAGGCCAGCCGCAATGACTCGCGGATCACCGCCGTAGGTCGCTTTATCCGCCGCACCTCGCTGGATGAGTTGCCGCAACTGTTCAACGTCCTGCAGGGGCACATGGCGCTGGTGGGTCCGCGGCCGCATGCGGTGGCGCACAACAATTACTACTCGGGCAAGATCCTCGCTTACATGGCGCGCCACCGGATTAAACCGGGCATTACCGGCCTGGCGCAGATCAGCGGCTGCCGCGGTGAGACCGACACCCTCGACAAGATGCAGAAGCGTGTCGAGATCGACCTGCAGTACATCAACAGCTGGTCGTTGTGGCTGGATCTGAAGATCCTGGTGAAGACACCGTTTACGTTGTTGTCGAAAGACATTTACTGAGGTTCAGCGCTTCAGATCGCAAGGGGACGAAAGTCCCCTTTTTTGTGGGCGGGATTTGGCACACCGCTTTCGATTACCGGTACGAACAATGTGAGAGTGGGCTTGCTTGCGAAAGCGCTGGGTCAGGCGATGGCGATGTTGAATGTGCCGGCGCCTTCGCGAGCAAGCCCGCTCCCACAGGGGGTTTGGCTGATGGCCGGGATGTTTGGCGTGCCGACGATTTACTGTGGGAGTGGGCTTGCTCACGAATTCGCTGGGTCAGGCGATGGCGATGTTGAATGTGCCGGCGCCTTCGCGAGCAAGCCCGCTCCCACAGGGGGTTTGGCTGATGGCCGGGATGGGTGGCGTGCCGACGATCTACTGTGGGAGTGGGCTTGCTCACGAAAGCGCTGGGTCAGGCAGTGGGATGTTGAATGTGCCGGCGCCTTCGCGAGCAAGCCCGCTCCCACAGGGCGTTTGGGTGAAGGCCGGGATGGATTGCGTGCCGACGATCTACTGTGGGAGTGGGCTTGCTCACGAAAGCGCTGGGTCAGGCAGCGGGATGTTGAATGTGCCGGCGCCTTTGCGAGCAAGCCCGCTCCTTGGCTGATGGCCGGGATGTTTGGCGTGCCGACGATTTACTGTGGGAGTGGGCTTGCTCACGAAAGCGCTGGGTCAGGCAGTGGGATGTTGAATGTGCCGCCGCCTTCGCGAGCAAGCCTGCTCCCACAGCGGGTTTGGCTGATGGCCGGGATGTTTGGCGTGCCGACGATCTGCTGTGGGAGTGGGCTTGCTCACGAAAGCGCTGGGTCAGGCGATGGCGATGTTGAATGTGCCGGCGCCTTCGCGAGCAAGCCCGCTCCCACAGGGGGTTTGGCTGATGGCCGGGATGGATGGCGTGCCGACGATTTACTGTGGGAGTGGGCTTGCTCACGAAAGCGCTGGGTCAGGCAGTGGGATGCTGAATGTGCCGGCGCCTTCGCGAGCAAGCCCGCTCCCACAGGGGGTTTGGCTGATGGCCGGGATGTTTGGCGTGCCGACGATTTACTGTGTGAGTGGGCTTGCTCACGAAAGCGCTGGGTCAGGCAGTGGGATGTTGAATGTGCCGGCGCCTTCGCGAGCAAGCCCGCTCCCACAGGGGGTTTGGCTGATGGCCGGGATGGATGGCGTGCCGACGATCTACTGTGGGAGTGGGCTTGCTCACGAAAGCGCTGGGTCAGGCAGTGGCGATGTTGAATGTGCCGGCGCCTTCGCGAGCAAGCCCGCTCCCACAGGGGGTTTGGCTGATGGCCGGGATGGGTGGCGTGCCGACGATTTACTGTGGAAGTGGGCTTGCTCACGAATTCGGTGGGTCAGGCAGTGGGATGTTGAATGTGCCGGCGCCTTCGCGAGCAAGCCCGCTCCCACAGGGGGTTTGGGTTAAGGCCGGGATGGGTGGCGTGCCGACGATTTACTGTGGGAGTGGGCTTGCTCACGAAAGCGGTGGGTCAGGCAGTGGGATGCTGAATGTGCTGGCGCCTTCGCGAGCAAGCCCGCTCCCACAGGGGGTTTGGGTGAAGGCCGGGATGGATGGCGTGCCGACGATCTACTGTGAGAGTGGGCTTGCTTGCGAAAGCGCTGGGTCAGGCAGCGGGATGTTGAATGTGCCGGCACCTTCGCGAGCAAGCCCGCTCCCACAGGCGCGCTTACTCGGTAATCTTCTCGAAATTGCGATAGAACATGTCCCCTTCCCGGCTATCGGTCATCGAGTGCAATTGATAGCTGCGGTTCAGTCTGGCGCCGCCATCCCGGGTCAGTGGCGCCCAGACCAGGTTGGCGCGGCGCATGGTCGACATGCTCATCATTTCGTCGAACGGGATCGACAGGTACAGGCCTTTGTCGAAACTACCTTCGCCATATTCAGCACTGCTGGCCGTGGTGATGGTCGCCCAGGCACCGACGCGCACGCCGTTGAAAAACTCGCGCGAGATGTCCACGGTGGTGCCCCAGTCCCCGGCCAGATACCGCCCGACACTGACCGCTGCCAGCGTGTCGAACGGCAAATCGGTATAGCCGGTAATGTGCCCGGTCACTACCGAGTAATCGCGCAAGGCAAAGCCCTGATCGAAATCACGCTGGCGAACCCAGTTCAAATCCGCGCCCAGCGACCAGCGCTCGCCTGTGGGGCGGAACAGCACTTCTGCGCCGACGCCAGCAAACATCGATTCCAGATAACCGCCGTAAACCATGCCGTACAGATCCTTGTCCAACTGCTCGGCATGGCTGAGCTGGAACAACGGCATGGTCGTGTTTGACGTCGTCAGATACCGACGCAAATCCGTGCGCACGCGCGGCAATCCGCTCGGTGCGTCGTAGACGAATTTGTCGAAGTTGTTGACCAGGTTGGCGCTGAGCAAACCGTTCCACCAAGTGTTGCGGTTAAAGCGATATTCCGCGTCCGCGTCAGCACTGAATTGATAGAGCAAACCATCCGGGCCGCCAACGTTCTGCTTGAAGCCCAGACCGACGCCATAGCTGAAATGTCGCGGCGCTTCGCTGTAGAGGGTTTTCTCGTTGCGCGGCATCGCCGGGTTGATTTCGGTGGTGCGGTGCAGCGACTCCAAAGGCTCTTCGTTGTTGATCACTTCGCGGAAGGTCTGGCGCGGCAGGCTGGTTTCCTCCAGCGGCAAGTCATAGCGCTTGTTGACCACGGTGAACCAGTCGATGTCGTCGCTAACGCTGTTGTCGAGAATCCGGCTCGCGCGTCCGACAGCTTTCGACGAATGGAAATAGCGCTGCTGCTCGCCATAGACGATCAGCTCGGAATCACGCTGGCTGATGCGCTCGACCTTGTACCCGGCATTCTGCTGCAGACGCCGCGACACATCAGCCCAGTTGACCTGCTCCATCGATGTCGTCGGCGCCTTCGCCGGCAGCGGTTCGGGGGTTGGGTCGTAGGTCTTGGCCGGCGCCTTGCGGCTGACGAAATTGGTGTGGAAGGTCACGCCGAACATCGCCGTATTGCCGCGCTCCCAAGCGGCGCTGAGGTCGATCGAATCGGTGACCTTGAACACCGCGCCGAGGTTGATCGGCGAGTCCTGTTTGATCTCGTTTTCCTTCGGCTCGTGCTTGTAGTCGTTGCCTTCGAACTCCAGTTTCAGGCTGAGACGATCCCAGGGCGTCTGGTAGCTCACGCCACCGAACAGCGAAGGCTTGCCGCGAAAGTACGCGCCGGAGTTGACGTCGCCGGTGCCTTCCAGCGCCGGGCGGGTATCGAAGCGACTGCTGACGTAGCCCAACGGGTTATCGAAGTCACCGCGATTACCGATGTAACCCCAAGCGATGCCGGCGCTGAAATCGAAATTGTCGAAGCGCTTGTTGGCGACGAAGAATTCGCTGGAGAACAAACCGGTACCACCGATATCTCGGAAGCCCAGCGCCACTTCCGGTGCCCAGTGGCTTTCCTGCCACAGGCGCACTTTGGCGTCGACCGCCTTGTCCTTGTAGCTTTGACTGCCGCTGAGGGCCTCCGAGCCGTACGGCCGGTTGGTGATCGCGGTGTAGCGAAACGAACCTTCGAGCCAGTCCAGCGGTTGCAACGACACGCTGTAGCGGCTGTAGGGATCGGTGCGGTTGGCGTTGACGCTCAGTTCGCCGGCCGGGGCCATGCGCGCGGTCGGCGTCTGCAACAGACCGGCACCACCGAAGTCATTCTGGGTAATGCGCGGCTCGGCGTGAGCCAGACCGCAGGGCAATAACAACACAGCTGCAAAACGTAACTTCAACGAACCACCTCGGCCAGCTGCGTGGCAATGAATTCGGCCAACTGCTGATTCAATTCAGGAAGAGGCGGATCAAGATCATCATTTTTTATCGGCACCAGAATCCGGCTGCCGGCCACCGGAAACTGCCCGGACTCGCGATTCCAGTGGGCAATGCCGACGCGCCGCGACACGCCATTGGGCTGGATCAGCCACAGGTAATCGGCCTCGGCGTCGTCGAGAATCGAGCAGCCTTCAAGATATTCGCGAGCCTCCTGTAAAGGCTGATAGGGCAAGTGGCATGGCTCGCTTACAGCGCCCAGCACCTGCACTTCGTCAACCCGCTTCGGATAGATCAGCCGATCACCGTCATCGAGGCGAATGTTGCGCGCGAAACCGACTTCCACCGCCACCGGATCAAGGTCAGCGATCTGCCGGCCGGTCACTGGCATTTGCCGGACTTCTTCAGCAACGCGCTGCGCCAGCGCCGCCCGGCTCGGCCGGTCATACAGCGTCGCCATGCGTTGCAGCACCTCGAGATCGAACAGCACGCCGACCTTGAGCCGTGTCTGTTCTTCGATCAGCGACTGGCGCAACAAGCCACCCGCCAGCCAATAACCCTCGGCATTGGGCACGGCCTCGCTGATCACATCGAACAGCCGACCACCCGGCGGCAACGCGATCGGCCCGGGATTGGCGACATCGCCGGACACCGTGACAGCAGCCTGACTCGCCCCGGCGATCAGCAAAAGACCCGCCGCGATAAGACGTAGGCGCTTCACGGCAGGTGCCTGCGGTCAGGGGTCAGTTGCACCAGCTTGACGCGCAGTTGCGAGGTCAGTTGTTGCTCGCTCTGCAGAATGAACCCGTCGCGAGGGTCGACCCAGTAACGGTTGGTCGCGCTGAGGCCAATCGCCGGGGCGTCGATCTGTTCATCGACGCGCAGCACCGAGTAAGGCTTGTCGAGAATCTCCAGGGTCTCGGTGGCGCGGCGCGAGAAGCGGCTGTTGACGATAACGCCGACTTCCTGGCCCTTGTACAAATCGATCCAGCGCCGCGTGGTGAAACCATCGGCGACGTGATGCAAGCCTTGCTTGAATGGCGAATCATCGGCCAGCCGCGTGCCATCCAGATCGCCCTCCAGCCCGAGACCGACAGTGCGCACCGCGAGGCCGTCGCGCAGCAGCAACACCTGCTTGCCGGACGCGACCCAGAACTGCAGGTCTTCGCGCTCACGCACCAGCGCCAGCACGCCGGAGCCGGACGGCGTGGTCAGTTTCAATTGCGGGTAGTTGACCCCGGCGACTTCGGTCGCCGATACATCAACCTCGTCGGGGCCGACGACAGCGGCCTTGAGGTTGTTCAGCGATGCGCTCATCAGCGGGTTACAGCCGCACAGCAACGAGGCCGCCATCAGGCAGACGCCTACTTTCAATAGCTTCACAGTCGGGCGGCCTTATTTGCTGTTGTTGCTGTATTCGCTCCAGTTCTTCGCTGCCGAAGCCCCGGTGCCGACAATCGACGCCGACGGCACCAATTGGCTGATGAAACGGTTCCAGCGGGTGACGTTGGCCGGCCCGACGTAGACGACATCCTGCGGTCGCACCTGAAAGTGCGAAGCCAAGGCCATGGCGGTCGGCGATTCGGCTTCAAGCTGATAGATCTTCGCCGGCTCGACGTCGAGGTTTTCCACCCCACGAATGACGTAGACCGCGTTGCCGTTGGAACTGGTCTGGCTGAGGCCGCCGACCGAACCGAGCACATCGGAGAGGTTCATCGTCGCGGTCTTGAAGCTCAACGCGCGCGGCTGGTTGACCTCGCCCATGACGTAGATGCGCTTGTTGTCGTTGTACGGCAGATACAGTTGATCGCCGCCCTTGAGGAAGACGTTCTGCAACTCGGAATCCTGTTGGTTGAGCGAGTCGAGATTGAGCGGATAAGTGCGCCCATTGCGCGTCAGCAACAACCCGGACAGGTCGGCGTTGTTGGTGTCGATGCCGGCCGAACCAAGGGCCTCGACCACGCTGAGCGGGTTGGTCGAAATCGCCTGCGGGCCGGCCTTCGTCACGGCGCCGGTGACCACGACTTTCTGGCTGGCAAAGCGCAGCACCGCCACGTCGACCTGTGGCTCGGCGATAAATGCCGACAAGCGCTGTTCGATGTCCGCGCGCAGTTGCTGGATGGTCCGGCCGGCGGCCTGGACTTCCTTGATGAACGGGTAATACAGCGTGCCATCGGAGCGCACCAGACGGCCGTTGGCATCGATCTGCTGTTGCGCGCCGGAGGGGGCGGTCAGCTCCGGGTGATCCCAGACGGTGATGTACAACACGTCATTGTTGCCGATGCGATATTCCGCCGGCGTCACCAGCAACTCCGCCGGCAGCGACTCACGCTTTTGCGTGGCGCGGTTCATGGCGATCAGCTTCGGGGTGATCGGAATCAGCTCGACCCGGCTGCTTTCACTGGCGCCCTGGCGGGTGATATCGCTGGTGCTCAGGTACTGGCCGGGGGCAAACATGCAACCTTGCAAAGCGAGACTTGCCAACATTAAAAAATAAACACTACGAGTCATAATGGCACTACGCTATTCAAGGGCGAATCCAAAAAACAAAGTCACCCGACTCGCGTCGGGCGACTCTGTACTGCACTAACAAATGTTCCTGTTAGTTATGCGTGCCGGTTGTACCGGTGGTACCCGTCGTACCGGTGGTACCGCCGTTGGCACTGCCACCGCTGTTGGACGCCGCTACAGCACTGGCAACCATCGCAGTACTGGCCGCGGGCGCTTGCGAAGCCGCCACACTGCCACCTACATTGGTTACCGCTGTCAGCGGCGCTTCAGCGGCGGCAGCCCAGTTGCTCAACATCGTCAACAGGGCAACTGCCATCACTTTTTTCATAACAACTCCTTTCTAACATTCGAACTGTTAAAAACAGATCTGTGTCAGAGCTGGTAGCTTTCAAGTCCGCAAAGAGCGCGAACAAGATCCGTTGTTCTTTCACAGTCATACGCAACTGCTAAAAGTCGAACGGCAGGTTTATATCTACGGACTTGCAAAAGGCATTGCCAGTGTAATTTCCCGACGTTATCTAACAACCTGACTGAAACTAACATCGCACTAAATGGCCATCACCGCGAATAACCATTGGGATGATTGGATTGCCAGCGCCACGTGTCGGCAACCATGTCCTGCAAGTTGCGCGTGGCTTTCCAGCCGAGTTCTTTAGCCGCTTTCGAAGCATCGGCAAAGCTCTCGGCGATATCACCGGCGCGGCGCGGCATCATCCGGTATGGCACCGGGCGGCCGCAGGCCTGTTCGAAGGCATGCAGCACTTGCAGCACGCTGTAGCCATCGCCGGTGCCGAGGTTCCAGGTGTGAATGCCGGCGCGCTCGCTGATCGACTGCAATGCCTTTAAATGCCCGTCTGCCAGATCGACGACATGGATGTAATCGCGCACGCCGGTGCCATCGGCGGTCGGGTAATCGTTACCGAAAATAGACAGCTCGCGCAGGCTGCCGACCGCAACCTGGCTGATATACGGCACCAGATTGTTCGGAATCCCGTTGGGGTCTTCACCCATGTGCCCGCTGGCGTGGGCGCCGATCGGGTTGAAGTAGCGCAGCAGCGCGATGCTCCAGCGCGGCTCGGCGAGGCTCAGGTCGCGCAGCACGTTCTCGACGATTAGCTTGGACTGGCCGTAGGGATTGGTCGGATTACCCGTAGGAAAATCCTCGCGAATCGGCATTTCTTCAGGCTCGCCGTACACCGTCGCCGAGGAACTGAACACCAGTCGGAACACCCCCGCCGCTGCCATCGCCTGGCACAGGGTGATGCTGCCGCCAACGTTGGTTTCGTAGTATTCGAGCGGCTTGCGCACACTCTCGCCCACGGCTTTCAACCCAGCGAAGTGCAGCACGGCGTCAATCTGATGCTCGCGGAAAATCCGGTCCAGCAGCGGCCGATCACAGACATCGCCGCGAATCATCCATGCACTTTTGCCGCAAATGGCTTCGACAGCGTGAAGTGCCGCATCGCTGCTGTTACAAAGATTATCCAGAACAACAACTTCATAACCTGCTTCAAGCAATGCAAGTGTGGTATGCGAGCCGATATAGCCGGCGCCACCCGTTACTAGAATCTTCATAGCGTGATCCGTCATCGAATAAGTACCCGGTAGCGTGTCAAGCCATGCCTGGTAAATATGCGGAGCAATTCACACAAACAGGGCGACAACAACCTCAAACAAATTTAGTTCAACCACTGGCAATAATTATTTTTACCGGTCAAACTGTTTGACGAGTACTTATTAGCACTCCCTGGCTACATATCACTATCGACAGATACCGACTAAAAATAACTTATAACAAAGTAGTCGACATCTCATAACATTAGCGCTTTTTAACAGCGCAACTAATTGCCAGCAACAACCTGACTCGGGTATTAAAGTAAGCCTTCAATAATCATTGAAACTTGCCGCCACTTTGTGGTGCGCAACCGTCGCCTGTGTTCCATGACTGTCCAGGATACTTTTATGATTCGTAAATGTTTGTTCCCCGCTGCCGGCTACGGCACGCGTTTCTTGCCGGCGACCAAAGCCATGCCGAAAGAAATGCTGCCGATCGTCAACAAGCCGTTGATCGAATATGCCGTTGAAGAAGCTCGGGACGCCGGCCTGCAACACATGGCCATCGTCACCGGCCGGGGCAAGCGCGCGCTGGAAGACCACTTCGACATCAGTTACGAACTCGAGCACCAGATTCGTGGCACCGAGAAAGAGAAATTCCTCGCCGGCACCCGCGAGCTCATCGACACCTGCACCTTCTCCTACACCCGTCAGGTGGAAATGAAGGGCTTGGGTCATGCGATTCTCAGCGGCCGTCCATTGATCGGCGACGAGCCGTTTGCCGTGGTGCTGGCCGACGACCTGTGCCTGAACCTCGAAGGCGACGGTGTGCTGTCGCAGATGATTGAGCTGTACAGGAAATTCCGCTGCTCGATCGTCGCCATCCAGGAAGTTCCGGCCGACCAGACCCACAAGTACGGGGTGATCGCCGGCGAGCTGATTTCCGACGGCATCTACCGAGTCAACCACATGGTGGAAAAACCGGCACCGCAGGACGCACCATCGAACCTGGCGATCATCGGCCGCTACATTCTCACGCCGGACATCTTCGACCTGATTGCCGACACACAGCCGGGCAAGGGCGGCGAAATCCAGATCACCGACGCACTGATGAAACAGGCGCAGAACGGCTGCGTGCTGGCCTACAAATTCAAAGGCCTGCGCTTCGACTGCGGAGATGCCGAGGGTTATCTGCAGGCGACCAACTTCTGCTACGACAACGTGTACCTCAAGGGCCGCTGAGACGGCTTTCCACTTCCCACAGGCAGGCAACCATGAACATTGCACAGCATTCGACAGAGATTGAACGTGAGGTGGGCAACCTCGGGGTGATGAGCTGGTTGTCGCGCCATCAACCGCTGCCCAGCGCCAACGAAACCTGGCTGGGCACGATTCTGCTGGTGGAGCGGATCGGCGTGTTTCCAGCGTCGGGGGATATTCGCCGGTCGCTGCGCGATCCGTATCCGCTAGTCGCGCATCTGAAAGCGTTGTATGGCGAACAGGCGCTGGAAATGGATGACCGCGATGGCCTGAAAGTGATCTTCAGCGACTGGCGCTTTCGCGTGCGCATCTGCTGCAACGACCCGGCGATCATCATTAATGTCGAGACCCGCTGTGATGCGCGGCTGATGCCGCGCAAGCTTGCGGAGTTACTCGAACAAGTCGACAACTTCGTCCCTGCACGATGATCGTTCCCACGCTCTGCGTGGGAATGCCGCCCGGGACGCTCCGCGTCCCAGCGCGGCGTGACGCAGAGCGTCACAGGATGTATTCCCACGCGGAGCGTGGGAACGATCACCGTCGCTCTGCGTGGGAACGTTCATTGTCCGCCGCCGTCGCAACGGTCGTTGGCGCCCATGATCCAGCCATAAAAATAATCGGCAATCACCTTCCCGCCCGTGGCCGGCAATGGATGAATCTTGTCCGGGCCGATCATCGCGTTGGCGTAGCGCTTGACGTCCGGGCCGAAGGCGCATTGCAGGTTGATGAAGCCCAGATGCTGCTCGCGCGCCCACGGTTCGAGCACCTGCGCATAAGCGGACATTGGATAAGCGCTGGAGCGCGTGGTGTCCTGACGCATGATCAGGCTGATGCTCGCCGCCGGCTGAATCTCGCGCAGCATGCTCACCAGGCCCTGAACGTTTTGTAGATACTGCGCAGGCTTCACGCCAAACCCCTGGTCGTTACCACCGAGCATGATCAGGTAAACATCGGCCGGAATCTTCGACACCACGGTTTTCCACTGCGTCTGCCATTGCGGATCCGTGTGATAGAAGTCAGCGGACGCCGCCCCGGAAGCCGCCAGTTTCGACACCCGCACGCCTTGCTGATCATTCGTCATCCACAGGCCGAACAGCGTCGGCGCGCCCTTTACCACTTCCAGTTTGAATGCCCAGTCTGCAGCTGATGGAGCGCCGGTTAGCGCGACTTCCTGAACACCTGAGCCTGCGAGCTTCAACGGTTGCCAGTCTTGCGCGGGCGACCAGCGATAGCGCAGCTCGTCGGATTCGCCATTGCCCAGATACAACAGTTTCGCCTGAGTGACCGTGGTATCGATGCGCGGTGAAGGGCTGGCATCGACTTGCAACCAGGCGCCAGGTTTGCCAGAGATCGTGCGACTGTCCGGGCTGGCCTGGCCCAAATCGGCAACCCTCCAGCCGCCACCGAAATATTTGTCGCTGCTGCGGGTGTATTTGAAGTGCGTGCCGCCCAGCGCCGCGCCGTGGTTGAAACCGACGTAACCAGGGCCGGCGAAACCCACCTCGGCGGCCACTCGCTGTACCAGTTTGTTGAGATAGAAATCCTGCCCGGCGGTGTAGCTGTCACCGATCACCGAAACCGCCAGCACCTTGCCGGCCTTGCCCTCGCGCCATTGCGCAAAACGCTGGCGGGCATCGTCTACGGTGATGGCTGGGATGGCGACTGGTTGAGGGGCGCCTACTGGCATCATTCAATATTTCCTTTGTCCGGGATGGCGGCTTCGCGAGCAGGCTCGCTCCCACAAGGATGGTGTGACTTACACGGGTCCACTGTAGGAGCTGAGTGCAACGAGGCTGCGATCTTTTGATCTTTGCAAGCCACGACAAAAGATCAAAAGATCGCAGCCTCGTTTCACTCGTCAGCTCCTACAGGGAGGATTGTGTCTGTACCACCGGGGTGATGGGCGCCAACGGTTTCCGCTTCACCGCCCGCTCGCCGAGGAACAACACCGAGGTGAAATTGAACCGACTGAACACGCTCGCCAACAGCACCGGCCCGAGCAATCCGCAACTCAGACCACCGAGCACCAGCAAGCTCTCATCCTTCACGCCCAAGCGCCCGAGGACAAACCGCGAGGTCGCCGCGAACAACACATGAAAGAGGAAAATCGCATAGGAATATCCGCCCAGCCAGGTCAGCGCTTTCGAACGCATGTCACTGGACAGCAACGCGATGCAAGACACACAACCCACCGTCAAACCGATCACACTGCGACGATCAACAATCAGCTCACGATCGATCGCCGCGACATACAACAGCGTCAGCGAAATCAGCACAAACAGCAGCGGTCCGATCACTTTGAAACGCTGCTTCAACACCTCGACATTTTCCTGCCCGATCATCCCCGCAACAAAAAACGGCAGCAGGTAGATCGCACCGTTGATACCAAACGCATCCAGCGGCAACGGCGGCAGCAGAAACAACAGCGCGGCGAAGGCAAACAAGCCATACAGCCGCGCAGCCGAATGCAACAAACCGCGCCACTCCAGCAAGCCGACGCAGATGAAAATGATGAACACCGCCTGCAGGAACCAGAAGTGGTTGATCGGCACCCAGAACGACAGCAACGCGTCGATCACGCCGACATCCTTGTTCACCCCCGGCCCCACCGCTTGCAGCACCGAGAACGGCACGCCGACGCAGAACAGCGGCACGATCAGCCGTCGCACCTTGCCGGCAAAGAACGCGGAAAAGTCATTGCCGCGAATCTTGTAGATCGAATAGATGTAGCCGGAGATGAACGTGAACAGCGGCATGCGCACGTACACCATCGAGTCGGCGATGACCCTGAACGGCGAGCCGATGTCGATTTTCAAACCGCCGCCCAGCGGGCCGATGACGTGATAGAGCACCAGCAGCAGGCACGCCAGGCCGCGCAGGGTTTCGATCTCCAGAGATTTTTTCTTGCTCGACATAGAGCACCTGCCTTAAGTGAGAACTCGTGATTCGACCTGCACCGGTTTGTTCGCGCGCAGCATCAACCCCAGGCCGACGAACAGGACCGGCACGACCATCGAGAAGTGTCGCGCGAAGGAACCGAAGTCTGGTTCGAACAAGCCTTGCACCAACAGAAACGCCAGTGGAATTGCGATCAGTTCCTTGGGTTTGGTCTGGATCGGCGCGCCTTTGTAATCGGTCGAGGTGATGACCTTGAACAGCAGCAACGCGGTCATGATCATCAGCGCAACGAAGATCACCTGCCCCGGCCCGGATAGCAGAATCAGCTCCACCGGGAACGACAGCCGAAAGAAAATGATCATCGAATCCAGCGCCTGAGAGACGAAGTCGCTGCCGCTGAGCCACGAGACGATCAGCGACTTCGAGCCCTCCTCCCCAGCCGTGCGCAGTTCGTTGTTACTGGCGCGAATCGACGACACCGGAAAGCCCAGCGCAATCTGAATGGCCATGGCCACCGCCAAATAGAACAGGAACAGCATCAGAAAGAAGGTGAAGCGCGATACGTACTTCTTCATCACGCAGACGCCGACCCACGACAGCGAAAACAGAATCCAGTACGGACGGATCAGCACGCCGTAGATCACCGCCGAGAGGAAAAAACCGCCGCGATATTTGCGTGTCAACGCGCTGAGCAAAATGCTCAACACCGCCACCGAGACGATGATTTCCTTGGTGAGGTTTTCAAGAAAAAACGAACGCACGATGCCCCACAGACACAAGGTGCCGAAGATCGTCAGCGGCATGCGCCGGAACACCACCACCGGAATCGCTGTGAGGAAAAAATTGCAAAACATGCCGTACGCCCAGGCATTGGTCAGGTTGATGCCTGTGGGCCGCAGCAGGAACGCCGAACACTCGTAGGACGAGCGATCCGGCGAGAAAGGGTTCCAGAAATTGCAGTTGTCGGCGCGTGCGTATGACGACCACAAGGTCATTGCATCCGGCCCCGGATCGCGCGGCACCAACAGCGGCATCGCCACTGACAGAAACAGCCCGGTGAACAGGATCAGAAAGGAAATCGACGAATCGAATGTGCGCCCGCGAAATTCAATGCGCGGCAGCTTCAGGCCCATGACAGCGCAGCCTTCTTTGCGCCGGTGACACGGGTCAACAACGCGATCACGCCAAGTTGCACGACGATGGCGAAGACGTTGCCCCACGCCGCGCCATAGATCGAGTAATGCTTGATCAGCACATAGCTGACCGGCACTGAAATCAGTAGACAGATCGCCGCGCTGGCCAGCGACACCCGGCTGTTTTTCGAGGCAATCAGACCGCCCCAGACGATGTCGCCAATTGCCCGCAACGCGAAGGAAAAAATCAGTACCGCGAGGAGCGCGTTATCCGGACGCGGCACGCTGGCGGTGACGTAATCGAGCAACACATTGAAAAACACATAGATCGCCACGGCCACAACCGCAGAGACCACCAGCGAGCGCATCACCCATTTATTGACGAACAGTTGCCTGACCGTAAATGCCTGCTGATCGGCCTGAAACCGTTTGGCCAACACCGGAATGCCGACCACCGCCACCACCGCATACGACAACGCCTGCAAAGTATTGGCCGCTGACCACGCGTACACATATTTACCGAGGCTGGCGTAGGGTTCCAGATCGATGATCAGAAAGCGCTCGGCGTACTGACTCAGGGCGATCAGACCGGTGCCGAGATAGAACGGCAACCCGGCCTTCCACACCGTCGCAGCGTCCAGTGCCGCTGCGTCGCGACCCTTGTGCACATTCACCACGATCAGATAACCAGCGCCGATCACCAGCACGTTGGCAGCGACCCACAGCCACAACACACTGGCGATGCCCGCGACCCAGCCGAGCATCATGCCGCCGACTGCCAGCATTGCCCAGAGGCCGGTCTTGATGAAGAACAACAAGGCGCCAGCGGTGGCTTTCTGAGCGGAAAACACGAAGGAATTGATTTCGAACGACAGGTGCTCGGTGAGCAGCACCAGAGTCACGCAAAGGATCAGGGTGGCGGTTGCTTCAACCGACTGAAACAGCGAATAGACCAGCACGGTCAGCACCGACAACACCAGCCCGACCGCCAGGTACAGCAGCAAGACCTTGTCGACGACTCGGCGCGAGCTGCCGCCGACGCTGATCAGCCGATTGACCTCGGAACTGAAGCCGACGCTGTAGAACTTCGAGGCGATCAACGACGCTGCGACCACCACACCGTAAAAACCCAGCGCCTCGTATCCGAGGTAATGGGTGATGACCAGCACCAGCAAGAACTTCGCGCCCAAGGCTCCGCCGCGAAGCAACAGCCGAAACATCATCGAACGACACCCTTGATGATTTCGTCCATGGCCACGGTTTTCGCCTCGATCTCGCGGCACGTGTCGGTCAGGCGCTTGCCGAAATCCGCCAAGGCATTGGGCGCGTAAACGGTGTTGATGATGGTGTCGACGTCGATGTCGCCGCCGTTGATCACCCAGTCCTCGACGCCCATGTCCTGATAGGCGCCAAAGCCTTTGCGCTCGTAGCTGATGTGATACGCCGGCACGCCGGAGAGCAGCGATTCGATGGCGCCGTGCAGACGCACCGAGATCACCAGGTCTGGCTGGTATTTGGCGATGGTTGCCTTCAGTGACAGCAGGTCTTCGTTGATGCCCAGCTCACGGTAGAACGCGCCGTCATCGTTGCCACGCACGGCGCTTTGCACGGCGCAGACCACTTTGCTTTTGTTCTTCAGACGCTGCAGCAGCAGTTTCAGGTTGGCCACATAAGCGACCTTCTTTTCTTTGCTCCACTCCGGCGGTTTGCGCAGCACCACGCACACGGTCGCCGGCGAAGCGGCGCAGCGGGTGAACTTCGGTTGCTGCAGAATCTTGCTGGCCAGCGACTGCACCGCCAGATCCGGCGCGCGATAGACGTTTTCGCAAGCATCGAAGATTGCCGAGGAGCGATTGTCGCGCACGAACACCGCATCAGCGCTGGCGTAATGCTCGACAATCTTGCTGCTCTCGCCGTGGAACGGGCCGATGCTCTGCGGCAGGTACACCGACGGCACTTTGCTGAGGATCGCGGTTTCCAGTTGCTTGGCGTGGCCGAGCTTCAGCTTGATGTGCTCGAAGGCGCTCTTCGAACGCATGTAACCGCCGCCGACACCGACGATCAGATTGGTTTTTTTCAGCAGATCAGCGAGCCCGGCGTAAGACTGATTGAGAAACACCGCCTGCTTGACCCGGCCCAGACCTTTGGCCGCCATGACCGGCGCATCGAAACGCGGGTGCGGCAGATAATTGAACGACTCGGGATCGGACGCCACGACACTGATCGCGGTGTCTGCGCCGAAATTACGCTGCACCAGAGCAATGGCCAGATCGACGAGCAGACCGTCACCGGAGTTGGACGCACTGTAGCCATGCAAAATCGTTACGTTCATAAGCTTGAGTTCTACTTAATAAGTGGGAGCGTGATACAGGGCGTAGGTCTGGCGGATCATCAACGCGGCGCTGAAACGTTCGCGGACAATGCTCCGGCCTTCATTGCCGAGGTCGAGCAGGCGCGGTCTCTGGATGATCGTCAAAACATCGGCCAGCGCCTGGTGATCGCCGGACGGAAAGACGTAGCCGGACACTTCGTTGGTGACAAGCTCCGGCAGCGACGTGCAGTTGCTGGCAATCACCGGCAGTCCCATGGCCATGCCTTCCAGCGGCACCATGGCAAAGCCTTCCCAGCGACTCGGCACGATCAGCGCATCGGCTTTCTGATACAGCGCCTGCACTTCACTCGGCGTCACCCAGGGCAGGTATTCGACCGAATCCATCGGCGGACACTCCACCGAATCCTCGTTGACCGCACTGCCAACCACGGTCAGTTTCAAGTCGTTGCGCTTGACCTTGGCATAAGCCTTGAGCAGCACGTCGAAACCTTTCTGGTAATCCAGACGCCCGACGAACAGCAGATGAATCGGCTCGGCGCCAGCGCTCTTCGGCGCGTCGTCCTTGTGAGGGATGCCGTTGTAGATCAGCTTCATGCGCTTGCGATCGATGCCGAAGCGCGCGGCTTTATCCAACTCGTACTGGCTGACGCAAATGATCACGTCGGTGACTTTCTGCAGCACGCGCTCGATCCACGCATAGACCTTCTGCTTGGTCGGCGAGCTTTCCATCAGGAACGAAAACGCGTGCGGGCAATAAACGATTTTCGGCTTGCGCCATGGCCGCAACAGCACGCACACAACGCGGCCGATCACTCCGGAAAAGGTGCTGTGCAAATGCACGACATCGGGTTTTTCCTTGAGCAGCACCTGGCTCAGGCGCCAGGCGAACCGCAGCAGCGACGGCACGTTGCGGCCGCTGCGCGGGAATGTGCGCACTTGCTGCGGCGCGATGCCGTGCAGCTCCTTGGCCTGATCCTCGGGCACCAGATAGACCAGCTGATAATTCGCCGCGTCGTCTTCGGGCGATGCCGAAATCGTGCGGATCACCGTCGCCACGCCACCTTTGATCGTCTCTGCCACGTGCAGTATTTTTTTCACAACTCACCCACTTCAAACAGGAATGAACAATCGGCAACCATCAGGATTTGTCGGACGCGTATTCGTAGTTGTAATAGCCAGCGCCGCCGTAATAGCTGGCCGCACGCTTCTCGACGCCGTTGAACACCGCGCCTTTCAACTCGATACCGTTCTGGGCGAAGCGGCGAATGGTCAGTTCGATCTCTTTGGCCGGGTTCACCCCGAAGCGGGTGACGATCAGGCTGATGCCGGCCTCGCGACCGACAATGGCGGCATCGGTCACCGCCAGCAGCGGCGGCGTGTCGATGATCACCAGGTCGTACAGCTCGCTGAGCTGCGCCAACAGCTCGCGGAAGTTGGCGTGCATCAGCAACTCGGAAGGATTGGGCGGTACCTGCCCGCGACTGATGAAATGCAGGTTGTCGATCTCGACTTTGTTGATGGCCTGTTCGAGGGTGCAGCGCTTGACCAGCAGGTCGGACAGACCGTTGCTGATCGGTGTGTTAAGGGTTTTGTGCAGGTGCCCTTTGCGCATGTCGGCATCGATCAGCACCACGCGCTGGCCGCTCAGGGCCATGACCGCCGCGAGGTTGGACGAGACAAACGTCTTGCCGACCTGCGGGCTGGGCCCGGAAATCATGATGCGGTTGTTGGTCGAATCGAGGCCGGCGAAGTGCAGGCACGTGCGCAGGCTGCGGATCGATTCGATCGACAGATCTGTCGGGTTGCGCAGCGCCAGCAGGTAGGCCGGCTTGTCGACGCCATCGCGGGCGCGACCCTTTTTGCTGTCCTCTTCTTCCTGCAAGGCGCTGTAGGGAATCGACGCATACACCGGCAGGCCCAACTGCTCGATGCCTTCGGGGCCTTCGAGGCCACGGCTGAGGGATTTGCGCAGCAGCACCAGCGCCACACCGACAAACGCGCCGAGCAGCGTCGCGATCAACACGATCAGCGCTTTCTTCGGTTTGATCGGGTTGGTCAGGTCGACATCGGCAGTGTCGATCAGGCGCACGTTGCCGACGGCCCCGGCGCGGACGATGTCGAGTTCTTGGGATTTGTTCAGCAACTGCGTGTAGATCTGCGAAGCCACTTCGACGTCCCGGGTCAGGTTGAGCAATTCCTGCTGCGTGGCCGGCAGGTCCTGGACCTTGCCTTCGAGCGATTTCTGCTGCTGGGTCAACTCGCCAATCTGCGTCATCAAAGCGCGATAGGCCGGGTGCTGTTTGGTGAACTTGCGATCAAGCTCGGCCTGCTGCATTTTCAGTTCGGAAATGCGCGTTTCCAGCGCCACCGACTGGCCCAGCACCGACTGGGTTTCCAGCGAGATATTCACGGTCTTGCCGTGGGTCTGGTAGGCATTCAAGGCGTCGCTGGCCTTGGCCAGATCACGCTTGACCTGGGGCAACTGGCTTTGCAAAAAGGCCAGGCTTTGCGCGGCTTCCGCCGAGGTGCGACGCACGTTTTGCTCGACGTAGAGTGAGGCGATCTTGTTCAGTATCTTCACCGCCTCGGCGGCGTCTGAACTGGCCAGCGCCAAGCGGATGATCCCCGACTCCTTGCCCTGTTCGGAGATATCCAGCGCATCCTGATAGCCCTGGATGGTCACGATCCGTGGATTGCGCACCACTTGAAAACGCGTGCCGGGGTTAGCTGCCAGTTGCGAGATCTGCCCTTCTACACCGTCGTTGGCAAACGCTTCGCCAGCCACACCTTCGGCGAGCAGATTGTCGTTTTCATCGAACAGTTGGAAGCGCTGCTGCTCGCCGGCAATCAGCGTGAGTTTCTTGCCGAGCAGATCTTTCGGCAACGCCAGCAGAGAGAATTCCAAGCGCTCACCGCCCCAGGCATAACTGTTCAAACCGAAACGCGGCGGCGCAACGCCGGTTTCGCTGTCACCGCGATAACGCCGCGAAAGGAAGCCGCCGATCAACGGGAAAGTGTTGGGGGTGACGTCGATGTCCAGGCGCAGGTCATCGACCGTTTTGCCGATCACCGCGCGGGATTTGATAATGCCGATTTCGGTCACCGACGGCGATTGCCCGCCAAGCATGCTGTTGAGGTCGGAGAAACCGAGCATGTCGTTCTTTTTCGGTTCGACCTGCACCAGCGCGTTCGCCAGGTACACCGGCGTTGCCAGAACCGCATAGGCGACGCCGGTGACCATGAAGGCACCGGTCAGCGCACCGATCAGCCACTTCTGGTCGATCAGGCTGCCGAAGATGCCGAGCAGATCAATACTGTCTTGATCATTGTCGCGAGTGCCGATTACGGACGGTAACTGGGCGGTTGCAGGATCTGAGTGCAACACGGTTATTGAATTGAAGCGGGAGCATCATGCCGCATCACCACGGCTTCTTGCATCACTTCGCCCATCACCTCGATCGGGCATTTGAAGTCGAA
>NZ_JAFCWZ010000017.1:0-86697 GCF_049897785.1 Pseudomonas sp. TSRC2-2
GAAGAAACCCTGCCGGACGGTGGCGTGCGGCGCTTTTCCTACGATGCGCTGGGGCGGCGGACTACCACCCAGGACGAATTTGGTGTTGTCAGCCATCAGCAGTGGGACGCGGCCGGCCGTCTGATCCTGGCGACTTCTCCTACGGGAAGCACCCGCGCCTACAGCTACGGCGCCTACGGCCAGATCACCGCCGAACGCGATGAACTGGGGCGCATCACCCGCTATGAATATGACGACGACCTGCACCTGGTCTCGCGGCGAATCAATCCCGACGGCACCCGCGTGCAGTATCGCTATGACCATGCGCGGTTATTGCTGACCGAGATCGAAAACGAATCGGGCGAAAAATACCGTCTGGATTACACGCCGACCGGATTGATCCGACAGGAAACCGGGTTTGACGGGCGGCGCACCGCCTACGTTTATGACCTGAATGGCCATCTGCTGGAAAAGACCGAGTCTGGTGATTTCGGCCCCAGCCTGGTTACCCGCTACGAGCGCGACAGCGCCGGGCGCTTGCTCGTCAAAACCCTGCCCGACGGGATCAAAGTCCGCTACGACTACGATCGCCTCGGCCGGCTGATCGGCGTCGATGACGGCCAGAATCATCCGCTGGCCTTTGAGTATGACCGTCAGGATCGCTTGATCACTGAGCACCAAGGCTGGGGCACCTTGCGCTACGCCTACGACGCTTGTGGTCAGCTCAAACGCCTGCGCCTGCCGGACAACAGCAAACTCGACTATCACTACGCCAAGGGCGGTGCGCTGAGCGCCATCGACCTCAACGGCACGCCGCTCACGCGCCACATCTACCAGTCCGGCCGCGAGCAGCAACGTCAGCAGGGTCTGCTGCTCAGCGAATATGCCTACGACGATCAGGGCCGCTTGCTCGCCCACGCTGTAGGCCATCGCCACGCCTCGCTGTACCGCCGCGATTATGCCTACAGCGCCAACGGCAATCTCGAGCACATCGCCGACAGCCGCCACGGCCAGCGCACCTACGGCTACGACGCCCTCGACCGGCTGATTCGTGTCAGCCATTCACGCGACGAACTGCCCGAATGCTTCGCCCACGACCCGGCCGGCAACCTGCTGACGCAGGACCGCCCCGGCCCCGCGCAGATCAAAGGCAACCGCCTGCTGAGGCAGGGCGATCGCCATTACGACTACGACGCCTTCGGCAACCTGATCCGCGAACGCCGAGGCCACGGCCAGACCCTCGTCACCGAATACCGCTACGACTGCCAGCATCGCCTCATCAGCCTGACCCGCCCGGATGGCCAGACCGCCAGCTACCAGTACGACGCCTTCGGCCGCCGGATTCGCAAAACCGTCGACGGCACCGTCACCGAGTTTTTCTGGCAAGGCGAGCACCTCATCGCCGAAAGCAGCGCCACGCAATACCGCAGCTTCGTCTACGAACCCGGCACCTTCCGCCCATTGGCAATGCTCGACGGCAAAGGCCCGAAAAAGGCCTGCCCGTTCTACTACCAACTCGACCACCTCGGCACCCCGCAGGAACTTACCGACTACAGCGGCGAAATCGTCTGGTCCGCGCAATACGACGCCTACGGCAAAGTCGCCGCCGTCACCCTCGCCGGCGAAGACTACCTCGACCAACCGCTGCGCTTTCAGGGGCAGTATTTCGATGTTGAAAGCGGATTGCACTACAACCGGCATCGGTATTACGACCCGAGATTGGGGCGGTATCTGACGCCGGACCCGGTGAAGCTCGCGGGTGGGTTGAATCAATACCAGTACGTGCCGAATCCGACGGGGTGGGTGGATCCGTTGGGGTTGAACTCCAATTGCCCGCCGCCGAATAGGCCTGGGTGTGAGGTTCCGGGGGCGAGTGATGGGGTTAAGGTTGATGAGGGGGAGCCGCTCCTACCGGCCATTGCTCACAATATAGATCCAAACACTCTGAAACGAGTACATGCAATCGCGGGTAAGACCTCAACTAGGACAGTAGATGGGTATAAGGACAAAATGCGTGACGGATTCAATTCAGTACGCCCCATTGACGTTCTAGAACATAACGGCAGTTTATATATTCTGGATGGACACCACCGCGCAGCAGCTGCACGACAAACTTCGACGAATGTGACGATTAAACTCATAACAAATCTGAAAGCTTACGAAGGATCTCTAAGAAGCATTGAAGATATACTAGAGTCAGCAAATAATGTAGGCTTCGACAGATTGGAGCACCGGAGAAGAAAATGAGCGATCAAAGTGAAACTCTGGAAACCCTGATAAATGATTTTATCTCCACGGTAGATTCCAGCACGTTGATACTTGAAAGAAAATTTGGCACTCGAGATATTCGAAAGCTCTGGTATACCAAGGCGATCAAGCGATGCGGGAGAGTCACTCGAGGCGTTAAATATGAATTGCACGGCATTGGCTGCCGCATCAATCTATCCACAGAAACCGTAGATTTTGACTATGGACCTAATGGTGAAATCAATGGATTCGACACTTGGCGCTTATACAACTTTGCTCGTGAACGACCATCTAAGCATAGAAAGTATTGCAACGAAGAAACTATCGAAAAAGAATTCGCCGAATACATCAATCTAAAAAAAATCAAAAAAATTTCAGCCATAAGTAATCTATATATCTGGGCCGACTCGAAAGAAACGACCTAACACGACCACAAAGAGGGCCTGTTGACTCAGGCCCTTTAAACCAATACTTAAAATCTCCATTCACCACGAACACTCTCACTGCTCATCCCCATCCTCCTCATACTCCATATCCGCCTCATCCGCATCATTCAACGGCACTGTCGCATCATCCATCAGCGAGCCCGGATCTTCATTCCCCGGGTCATTGATAAACGGCAGTCCACTCGGGCCCTTCTCTTCTTTGCCTTCGGTTTCAGGAGTCATGGCGAACCTCTTGATCGTGCGGGATGTATGACGTTCGAAAAGCCCTGCCGCCAATCGTTCCTCTGCCTGACGGCCAGACACGAAAAACCCGGCACCAGGCCGGGTTTTCGTTGATCAATCAGCGATGTTTATTTTTGTGTTTGTTCTTATGCTTGTGGCCGCCGGAATGAGATCCGCCGTCGTCGTCGCCAAGATTGTTACCCACCGCACCGCCTGCTGCGCCGCCCAGGCCCGCGCCGATGGCGGAGCCGGTGGAGCCGCCGAGGCTGTTGCCGACGACCGAGCCGCCTGCTGCGCCCAGACCGCCACCAATGGCGGCTTCAGTGCGGTTGCGTTTGTTCGCGCCGACGGCACTGCCCGCCGCGCCGCCAACACCTGCGCCGACCGCCGCGCCCGTGCTGCCGCCGAGTTGTCCGCCAACCACATTACCCAACGCACCGCCGAGACCACCGCCTACGGCAGCGGTGCCGTCTCCGGCTGCCATCGCGCCTTGCGCCACGAACAAGCCAAAAAACAGTGCAGATAATGACAATCGCATATGAACCTCGCAGTTCCCGAAATGGGACAATCCGCCCAAGCGGGGCGTATGCAGATTGGAGATGATTTCGGACAAAACGTTCAGCCATGAAAAAGCCCGACATCGAGCCGGGCTTTTTCTGACAGGCAATCAGCCTCAGTGGCGCTTGTGACCTTTGCCCAGGTTGCTGCCGACTGCGCCGCCTGCCGCACCGCCCAGACCCGCGCCGATGGTGGCGCCGTTGCGACCGCCCAGGCTGTTGCCGATCACCGAACCACCGGCTGCACCGACACCGCCGCCGATCGCCGCTTTGGTACGGCTGCCCTTGCGTGCGGCGACGGCACTGCCCGCTGCGCCCGCGACGCCAGCGCCAATGGCGGCACCGGTGCTGCCGCCCATTTTCTGACCGACCACGTTACCCAGCGCGCCACCCAGGCCACCGCCCAGCGCAGCGGTGCCATCACCGGCAGCCATCGCACCTTGAGCAACCAGAAGGCCAAGAACCAGAGCAGGCAGTGTTAAACGCATGACGAAAACCTCAAATAAACGGGATGAAGAAAAGGAGCGGGATCTATTCGCGGCGCAGAAAAGTCCGACGCCGGCGACAGCGTCGATTGGACAGCGATCAGGGAAAAGGTTTTATGCCGGGCAAAAAAAAGCCCGCTGGGGAGACGGGCTGGAGACTTGCTTTCTAACGGATGGCTTCACCCTACGTTGACCAACGTGAAAAGTTTGTGAAAAAAAACCGACATTAATGTCAACGCCCGCCCTGCATTCCATCTCCCATTATTGCGCATAAAAAACCCCGCTCAGAGACGGGGTGCAGGATGAAATCACTTTCTGGCCCTTGCCGTGACCTTGGGCAGAAATTTCGCTTTCGGCCCTTTGGGGGCTGTAGATTTGATTTTGCCGATGCTGACCGGATCTTCGCCAAAACCCGACTGATACTCCGACTGACCGCAGCGCACGCAGTTGTTGAATGAAAACTCTGCGCCATCATCTTCGATAAATGGACCTGACATAGACTCTCCCCTACGCAACCGGGTCGACACCGGCAAAACAGTTTTGCCTGGAAAATATCGTCCCTCAGCGCTTTTGAGACTAGCCGGTCATTACTGGACTTGCCGTCCAGCGGCATTGATCACCGACGAATGGATCAAGCGCTGCAATCAGCGCTCACTCGCTAAATCGGCTTTGGCTTGACGGCAAGCTCAGCGCAGCTTCACCGCCGTTCCGGTGACAAACACCACGACCATCCCGCCCTTGCCTGCCGGCATGCTGATCTCAAAATCCACGCCGACCACGGCGTCAGCCTGCAATGCCCGCGCTCGATCTTTCAGTTCGTCGGTTGCCTGAATGCGGGCCTCCTTAAGAGCCCGCTCCAACGTCTGCGACCGCCCACCAAAGAAGTCGCGCATGCCGGCGAACATATCGCGGATCACGTTGACGCCTTGCACAGACTCGGCGCTGACAATGTCCAGATAGGCCGTGATCTGCCGCCCCTCGACGGAATGAGTGGTGGAAATGATCATGAAAGCCGTCCTTATACTGCAGAAGTGAAAGCGGCGATTGTAACGCGGCACCAAACGTCGCACCCGCTGCTTCAATTACATTTAACGACCCACAATTGATCCAGCTTCGTCGTAAAACTCGAACTCATCATCTCCCGCCGCATCCCCCAATCCGGATCGGCTGGCACACTTCCCGCGCGCAACGTTCCATGGCCCCATCGCTGATTGATTCGATCCAGTACGCCCATCACCTTCTGCGCCGCTTGGGGTTGAGAATCTGCAAACAGGTCTTCGGTAAACTCTCCGGGCTGCCGAAGATCCATCAATAACACCTCAGCCTTGCTGTACTTGAAACCCGGCCGGAACAATCGGTCAATCGCCTCGCTCGCCAACTTGCTCAACAGTCGCACGTCGTTTGTCGGATAAGGCAATTCAATCAGCGCGCCATTGGCGTACTTGGCCTCCTGCGGATTGAACATGCCCGTGCGGATACTCACGCGGATCTTTTTGCACAGTGAATTCTGTGCCCGCAGCTTTTGCGCCGCTCGATGTACATAAGTCGCCACGGCTTCCTTGATCGGTTCGATGGTAGTCAAACGGTTGCCAAACATGCGGCTGCTGCAGATTTCCTGTTTCGGCGGCTCGGTTTCGGACAGTTCCAGACACGATGTGCCGCCCAGTTCGCGCGCGGTCTTCTCGATCACCACGCTGAACTTGCGCCGAAGTGTCCACGGATCAGCCCTGGCCAGGTCCATCGCGCTTCTGATCTGCATGCTCTCAAGATGAGCTTTCATGCGCCGACCGATGCCCCACACTTCGCCGACATCGGTGTTGCGCAGCACCCAGTCGCGTTTGACCGGATCGCAGATGTCGACCACGCCACCGGTGTGCGCCTGCAGGCGTTTCGCAGTGTGGTTGGCGAGCTTGGCCAGCGTTTTCGTAGGGGCGATGCCGACGCCGACGGGGATGCCGGTGCGTTTATAGACAGCAGAGCGGATGGTCCGGCCAAACAAGGTCAGGTCGCCTGGTATGCCGCTGAGATCGGCAAACGCCTCATCAATGCTGTACACCTCGACGGCGGGCACCATGGATTCGATGATCGTCATCACCCGCTCGCTCATGTCGCCGTACAACGCGTAGTTGCTGCTGAACACTTGGATACCGTGGCGGCGCAGATCATCACGAATCTGAAAATACGGCGCGCCCATTTTCACAAAGGGCTTGGCGTCGTAGCTGCGCGCAATCACGCAGCCATCGTTATTGCTCAGCACCACAATCGGCGTCTTCGCCAGATCGGGTCGAAAAACTCGCTCACAGCTGGCATAGAAGCTGTTGCAATCAATCAGCGCAAAGACCTGCTCACGATTTGCCATGGTCGCGCACGCTGTAAGTCACCACGCCCCAGATCACCAGCTCATCTCCTTCCATCACGTAACGAGGCGGATATTTACTGTTGGCTGAAAGAAGAATGATGGCGTTATCGCGCATGTGCAGGCGCTTGCAGACGGGCTCGGAGTTGAGCCCAGCGATCACGATATCGCCGTGCTCGGCGTTCAGGCTGCGATTGACGATCACCAGATCACCGCAAAATATCCCCGCGTCCTGCATGCTCTCGCCTTCGATCTTCGCCAGATAAACGTGCGGCGCACGAATATCAAAAACCTCATCCAGCGAAATGTGTTTTTCAATGTGATCAGCCGCCGGCGAAGGAAAACCGGCGGGAATCCGAAACGAATACAGCGCAAGCTTTTCGCCCGCGCCAGACAAAGGGCCGAGGATGGTGACGCTCATGATACGAACCTGATAGTGAATTTACTGTATGCGCATACAGTAAACTCGGGACGGTTCGAGGGGTCAATGAGGCGTGCAGGAGATTTCGACGGGTGACAGGGTTTTGTACAACTTCTCGGAAAGAAAGGCACGCCGCCATACATTCCAGATCGTCGGTCGCAGTTGTTCGTTATTGCACTTTTTTCCAGACGCCAAAAAACACAAACCCCCGACTTTCTCTAGGAAAATCAGGGGCTTGCGTTTACTGAATGTGGCGGTGAAGGAGAGATTCGAACTCTCGATACAGTTTCCTGTATACACACTTTCCAGGCGTGCTCCTTAAGCCACTCGGACACTTCACCGTATCTCTGCAGACATCTTCTGTCTGTCGAGGCGCGCTAATGTAGTCGAAAGCTTTTCTGATGGCAAACTTTTTTTCAGAATTTTCATGCGCTTAAGAGAGCACCCAACGTTCGGCCTGTGAGCACGATGGCAAACCCGCCAATCTCGGGTAGGCCGCGCGCTTCCTTTATAGAAGGCAAGAGGCGCGCCGCGCTGGCCGAAGTGCTAAACGGTGACTGACAGGTCATTCACGGCGCTTTACCTGGCTTGCGGCGGTGGGTAACGTCTGCCCATCTTTCTAATAAGGAATAGCGTCATGAGCGAGTTGATTGCCTACCACCTCGAAGACGGTATCGCGACCCTGACCCTGAACAACGGCAAGGTAAATGCCATCTCCCCGGATGTGATTGCGGCGTTTAACGCGGCGCTGGATCAGGCGGTGGCGGATCGGGCCGTGGTGATCATTACCGGCCAACCGGGAATTCTCTCGGGCGGTTATGACCTGAAGGTGATGACGGCAGGGCCGAAAGAGGCCGTTGCGCTGGTGACAGCCGGTTCTACACTCGCCCGTCGCCTGCTCTCTCACCCGTTCCCGGTGATCGTTGCCTGTCCGGGACATGCCGTGGCCAAGGGCGCTTTCCTGCTGTTGTCCGCCGATTACCGCATCGGTGTCGACGGCCCGTTCAGCATCGGTCTGAACGAAGTGCAGATCGGCATGACCATGCACCACGCCGGTATTGAATTGGCACGTGATCGCTTGCGGCGTTCGGCTTTCCATCGCTCGGTAATCAATGGCGAGATGTTCGATCCGAAAGGTGCCGTTGACGCAGGCTTCCTCGACAAGGTCGTGACTGCAGAAGAATTACAGGGCGCCGCTCTGGCTGCCGCGCGTCAGTTGAAGAAGATCAACATGCTCGCGCACAAGAACACCAAACTCAAAGTGCGCAAGCATTTGCTGGAAATCCTCGACGATGCCATCGTCCAGGACCAACAGCATTTGGGCTGATTCGTCCAACGTCCGCGTGCTAATGAAAAGCCCGACCCTCGTGTCGGGCTTTTTCTTACAGCGGGCGTTGAAGATTCGCTAGAAGCTCTAGGACGCGCCTGACGAGCAATGCTGAAACATGCGCTTAAACATCGGCCATCTCCGGACTCTATAGCAGCAATTGCCGAAAACAGTGCACATCCGTACACTGCGCCACCTTTTGTCCCGGTGGGCCTGCAAAATGCTGTTCGTGTTTCGTATGTTGTTGATGGGCCTGCACTTTATTCTGGCGGGCGTACTGGGCGTGATCCTTGGACTGTGCCGCCCGTTCAACCCGGACAACAGCCGACTGTGCGCCCGCCTCTACGCGCTGCCAGCAATGCGCATTTTGCGTTTGCGGGTCAAGTCCGAGGTCAACGGCTTGATGAACAAGCCTGACAGTTGCGTAATCATCGCCAACCACCAATCCAACTACGATCTATTCGTGTTCGGCAACGTAGTCCCGCGCCGCACCGTGTGTATCGGCAAGAAAAGCCTGAAGTGGGTGCCTTTGTTTGGCCAGTTGTTCTGGCTGGCCGGCAATGTGTTGATCGACCGTGGCAATGCGCACAAGGCGCGGCAGTCGATGCTGACGACCACCCACACCCTGCAGAACAAAGACAC
Source organism: Pseudomonas sp. TSRC2-2 (assembly GCF_049897785.1). Taxonomy (NCBI): domain Bacteria; kingdom Pseudomonadati; phylum Pseudomonadota; class Gammaproteobacteria; order Pseudomonadales; family Pseudomonadaceae; genus Pseudomonas; species Pseudomonas sp. TSRC2-2. The sequence continues at coordinate 8,683 of NZ_JAFCWZ010000017.1, forward strand.
CTCGATCTGGGTATTTCCGGAAGGCACGCGCAACCTCGGAGAAGAGTTGTTGCCGTTCAAGAAAGGCGCGTTCCAGATGGCGATTGCTGCCGGCGTGCCAATCGTTCCAGTGTGCGTGAGCAGTTACGTCAAGCACATGCGCCTGAATCGCTGGCGCAGCGGCAACGTTCTCATACGCTCGCTGCCAGCGATTCCTACAGTCGGATTGACCATGGATGACATGCCCCAGCTCATCGAGCGATGCCGCGAGCAGATGCGCGAGTGCATTGAGTCGATGGATCGGCAACTGCAAGCCGCGTGAAAAACAAACCCGCCCCGTGCGGGTTTTCTTTTGCCAGCTGAACTGTACAAGTTTCACTGACTCTCAAGCAGCGACACGGCTAAGCTGAAGCCTTGTTTCCCCTGCCATCTGCCAAGAAGAAGTGAATTACCACCATGGGTCGAGTTGTTGCCGCTGCGGTGTACAGCGAGGGTAAGAAAGTCACCAATATTTCTCTGGACGAAGGCGCTGCCTGGGCTGCCAAACCGGGCCACTTTGTCTGGATTGGTCTGGAAGAACCGGACGCACAGGAGTTATCCAACCTGCAACGCCAGTTCAATCTCCACGAACTGGCCATTGAAGATGCGTTGGAAAAACACAGCCGACCGAAACTGGAAACCTTTGGTGACGCTCTGTTTATCGTCACCTACTCACCGGTTCGCGAAAACGGCGTTTTGCAATTCATCGAAACGCATATCTTCGCCGGCAGGGGTTACATCATCACTGCGCGCAACGGCCACTCCGCGTCTTACGCGCATGTGCGCCAACGCTGTGAAGCGCGTCCACTGTTGCTGGAGCATGGCGAGGATTTCGTTCTGTATGCGCTGCTTGATTTCGTCATCGAGAACTATCAGCCGGTAGGCGAAGCGATCCACGCCGAGATCGATGAGCTGGAGCGCAACGTGTTGTGCAGTGCGCTCAATGAGCGAGACATCCAGAAGCTGCACGGTTTACGCCGAGACGTGGTGCGCTTGCGTCGGTATGCGGCGCCGATGGTGGAAATCGGCGAAGAGCTGCAAAAGCTCAGCTTCCCGTTCATCGACAAGAACATGCGCCCGTATTTTCGCGATGTGCAGATCCACGTGACGCGGCAGATGGAAGACCTGAGCACGCTGGCGGACATTGCCAGCCAGACCATCGAGATCGGTGTGCTGCTTGAGGCCTCCCGGCAAAGCGTGGTGCAGCGCAAGTTCGCGGCATGGGCGGCGATTCTGGCATTCCCGACAGCGGTGGCGGGCATTTACGGGATGAACTTCGAGAATATGCCGGAGTTGACCTGGCATTACGGTTACTTTGCGGTGCTGGGTTTTATTGCGGTGGGATGTGTGAGCTTGTGGGCGAGCTTCAAGCGATCGGGGTGGTTGTAGGAAAGAAAGATCGCAGCCTTCGGCAACTCCTACAGAATTTCGATGTGGGAGCTGCCGCCGCGATCTTTGGAACTTGCAAGTGTCAGGCAGCTTCCGGCTTGTGCGCCACAAACCGCATCATCCACTCAGCGACCGTAGCGCCGTGATGCTCCTGCTCAAGGCTGGCAACACCCTTGCTGTAGATCTGCGAACCCAGCGCTTCCTGCCGTAGTTCAAGCAGTGCGCGCGAGTAATCGTGAATGAACTCCGGGTGACCCTGGAAGCACAGCACTTGATCGTTGATGTGATAAGCCGCGAACGGGCAGAAATCGCTGGAGGCGATCACCGTCGCATTCTCCGGTAGCTCGGTCACTTGATCCTGGTGGCTGATCAACAGTGTCAGCTCCTCGCGCACCGGGCTCATCCACGGTGCCTTGGCCGCCAGCTTGTAGCTGTGGGTGCCGACGCCCCACCCCTGGGATGCTCGCTCACTCTTGCCCCCAAGCAGTAACGCCAGCAATTGATGGCCGAAGCACACGCCGAGCAGTTTGTCGCCGCGCTCGTAGCGATTCAAAAGATAAGTCTTGAGAGTTTGAATCCACGGATCGGTACCGAACGAGTCGGCCTTGCTGCCGGTGACCAGGTACGCATCGAAAGTCTGATCGTCGCTTGGGTATTCGCCCTTCACCACGTTGTAGACAGTGAACTCAGCGGCGATCGATTGTTGCGAAAACAGGCGCTGAAACATCTGCCCATAGCCCTGATACTGATCGATCAGCTCGGGGCGCAGGATGTCGGTTTCGAGAATGCAGATGCGCAACGGCATAAAAAATACCTGACAGGTGATGGGAATAATGAACACCCCAGAGCCTGCCCTGAAACACCAGGCCAAGGCAAGCCCCGAAATGCCCGCTTGCCTTAGAACATTTCACCTTTCGCCGCTTTATCCAGCAACAGCGCTGGCGGCGTAAATCGCTCGCCATATTGCTCCGCCAGATATTGCGCACGGGCGATGAAGTCCTTCAGGCCATACTGGTTGATGAACTGCAGCGCACCGCCGGTCCATGCGGCAAACCCAATGCCGAAGATTGAGCCGACGTTGGCATCCGCCGTCGAGGTCAACACGCCCTCCTCCACACAACGCACGGTTTCGATGGCCTGCACAAACAACAGACGATCACGCACATCCTTCGCTGGAATCTGTCCGTCGGGCTTCTCGAAACGCGTCTTCAATTCGGGCCACAGACGCTTTGAGGTTCCCGCCGGGTACTCATAAAAGCCGCCTCCGGCAGCTTTGCCTGATCGCTTGAATTCATTGAGCATCAAGTCAATCACGGCGAAGGCCGGATGCTCGATCGGCGTTTGCCCCTCGGCCTGCAGGTCCCTGGCCGTTTGCAGACGGATATGGCTCATCAGACTGAGGGAAACTTCGTCGGAGATTGCCAGAGGCCCGACCGGCATCCCGGCCTTGCGCGCTTCGGTCTCGATCATTGGCGCGCTGACGCCCTCGCCCAGCATGGCGATGCCTTCGTTGGTGAACGTGCCGAACACCCGCGAGGTAAAGAAGCCGCGACTGTCGTTGACCACGATCGGAGTTTTCTTGATTTGCAGAACGAAATCGAAACCGCGAGCGAGAGTTTCGGCGCTGGTCTGCGCACCTTTGATGATTTCCACCAGCGGCATTTTTTCTACCGGACTGAAGAAATGCAGACCGATGAATTTGCTTTGATCGGGCACCGCCGTCGCCAGACCGGTGATCGGCAGCGTCGACGTATTGGAAGCGATCACCGCTTCGCCACCCGCTACCTTTTGCGCGGCGGCGGACACCTTGGCTTTGAGTTGGCGATCTTCGAACACCGCTTCGATGATCAGATCGCAACCGCCCAGATCGGCATCGCTTTCGCTCGCAACGATACGCGCCAGCACCGCTTCGCGCTGTTCGACAGTCATTTGACCACGGGCGACTTTCTTATCCAGCAGCGCCGCGCAATGCGCTTTGCCCTTCTCGGCAGCGGCGAGGTTGATGTCCTTGAGGACGACGTCGATACCGGCCGAGGCGCTGACGAATGCGATGCCCGCGCCCATCATGCCGGCGCCAAGTACACCCACCTTCTGCGTTTTATAAGGCGCAAAACCTTGCGGCCTTGAACCGCCAGCGTTGACCTCGTTCAACTGGAACCAGAACGTGCCGATCAGGTTTTTCGAGATCTGCCCGGTCGTCAGTTCGGTGAAGTAGCGGGTTTCAATCAGGTGCGCTGTGTCGAAATCGACCTGAGCGCCCTCCACCGCCGCGCACAGAATCTTCTCCGGCGCCGGCAGCGTGCCCTGGGTTTTCGCGCGCAGGATCGATGGCGCGATCGCCAGCATCTGCGCCACTTTCGGGTTAGACGGCGTCCCGCCGGGAATCTGGTAACCCTTGACGTCCCAGCGCTGCACTGCCGCCGGGTTGGCGATAATCCAGGCGCGCGCCTTGGCCAGCAGCTCATCGTGATTCGCTGCCAGTTCATCAATCAGCCCGGCCTGCAACGCCTGCTGCGGGCGCACCTTTTTGCCTTCGAGCAGATACGGCAGGGCTTTTTCGATGCCGAGCATGCGCACCATGCGTACGACTCCGCCACCGCCCGGCAACAGCCCCAGCGTCACCTCCGGCAAACCGAGTTGCAGCGAGGCATCATCCACGGCGATGCGGTAATGACAGGCCAGGCAAATTTCCCAACCACCACCCAGCGCAGCGCCGTTGATCGCCGCGACCACCGGCCTACCGAGGGTTTCCAGGCTGCGCAACTGCGCCTTGAGTGTCAGCACCATGTCGTAGAAGGCTTTGGCCTCGGGCTTGCCGACCTTGATCAGTTCATTGAGGTCGCCGCCGGCAAAGAAGGTTTTCTTCGCAGAAGTGATGATCACCCCGGCAATGCTGTCTTTTTCCGCTGCCAGGCGAGCGACGCAAGCGGCCATGGCCTCGCGGTACACGGCATTCATGGTGTTGGCGCTCTGGCCCGGCATGTCCATGGTCAGCACGACAATACCGTCCTGGCCTTTTTCGTAACGAATGGCTTCGCTCATAACAGAATTCCTTGAAGTCGGGGCTCAGAGCCGTTCGATGATGGTGGCGATGCCCATGCCGCCGCCGACACACAGCGTCGCCAGGCCGTAGCGCAGATGTCGCGCTTCGAGCTCATCGAGCAGGGTGCCCAGGATCGCGCAACCGGTGGCACCCAGCGGGTGGCCCATAGCAATCGAGCCGCCGTTGACGTTGACCTTGTTCGGGTCAACCGCCATGTCCTTGAGGAACTTCAACACCACCGAGGCAAACGCTTCGTTGACTTCGAACAGGTCGATGTCCTGCACACGCAGTCCGGCCTTGGCCAGCGCTTTGCGCGTCGCCGGCGCCGGGCCGGTGAGCATGATGGTCGGATCGGTACTGGTAACGGCTGTGGCGACGATGCGCGCTCGCGGCTGCAAACCCAGCGCGCGGCCCTTGGCTTCGGAGCCGATGAGCATCAGCGCCGCGCCGTCGACGATCCCGGAACTGTTGCCTGGCGTGTGCACGTGGTTGATCCGCTCGACATGGCTGTAGACCCGCAACGCCGTGACGTCAAAGCCCATCTGCCCGATCATTTCGAAACTCGGCTTGAGCTTGCCCAAGCCTTCGAGGGTCGATTCGGCGCGAATGAATTCATCGTGATCAAGGAGGATGATGCCGTTCTGGTCCTGCACCGGCACCAGCGACTTGCTGAACGAGCCGTCGGCCCGCGCGCGGGCCGCTTTCTGTTGCGAATGCAGGGCGTAGGCATCGACGTCCTGCCGGCTGAAGCCTTCGAGGGTGGCAATCAGGTCGGCGCCGACGCCTTGGGGGGTGAAGTGGCTGTGCAAATTGGTCTGCGGATCCAGGGCCCAGGCGCCGCCATCGCTGCCCATCGGCACCCGTGACATCGACTCGACGCCACCGACCACCACCAGCTCCTCGAATCCTGAACGCACTTTCATCGCGCCGAGATTCACGGCTTCCAGACCTGAAGCGCAAAAACGGTTGATCTGCACGCCGGCGACACTGACGTCCCAGTCGGCCACTTGCACCGCCGTTTTGGCGATGTCCGAACCTTGATCGCCAATCGGCGTGACGCAGCCGAGGACGACGTCATCGACCTGACTGGTATCGAGCGCGGTGCGCACCTGCAAAGCACTCAGCAAACCCGCCACCAGGTTGACCGGTTTAACGCTGTGCAGCGCACCATCGGCCTTGCCTTTGCCGCGCGGGGTGCGTAAGGCATCGAAAATCAAAGCTTCAGTCATGACGTCCTCGAACCTGATCTATGGTCTCTTCACTTTCGCCCCGAGCAGACTGCCAGGCAATGACCACATTGCTCAAAGCGCTTGACGCACACGCTCAGACGGACGGTCATCGGGTCTCAGGTGAACCGGTTCAGGTCACCGAGTTGTCTAGCCAGCGGGCGGCGAAGAAGCTGGCAATACGCCTCATGTGTTTTTTAAAGCTTTTCGCGAGCGCTCCATATGAAATGGATCTAAGCCACCGCTGACGTGGGCCCTAAGGTGAACATGTACGCCATCGTCGTCGGGTTTTGCCGAGACGGGCGTCCTCCAACAGGAAGTGCAACGCATGCTGTCAGGGATATGCGGTCAGGCATGCATCAGGAAATAACAATAAAGGCGGTCAAGCCATGTTCAAACAACCGAAAGTACGTCAAGCAGGACTCATTCTTTTTGCCACGACGCTGTTGTTGATCTTGCCGAATCTGACCAAGGTCATCGGCTGACTCAAGCGGCGCGTGCTGTATATCGCCACTGAAAATGTGACTGGCCCGCTACCCGGGCCAGCGTGGTTGTGCCAACCTTCGCGCACTTCCACGACATGGACGGCGATCATTTGAAAACGCTCATTGCGCTCGCGGCCATGCTGCTGAGCTTGCCCTTGGCTGCCGCACAACTGGACCTGCAGTTAGGCGCAAACAGCCGCACCTGGCAGACCGAGGAATTACTCAAGCATCCTCAAGTGCAAACCCTCACGATCAACAATGATGTTTCCTACAAAAAAGACATGACCTATCAAGTTGTGCCTGTGGCAGCGCTGCTGATCGGCGTCAAGCCCGAAGATCACTTGCAAGCGGTGGCGCTGGACGGCTTTGCCGCAGAATTGGCGGCTGCGCCGTTGCTTGACAGGGACGGCGCACGAGCATGGCTGGCAATCGAGGATCCGGCGCAGCCGTGGCCACCGTTGTCGGCGGGCAAGCATAGCGCCGGGCCGTTCTATTTGGTCTGGACTGATCCGCATGCCGGCAATATCAGCCCCGAACAGTGGCCGTTCGAAGTCGCCAGCATCAAGTTGATGGCGCCAGTGGCCCAGCGCTTCCCTGCCCTGCTGCCGGATCGTGCCTTGAAGGCCGATGATCCGGTGAATCAGGGTTTTGCCTTGTTTCAGAAAAACTGCCTGGCGTGTCACCGGTTGAATGGTGCCGGGGATGCGCAGTTCGGGCCTGATCTGAATATTCCGTATAGCCCGACCGAGTATTTCGGTGCTGATTTCTTGAAGCGTTACATTCGCGACCCGCAGAGTTTGCGCCAGTGGCCGCAGGCGAAGATGCCGGGGTTTTCGGCGCAGGTGTTGCCGGACGGGGATCTCGAAATGCTGGTGGGCTATCTCAAGCACATGGCCGGGCGCAAAGTTAAACCCTGATCAGCAGAAAACTTTGCAGGAGCTGTCGAGTGCAACGAGGCTGCGATCTTTTGATCCTGTTTTTTACAGATAAGATCAAAAGATCGCAGCGTGCCGCAGCTCCTACAGGGCCCCGCAATTACTGTTGCTGCACGGAAATTACCGGCGTCGGCGAGACGAACACCTTCGCGTGCATCTGCTCGCAGCCACCGCCCCGGCGCATGCCACGTACCGGGCAGGCATCAAGATAATCCAGGCCCACCGCCAGTTTGAGATGTCGTTCGGGGCGTGCCAGCTGGTTGGTCACGTCGAAGCTGTACCACGCGTCATCCAGCCACGCTTCCGCCCAGGCATGGCTGGCCAGATGCTCGCAATCTTCGCTATACAGATAACCCGACACGTAACGCGACGGCACGCCGAGGCTGCGCGCGCAGGCCAGAAACGCATGGGTATGATCCTGACAAACCCCGGCGCGACCAGCGAATGCTTCTGCGGCGCTGGTGTCGACTTCGGTAGAGCCAGGGGTGTAGGTCATGTACTGATTCAGGCCATGCATCAAGTCGATCAGCGCGGTGCGATCACGGCGTTGCTTGCAGTTTTTCTCTGCAAACTCGCGCAGGGCTTCGTCGGCTTCGGTCAGCCGCGTGAAGCGCAGGAAGGGCAGCGCTGACTGGCTTTCGTGTTCGGCCTCGCGCAATTCATCAATATCGACCTGACCACGGGCGCCAATAATGATCGCTTCGTGCGGCTCGTCCATGGTCAGCACATGCAGGATGTTGCCAAACGGATCGAGCTGCGCTCGCACCGGACGCGGCAGGTCGAGTTGCCAACTGAGTACATGCTGACGCTCGCTGTCGTGGGGAGTCAGGCGCAGGTACTGGATGCTCGCCCGCACCTGATCTTCGTAGTGATAGGTGGTCTCGTGGCTTATGGAAAGTCTCATGCAGCCTCCAGATAGGAACTATGAATGGCGTTGCCCAACTGGCGCACCAGCGGAATGAATTCAGTCAGCCAGGCGTGCAGGCCTTCTTCGAGGATCTCGTTGATTCCGGTGTAGCGCAGGCGAGCGTCCATTTCCGCCGCCAGGCGCTGTGCGGGGCGGCCATTGGCGCCCGGCAACTGCGCCAGGATCTGGTCGATTTCTTCGGTACAGGCACGCAGCGAACGCGGCACATCGGCGCGCAACAGCAGCAATTCGGCGACATGCCGGGCGCCGGGCGCATCGCGATAAATTTCGGTATAGGCCTCGAACGACGACAAGGCTCGCAGCAGCGCACTCCACTGGTAATAGGCATGGGCCGTGCCATCGCTGACCGCTTCGGCCTGATCGCCGGCCATTTCGTAGCGGGCATCGAGCAGACGCAGCGTGTTGTCCGCGCGCTCGATGAACGTGCCCAGACGAATGAAGCGAAACGCGTCGTTACGCATGATCGTGCCGTAGGACGCGCCACGAAACAGGTGCGAACGCTCCTTGATCCATTCGCAAAAACGGCTCATGCCGTAGCGGCTCAGGCCCTGTTCGGCGATCCCGCGAATTTCCAGCCAGGTCGCGTTGATGTTTTCCCACATGTCCGCAGTAATTCGCCCGCGTACCGCATGGGCACTGGCCCGAGCCGCGCCGAGGCAGCTGTAGATGCTGGCCGGGTTGGCCGCGTCCAGCGCAAAGAAATGCAGCAGCCTTTCGGCGTGCAGATCGCCGTGGCGTTCAAGGTAATCCTCGAGAGTGCCGGTAATCAGCAACGGCATGGCGAGTTCGTGCAGACCGTCGCCGCGCCCGTCCTGCGGCATCAGCGACAGCGAATAACTGATGTCGAGCATGCGCGCGAGGTTCTCCGCACGCTCCAGGTAACGCGACATCCAGTACAGATCCGAGGCAGTTCTACTTAACATGGCAAGCTTCCTTCAATCCTCGACTACCCAGGTGTCCTTGGTGCCGCCGCCCTGAGACGAATTCACCACCAGGGAGCCTTCACGCAACGCAACACGCGTCAACCCACCGGGCACGACTCGGGTCTCGCGCCCGGACAACACGAACGGGCGCAGGTCGATATGGCGCGGCGCGATGCCGTTTTCGACAAACGTCGGACAGGTCGACAGCGACAGCGTCGGTTGTGCGATGTAGGCATGCGGTTTGGCTTTGATGCGCTCGCGGAAGGCATCGATTTCCGCCGTCGTCGCGGCCGGCCCTACCAACATTCCATAGCCGCCGGAGCCTTGAGTCTCCTTGACCACCAGTTGCGCAAGATTGGCCAGTACGTGGGACAGTTCAGACGGATTGCGGCATTGCCAGGTCGGCACGTTTTTCAGAATCGGTTCTTCGTCGAGGTAGAAACGGATCATGTCAGTGACAAACGGGTACACCGATTTATCGTCCGCGACCCCGGTACCGATGGCGTTGGCCAGCACCACATTGCCAGAGCGATAGGAGGACAGCAGCCCCGGCACGCCGAGCATCGAGTCAGGGTTGAACGCGAGCGGATCCAGGAATGCGTCGTCGAGGCGACGGTAGATCACGTCGACCGCTTTCGGGCCGTCAGTGGTGCGCATGAACACCTTGTCGTCACGCACGAACAGATCCGCGCCTTCCACCAGTTCTACGCCCATTTCCCGCGCCAGAAACGCGTGCTCGAAAAACGCGCTGTTGAAGCGGCCCGGCGTCAGCACCACCACGCTGGGATTGTCGATCGGGCTTGAGCTTTTCAGGGTGTCGAGAAGCAGGTTCGGATAGTGATCAATAGGCGCAATGCGCTGGGCGGCGAACAGTTCGGGGAACAGGCGCATCATCATCTTGCGGTCTTCGAGCATGTAGCTCACGCCGCTGGGTGTACGCAGATTGTCTTCGAGGACGTAATAAGTGCCATCGCCATCGCGCACCAGATCGACGCCTGAGATGTGCGAGTAGATGTCGCGGTGCAGATCCAGGCCCTGCATCGCCAACTGGTATTGCTCGTTGGCCAGCACCTGTTCGGCGGGAATGATCCCGGCTTTGATGATGCGCTGCTCGTGGTAGAGATCGCCGAGAAACATGTTCAACGCCTTGACCCGCTGAATACAGCCGCGCTCGACTATCCGCCATTCACTGGCGGGAATGCTGCGAGGAATCGTATCGAACGGAATCAAGCGCTCGGTGCCCTGCTCATCGCCATAGAGCGTGAAGGTGATACCGGCACGGTGGAACAGCAGATCGGCCTCGCGGCGGCGTTGCGCGAGCAACTCGTCAGGCGTCTCGGCCAGCCAACGGGCAAACTCCCGGTAATGCGGGCGAACCAGGCCGCCAGCATCGTACATCTCGTCAAAATAGGTGCGGATCATGCCGTACTCCTTGTCACTCCGGACATACAGGCCTTCGCAAGGCCCGTGCCATCGGCATAAACGCTTTGATATCAATCGGTTGTAGATCCACGCAAAAGGCAGCGCACCATTCCTGTGCGGCAAATGCCCCGGCCCGATTGCCCCCGCTTCATTGCGACGCATTGCATCGCCTATCACCAGCATAGTCAGAGTTGATTTCACTGCCCGGCCGCGCCTGCGGATAATCCGCGCATTCGCTGCAAAACTTCACCGGCAGGGCGCGGCGACGTGGCCAGCTCAATTGATCTGAACTGCCTTGGCAGCCCCGTCCCGCCAAGACTTCACTGCATAACCGTCTTCCCTTTTAGCCACCCTCTCCGGTGGCTTTTTTTTGCCCGGGATTCTTGTTTCAGGGTTTTGCCACAGCGATGTGCACAGGCCAGAAACGACAACGGCCGACCCGAAGGTCAGCCGTTGCTCGACAGACAATGCGCAAGATCAATTCAAGCGGTAACGATTGCGCACCTCCTGCTTCACGCCCCAACCCTCGATGATGCCGCCCAACGGCTCGACTACGGCGGAGAAGCCCTGTTCAAAATCGCCGATGTCGTCATAGGTTGCGTACATCACTTTGCTCAATTCCAGCGACCAGGCACCATCGTCGCGCGCACTGACCTGGGCATTGATGGACTCGCCACGAAATTTGCCTGCTGCCCTGCGCGCCCGCTCCTCGTCCGGGAAAATCGCGTAGAACTCGATGGGATGGAACCGGGAAAAATCGAAACCGCCTTCTTTCATGCGGCGCAGAACCTTGCTGCTGATGTCTTCTTGATAGGCTGTGCTCATGAATCGTCCCCCTCGATTGATGGATAGACTTTCCGTATTCCCGCCCCGGGCCTTCTGGCCTAAGTACTACGGCAACGTGGTTGCGCGCGGGAAACAAGCATGTAGCTGACAAGACCAGACCTTAGCGATCCATTCGCTGATCTCGCTTGCAGAGTAGCCCCAAGAGAGCGCCGCTGCCAAGGTCTGGTTTACGAGATGACAGGAAGTGTTCAGACAGGTGTGATGCTGCGGATTTCGATGCCGTTCTGGGTCTTGAGGTTTTTCACCCCGGCATCGGCGGTGCGCCCTTCCAGATCGTTGAGATCCAGCTGGGCGGCGACCGGAAGAAGCCGCTCCTTGATGAGCCGCGCGGCTTCATCATCGGACGGGCATTCCTCACGTTCGAAGACTTCATCAACAATTTCGCCGTGATCATCCACGAAAGTGACTTTCCACTTTTGCATCAGTGCCTCCTCGATCAACCCGTAAATGGGCTTACCTCTATCTCGACTTTTTCGCACGATAGTTGGTTCAAAAGGATTACAGCCGTGATCGTGAAAAACGCACAGACAAATGTGCGAGCGGGCTTGCTCGAGAATCGGTGTGCCAGTCACATCAATGTCGACTGGCACGGCCTCTTCGCGAGCAAGCCCGCTCCCACAGGGAGGGACTTTTGCAGGGTCGTCTTAGTCGTTGCTCGGCTTGTTGACTGCTTGCAGCACGTATTGCGGCAGAGCGAATGCGCCGATGTGGATCTCCGGATTGTAGTAACGCGTGACGATGCCGCTGCCGATGAAGCGCTGCTGCAGGGTTTCACGGCTGAGCTTGCGGTAGGCCGGGTTGGTCGAGCCCCAGGCGAAGGTCATCGAGCCGCCGATGTAGGTCGGCACGGCGGCCTGGTAGAAGTGCCAGTCCGGGAACAGACTGCGCAGGCGACCGGCGGTGGTTTTGACTTCGTCGATCTGCATGAACGGTGTGCCGTTCTGGGTGACGAGGATGCCGCCTTCGTTCAGGCAGCGGTGGCACGCCTGGTAGAAGTTCTCCGAGAACAGCACTTCGCCCGGGCCGATCGGGTCGGTGGAGTCGGAGATGATCACGTCGAATTTTTCAGTGGTGGTGGCGACGAAACGCATGCCGTCATCGATCACCAGGTTCAGGCGCGGGTCGTCGTAGGCACCGGCGGAATGGTTCGGCAGGAATTCCTTGCACATGTCGACCACGGTGCCGTCGATTTCGACCATGGTGATGTGCTCGACGCCGGCGTGCTTGGTCACTTCGCGCAGCATGCCGCCGTCACCACCGCCAATGATCAACACGCGCTTGGCAGTGCCGTGGGCGAGGATTGGCACGTGGGTGAGCATTTCGTGATAGATGAATTCGTCAGCTTCGGTGGTCTGGATCACGCCGTCCAGCGCCATGACCCGGCCCATGCGCGGGTTCTGGAAGATCACCAGGTGCTGGTGCTCGGTGCGCACTTCGTGCAGCAGTTTTTCCATGCGAAAACGCTGGCCGTAGCCTTCGTAGAGGGTTTCCAGGTACTCGCTGGTCTTGGTGACGGTCATGGTCAGGTGCTCCGATAAATGCGCGGGCGTCATCGTGGGGACGATTGCCCGGGAAAGGCGCGCATTCTACGTTGCCGAAGATGACAGGTCGAACCTCACAACCACAATTCCTGTAGGAGCTGCCGAAGGCTGCGATCTTTGATCGTTCCCACGCTCTGCGTGGGAATGCAACTGGGGACGCTCTGCGTCCCAAAAAGATCGCAGCCTTCGGCAGCTCCTACAGGGTATTGCGGTGTTAGCTGATTCAGATCCGCACGTTGCCCCGTGGCCCGGCAATCGCCCAGATGATCAGGCCGAGCACCGGCAGGAAGATGATCAGCAACACCCAGACGATTTTCATCCCGGTGGAGGTGCCGCTTTTCAGTACGTTGATGATGGCCCAGATGTCGAGGGCAAGAATGATCAGACCAATCAGACCGTTGAACGTGGAACCCATGGTGTCGCTCCAGAATAGTGGCATGCACTTTTAGGATAGACGGTCGCGCGCAGGGTTCCCTTTTATTGCGTTCAGACGTGAACGGCAACCTTCAAGGCTTCCAGCGCCGGCGCAGCGGCGATGCCGATCTCGGCGCATAACTCGAGCACGCGCGGCACATCGTTCCCGTAGACCAGGACCATCTGCAGCTCATCGTCGAGCAATTGGCTGAAGTTCATCAGCGTGTAACCGCCGTTTTCCTTGTTCAGGCTACTCATCTGCACCTGGATACGGTTGAGTGCAGTCAGCGCTTCGGTCTTGGCCAATTGTTTGGATTTGAGGTTGAAATCCACACCCGGGCCAAACGAGGCAACGATTTGCGCGAACAGATCGACGTAGGTGTCGGCCTGGAACAATACGGTTTCCGGCAGGCTGCCGACCACCACCCACTCACCCAGCGGAATCGGGAAGGTGTCGTCGTAGTTGATGTCCGGATTGGCTGCCAGAAACGCATCGGCATCGGCGTAGGCCTGCGCGGCTTCGTCGGCGACTTTCAGGATCTCGTCCTCGCCCATGCAGCCGGAGCTGATTTTGCTGATGAGTTCGACGAGTGCGGCTTTCATGAGGGCGGATCCTGTGGCGAAGGTAGATTTTGCGGGCGCGAAGAATAGCGCAGAAAAGCAAAACATCGCAGCCTTCGGCAGCTGCTACAGATTCTGCGTTTGACCGAGTACAGGCTGCGATGTCTTGACGTTTATCAAGCCAACAACTTTTCCAGCTGCGCAGTGGTATCCACCGCGCCCATGGTTCGCGCCGCATCCAGCGCGGTTACGCCATTGGCGTCCCTGGCTTGCGGATCAGCGCCCTGGCCGATCAGGTAATCGACGATTTCAACGCGGTTGAACATCGCCGCCATCATCAATGCCGTGCGGCCATCGAACGAGGAACCTTCGATCTCGGCGCCCGCCTCGACCAGTGCTTTGACTACCGCCAGGTCGCCTTTGAAAGCTGCACCGGCAATCGGGCTCTGGCCATTGCCATTGCGCATTTCCGGATCGGCCTTGTGTTTAAGCAGAACCTTCACCGCATCGATATGGCCGTAGTAACTGGCAAGCATCAGCAGCGTATCGCCCTTGCTGTTTTTCAGGTTCACCGGCAGCCCGGCGGTGACCAGGCGATCAAGCATTTCGGCATCACCGTCGCGCGCCTTGTTGAAAACCTGCTCAGTGAATTCGGCAGCTTCTTCAGGGGTCATCTGGCGGCTTTGGTCGGACATGGGGCACTCCATTTTCGGTCTATCGGAAGGCCGACAGTTTCCCGAGCGCGACGGTGGCTGTCACTTGGTTTTTTCCGAGCGCCCCAATAGCCACACTCAATATCGATGTTTGCCTTGTTGAATTTCAGTGAGGATTTGCTCACTGACATGCACATAGGTTTCGCTGCCAGGCAGCCAGGCGAAGATCGGGTCATCGCCCGTGAGTCCGGGGTCAAAGCCCTCCTTTTTCAGGCGAGTCTTCTGGTATTTGAAGGTCCCGGTGGTTTCCATTTTTACTTTCACCCGCAAGAACAACGGCACGGCATAAGCCGGCATGCGTTGCCGGGCAAAACTCAACAGTTCGGCAAAATCCAGCGTGGCCAGGGATTCGGCGGGCGTGATCGCCGCCATTCCCGCACGCCCGTTGGTATTGGGGATTTCTACCCCATAGGCCACCGCTTCAGAGATCAACGGATGCTGCAAAAACAGGTTTTCGACTTCGGTGGTCGAGACATTTTCGCCCTTCCAGCGATAGGTATCACCGAGGCGATCTACGAACTGCGCGTGGCCGAAACCGATGTTGCGCAGCAGGTCGCCGGTGTTGAAAAAGCGATCGCCCTTGTTGAACACATCGTGCAGTACGACGCGGGCGGTTTTCTGCGGATCGGTGTAGCCGTCCAGCGGCGCCTTGTCGTCGATCCGCGCCAATAGCAGGCCCTGCTCGCCCTTGCCGGCCTTGCGCATGAAACCATCCTCGCCGCGCAACGGCTCGCCACTGTCGTGATCGTAGGCAACCAGCTCCCAGGCCATCAGCGAGAAACCGACGGTGTTGTCGAAATTGAGGATATTGCTGAAACCGATATTGCCGTCGCTCGCCGCGTACAGCTCACAGATGTGGTCGACGGCAAAACGTGTCTTGAACGCGGCCCAAGCACCGGGGCGCAGGCCGTTGCCGATCATCTGGCGCACCTCGTGACGGTTGTCATCGGCGCTGGCCGGTTGCTCGACCAGGTAGCGGCACAGTTCGCCGACATAGCCGATGGTGGTGGCGCGATACCGGCGCACATCATTCCAGAACTGGCTGGCGCTGAATTTGCGACGGATGGCGAAGCCAGCAGCGCCATTGACCGCCGACCCCCAGCACACGCAAAGGCCTGTGGCGTGATACAGCGGCAAAGTGCAGTAGACGACATCATCCGGGCGCATATCGAGGGCGATCATGCCGAAGCTCGCCGAACTGCGCATCCAGCGCCCATGTTTGAATACCCCGGCCTTGGGCAGGCCGGTGGTGCCTGAGGTGTAGATGTAGAAGCATGGATCGTCGAAGAAGATCTGTGCACTGCTTGGCGGGTTATCGCTGCAGGCGTCGGCACTGGCACTGATCAGATTGACGTAACCTTCGGGCGCGATGCCCGGATGGCTGTAGGTGTCGTGATCAGCGACAAACCAGGTGCGCGGTGCTGCGATGGACACCTGGTCACGCACGCCGGCATAGGCCGCAGTCAACTCTTCGCCGACCACGATGGCGACCGGCGAGACCAGATTGATGCTGTGGATAAGCGAGTCGCGCATCAGCGAGGTATTGAGCAGCGCACTGACTGCGCCGAGTTTGGCCAGCGCCAGGATCGTCACCAGCAGTTCCGCACGGTTCTCGATGAAAACCGCGACCACATCTCCTTTGCCAACGCCCTGCTCGCTCAGGTAATGGGCGATGCGATTGGCCCACTGGTTGGCCTGAGTGTAGGTCAATGCAACGTCATCCTGCAGTAACGCCACGCCGTCTGGATTGCGCAGCGTCGCTTGCTCGAAAGTCCAGCCCAAGCCACACGTTTGGGTGGGATCAGTGACGTTGGCTGCCTTCATGCCTTTGACCACCCGGGGGATGGCCTTGGCGATCATCGGCAGCTTGCGGAGCATCATGCCCCAGGTAATCGTGTCGCTTGGCGCATGACGCATGAAAGCTCCCCGTTC
The DNA here is from genome assembly GCF_049897785.1 of Pseudomonas sp. TSRC2-2. Classification (NCBI taxonomy): domain Bacteria; kingdom Pseudomonadati; phylum Pseudomonadota; class Gammaproteobacteria; order Pseudomonadales; family Pseudomonadaceae; genus Pseudomonas; species Pseudomonas sp. TSRC2-2. Next base: position 25,059 of record NZ_JAFCWZ010000017.1, read on the forward strand.
GACCCGGGCGTGCGGGTCGCTGTTCTTGTTATCGGGTAATGGCAGCGACCGACGTTTGTGTCGAGGGTCGAGAGGGAAAGTACGTCAGCGCTCGCTGGGCTGTACACGCGGTTTTTGCAATGATTTGTATCCCGAGACACCGGTGGGGAAAGCGCTGATTCTGGTACGGACGTTTGGTTCCGTGCTGCCAGGAAAAATCACGCAAAATGCAGGATGCACGATGGCCATTCATGCAGATTGCACGACGCCTGCAAAATGCATTGCTTGTAAGGCGCTGATTTTAAAGGGATTTATTTATCATCAATGCTGGCACAAACGCTGCAACTACCTCCGCATGCTTGCCATTCAAGTACATACGGAGCTGATGACATGAGCCTGATTCAAGAAAAATTTACATCGCTGTTCTCCAACTACGAAGTCAGCACTGCCCCACGTCCTGACGGTGGCATCCTGCTCACTCTGCGTAGCAGCGACGGCAAAGTCTTCAAACGCGCACTCTCGTATCAGCAACTGCATGCCGGTGACCAACTGTCGTGGGCGATCAGCGCGATCCGCCGTGACCTGGCCGAACAGGCTAGCGATCTGCCGCAAATTGCAATGCTGCAGAGCCAGCAGCGTTTTGCTCTGCCGACCTATCACTCGCTGTAATCAGCCTTAAACAAAAAAATGTGGGAGCGGGGCTTGCCCGCGAAAGCGGTGTATCAGCCGACAGAGATGCTGGCTGATACACCGCTTTCGTGAGCAAGCCCACTCCCACATTTCGTTTGGATTGACTCAGAACGCTTCCGGTTCGATTCCAGTAAAAGTGTCCACCGTCACGTGCCCTGCCAACTCCCCGCCTTCACGCGCCAGGCCGCAGGTTTTCAGTCCGGCTGACTGCGCAGCGTCGAGCTCTTCGACGATGTCCGACAGGAACAGGATTTCGTCTGCCTCGACACCTACGGCCTGCTGAATATTGTGATAGGACTGCGCCTCACGCTTGGCGCCCGATGTCGTATCAAAATACCCGCTGAACAGTGGCGTCAGATCCCCGGCCTCCGAGCATCCAAAGATCAGCTTCTGCGCCTGGATCGAACCGGACGAGTAAACAAACAGCTGATAGCCCGCCGCATGCCAGCGTTGCAATGCTGCAACGGCATCCGGGTAAACGTGCCCTTTCAACTGCCCGGCCCGGTACCCCTGCGCCCAGACCATGCCTTGCAAGGCCTTGAGTGGCGTGGCTTTGCGATCCTCGGCGATCCAGCTCAAGAGGATTTCAACAACCCGTTCAACATCGGCCTGCGGCTCAAAGCTGTCGCGGCGCACGGCGTCGAGCTGTTCGGCGACATCAGCACGCGAAGCGTTCTGGCGCACAAAGTCCGGCAAATGTTTGGCGGCGTAGGGAAACAGCACGTCGAACACGAAACTCACCGCGCTGGTGGTGCCTTCGATGTCGGTGAGAATTACTTTGATCGACACGGTTTCAGTCCTCCAGACGCGGAAAGCGGCCGGCGATGTCTTCGCCGGTGAAATTGGCAACCCAGCCTTCCGGGTTGTTGAAGAGACGGATCGCCACGAAATGCGGATGCTCGCCCATGTCGAACCAGTGCCTGGTGCCGGCGGGAACCGAGATCAGATCGTTCTTCTCACAAAGCACGGCGTAGACGTAATCGTCGATGTGCAGGGTAAACAAGCCACGCCCGGCGACGAAAAATCGCACCTCGTCTTCGCCATGGCGGTGTTCTTCGAGGAACTTGGCGCGCAATTCGGCTTTCTGCGGATGATCGCTGTTGAGGCTGATCACATCGACGGTGATGTAACCGCGCTCAGTCATCAGCTTGTCGATCTGTTCCTTATAAGCACTGATGACTTCTTCCTGACTGGCGCCGGGCTGGATCTTCGCGGCGGCCTGCCAGCGGTCGAAACGCACGCCGTGCTCGGCCAGCGTCGAGGCGATGTCTTCGAAATGGGTCAGCACCTTGTTGGGAATCTCGGGGCTGGAAACGTGATAAACGGACAGGCTGCTCATGGGCAAATCCTCGGTAGCGGCGGCGCCGTCCGGCTCTTGAAGGCCGGTCGGGCGCGGCATGTCATCAGGCAAACGGCTGTTTCTGGTGAACTCAGCCTTGGCGGTTCATGACGCTGCGGGTTTTCAACTCGCATTCAAACAGGAATTCAAAAGCCTCGATCTGCCGCAGCGCATCGCTCATCTGCGCGCCCCAGGTGTAGAGGCCATGGCCGCGAATCAGATAACCGACGCAGTCCGGATGAGCGTCAAGCCAAGGCTGCACCTTGGCGGCGAGGCGCGCAATGTCCTGATCATTGTCAAAAATCGGCACACGCACCCGTGATTCATGGGTGGAAATGCCGCTGAAGGCTTTCTGCAATTCGTAGTCTTCGAACTCGATGAAATCTTCCGGGGTCAGACGCGACAGCACCGTGGCATTCACCGAATGAGTGTGCAGCACCGCACCGATCTCCGCGCGCCAACTGTAGAGCTGGGTGTGCAGCAAGGTTTCGGCGGAAGGTTTCTTGCCCGGCTCCAGGCTATTGCCGGACAGATCGGTGGCGAGTACGTCATCCACACCCAACTGGCCCTTGTGCTTGCCCGACACCGTCAGCAACGCTTCGCTTGGCGACAGGCGTGTCGAATAGTTGCTGCTGGTGGCTGGCGACCAGCCCCGGCCATAGAGAAAACGCCCGGCGTCGACGATTTGGTGGGCGAGCTGTTCACGGGTAAGGCTCATGGCCTGTCCTCTTGCATGCGTGTGGCAATGATAACGGCAGCGGCAAGCGCTGCGAGACTGGCGATACTAAACGTCAATGTTGGGCCGAGGGCGTTCCAACTGTAACCGGAATACAGCGCGCCGAGCGCTCCCCCGGTGCCGGCCAGTGCCGCGTAAAGCGCCTGGCCCTGGCCTTGCTGGCGGGCGCCAAAACTACGTTGCACGAAAGCGATGGCAGCCGCGTGAAAACTGCCGAAGGTCGCGGCATGCAGCACTTGGGCGAACAACAGCACCCAGAGAAATTCCGCAAACGAACCGAGCAACACCCAGCGCAACGCCGCCAGCAGAAAACTCGCCAACAGCACGCGCCGCAAGGAAAATCGCGCCAGAATGCGACTCATGGCCATGAACATCAGCACTTCCGCCACCACGCCCACGGCCCAGAGCATGCCGATGACGCCACGGCTGTAACCGAGGCGTTCAAGGTGCAGAGTCAGAAAGGTGTAATACGGCCCGTGGCTCACCTGCATCAGCGCGACGCAGGCATAAAACGCCAACACGCCGGGATGGCGCAATTGCTTGAGAAAGCCCTCACCCGCCGGCCGACTGCCTTGCGCCGGCTGCGCATTCGGCACCCACAAACTACTGAGGACGATGCCAGCCATGATCAACACCAGCGCCGCCGGATAAATGTCCAGACTGAGCCATTCGAACAGCCGCCCCAGCACCACCACGGTGATGATGAAACCGATCGAGCCCCACAGGCGAATCTGGCTGTAGCGCGACGTCTGCCCTTGCAGATGCGCGAGGGTGATGACTTCGAATTGCGGCAGCACCGCATGCCAGAAGAACGCATGCAGGGCCATGACCATCGCCAGCCAGGCGTAGGTCTGGCTGACGAAGATCAGCGAAAAGGTCAGCAACGTGCAGAACGCGCCAAAGCGCACGATGGCCAGACGCCTGCCGGTGTAATCGCCGAGCCAGCCCCAGATGTTCGGCGCCACACAGCGCATCAGCATCGGAATCGCCACCAGCTCGCCGATGCGGGCGGCGCTGAAGCCGAGGTGATCGAAGTACAGCGCCAGAAACGGCGCTGTCGAACCGAGCAAGGCGAAATAGAACAGATAGAAACTGGACAGCCGCCAGTAAGGAAGCGCCGCCACGCCGGTTATGCCGCGACGGCTTTGAGCGCAGCCATCAGAGCTGGCCCAGCACCGGCGTGCTCACGCGCACATCGGCGTTCTGCCCACGGTGACGCAGCAGGTGATCCATCAGCACGATGGCCATCATCGCCTCGGCAATCGGCGTCGCGCGGATACCGACGCACGGGTCGTGACGGCCCTTGGTGATCACGTCGACCGGGTTGCCATTCACGTCGATCGAGCGGCCCGGCGTGGTGATGCTTGAGGTCGGTTTCAATGCCAGATGCGCAACGATTGGCTGGCCGGAGGAGATGCCGCCGAGGATCCCGCCGGCGTTGTTGCTGAGGAAACCTTGCGGCGTCAGTTCATCGCGGTGTTCGGTGCCGCGCTGGGCGACACAGGCGAAACCGGCGCCGATCTCCACGCCTTTGACCGCGTTGATGCTCATCAGCGCGTGGGCAAGTTCGGCGTCGAGGCGATCGAAAATCGGTTCGCCAAGACCGGGCATCACTCCTTCAGCGACCACGGTGATCTTCGCCCCGACCGAGTCCTGATCGCGACGCAACTGGTCCATGTAGGCTTCCAGCTCCGGCACCTTGTCCGGGTCAGGGCTGAAGAAAGCGTTTTCTTCGACCGAATCCCAGGTCTTGAAGGGAATTTCGATCGGGCCGAGCTGACTCATGTAGCCGCGAATGACGATGCCCTGACTGGCCAGATACTTCTTTGCGATCGCCCCGGCCGCCACGCGCATCGCGGTTTCCCGCGCCGAACTGCGCCCACCGCCGCGATAATCGCGCTCGCCGTATTTGTGGTGGTAGGTGTAGTCGGCGTGAGCCGGGCGGAACAGATCCTTGATTGCCGAATAGTCCTTGGACTTCTGGTCCGTGTTGCGGATCAGCAGGCCGATCGCGCAACCGGTGGTGCGGCCCTCGAACACGCCCGAGAGGATTTCGACTTCATCGGCTTCCTGGCGCTGGGTGGTGTGGCGGCTGGTCCCCGGCTTGCGGCGATCGAGGTCGCGCTGCAGATCTTCCAGGGAAATCTCCAGGCCCGGCGGGCAGCCGTCGACAATGGCGACCAACGCCGGACCATGGCTTTCGCCAGCGGTGGTGACAGTGAACAACTTGCCGTAGGAATTGCCGGACATGCAGGACGCTCCGTGAAATCAAACCCGAATTCTTGATGCGCGCCAGTATACGCAGGCTAACCGAGTAGTTCATCCTCGAACCTTAGCGGTGCTGGCGAGTCCAACCGGCACCTTGACCAATGATGGCGTGATGATGCTGCGAGTTCTGATCTTGAGTCTTACCCTCTTTACCGGCTTTGCCCAAGCGACAGTCCTGCAACGCCCGGTCACTCTGGACACCGGCAACGGCGAACTTTTCGGTTCGCTGTTGCTGCCCAAGTCCGACAGCCCGGTGCCGATTGTTCTGATGATTTCTGGCTCAGGTCCTACAGATCGCGACGGAAACAACCCGGACGGCGGACGCAATGACAGCCTTAAACGTCTGGCCTGGGTGCTGGCCAAACACAACATCGCCAGCGTGCGCTACGACAAGCGCGGCGTCGCGGCGAGCCTGGCGGCCGCGCCTGATGAACGTAATCTTTCAGTAGAAGGCTATGCGGCGGATGCCGTGGCGTGGGGGCAGAAACTCACGGCCGACCCGCGTTTCGGCAAACTGATCCTGCTGGGCCACAGCGAAGGCGCGCTGATCGCCAGCCTCGCTGCGCCGAAGCTGGACGCGGCGGCGGTGATCTCGTTGTCCGGCAGTGCGCGGCCGGTCGATCAGGTGATTCGCGAACAACTGGCGCGCAGCCTGCCGCCGCCACTGATGCTGCGCAGCAACGAACTGCTCGACAGCCTCAAGGCCGGCCACACCGATGACAACGTGCCGCAACCGTTACAGGTGATCTTTCGCCCGAGCGTGCAGCCGTATCTGATTTCACTGTTTCGTCAGAATCCCGCGCAAGCTTTTGCACAGCTGAAAATGCCGGCATTGATCGTCCAGGGCAGCAACGACATTCAGGTCGGCACCGAGGATGCGAAGCTGCTCAAGGCAGCGAAACCGGACGCGCAACTGACGGTAATCGAAGGCATGAACCATGTGCTGCGCATCGTGCACAACGACATGAAGCGGCAACTGGCCTCCTACAAGGACCCGAATTTGCCACTGGCCGCCGAACTGGGCGCTGCCGTGATCGACTTTATTGAAGGAATTCGTGCAAGTTAACTGCCTTTTACCCTCCAGCCTCACAGAAAACGGCCGATAAGCCTTTGTCGCCAGCGCAACGTCTGGCGGCAAGCAGGGCTTGGACAGGATCTCGCCGTTATGACTGAAACCCAGACTTCACCCGACATCAGCGCCGAAAAAGATGCGCCACCCGCAGTCGAGCTGCCGTGGGCGGACGTCCAGGCCGAGCACCACAAGATGCTCCGTCTGGCGCCGCTGCAGACCGATCGCAATACCGGTGGCCGGCCGTTGCGCTTCGTCGAATTCGGTTACGCCGAGCGCAACAGCAAAGAGCGCAGTCTGATGCGCATGGCGATCAAACTGCCGAACCAGCGCGTGCGCAAAGAGCAGAATCATCTTGATGTGTGGGTCGACCACGCTGCAAAACGCGTGAGTTTCGGTCCCGACAGCGGCTTGCAGATTGAACCGCTGAATCGCGGCATCGGCCGCTTCATGGCCGCGCAAGGCGTCAACTGGGCAAAGAAGCGCTGGCCGGGATACACCGTTGAAGCCATGGACTTGAACAACAAGGACGCGCTCAACGAGGACACTCGCTTGCGTCGTGACCACTTTCTGCGCGTACACGGTTTTGATGTGGCTTACGCCGACGCGCAGCATTTGAAAGGCAGCATCAAGGCTGTGCAGGTCGGTGATCTGCTCGGTGACTGGAACAGCGAAAAACTGCAGATCGTCGAGATTCTGGAAGCCGCGCAGATGCTGCAGCAGGCCGAGCAGAATCTGGCCGAACAGGAAGTGAAGCTGAAGAAGCAGGAAGAGAAAGTCAGCAAGTTCAAGCGTGAAGATGCCGGTTTGCGCTTCACCATTACGTGTCTGGTGGCGTTTGCGGTGTTTCAGGCGGGGTTGTTGATCTGGATTGCTACGCACCGGTAGATCAAAAGATCGCAGCCTTCGGCAGCTCCTGCACTGGACTCATGTACATCCTGTAGGAGCTGCCGAAGGCTGCGATCCGAACGTTCCCACGCTCTGCGTGGGAATGCAGCCCGGGACGCTCTGCGTCCCTAAAGAGGTCAGACGCGAGCGGCGAAAAGTGCCTGATGCGCGCGGCACTGCTCGGCTGTCAGCATGAACACGCCATGCCCGCCGCGCTGGAACTCCAGCCAGGCGAAATCGACTTCCGGGTACAACGCCTCGACATGCACCTGGCTGTTCCCCACCTCGACGATCAGCAAGCCCTTCTCGGTCAGGTGGTCCGCTGCTTCGGCGAGCATGCGCCGAACCAGATTCAGACCATCATCACCGCAGGCCAGACCGAGTTCCGGCTCGTGCTGATATTCATCCGGCATGTCGGCGAAATCTTCAGCGTCGACGTAGGGCGGGTTCGACACGATCAGATCGAAACGCTGACCCGGCAAGCCATCGAAACCATCACCCTGCACCGTGTAGACGCGCTCATCAACGCCATGGCGCTCGATGTTCTGGTTGGCCACTTCCAACGCTTCAAATGACAAATCAGCGAGCACCACTTCGGCATTCTGGAACTCGTAGGCACAGGCGATACCGATGCAGCCGGAACCGGTACACAGGTCGAGAATCCTTGCCGGTTCGTTGCCGATCCACGGCGCGAAGCGGTTTTCAATCAGCTCGCCAATCGGCGAACGCGGGATCAGTACGCGCTGATCGACAATGAATGACATGCCGCAGAACCACGCTTCACCGAGCAGATAGGCGGTGGGCACGCGATCTTCGATACGGCGCTTGAGCATGCGCTGCAGATTGACCAGTTCGTCATCTTCCAGCGCACAATCGAGATAGCTGTCGGCGATTTCCCACGGCAGGTGCAAAGCGCCCAGAACCAGCTGACGCGCCTCGTCCCAGGCGTTGTCGGTGCCATGGCCGAAAAACAGATCCTCCCCATGGAAGCGGCTGACGGCCCAACGGATGTGGTCGCGCAGGGTACGAAGTCGGGAAGTGATCACGGCATAGAACTCCAGAAAAAACGACTGGCGATTCTACCAGCCAAAACGCGCGACGACGACGCAGGAAAAACCACGCGACGACGGTAGGAGATTTCTTTTTTTTGCATCAGGCATTGAACGGAACGTGTAACTTGACAAGGCTGCAGGCCAAGAACGACGGCGCCTACGATGGTAGCGATTCACAGAACCGCTCAGCCAGAGGACAATGTCGCAAAAGCCCCACCCCGAGGAGCCCCAGAATGTCCGTTCCAAAAACGATGTTTCAACTCAGCGGTCGCGGTTACGCAGCGGCCACACTGAGCCATGCCACCGTGGTCATCATCGATGCCCAGAAGGAATACCTCAGTGGCCCACTGGCCCTGAGCGGCATGGACGCGGCCGTCGCGAACATCAAACAAGTGGTTGCCGCTGCCCGTGCCGCCGGTCGGCCGATCGTGCACGTGCGCCATCTCGGCACCGTTGGTGGCCTGTTCGACCCCCAGGGCGAACGTGGCGAATTCATTCCCGGTCTGGAACCGCAAGGCGATGAAACCATTATCGGCAAACTGCTGCCGAGCGCGTTCCATGGCACAGAGCTGCTTGAGCGTCTGCAGAACCTCGGCTCACTGGATCTGATCGTTTGCGGTTTCATGAGCCATTCCAGCGTCAGCACCACGGTGCGTGCGGCGAAGAACCTCGGTTTCCGCTGCACCCTGGTCGAAGATGCCTGTGCGACTCGCGACCTGCCATTCAAGGGCGGCGTGCTCAGCGCCGAACGCGTGCAGGAAGCGGAAATGGCGATCATGGCCGACAACTTCGCCACCCTGGCCAGGACTCAGGATCTGATCTGATCCTGCCCTTGGAGCGGCGCGTTGGCGCCGCTCATCCGCTATATCCGCTGATTTGCCGCAAATGCCATAGCCTCAGGAACAACCCGGTCAACTCCCGGTCGAAGGGCCGATACCATTGAGGAAGGTCGGAATGAAGTTATCCGATGGATTTGACGCACGCCGTTTGCGGCCCAAAGGCCAAAGCAACTGGCGTTTTCGATTTGGCGCGGCGATCTCGGCCATTCTGGCGACGTTCGGCGTGCTGCTGGCGATGGCCGGCGCCGCCAGCCTGCTCGGCCGCCCGCCAGCGCTGGGTGACCTGAACGCCTCGCCACTGGGCTCGGCGATCATGCTCGCAGTCGGTTTGCTGTTTCTGTATTTCGGCGTTGCCCTGTGGCGCCGCTGCCGCCGTCGTGCGCGGCAATCGCGGGAATTGAACATGTCCCCGCATCTGATGAAAAAACATGACTGACCAACGGCCTGGCTTTTAGCCGGGCCGTTTTCTGTCGACTTGGGTAAACTGGCCGCCCTTCGCGGAGGCTGACATGCAAGACGACGATTTTTCTCTGTTCAAAAGTGCGATCCAGGGCGTCAAGCCGATCAAGCACGACCGCGCCGACACCGGCAAACCCAAGGCTGACCGCGCGCAGATCGCCAAGCTGCGTCAGTCCGCCACCGTGCGCAGCGACACCACCATCATTGACGGCCTCTCCGACCAGTTCGTGATCGATGTCGGCCCGGAAGACGAGTTGATGTGGTCCCGCGACGGCGTGCAGGAAAGCCAGATGCGCAAGCTCAAGGTCGGGCAGATCCCGTTCGAAGGCAGCCTCGACCTGCACGGCATGAGCGTGGAAAAGGCCCGGGAGACGCTTTGGGCCTTTCTCGCCGAAGCGACCAAATTCGAAATCCGCTGCGTGCGCGTGACCCATGGCAAGGCTGTGCGCCTGGATGGCAAGCGGCCGATGATCAAAAGCCACGTGAACACCTGGCTGCGCCAGCATGCGCAAGTGCTCGGTTTCTGTTCCTGCCAGGCTCGCCACGGCGGCGCTGGCGCGGTTTATGTGATGCTCAAACGGACAATGATGGAAGGTCGCGACGAATAAAGCCGTCACACCGAACTTGCAGGGTTGTGTCCGCCACCGTACCCTTGCCCTTTGCGAAAATCCCCACAGGTAGTTTCATGTCCCTGGAACAGAATTACACCGCGATTCTCGGCCAATTGGGCGAGGACGTGTCCCGCGAGGGCCTGCTCGACACGCCAAAGCGTGCCGCCAAAGCCATGCAGTACCTCTGCCGCGGTTATGAACAGACGCTCGAAGAGGTCACCAACGGTGCCCTGTTCAGCTCCGACAACAGCGAAATGGTGCTGGTCAAGGACATCGAGCTGTATTCGTTGTGCGAACATCACCTGCTGCCGTTCATCGGCAAGGCCCACGTTGCCTACATCCCGAGCGGCAAAGTGCTGGGCCTGTCGAAAGTCGCGCGGATCGTCGATATGTACGCCCGCCGTTTGCAGATTCAGGAAAACCTCAGCCGCCAGATCGCCGATGCGGTGATGCAAGTTACCGGCGCGCTGGGCGTGGCCGTGGTGATCGAAGCCAAACACATGTGCATGATGATGCGCGGCGTCGAAAAGCAGAATTCATCGATGATCACTTCGGTGATGCTCGGTGAATTCCGCGAAAACGCGGCAACCCGTAGCGAATTCCTCAGCCTCATCAAGTAATTCGCGACAGAAAAGAGCCGGCGTTGATCGCCGGTTTTTTTTCGCCCGTGAAAAATCGGGTAAGCTGCGCGCCTTTCTTTATTCGCACCGTGAGGCTTTCAACGTGTTCGTCAAAGCGCTTCGTTTCGGCCTCGGCCAACTGGTTATCTTCATTGATTTCATCACTCGCCCGGGCAAGAAAAAACGTCCCGCGGCGGCTCAGGCTCACGTCGACGCCGCCGCCAAGGATCTGACCCTGTATCAGTTCCACGCCTGCCCGTTTTGTGTAAAGACCCGCCGCGCCCTGCATCGCCTTAATGTACCGGTGGCGCTTAAAGATGCGAAGAACAACGAACAGGACCGCCAGACCCTGCTGGAACAGGGCGGCCGCATCAAGGTGCCTTGCCTGCGGATCGAAGAGAATGGCCAGACGACCTGGATGTATGAGTCCAAGGTGATCATTGATTATCTGGACAAGCGGTTCGCCGCGGTCTGATGTGGTTGGGCTTTGGCTGATTACTCCATCGCTGGCAAGCCAGTACTCAGACAAAAATAAACCGGCCCTCAGGCCGGTTTGTTATTTTCAGGCCGCCCTCTCCAATTGCGCCCGACGCACGACTGCCGCTAACCGCTTCAACCCTTCATCCAGCCGCGCTGGATCGATGTGGCTGAAATTCAAGCGCAAATGTCCGTGATGCGCGTCCGGCTCGGGAAAAAACGGCTCACCCGGCATGAACGCCACATCATTGGCCAATGCCTCATTGAGCAACGATCGCGTGTCCAGCGGTTGCTTTAACGTCAGCCAGAAAAACAGCCCGCCCTGAGGCGTTTCCCAATCTGCCAAGTCAGCAAAGTGCTGTTCCAGTACGGCCTGGAAGGCATCGCGCCGCTGCCGGTAAAACTCGCGCAGCTCGCTTAAATGCTGTTGATATTTCTCCGAGCCGATCCATTGCAGCGCCTGCCACTGGCCGATGCGATTGGTGTGCAAATCGGCCGACTGCTTGAGTTTCAACAGATGGGGAAACAGGTCGGGGCTGGCGATCAAATAGCCGACGCGCAACCCCGGCAGCAGGGTTTTCGACACGGTGCCGGTGTAGATCCAGCTGGCGCTTTGCAAGCGGCCGGCGATCGGTCTGGCGCTGGCGCCGTCGAACGTCAGTTCGCGGTAGGGTTCGTCTTCGATCAGCGTCACGCCGAATTCATCAAGCAACGCAGCGACGGCGGCACGCTTGGCTTCGCTGTAGCGCACGGCAGACGGGTTCTGGAATGTCGGGATCAGGTAGATGAATGCGGGACGATGCCGCTCCAGGCGCTGACGCAGTTGCGCCAGATCCGGGCCGTCAGCCTCTTGCGCAACGGTCAGGCAGTCGGCGCCGAACAGCTGGAATATCTGCAGCGCGGCGAGATAGGTCGGCGCTTCGAGCAAGATCTCCGTGCCCTTGTCGATATACAGCTTGGCTGCCAGATCCAGGGTTTGCTGCGAGCCGCTGACTACCAGCACCTGACTCGCCTGGCATTCAAGTCCGAGCGCCCTCGCCTCCGCCGCCAAGGCTTCACGCAACGCCGGTTCGCCTTCGCTCATACCGTACTGGCCGAGCGAAAGCGGCATGTCGGCCCACTCGACTTTCGGCAGCATGGCCTCGGCGGGCAAGCCACCGGCAAACGACATCACCTCCGGCCGCTGGGCGGCAGCAAGGATTTCGCGGATCAAAGAACTTTTAAGGCGCGTGACACGTTCGGAAAAAGCCATGGAGGTCACCGTAGCAAGGCAGGCAGAAAATGAGTCAAACTGGTTGACTGAAATTACGACAGCGCGAGCGAGTACGTCAACATGCTTGACCTTAAAAATCCGACCAGCCAACAACACGCGATGGAAGCGTTTTTCTTCGGCTATCAGGCGTTCACTGCCAAGGCGGACGAAATGCTCGAGCGCCGCGGACTGTCGCGGGTGCATCAGCGCATCGTGTTTTTCATCGCGCGCTACCCGAACCTCAGCGTGAAAGAGCTGCTGGCCCTGCTGGGCGTGAGCAAACAGGCGCTGAACATGCCACTGCGCCAGTTGCAGGAAATGCATCTGGTCGACAGCGTGGCGTCGCAGACCGACAAGCGTAAGCGCCTGCTTGAGCTGACCGCAGAAGGCGCAAAGTTTGAACAGGCGCTGCGCCGTGAGCAGGTGAAATTGCTGGAGCGCGTTTTTGCCGAGGCTGGCGAGGCGGCGGTGAATGGCTGGCTGGCGGTGAATGTGGCGCTGGGCAAAAGCCAGGCGGCTAGCGACTGACTGTGCTGGCCTCATCGCCAGCAGGCTGGCTCCGACATTAGCCTGTGCGGGCCATATATCCCTATCAACGGAAAAACTGAAGACAAAATCAAAAACAATATTTGCTTTATTTGTACACAAAAGCATAATCCACTGCGTGCGAGTTCCTGACTACACGGTCAACAAATTCGCGTATGCCTCAAAGGGCCGCTGCCACCCCTCATGGGTCCGGCCCTGGAAATAACAATAAAACTCTTGAGGAGTACTCGCTGTGGAAAGCCGCAAATCCGAAGCACCGCCGCTCGAGCTCACGCCGCCATTACGCAATGGCCTGCTGGAGCGTCTGTTCAAACTCAGCTTGCATGGCACCACGGTGAAGACCGAGCTGATCGCCGGTCTGACAACCTTCATCACCATGGCTTACATCATCTTCGTCAACCCGAACATCATGGCCGATGCCGGGATTGATCACGGTGCAGCCTTCGTCGCCACCTGTATCGCCGCCGCGCTCGGCTGCCTGTTGATGGGACTCTACGCCAACTGGCCGGTAGGCCTGGCGCCGGGTATGGGCCTCAATGCTTTCTTCACCTACACCGTCGTCGGCACCATGGGCTACAACTGGGAAACCGCCCTCGGCGCAGTGTTCGTCTCGGGCGTGCTGTTCATGTTCCTGACCTTTTCGCGGATTCGCGAATGGCTGCTCAACAGCATTCCGGTCAGCCTGCGTTTTGCGATGGGCGCCGGGGTCGGTCTGTTCCTGGGCCTGATCGGTCTGAAGACCGCCGGTATCGTTGTCGACAGCCCGGCCACGCTGATCAAACTCGGCTCGCTGCGCGAACCCGGCCCGCTGCTCGCGGCGATCTGCTTTTTGATGATCGCGATCCTCAGCTATCACCGCGTGTTTGGCGCGATCCTGATCAGCATCATCACTGTCACCCTCGCTGGCTGGGGCCTGGGCCTCGTCCACTACGAGGGCATCATGTCTGCGCCGCCGAGCCTGGCACCCACCTGGATGGCGATGAACGTCGCCGGCGTATTCAATGTCAGCATGATCAGCGTGGTGCTCGCCTTTCTCTTCGTGCACATGTTCGACACCGCCGGCACGCTGATGGGCGTGGCCCAGCGCGCCAACCTGGTCAACCCTGATGGTCGTATCGAAAACCTCTCCCGCGCCATGAAAGCCGACAGTGCTTCCAGCGTTTTCGGCGCGGTGGTCGGTGTTCCGCCAGTGACAAGTTATGTCGAAAGTGCCGCTGGCGTCGCCGCTGGTGGTCGGACTGGTCTTACCGCCGTCACCGTAGGTGTGCTATTTATAGCGGCGATGTTTTTCGCACCGCTGGCCGGCATGATTCCCGCGTATGCCACCGCTGGTGCACTGATTTACGTGGCAATGCTGATGATGGGCGGCATGGCCCACATCGAATGGGACGAAGCCACTGACGCGATTCCGGCCATCGTCACCGCGATCATGATGCCGCTGACCTTTTCGGTCGCCGACGGCATTGCACTGGGCTTCATCACCTACGTGGCATTGAAGGCCGGTACCGGCAAGTACAAGGAAATTTCCGTCAGCCTGTGGGTGCTCTGCGCGATCTTCATCGCCAAGTTCATCTTTCTGTAAGCGCTGCGCGGTTCAGGCTTCAACACAGCCTCACCCTTACGGGTGGGGCTTTTGCACATCTCGATAACAACAAAGGAGCAAAACGATGAGTCTGGAAACCTGGCTGCTGTTCAGTGGTGCTGCACTGGTGGTGATCCTGATACCGGGGCCGCTCTCGTTGCTGATGATCAGCAACAGCCTGAACTACGGCTTGCGTCGTTCCTACCCGGCATTTCTGGGTGGTGTGACGGCGTCAATCTGCCTGCTCAGTGCGTCGGCATTGGGGCTTGGCGCATTGCTGCTAGCCTCGGAACAACTGTTCAGCGCCCTGAAAATCGTTGGCGCGCTGTATCTGTTCTACCTCGCCTGGCAGAGCTGGCAACAGTCACGCCAGCCATCGGTCGGGGCCGACGTCCCGCAAACGGCACCCGTGCCACGCTTTCGCGCACTGTTCACCCGTGCCTTCGTGCTGGGCGCGAGCAACCCGAAAGACATCCTGTTTTTCGCCGCGTTCCTGCCGCAGTTCCTCAGCGCCGAGCAACCTTTCCTGCCGCAACTGCTGGTGATGATCGCCACCTGGACCGTGCTGGACCTGCTGTGCAAACTGGCCTACGGCCTCGGGGCCCACGGCGCCGCGCGTTACCTGCGCAGCGGCAAGGGCCAGAGCTGGTTCAACCGCATCAGTGCGGGTCTGTTCGGCGGTGCCGGCGCCGCGTCGTTGCTCAGCAGCCACTGAGATCCTTGACCGCGTCGCGGTCTATCGAACCCCCGCCAGTCTGACTTGAACTGTTCAGTTCAGGCTGGCGCTCTCCTCGCCTGTCGGCAATTCCCGACTCTCCTGCAGGCCGCGCAATACACCGCAACAACCCGTTGATATACATGCTTGGAACGCTCCTCGTACTATCTCGGCGTGTTTTTACGACAACCCGCCAGAACAAGGACGTTCACATGGCCACCCTGATAAGCGAAGCCTCGATTCAAACTGACCCGGTCGTCATCACGGATATGAAGATCGAGACCAATGAACATAACGCCTCGACCATCGATTTCAACGACGGTAGTGACAACGCAGCGGCCAGTTCGAATAAAAGCAAACTCGATCAGTTGAAATTCAACGACTCGGTGTTCGGCCCTTTCCAGATCGGTGAAGTCTCGATTACCCGAGCCTCTCTCGATGCTCTGGGGGCAACGATGGATGGCCAACCTTTAACCCGTGACAACACCTTTTTCCGCATTCCCCCACGATCGTTCATCAACTCCTTGCAGTTCAGCGCCAGTGCTATCGAACAGCACATGAAGTCTTCGAGCGGCAGCAATGCCTACCTGTTGCCGACCTTGCTTTTCGACATGGCCAGCCGCCGCCCGCTGACCGCCCCGCCGCTAATCCGCGATAACCCGCAAGATGACATCGATTCATCTGATTACCGCAGCAAGATCAAGAAACTCCTCGGCTCGGCACAGAAACTCGACTTGCAGCACAGCCAGTTACCGCAAAACACTCGGCGCTGGGTTGCCACGGCCAAGACGCACCTGACCGTCGGCTCGAGCGTAGGACTTCAGGCGTTCGGCATATTCATGGGTTTGCGTGGCGTGGTTCAGGCCGTCAAGGCCGGTGATAACGCTGAAGTCGTGATCAACAGCGTGGGGATTGCCTCGGAACTGGGTTCCATTGCCATCGACATCGGGGTCAGCAAGATCGCCGCCGAGATGCTGACGGCCGGACAAAGCGCTTTCAAGGACTTCGCCAAAACCAGGTTTGCGGTGCGGCTCGGTCGATCCGGCGGACTGATTGGCGGAGCACTGACATTACCATTCGATGTGTACACCGCCGTCCGCTCGCTGAATGCCGCGAGCAACGCAACCGGCAAAGAGGCCATCGACCATTACGTCAGCGCCGGCTTGAGCATCACCAGCGCCGCCATGACGATCATTCTCGGTAGCGCTGCGCTGGCAGGGTTGTCGTTCGTGGGGCCGGCAGGGCTGCTGGCCGGCGCGATGCTGGCCATTGGATCGCAGATCTACGGCGCGGTACGCATCGTCGACGACATCGATGATTACATCGAACTCACCGTCGGCGAACGCTGGCGCTCGGGCTTTTTCTCGTTCTGCATGATGGACGTCGAGCAAGGCGTCAAGGATCGCTACAGCCGGGCCAGAACCCTGATCCAGCACACCGAGCAACTCAAGCGCAATGCCCGCCGATTGCTGGACGTCGATCTGAAGGATTCCACCGAAGCGGTGGTCAACGGCGCGTTCGAAGTCGATCTGGTCAGCAGGCAAGTGTGGAAACGCAATTGGTGGACGAAAATCGATGCCTGGGAAACCGAAAACGTCCCGGTGATCCGCGGTGGCGATGACACCATCGATGCTCGCGAAGGCGTCACCAAGGACACCCCCGGCGCGGTGCTGGGGGTTGCTGGCGACGACAAGAGTATTTTGTGGCTGCTCGGCGATGGCCATGATTCGATCAAAGGCGTGGAAAAGAAATCGAATATCTTCCAGTACGGCTCAGGAATAAAAGACCTGACCGGTGGCGAAAAGGACGATCGCTTCGTATTCCAGTCGGCCGGCGATTCCATCTCGAAAAACGCCGAGGGTTCGGCTTATTCGAAGTTGAGGGGCGGCGCAGGTAACGACACCCTGGCGCTGGATGGCCTCAAGTTCACGCAACAGGGCCATGACATCGACTTGCAGGCCGGCACGCTGCAAGTGAGAAAGCCCAATCCCGATGCCGACGATGGGGCCGATTTTACATTCCACAGCCTTCTGGAAAGCATCGAGAACGTGGAAACACTGAACAGTGCGGCAAGCGTCGTCACGGGCACCGAGCAACGTAACATCATCAAATCCCGCGGCCGCGACACGATAAAAGCGGGTGCCGGCAACGATCAAATCCGGTTGCTGCACAAAGATGCGATTGCTTCGGGAGAAGAAGGTATCGATGAATACTTCATCGCTCATCAGGACGGTCGTTTTTGCATCATCGAAGACGGTAAGCAGGAAAGTACCATCGAATTTGCATGGCGAATCAGCCTGATCGAAAGCTGGGCCATTGAAAAGAACTCGCTGGTCATTACGTCAGGATTCGAGTTTCTCGACAGGCCCAAATGCGTGGTCTTCATCCATGAAGTCTATGAAACGATCAACAAACAGCGCCGCTTGAAAAACAACAAACTGACGTTCCTGACCCATGACGGCTATGTGTTGCGACCGGACCTGCCGGAAACAATCGAAAGCGGCGAGACGGTCGATATCGAAGTGCTCATCCTGAAACACGGCAAGCCTGCGAAGCCGGTCATTCATTACAACCCTGAATGCTGGATCCTGCATCAGCATGAAGCGCGTTATTTTCTGCCGCGCGCCGGGCAAAGCACTACGTTTTATTCGGCCGAACGACCCGACGTCATTACCTGTATTCACCTCGATTACGCCAGCAACGAACTGAACAAGGTCGAAGCTCATTTCCGCGCCAGGGAATCGGCAAAAAACAGCGACCTGCTGGCCGCCTGCGACCTGACCTATCACTTGGGTGATAAAACCCTGACGCTGCAACATTTTGCCTGGGCGCGAGGCGGTTCGGATCCCAGAAACATAGTCAAGATCCTGCGCACCATGGCCGCCCGCCCCAGTCACCAGTACCTGCTGATATTCAACGACGGCGTTGCACTGAATGCGCAGCTTACGGCGGAAACCGACGCCGCCCCTGCCGACGACAACTACCAGGCGAATGCCTTCAAGTGCTGGACGACGGCACTGAAGTTGCCCCTTGAGTTTCGTGCGCGGCAGTTCACTTACCAATTACCAACAAACGAAGCGTGGAAGCTCAGCGCCAAAAATGTATGCGCCGTTATTGCGCCCGGAGCCAACCAGACAGCACTGGAAACACTGGAGGGTGAAGGTGGTACCTACCTGATTCATCTTGTCGCCGACCGGACCATCAAGCTGACAACTCCGGGCGCACTGGCCAACGCGGTGGTCAGGCTGCCTTACTCATCCACCTGGGAGCTCGACGCGACAGCGCTGGGGAAGGTTGAGGTCAAACTGGAAAACAACCAATTGCAGATCGGTACCTGCACGGTGCACCTGCCGGTTTATGAAAGTGAAGACCTGATCGACCAGATCCGCGTCATCACTGAAAAAGGCATCGTCCATGTGGTGGATCTTTCTTTCGACCGGGTCTATCAGGATGGCCTCGATGCGCGGTTCTTTGCTGCGCCCGACGCGGCAGAGGCCCTGCCTGAACTCTTCGCATCGATGGCGAGCCAAGAGGTCAAAGTGCGCAACATCATCTTTGCCGACAACGCTTTTGGCGCATTCAGTTACAGCTTTGCCGCCCGTCGCTGGATCCTGCGTAGCGACAAATCCCGCGTCGAATATTCGAGGTTGAAAGTCATCAATCGGTGCAGCCATCAGGATGTGCGCATTTTCAATCCGCCTGCCCTCGATGTCCCACCGGCATGACGCGGGCGACCGCTGGTCAGCACTGACAGCATCCGCTCAACAGCAACGACCCAACCTCCACATCCTGTTCCGGATCAGACTTTTGCGCCACGCCTGCGCGTGCGCGTGCGCGTGCGCCTGAAGAGTCCGGCGAGCCCCTGATAGCGCTCGATATCAAAACCGAATGAGTAAATTGCACATGGTCAAACCACCGAAAAAGATTGCTGTGACGACGGCAGCCGACACCACCGTTACCACCCGACCTGTTCAATCGGGCTCAGGTACTCGCAGCAACGTCAGGCTGCCTGACACCGGGTTATCCGGCGTCGACTCGACCAGAGCCTCGTCGAGTACTGCAAACATCGCCCCTGCCGTGATCACCGTCAGCACGATGCCGGGACCAGCCGCCCAATCAGTCAGCGTCCCACGCCATGCCGTCGCCTGGCCCGAAAATCGCCTGAGCGAGCTGACCCCGATAGGCGAAAACAGCGGACTGTTCACCGGCCCGGACCAGCGCACTTACGCGCAACTCGGCGGCGAAGGACGCTTTCTCGTCGAACAGGATGTGCAAGGCCGCTATTACGTGCCGATGACGTTCGCGCCAGGCGTGGCCGGCCCGTCCCTGACGAAGCTTGAAGGGCACGCCAGTTGGCATATTCAGCGGCCCGGCTGGCCATCCGGCCAGGCGCGAACCTCAGCCACGGATACCGGCCTCCTCGCCTACCTTTCGCCTGAGGATGCGAACACTCTCACCCGAGCGGAACTGTCGACCGCTGGCATCCGTTACAACAAGCTCAAGCAAGCCTTCGTCGACACCGAAGAAGGCACGGTGATGGTCCGCAAGAATCCGCATGGCGAATACCAGCATGCCTCGGCGACAAGCCGAAGTGCCCCCGACATCGTGTTTGAACAGATCCCCGACAGCCTGCTCTGGCGACGGAAAACCACACAAGCACACTCCGGAATTTCAACTGGCGTGCCTCGCCGTACCGCCGAGCCGACTATCGGCAGCAACAAACGCGTGCGTCTGGATGCCAGCGAGCAGACGGTGCTAGCGCCCCCGTCGGCGCCTGACGCCAGCGTAGCGAACGAGCAGACGCCGTTTTTCTGGTTACCCTGGGGCCACTTGAACAAGCCTCCCGCTCTGGAGTCAATCCAACTGGGCTGGTTTCATTACCCGATCGTGCCGGTTGGCTCCAATCGCACACCGAAAGTCTATTTCGTGCAGCATCCGGACTTTGTGCCGGCTCGCTTCGAGGCGTTTGAACAGATGCTGCGCACCGCCCCTTCAATGCAACCGGTCGCCACGTTTCGCATCGGTAACGATCCCGGTGAAATCCACCCCGGCAAACGCTTTTTCGAAGAGCCTATTTCGCAATCAGTGGCCAACACCTTTCCCGATTTTTCCGCAGCCACTGCATGGGCGGTTGGCAAAAGGCTGTTCGAACTCGCTGACAATTCAGCCGTCATTACCGGCACCGGTCTGGTCAATATCCAGGCGGTCCTGCATCAATGGAAGCAGAAGCCGTTTCCCAGCGCGCCGGCCTATGCCGACCCGCTCAATATGCTGGCAATCGCGCCCTCGATCGATGTCGGCGGCAAGAAACTCATTCCCATGCCGTCGCAATCGGACAGCGAACTGCAAAGGCTGACCTTCGATCCACAAAGATTTCCCATCGAATGGAATCACTACAAAACCTGGCCCAGCGATCTGAACCTCAGGCGCCTGCTCGGTGCGCTGTTGATTCGCTGCGGTTATGACCTTTTTCCTCTGACGTACGAACACCGCCAGCCGACGTTGGTTTTCAGGCGCGCAGGGCGTGACCCGGTGTACTTCTTGAAGCTGGGCTCGGTTGCCCAGGCGGGCTTGTCCCACAGGCCCGGCAATGAACTGGCAGACCCGAGCCTGCCGAGCAGAATCGGCAGCGACGCGTTTCGGGAGCTGACCACCGCAGCCACTCAAGACAAAGTGATCTGGCTGATCGGCGGGGTATTGAAGGTCGAATCGAATCCGGACTCGGTGTTCATCATCCGGGAGCGCTGAGTTGCCTTTGCAGCACTTGCCCCCTCGCTCACTGGTGTCGGCGCGGATCGTCAACGCCTGCAACACGCGGCAACACGCTTGCCCGGTGCGATACCTATGTACCGCACCCCTCGCCTGCCCTTTGCCGACCATAACGCTTTCAAGCCAAAGCATCGGGCAGGCGCAAACTCGCCCCCGCTTGCCCGGCCCATCCTGATCGGCAGTTCATCGGAGCAGTTTTATGGCCAAGCCCCCCAAGAAAATCCCTCGTCCGTCTTCGGCGCAAACGCCGACTACGTCGACCCACCCCTTACCAGATACAGGAGGAACATCAGCAGGCGCCAGCGAGCAATCCGCCTCGAGCGCGATCACTGCAAGCGCTTTGCCGGAAACCGGGGCGACCCGTCCCACGATCACCATCAGTCAGTCCCCCGCTGCTGACACTTCGCCGAGCATGGCCCGCGCCACCGATTCAATACAACAGCATGCTCTTGCCAGCGAGCCGCCTGCATCGCACAGCCCATCCAACAGCGAAGGTTCGTCGGAGACGATTTTTATCAATCCCGTATTCGCCACCCAACTGAAACGCAAGCGAGACAGCGAAGAGGGTTTTCTTTACGACAAGCGCAACAAAACCTACGTCGAACTGCACGAAGGCATCGTCATGATCGGCTACGGCGCCGATGGCTGGCGTCAGACCTATGCTGGCGAATCGACGCCGACCGGAAGAAAAGTCGAGCAGATTCCAGGCTCGACACTCTGGCGTGAAATCGACGTAGCGCAGTCCGCTGCAGTATCGGCGCTCCATTCCACGCAAAGCATGCCCGCAGCACAACGGTCGCCTGAGTTGAGCGACGCCAGCACGCTGATCGAGAATCTTGTATCGCGCCAGACCGCCGCTCTGGACCTTTCCGCCGGCCTCTGGCAAAACTGGGGCAGATCGAACCGCCCCGATTCAGGCGAATCTATCGAAATAGACGGGCTGCACTACCCGATCCTTGCACAAAACCTGGGCAGTGAAAGCGGCCTGGTGTATGTGCAGCATCCGGGCTTTACCCCGGACAGGTTCGATGCCTTCGAAGGCATGTTGCGCGATGAGCCGTCGCGGCAGCCGATGTGGGCGCGCAAACGCGACGGCCACTGGCAGGTTCTGGATGGCTATCCGCCGTTTGAAATGTCCCCGAGCCAATACGTCGCCACCGCATTCAGACACCTGTCAGAGCGTTCGAGCAGCAACCTCGCCCGTGCCGTGTTCGATCGCGCCTCTCTGCCCACAGGCATAAACGGCGACGGTCTTTCCGTGGTGTCATTGACGTATCGCCATTGGCTCGACAGGGTGAATAACGTAGCACCGGGATTCGGCCTTGCCGAACCGTTGCTGATGCTACCGAAACTGTCCACTGCGCCCGGCAGCACGGCAGGCGCAGGACTGCTGGCGTTGCCAGACTACAACTCCAGTGTGCTGCAGCGTCTGGACTTCGATCCGAGCGAATTCCCTGCACAATGGGCCACCTATACCGCACAGCCGAATGCACTCAATCTGCGTGCGCTTTTCATCAACCTTCTGCAAGACAACGGCTACAGCGTCGCGCCGCCGGTAGATATGCTTGTTGAAAACGCTCTGGTCTTCCACCGTCCAGGTATTGCCGGGTTATTCATCTTGAAACTTCCGATGGTCAGTGGTGACCAAGTCCCTCGCTACACCGCCCCCGGCTCCAACTTCGCCGATCCGGATTTTCTCGCAGGGCTTGGCGCAGATAACAAACGTCATCTTGATCAATACCTGAGCCAGGTTGAAGTCGCTCATCTGGTAGGCGGCGTGCAACGGCTGTCAGCCGACACCCGGACACTTTTCATCGTGCGTGAGGGTTGAGCATCCATGAACAAACCACCCAAGCGCGGGGCGGGAGTCACTCCCGCTGATATTTCACCGATAACCCTGCACCCGATAAATGACGTACCGGAACGGCCTCGTCTCGATCTGCAAAACAGCCACCACGCAAATGAACAGGCTGATTCTGCCGGTGGACCAGACGCATCCACGCTGCCAGCGTCCGTGCTGATCAAGGCAGAACGGCAACCGCTGTGGAACGTCGAAATACCGGACTGGTTGACGCAAGATCCACAGCGCGAAGATCAGTACACGGAGATTGATCAGCCAATTTACCTGGCAGCGGCTGACGCAGCCCGTCTCTCATCGCCCCTGGATAACCTCGACGGCATCCGCTATGACAAGCACCGCAAGACGTATGTCGATACGGCGCAAGGAACGGTCATGGTGCGCAAGAACAGCACCGGCGAGTATCAGCAAAGCTCGGCGACGCGCCGCACTGATTTCGCCCTGCTGTTCGAACCGGTTCCGGGAACACGACTGTGGCGGCGCAAAGCGGCGCGCGATGATTCTGGCCCCGTCCCCACCGATCCCGGCGAAGCACTGGCTGCCAGCCTGCTATCGGCCAACCCTGAGGCGACGAATCTGCGTTTCGGACTCTGGCGAAACTGGGGCCGCAGCAGCCGCCCAACGCTGGGGCAGTACATTGAAATAGACGGCCAGCACTACCCGATCGTGCAGCAGGACCTGAATGCCCAACCATCATTGGCATACCTGCAACACCCGCTGTTTTCACCTGCCCTGTACGACGCCTTCGAATCCATGCTGCGCGATCACCCGTCACTGCAACCGAAGTTCGTCGTTAACCGAAACAATCAATGGACGGTGCTCGATGATCCCGCTCCCTTTGCAATGCCGATCACCCGATACATCGCCACAACGTTCAAATCTCTTGCGGACCGTTCTGTCAGCGCATTGGCCCGGGCCTTGTTCAATCAGGCCAGTCACTCTGAAGTCATCACCGGCTCGGGATTGGCCGTGCTGAATCAGGTCCTGCGCTATTGGTCCCGTAGAGATGCGGAACAGGCACCGCCAGTGGGGCTGGCCGACCCGCTGCTGATGTTACACAACCAGCCCGCCACAACTGGCCTGTCCCTCTCCAACAAGCAAGACCATCTGCGCCGCCTGGATCTTGACCCCGGACGATTCGCCCAACACTGGAACCGCTTCGCCAGCCAGCCCTCGACGACCCGCTTGCAACGACTGTTCAGCGAGGTGCTGGCTGCTGAGGGCTATGTCATCGAACGCACCGCAACGGAGGAATCGAGGCATGAGTTGCGCTTTCATCGTGCCGGCATAGATCGGATATTCGCGCTGAAGGTTTATCCGCCGAGCGCACTCGACGATGCCGGGCTGGAGCACAGGCGTGCCGACGCCAGCGATACACGCGAAGCGGTGTGGTTGCGCGGTGGCGTACAAACGGACGCGTTGGGGCAGACAACGTTGTTTATTGTCAGGGGAAGCTGAAGGGGCGGCCAGTCGAAAAAAAGCCCGCAGTGTGAGCGGGCGAAAGACCAAAGAAGCTATATGCGCAGTCGCTTCCCGGTGGGGGCTGCTGCTTGGGGTCAGCTGCCCCGATACGTGGAATAGCTGTAAGGCGAAATCAGCAGGGGCACGTGGTAGTGCTCCTGCTCGGCAGAGATGCCGAAACGCAGCACCACCACATCCAGAAACGCCGGCTCCGGCAACTGGACACCGCGGGCGCGGTAGTAATCGCCTGCATGGAACTGAACCTGATAAACCCCGGTGCGATAGTCATCGCCTTGCAGCAGCGGCGCATCGACCCGGCCGTCGCTGTTGGTGACCGCACTGGCGACCAATTCCAGGTGCGATCCTTCGACGCGGTACAGCTCGACCTTGATCGAACTGCCCGGGCAACCGTGTGCAGCGTCCAAAACGTGAGTAGTCAAACGTCCCATTGATTCTGCGCGCCTGCCTGCTTGGAGCAGTCAGACTTCGCGCCTCCCGAAGTCAGTTGAAAGGAGACCGCACCGTTTCGGAGCACGAAACACTGCGGCGAGCGACTGATTAAGACACTTTTGAAAAAAATTGTACACAATAAAAACGACATTTTTCGCCTCGGCCCCGCCATCCGGGCTTTTATCGCCAATCGGCAGACAAAGCGCCTGAACATTGAACCTTCCATTCATTAGCTGACCGGTCAGGCAGGTTTCTTGCAGGCTTGAACCGTTAACAGCAAAAGATGACAGCCGGTGAGAAATGCGAAAATTCAGGCTTACAAAATGCAAATAAAGTTGTATACAATCAGCCCATCGCTGTGACGCCAGCCTGCCAGGCCGCCACACCAATCTGTCAACGTACAAGAAGGAAGACTGCAGTGAGCGCTGACTACCCACGCGACCTGATCGGTTACGGCAGTAACCCTCCTCACCCACACTGGCCGGGCAATGCCCGGATCGCCCTGTCCTTCGTACTCAATTACGAAGAAGGTGGCGAGCGCAACATTCTCCACGGCGACAAGGAATCCGAAGCCTTCCTGTCCGAAATGGTCGCCGCGCAGCCGCTGCAAGGCGCGCGCAACATGAGCATGGAATCGCTTTACGAGTATGGCAGCCGTGCCGGCGTCTGGCGCATTCTGAAACTGTTCAAGGAATTCGATATTCCGCTGACCATTTTCGCCGTGGCCATGGCCGCTCAGCGTCACCCGGATGTGATCCGCGCGATGGTCGAAGCCGGTCACGAAATCTGCAGCCATGGCTACCGCTGGATCGACTACCAGTACATGGATGAAGCGCAGGAACGCGAGCACATGCTCGAAGCGATCCGCATCCTCACCGAACTCACCGGCGAACGCCCGCTGGGCTGGTACACCGGACGCACCGGGCCGAACACCCGTCGCCTGGTCATGGAAGAAGGCGGTTTCCTCTACGACTGCGACACCTACGACGATGACCTGCCCTACTGGGAACCGAACAACCCGACCGGCAAGCCGCATCTGGTGATTCCGTACACCCTCGACACCAACGACATGCGCTTCACCCAGGTGCAGGGTTTCAACAAAGGTGACGATTTCTTCGAATACCTCAAAGACGCGTTCGACGTGCTTTACGCCGAAGGTGCCGAAGCGCCGAAAATGCTCTCGATCGGTCTGCACTGCCGGCTGATCGGCCGCCCCGGTCGCCTCGCTTCGCTCAAGCGCTTTATCGAATACGCCAAAAGTCATGAACAGGTGTGGTTCAGCCGTCGCGTCGACATCGCGCGTCACTGGCACGAAACCCACCCGTACCAAGGGACTGCAAAATGAGCCGCTTTCAAACCCTGCAACCGTCGACCTTGAGCCGCGACGCTTTCGTCAACGCCTTCGCCGACATCTACGAACACTCGCCATGGGTGGCCGAAAAGGCCTACGACCTCGGTGCGGACGCTTCGATCGACGAGATCGAAACCCTGCACCAACGCATGAGCGATATCCTGTTGAGCGCCGATCACGCCAGTCAGCTGGCCCTGATCAACGCTCACCCGGACCTGGCCGGCAAAGCCGCCGTCCAGGGCCAACTGACCGAAGCCAGCACCAACGAACAGGCTGGCGCCGGTATTCACCAATGCACGGCCGAAGAGTTCCAGCGCTTCACCGAGCTGAACGACGCCTACAAAGCCAAGTTCAAGTTTCCCTTCATCATGGCGGTAAAAGGCAGCAACCGGCATCAGATCCTCGCGGCGTTCGAAACGCGCATCAACAATTCGGTGGAAGCCGAGTTCAAATGCGCGCTGGCGGAGATCAACAAGATTGCCCTGTTCCGTTTACTGACTCTTTAGCAAGCTTGGCCCGAGCGTGAATGAACGCGTGAACGCCCAGGGCCCTGCAAGCATCCCCAGCCACTAATTCAAAGGCAGACAAGAAGAATGAAAGCTTACGCCGTACCTTTCGAAAAATACGTCAACCTGGCCGATGCCCGTCTGGGCACCAAAATCATTTCGGTCACCGATGACTGGTTCGCAGACGCCAATCGTCTGTTTCAGCCGACCCCGGCCGTATGGAAGGAGGGCGTGTTCGATGACAACGGCAAGTGGATGGACGGCTGGGAGTCGCGCCGCAAGCGCTTCGAAGGTTTCGACAGCGCGGTGATCCGTCTCGGCGTACCGGGCTCGATCAAAGGCGTGGACATCGACACTTCATTCTTCACCGGCAACTACCCGCCGTCGGCCTCGCTGGAAGCGTGCTTCCTGGCCTCGGGCGAGCCGGATGAAAACACCCAGTGGACCGAAGTGCTGTCGGCCGTCGAGTTGCAGGGCAACAGCCACCACTACCACGAAATCAGCAACGACAAAGCGTTCAGCCACCTGCGCTTCAACATCTACCCGGACGGCGGCGTTGCGCGTCTGCGTGTGTACGGCGTTCCGTTCCGCGATTGGTCGGCAGTAGGCGACAACGAACAGGTCGACCTGGCTGCAGCCTTGAACGGTGGACGCGCCCTCGCCTGCTCCGACGAACACTTCGGCCGCATGAGCAACATCCTCAACCCGGGCCGTGGCATCAACATGGGCGACGGCTGGGAAACCGCGCGCCGTCGCACGCCGGGCAATGACTGGGTCATCGTCGCGCTGGGTCATCCGGGCGAGATCGAAAAAATCGTCGTCGACACCCTGCACTTCAAAGGCAACTACCCCGACACCTGCTCGATCCAGGGCGCGTTCGTCAAGGGCGGCACCGACAGCCAGATCGAAACCCAGTCGCTGTTCTGGCGCGAACTGCTGCCAAGCCAGAAGCTGGAAATGCACGCCGAACATACCTTCGTCGAGCAGATCAAGGCACTCGGCCCGATCACCCACATCCGCCTCAACGTGTTCCCGGATGGTGGTGTGAGTCGCCTGCGTGTATTGGGCAAGGTCGCTAAATAACACCGCACTGATCGTTCCCACGCTCCGCGTGGGAATGCATCACTGGACGCTCTGCGTCCGCTTTGGATGTGACGCGGAGCGTCACGGGCTGCATTCCCACGCAGAGCGTGGGAACGATTCCTCAACGAAAAAGAAGAACAGCATGCGCACACTGACGATTGAACCGCTGACCAAAGAAGCCTTCGCCCCTTTCGGTGACGTGATCGAAACCGACGGCAGCGATCACTTCATGATCAACAACGGTTCGACCATGCGCTTCCACAAACTGGCGACGGTCGAAACCGCACAGCCTGAGGACAACGCGATCATCAGCATTTTCCGCGCCGACGCGCAGGACATGCCGCTGACCGTTTGCATGCTGGAACGCCATCCGCTGGGCAGCCAGGCTTTCATTCCGCTGCTCGGCAACCCCTTTCTGATCGTGGTCGCGCCAGTTGGCGATGAACCTGTATCAGGCTTGGTCCGCGCCTTCGTCACCAACGGCAGGCAGGGCATCAATTACCATCGCGGCGTCTGGCACCACCCGGTGCTGACGATCGAAAAGCGGGATGACTTCCTGGTGGTTGATCGCAGTGGCACAGGCAATAACTGCGATGAGCATTTTTTCAAAGAGGATGAGCGTTTGATCCTCGCCCCCCACCAATAAGAGAAGGTCTGATCACTCGACAACAAGAGTGACAGGCGAGAGGTAAAGACTGTGGAAGCACATCTGTTGGAATGGCTGAACCTGAGCGTGCGCTGGGTTCACATGATCACTGGCGTGGCCTGGATCGGCGCGTCGTTCTACTTCGTCTGGCTGGAGAACAACCTCAACCGCGTCAACCCCAAAACCGGTCTGGCCGGTGATCTGTGGGCGATCCACGGCGGCGGCATCTACCACCTGGAAAAATACAAACTGGCCCCTCCGTCCATGCCGGACAACCTGCACTGGTTCAAGTGGGAAGCCTACTTCACCTGGATGTCGGGGATCGCGCTGCTGTGCGTGGTGTTCTATTCCAATCCGACGCTCTACCTGCTCGCACCGGGCAGCACCCTGAGCGGTCCGGAAGGCGTGGCCATCGGTCTTGGCTCGCTGTTCGTCGGCTGGTTCATCTACTCCTTCCTCTGCGACTCGGCACTGGGCAAGCGCCCCGCTCTGCTGGGCTTCATCCTGTTCGTGCTGATCATCGGCGCGGCGTATGGCTTCAGCAAAGTGTTCAGCGGTCGTGGTGCGTACCTGCATGTCGGCGCGATCATCGGCACCATCATGGTCGGTAACGTGTTCCGCATCATCATGCCGGCGCAACGCGCACTGGTTGCAGCAATCGCTGAAAACCGTACGCCGGACCCGGCGCTGCCGGCCAAGGGCCTGCTGCGTTCGCGACACAACAACTACTTCACCCTGCCGGTGCTGTTCATCATGATCAGCAACCACTTCCCGAGCACCTACGGCAGCCAGTACAACTGGTTGATCCTGGCCGGGATCGCGGTGTTGGCAGTGTTGGTGCGTCACTACTTCAATACCCGTCACGACAGCCACAAGTTTGCCTGGACCCTGCCGGTGGCAGCGGTGGGCATGATCTGCCTGGCTTACGTCACCGGTCCGATGCCGATGTCGAACGCACCTGAAGTGGCGAAAGCTCCAGCGAAAATCGAGTACCAACCGCTGCCGGAAACGGCACTGGGCGGTGGCGCGAAACCGGCTGAAGCGGCGCAACCTGCCGAGCCTGCCTCAGCACCGGCGCAAGCCTCCAACGCCGGTCCCGGCTTCGACAAAGTGCATCACGTGATTCAAGAGCGTTGCACGGTTTGTCATTCGTCGAAGCCGACCAGCCCGTTGTTCAGCGCAGCGCCAGCGGGTGTGATACTCGACACCCCGGAGCAGATTCGCCAGAACGCGGCGCGCATCCAGGCGCAAGCCATCACCACGCAGATCATGCCACTGGGCAACATCACCCAGATGACCCAGCAGGAACGTGACCTGATCGGTGCATGGATCGCTCAGGGAGCGCAGACCAACTAAGCAGTAAAAGCTTCGCGAGCAGGCTCGCTTCCACAAGGACACTGTCAAACCCTGTGGGAGCGAGCCTGCTCGCAAAAGCGGTCGATCAGACAAATTGATGTTGAGTGAAACGGCGCCTTCGCGAGCAAGCCCGCTCCCACAGGTCTGCCTGATGCAAAGAAACAGCTGCAAGCAACCCGGCAGCTGTTAATCACAAGAATAAAAAAGATCCGAGGTGTTGCATGTCCGAGCTGTCCAAAGCGCGCATCCCCGACGCACCCGCCATTCAGCGTTTGCCCCTTTTGCAACTGATCCTGGTCGGTCTGCAACATGTTCTGCTGATGTACGGTGGCGCCATCGCGGTGCCGCTGATCATCGGACAGGCCGCTGGCCTGAGTCGTGAAGAAATCGCCTTCCTGATCAACGCCGACCTGCTGGTCGCCGGCATCGCTACCATCGTGCAATCGCTGGGCATCGGCCCGATGGGCATTCGCATGCCGGTGATGATGGGCGCCAGTTTCGCCGCAGTCGGCAGCATGGTCGCCATGGCCGGCATGCCCGGTATCGGCCTGCAAGGCATCTTCGGCGCGACGATCGCCGCCGGTTTCTTTGGCATGCTGATCGCACCGTTCATGTCCAAAGTCGTGCGTTTCTTCCCGCCGCTGGTGACCGGCACGGTCATCACCTCGATCGGTTTATCGCTTTTCCCCGTGGCCGTGAACTGGGCTGGTGGTGGTGTCGACGCCGCGCAATTCGGCTCGCCGATCTATCTGGCCATCGCCGCGCTGGTGCTGGCCACCATCCTGCTCGTTCACCGCTTCATGCGCGGTTTCTGGGTGAACATTTCCGTGCTGATCGGCATGTGCCTGGGCTACGTGCTGTGCGGCGTGATCGGCATGGTCGACCTCAGTGGAATGGCCAGCGCGCCGTGGATTCAGTTCGTCACGCCGCTGCATTTCGGCATGCCAAAGTTCGAGCTCGCGCCGATTCTGTCGATGTGCCTGGTGGTGGTGATCATCTTCGTTGAGTCGACCGGGATGTTCCTCGCGCTGGGCAAGATCACCGGTCAGGAAGTCTGCCCGCGCATGCTGCGCCGTGGCCTGTTGTGCGATGCCGGGGCGTCGTTCTTTGCCGGTTTCTTCAATACCTTCACCCATTCCTCCTTCGCGCAGAACATCGGCCTGGTGCAGATGACCGGCGTGCGTTGCCGTTCGGTAACCATCGTCGCCGGTGGTCTGCTGATCGTCCTCAGCCTGTTGCCGAAAGCGGCGTTTCTGGTGGCGTCGATTCCACCGGCGGTGCTCGGTGGTGCGGCGATTGCGATGTTCGGCATGGTTGCGGCGACCGGGATCAAGATCCTTCAGGAAGCCGACATCGGTGACCGCCGCAACCAGTTGCTGGTCGCGGTGAGCATCGGCATGGGTCTGATCCCGGTGGTGCGTCCGGAGTTTTTCGCTCACCTGCCGATGTGGATGAGCCCGATCACGCACAGCGGCATCGCCATGGCCACCCTCAGCGCGCTGACCCTGAATCTGTTGTTCAACATCCTCGGCGGCAAAGAGCGTGCAGCGATCAACGATTGCCATGCGCACTGATTGAAATCTTCACACAACCTGTGGAAGCGAGCTTGCTCGCGAAGAGGCCCGGTCAGTCGCCATCACTGTTGAATGACCCGCCGCTTTCGCGAGCAAGCTCGCTCCCACAAGTGACATGCAACCCCCTGCCTCAAACAATAAAAACAAGAGTGAGCAACCGATGATCCGCACGCAAACCAGCGTTCTGTTGAGTGGCGGCCTGCTGGCCGCGAGTCAGGCCATGGCCGGCGATCTGCTGCTGTGGCAGACCAATAGTCTCAGCTATCTGTACGGCAAGAATTTCGCGATCAACCCGTCGTATCAGCAGACGGTCACTTTCGAGCATGCCGACAAGTGGAAGTACGGCGACAACTTTCTGTTTGTCGACAAGATCTTCTACAACGGCAAGGAAGACACCAACAAAGGTCCGCACACCTTTTATGGCGAATTCAGTCCGCGCCTGTCGTTCGGCAAGATCCTCGACCGCAAGATCGAGTTCGGCCCGATCAAGGACGTGTTGCTGGCAATGACCTACGAGTACGGTGAAGGCGAAAGCGAGGCGTATCTGATCGGCCCCGGCTTCGATCTGAAAGTGCCCGGTTTCAACTACGTCACACTGAACTTCTATCGCCGCCAGACGGAAGGCCCGCGCCCCGGCGACGGCGTCTGGCAGATCACCCCCGCCTGGTCCTACAGCTTCCCGCTGGGCAATTCCGATGTGCTGATCGACGGTTACCTCGACTGGGTCGTCGACAATGATGAGAACTCGCGCGGCACCTACCACGCCAACCTGCACATCAACCCGCAGATCAAATACGACCTGGGCAAAGCCTTGGGCTGGAGCCAGAAGCAGGTGTACGTCGGCACCGAGTACAGCTACTGGAAGAACAAGTACGGCATCGAAAACACCCACTCGTTCGACACCAACCAGAACACCGCGAGCCTGTTGTTGAAGGTGCACTTCTGAGATGGCCCGCAACCGTGCGCCATGTCTGCCGTCGGTGCTCTGTTGCGGAGCACTTGAGCACAAGCCGAGGAGTCAGTATTCTCCGCGGCCTTCCGAATTCGGTCTAAAAAAAAGCCCGGATTTAATTTCTGACCGAAAAGCCAACTTATCCCGGCCCTGGTCAGTTCTGAGGCCTCCCGAAAACACGCTCGTCGACTGTTTTTCAGCAGCCGAACGGGCGTTTTTTGGTTTTTCGAAAGCCTTGGCGCAGCTTTTGCTACGAGCATTCAAAGCTGACCGATCGGATGAAATTTGCGGCACGAAAAAAGGCGCCACATCAGAGCGCCGATCTCAAAAAAAATAACGTGGAACACCTACTTTGGGAGCAACCGAATGAAACGTATGTGCACCAGCCTGATGCTGGCCGGATCGATGTTCGCCGGCGGCCAGGCAATGGCCGAGGGCCTGCTGCAGTGGCAGAACAACAGCCTGACCTATCTGTATGGCAAGGACTTCCAGGTCAACCCGCGCATTCAGCAGACCGTGACTTTCGAGCACGCCGATGCCTGGAAGTATGGGGACAACTTCCTGTTCATCGACAAGATCTTCTACAACGGCAAGGATGACGGCGGCGTCGGCTCCAACACCTACTACGGCGAGCTCAGCCCGCGCCTGTCGTTCGGCAAGATCTTCGATCAGAAACTGGCCTTCGGCCCGGTGACCGACGTGTTGCTGGCCATGACCTACGAGTTCGGTGAAGGCGATACCGAGGCGTACCTGATCGGTCCGGGCTTCGACCTGGCGATTCCCGGCTTCGACTACTTCCAGTTGAACTTCTATCAGCGTCACACCCAGGGCGCACGCGCCGGTGACAATGTCTGGCAGATCACCCCGGTCTGGTCCTACACCATTCCAGTGGGCAAATCGAACATCCTCATCGACGGCTTCATGGACTGGGTGGTCGACAACGACTCCAACTCCAAGGGCGACTACCACGCCAACCTGCACTTCAACCCGCAGGTCAAATATGACTTGGGCAAGGCGCTGAATTTCGGCGAGAAGCAGTTGTATGTCGGTGTCGAGTATGACTACTGGTCGGACAAGTACGGGATCAAGGACAGCCAGTACTTCAAGACCGATCAGAGCACCACCAGCTTCCTGGTCAAGTTCCACTTCTGATTCGGCGGTGTCCGCAAGGACGCCTTCGCGAGCAAGCTCGCTCCCACAGTGGCTCTATGTTGATTGCAAATTTTGCATTCAATGCAAAACCCTGTGGGAGCGAGCTTGCTCGTGAATAGGCTCACCGCAATTTCAGGCCGGGGCCACCGCTTCGGATATCCGCAGAAACCGGCAAAGCTCCTCACGCTTGGCCAACGCATCCCGCCGCCCCAATTCGATCAACTCGCTGCAATACCCCGCCTCGAACAGCAGATAACTGAGCACCCCCGCCCCACTGGTCTTCGTCGCCC
The DNA here is from genome assembly GCF_049897785.1 of Pseudomonas sp. TSRC2-2. Taxonomy (NCBI): domain Bacteria; kingdom Pseudomonadati; phylum Pseudomonadota; class Gammaproteobacteria; order Pseudomonadales; family Pseudomonadaceae; genus Pseudomonas; species Pseudomonas sp. TSRC2-2. The sequence continues at coordinate 58,629 of NZ_JAFCWZ010000017.1, forward strand.
CCGGCCCGCGCAGAAACAGGCGCAACGCCGCTGGCAGTTCCTGGCGATGCCGCGCGGCGATTTCATCGATCGGCTGACTCGGCGCAATCACTAGCACCTCCACAGGCGCCACGCCCAGTGCACGCGTTGGTGTGCCGTCGGGAAGCAAATGACTGAACTGATTCAAACGCTGCAGCAACTCGATATCGCTCTCCAGGCTGTCAATGAACGTGCTGTTGAGCATGTGCCCGCCAATCTGCGCCAGCGTCGGTTGCTGGCCGCTGTAGGCGCGCTCCTGCGGCTGCTGCGGATCAACGCCGCGCGGGTTGCCGCTGACGCCCACCACCAGCACGCGACTGGCGCCCAGGTGCAGTGCCGGACTGATCGGCGCCGACTGACGCACTGCGCCGTCACCGAAATATTCCTCAGCGATTTTCACCGGTGCGAACAACAGCGGAATCGCCGAACTGGCCAGCAGGTGATCGACCGACAGTTGCGTCGGCACGCCGATGCGTCGGTGCCGCAGCCAGGCGTCGATAGTGCCACCGCCCTGATAGAACGTGACCGCTTGCCCCGACTCGTAGCCGAATGCGGTCACCGCCACCGCGTGCAACTGCTTGCCTGCGATGGATTCGGCGATGCCGGGCAGGTGCAGTTTTTCCTCGAGCAGTTGGCGCAGCGGCGAACTGTTGAGCAGCGCCACCGGCATCTGCCGACCGAGGCCGAGCAGGCTGTGGCTGACGAAACGGCTGGCCTGATGGATGACGCCGGGCCAGTCGCTGCGCAACACGCGGTGGCTGCGAAAGCCCTGCCAGAACTGGGTCAGGCGTTCGATGGCGGCGCGAAAATCCGTGGCGCCGCTGGCCAGGCTGACCGCATTGATCGCCCCGGCCGAGGTGCCGACGATCACCGGAAACGGATTGTCCGCGCCTACCGGCAGCAACTCGGCAATCGCCGCCAGCACCCCGACCTGATAAGCCGCCCGAGCCCCGCCGCCGGAAAGAATCAAACCTGTGACCGGTTCAGCAGGGCTCATCGCAACACTCCATGGTGCTTTTCAGTACGGTTGAATCAACGACGCTTGGGATAAAGCTTCGGCTCGCCCGGCGGGCGGCTCTTGAAACGCCGATGCGCCCACAGATATTGCTCGGGGCAGGCACGCATGACGCTCTCGACCCACTGATTGATGCGGATGCAATCGGCCTCTTCACTCTCGCCGGGAAAATCCTCCAGCGGCGGATGAATCACCAGGCGATAACCGCTGCCGTCGGCCAGACGTTCCTGAGTAAACGGCACCACCAGCGCCTTGCCCAGGCGAGCAAACTTGGTCGTTGCAGTGACGGTGGCGGCCTGAATGCCGAACAGCGGCACGAAGATGCTTTGCTTGGCGCCGTAGTCCTGATCCGGCGCATACCAGATCGCCCGGCCCGAGCGCAGCAGCTTGAGCATGCCGCGAACGTCGTCGCGCTCCACCGCCAGCGAATCCAGATTGTGCCGCTCGCGACCACGGCGCTGGACGAAGTCGAACAAGGGGTTTTTGTGTTCGCGGTACATGCCGTCGATGGTGTGCTGCTGGCCAAGCAGCGCCGCGCCGATTTCCAGGGTGGTGAAATGCGCAGCCATGAGGATCACGCCTTTGCCTTCGCGCTGGGCCTTCTGCAGATGTTCAAGGCCTTCGACGTGGGCCAGTTTCGCCAGACGCTCGCGCGACCACCACCAGCTCATCGCCATTTCAAAAAAGGCGATCCCGGTGGAGGCGAAGTTTTCCTTGAGCAGGCGTTTGCGCTCGGCGGCGGATTTTTCCGGGAAGCACAATTGCAGATTGCGCCGCGCGATGGTTCGCCGGTCGCTGGCGAGGCGATACATCAACGCACCCAAAACTCGACCGATGGTCAGCAGCGCCGGATACGGCAACTGCACGATCAGCCATAAAAGCCCCAGACCGCACCAGAGCGGCCAGAAGCGCGGAGCAAGAAATGCTTTTCGAAAACGCGGGCGATCCATTAAAGCTTCCGTAAATACAGTGGCCGCGCATTCTACATCGTTCGACCCGGCTTGCGGCTCGCGGGCGTTCTCGTTATAAGTCTCGGCACTTTTAGTGACAAGCCGTTGTATGCCGACATGAGCCAAACCGACCCGTTAGACCAAGATCCCGTATTCCAGCTCAAGGGCAGCATGCTGGCCATTACTGTGCTGGAACTGGCCCGTAACGACCTCGAAAGCCTCGATCGGCAACTGGCCGCCAAAGTCGCCCAGGCGCCAAATTTTTTCAGCAATGCACCGCTGGTTCTGGCGCTCGACAAATTACCGCCGAGCCAGGGCGCTGTCGACCTGCCGGGGCTGATGCGCGTCTGCCGTCAACATGGCCTGCGCACCCTGGCCATTCGCGCCAGCCGCATCGAAGACATCGCCGCCGCCATCGCCATCGACATCCCCGTGCTGCCGCCCTCCGGCGCCCGCGAGCGTCCGCTGGAGACGCCGGAAGCGGAAGTCAGGAAGAAGCCGGAAAAACCGCCTGAGCCGACCGTTAAACCGACCCGCGTAATCACCACGCCAGTACGTGGTGGCCAACAGATATATGCCCAGGGTGGCGATCTGGTCGTGGTCTCATCGGTCAGTCCGGGGGCGGAACTTCTCGCCGATGGCAACATCCATGTATACGGCCCGATGCGTGGCCGTGCACTCGCCGGCGTCAAAGGTGACACCAAGGCACGGATTTTCTGTCAGCAATTGAGCGCTGAACTGATCTCCATTGCCGGTCATTACAAGGTCTCCGAGGATTTGCGTCGCGATCCGATGTGGGGCTCGGGCGTCCAGGTCAGCCTGTCAGGCGACGTGTTGAACATCATTCGGCTTTAACGGATACTGCCGCATTTTCCAAGCATCTCTAAAACGTAGCGAAAACGGCTCAAACGAAGTAGGAAAAAGGCCTAAAGCCAAATTCCAGCCAAGGCTGTCCGACTGCAGTAGTTTTCAAGAGATGTTTTTCAGGGGCTGAACAGTCCTTCTTCCTTAGGGGTGAAACACCTTGGCCAAGATTCTCGTGGTTACATCCGGCAAGGGTGGTGTGGGTAAGACCACCACCAGCGCCGCTATCGGTACCGGTCTCGCACTGCGCGGCCACAAAACAGTGATCGTCGACTTCGACGTCGGCTTGCGTAACCTCGACCTGATCATGGGTTGCGAGCGCCGCGTGGTATACGACTTCGTCAACGTCGTGAACGGCGAAGCCAACCTGCAACAGGCGCTGATCAAAGACAAGCGCCTGGAAAACCTCTACGTGCTGGCAGCCAGCCAGACCCGCGACAAAGACGCGCTGACCGTCGAAGGCGTGGAAAAAGTCCTGATGGAGCTCAAGGAACAATTCGAGTTCGTCGTCTGCGATTCCCCGGCTGGCATCGAGAAAGGTGCGCACCTGGCCATGTACTTCGCTGACGAAGCGATCGTTGTGACCAACCCGGAAGTCTCCTCGGTACGTGACTCGGACCGCATGCTCGGCCTGCTGGCGAGCAAATCGCGCCGCGCCGAACGTGGCGAAGACCCGATCAAGGAACACCTGCTGATCACCCGCTACCACCCGGAGCGTGTTGAAAAGGGCGAGATGCTTGGCGTTGAAGACGTCAAGGAAATCCTTTCGGTGACCCTGCTCGGCGTGATCCCGGAATCCCAGGCTGTGCTCAAGGCTTCCAACCAGGGCGTGCCGGTAATTCTCGACGACCAGAGCGATGCCGGTCAGGCTTACAGCGATACCGTCGACCGCCTGCTGGGCAAAGAAAAAGCCCACCGATTCCTCGATGTCGAGAAGAAGGGATTCTTCGAGCGCCTGTTTGGAGGTAGGTAATGAACCTTTTTGACTTCTTTCGTGCCAACAAAAAGCCAAGTACCGCCTCGGTAGCGAAAGAGCGTCTACAGATCATCGTGGCGCATGAGCGCGGCCAGCGCAGCACGCCGGATTACCTGCCAGCCTTGCAGAAGGAACTGGTCGACGTGATCCGCAAGTACGTCAATATCGGCAACGATGACGTACACGTTGCACTGGAAAGCCAGGGCAGTTGCTCGATTCTGGAACTCAACATCACCCTGCCCGACCGCTGAGTCGATCCGGCAGGTACGACGGCGGTTCAGGGCCATTCCCCGGTGGAATGGTCCTGAACCGCCGTTGGCATTTGTTACGAGGCTGTTTTAATGCCGCTGTCCAACATCCGCATCATCTATCAGGACGCCGCCGTACTGGTGGTCGACAAACCGACCCTGCTGCTCTCGGTGCCCGGCCGCGCCGATGACAACAAGGACTGCCTGATTACCCGTCTGCAGGAAAACGGCTACCCGGAAGCGCGCATCGTCCATCGCCTGGACTGGGAAACCTCCGGCATCATTTTGCTGGCCCGTGATGCCGATACCCATCGTGAGTTGTCGCGGCAGTTTCATGATCGCGAAACCGAAAAGGCCTACACCGCTTTGGCCTGGGGTCAGCCGGAACTGGACAGCGGTAGCATCGACCTGCCGTTGCGCTACGATCCACCGACCAAACCACGGCATGTGGTCGATCACGAATTCGGCAAACATGCGCTGACGTTCTGGAAGGTGCTGGAACGGTGCGGCGACTGGTGCCGGGTCGAATTGACACCGATCACCGGGCGCTCGCATCAATTGCGCGTGCACCTGTTGTCGATCGGCCATCCGCTGCTCGGTGACGGACTCTACGCCCACGAGCAAGCGCTGGCGGCCTGGCCGCGCCTGTGTCTGCACGCGAGCATGCTCAGTTTCACTCATCCGCAAAGCGGCGAGCGTCTGCGATTCGAGTGCCCGGCGCCGTTCTGAATCGCGTCTGCTTCTGAAAGGCCTTCCTGATGGAGGGCTTTTTTTGTCCTGTCAAAAGTTCACCGGCAATAGATTGACGTAAAGAACTGTCATAAAATTGTAATCAAATATAAAATCATGGCACTTCGACATCAGGCAGGAGGCCTTTTCCGTGTTCTGCAGCAAAACGCTCCAATCCGAATATCCCATCGTGTGCGCATTCGGTAACACCACCCTGCACCTGAGCGAAACCCCCAGCACCCAGGCGCGCCAAGCCCTCGAGCAACTGATAGAAAAACGTCGCGCGCGCAAACTGACCCGGGCCAGCGCACCGCTGTCCTCGTGTGAAACGCCCCTGTTTGCCAAGGTCCAGCCATTGGACACGTTCAAGGCAAAAGTGCGGGTGAGCCTGAACAAACCGCAACGTAACGGGCGCTTCGACTGGCCGCTCGAAGAACTGATGAATTCCCTCGAAGCTCAGCGCCGGGGCGTGAACATGCCGCCATTGAAGGGCTATGGCTACACACGCAGCAGGCTTGGCCTGACCGAAGAGTTCTTCCTGCTGACGCACCTGCTCGAAGGCCATATTGATGGCGCCGAATGCATCAGACGCAACCCCGAAAATATCGAAGCTTTCATCCTCGACGCGTTTCAACTGCTCAGCTCGCTCGCCAGCAAGAACATCACTCACATGGATTTCTGGGTGGGCAACATCATGGTGCCCGAGCAAACGCACGGGCCACTAAAAGCCATTGATTTTGAAAACTGCTTCGCAGGCCCGACCGCGCACCTGAGTGAAACGCTCGGTTTTCAACTGGGCTTCTTCTATCGTCGGGAAATCTACAAATTCATCACCGAAGCCGCTTACGATCGCTTGGTCGATCAATACCTCAGTGCGCTGCCTGATTTGTCTCGAGACAAGTTCGAAACTGTCTATCAGCCGAGCAAGCATGAAGACATCGGTCGCAAGCAGCGCCGTGAAGTCTTCCTCAACGGCAGACTGATCATCGGTTGACACCCCGCCCGGCAACACTTTGAAGCAAGCGACCGGCCTGCAATTCAGCGGAGCAATACGGTAAACTCGCGCACCCGCCGTATGGAGCCGCTTATGCGCGAAGCCTTCCCCCCCATAGAAAAAGTACCGCACCAGTTGCTTTACCTGATCTATGGCGACAAAGACGTCTATCGGCGCGAGGCCAAATTCAGCATCCTCACCGCCCTGGCGCAACTGCAGCAGGGTGAATCGGTACGCATCAGAATCCTGACCGATCGCCCGCAGGACTACGCCGGCTGGCCGGTCGACACCGTCGCCCTGAGCGAGCAGACCGTCAGCCAGTGGCAGGGCGAGAACGGCTACCACCACCGCCGCAAAGCGTGCGCCATTGCACTGGGCCTGACACTCGCCGAAAAAACCCTGTTCGTCGACACCGACACGCTGTTTCTGGGTTCGCCGCATCGACTGTTCAGCATGATCACACCCGGCCGTTACGTGATGGACCGCTTCGAATACGATTGGAGTTATGTCTGTAAGCGCACGGACTACGAAAAACTTGCGCGCTGCCTGCAAGTCCACGGCATCTCGCCTGCAAACAGCTTCAAGCTGTACAACAGCGGCTTGTGCGGCGTCACCGATGGCGATGCAGCGCTGCTGGAAACGTCGATCCGACTGATCGATGAGTGGACGCAGGATTCGTTCGACATCCACACGATCGAACAGATTGCACTGTCATTTGCCATGCGCGACCAGCCCATCCAGGAAGCGAAGAAATTCGTCTATCACTACTTCGCCGACAAAAACTTCTTCCACGCCATGCAGAAACATTTCTTCGCCCGCTACGGCGAGGCCTTTCACCCCGAATTGCCAGACCTGAGCACCGAGGTCCCGCGCAGCAAACCGATCCCTTCGACCTGGGAGCGCCTGCGCATCAAGTGGAAGTTGCGCAAAAAGCGCGGCGGCATGAAGAAAGTCGGCCGTGCGTTGCTGTTCGGCAGTGCTGCACCTGAACATCCGTATTACGAAATCTGCCGGCATGAATGGTGGGAATCGGCTTCGCGGGAAATCCTTCGCTGGGACAGCGTCGCGCAACAAGCTTTCTTCGGCACTGACAAGGGTTGGCCAAAACATCTGCCGAAACCTGCGAGGAAGGCTGATCAGAAGGCCATCCTGGCCTATCTGCGCAAGCGCATCGGTCATCAGGCCTGACAATACGTGCGCAAACCACTTGCCCAATGCGGCTGAGTGATGCGTTAAACTGCCGCCCATTGCTGTCTGGAGTTTCTTATGCGCGCAGAGTTGAACCAGGGCCTGATCGACTTTCTCAAGGCCTCCCCTACCCCGTTTCACGCCACCGCCAGCCTCGTTCAGCGTCTGGAGGCCGCCGGTTATGTGCGCCTCGACGAGCGCGAGCCATGGTCCACCGAGGCCAACGGCCGCTATTACGTCACCCGTAACGATTCCTCGATCGTCGCGATCAAAATGGGCCGCAACTCGCCACTGCACGACGGTATTCGTCTGGTCGGCGCCCACACCGACAGCCCATGCCTGCGGGTCAAGCCGCAACCGGAACTGCAGCGTCAGGGCTTCTGGCAGTTGGGCGTCGAAGTCTACGGCGGCGCACTGCTGGCGCCGTGGTTCGACCGCGATCTGTCGCTGGCCGGCCGCGTGACCTTCCGCCGTGACGGCAAGGTCGAAAGCCAGTTGATCGACTTCAAGGCACCGATTGCGATCATTCCCAACCTGGCCATCCATCTCAACCGCGAAGCCAACCAGGGCTGGGCGATCAACGCGCAGACCGAACTGCCGCCGATCCTCGCCCAGTTCGCCGGTGACGAGCGCGTCGATTTCCGCGCCGTGCTCACTGATCAACTGGCCCGCGAACACGGTCTGAACGCCGACGTGGTGCTGGATTACGAGCTGAGTTTCTACGACACGCAAAGCGCTGCAGTCATCGGTCTTAACGGCGACTTCATCGCTGGTGCGCGGCTGGATAACCTGCTGTCCTGCTACGCCGGCCTGCAGGCGTTGCTCACCGCCGAGACCGACGAAACCTGCGTGCTGGTGTGTAACGACCACGAAGAAGTCGGCTCCTGCTCGGCGTGCGGTGCCGACGGCCCGATGCTCGAACAGACCCTGCGCCGCCTGCTGCCGGAAGGCGACGAGTTCGTGCGCACCATCCAGAAATCCCTGCTGGTGTCGGCCGACAACGCCCACGGCGTGCATCCCAACTATGCCGAAAAGCACGACGCCAACCACGGCCCGAAACTCAATGCCGGGCCGGTGATCAAGGTCAACAGCAACCAGCGCTATGCCACCAACAGCGAAACCGCCGGTTTCTTCCGCCATCTGTGCATGGCCGAAGAAGTGCCGGTGCAAAGCTTCGTGGTGCGCAGCGACATGGGCTGCGGCTCGACGATCGGCCCGATCACCGCCAGTCACCTGGGCGTGCGCACCGTCGACATCGGCCTGCCGACTTTCGCCATGCATTCGATCCGCGAGCTGTGCGGCAGCCATGACCTGGCGCATCTGGTCAAAGTGCTCAGCGCGTTCTATGCCAGTCGTGAATTGCCTTAATCAGCGGCGCTGATTGATGCAGGAGCTGCGCAAGGCTGCGGCTTTTTGATTTTGCTTTGAAGATCAAAAGATCGCACCCTGCGGCAGCTCCTACACGTGCAAACCCGCCTAGACTCAAATGATCCCACCCAGACAAGGCAGTCTCCATGATCTCGATGTCCTCCTTCCATGCCATGCTCATTCCCATCCTCAGCGGGATGATCCTGCTGGCCATAGGCTTCAACTTCCGTGACAAAAATGCCGGGGTGTTCGCCATGTGGGTCGGCATGCTGATGATCCTCGCCACGGTGGTCTACAAGATCCTCGCCAAGCTCAACGAATGACCGCGCCCGGCTCGCATTGCGCCAGACGGCCTCGTACACTCCAGCGCATCCGCCAATCCCGAGGTTGTCTCCTGGTGTTTGCTCGCCTTTTTGCTTTGCCCAGCCTGCTGCTTGTCTGCCTGATGACGCTGCTGCCGCTGGGGCCCGCGCATGCGGTCGGTTTGCCCGGCCTGCTCAACACCTCCAAACCGCAAGCTGAAGCCCAGGAACCCCTCGGCCAGTCGCTCGACGAGGTGATCAAGTCGCTGGAAAACGACAAGCAACGCGCGCAGTTGCTCAGCGATCTGAAGAAGCTGCGCGACGCCACGAAGCAAGCCCAGGCCACGCCGGAAGAAGGCGTGCTGGGCCTGATCGGCGGCACCCTCGCCAACTTCGAAAAACAGTTTTCCGGCGCCGACAGCCCGATCACCCGCTGGTCCAACGAATTCGACCTGGCCAAGGACGAGCTGACCAGCAAGCTGCTGCCGGCCAATGAATGGCTGCCCATCATTTTCGGCTTCGCCGTTATCCTGATGCTCTGGAGCCTGCTCGCCGCCGCGCTGATCTGGCTTGGCCACCGTGTGCGTCTGCGCTTTGGCCTGACCGAAGAACTGCCGCAACACCCCAAGGCCCTCGACATGTTGCGCTTCGCTTTGCGCAAGCTCGGGCCGTGGCTGATCGCGTTGGTGATGACGGTGTACATGAGCTACGTGCTGCCGTCCTCGCTGGGCAAAAGTCTGGCGATGGTGCTGGCTTATGCGTTGGTGGTGGGTACCTGTTTCTCGGCGATCTGTGTGATTGCCTTCTCCCTGCTCGACGGCCCGCACCGCCATCGCGCCCTGTATATCCTGCGCCATCAGGCGTTCCGCCCGCTGTGGCTGATCGGCAGCTTTGCCGCGTTTGGTGAAGCGCTGAGCGATCCGCGCCTGGTGGAAAGTCTCGGCGTGCATCTGGCGCACACCGCAGCGACCACCGCCAATGTGCTCGCCGCGCTGTCGACCGGCCTGTTCATCCTGCGTTTCCGCCGGCCGATTGCGCACCTGATCCGCAATCAACCACTGTCGCGGCGCCTGACCCGCCGCGCCCTCAGCGACACCATCGAAATCCTCGGCACCTTCTGGTACGTGCCGGCGCTGGTGCTGGTCGGCATCTCACTGTTTGCCACTTTCGTCTCCGCTGGCGACACCAGCACGGCGCTGCGGCAGTCGCTGATCTGCACGGTTCTGCTGGTGTTGTGCATGGTCATCAACGGCCTCGTGCGCCGCCATTCGCTGAAACCGCAACGCGGGCCGAAACGCCATGCGCTGTACTCGGAGCGACTGAAAAACTTCTTCTACACCCTGACGCATTTGCTGGTGTGGCTGATCTTCATCGAACTGGGCCTGCGCGTGTGGGGCCATTCGCTGATCGCGTTCGCCGAAGGTGATGGCCACGACATCAGCGTCAAACTGTTCAGCCTGATCGGCACGCTGATTTTCTCCTGGCTGATCTGGATCCTCGCCGACACCGCCGTGCACCACGCCCTCACCCGCTCGCGCAAAGGTCTGGCGAATGCACGGGCGCAGACGATGATGCCGCTGATCCGCAACGTGCTGTTCGTGGCGATTTTCATCATCGCGCTGATCGTCGCGTTGGCGAACATGGGCATGAACGTCACGCCGCTGCTGGCCGGTGCCGGTGTGATCGGTCTGGCCATCGGCTTCGGTGCGCAGTCACTGGTCGCCGACTTGATCACCGGCCTCTTCATCATCATCGAAGACTCGCTGGCCATTGATGACTACGTCGACGTCGGCGGCCACCTCGGCACCGTCGAAGGCCTGACCATCCGTACCGTGCGCCTGCGCGACATCGACGGCATCGTCCATACCATCCCGTTCAGCGAAATCAAAAGCATCAAGAACTACTCGCGAGAATTCGGCTACGCCATCTTCCGTGTCGCCGTGCCGTACAACATGGAAATCGACGATGCGATCAAATTGATGCGCGACGTCGGCCAGAAGATGCGCAGCGATCCGCTGCAACGCCGCAACATCTGGTCGCCGCTGGAGATTCAGGGTGTCGAGAGTTTCGAGTCCGGCAGCGCGATTTTGCGCGCACGGTTCAAGACTGCGCCGATCAAGCAGTGGGAGGTTTCCCGGGCGTTCAATTTGTCGCTGAAGCGGCAACTGGATGAGGCGGGGCTGGATCTGGCGACGCCAAGGATGAGTGTGCAGGTGATTACTGCCGGCGGCGGTCAACCGAAGGAATAGCACTCAGGCGCGCGGTTGCAGTCACAGGCAAGGAAGCCCGACAACAATAATCAAGGACAAATCCATGCACCTGACGCGTATTGCCCAAACCCTTTTGCTCACCCTGGCCGCAAGCCACGCCGGCGCCGCGACGATGGACAGCGCCCGCGCCCGCATCGCCGAGCAGGCGCAGAAGCTCGAACCGCAACTGCTGGAAACCCGCCGCGATCTCCACGCCCATCCAGAACTCGGCAACACTGAGAAACGCACCTCTGAACTGGTCGCCAAACAGCTGCAAGCCATGGGTCTTGAAGTGAAAACCGGCGTCGCCCGCACCGGCGTGGTCGCGGTTCTCAAAGGCGCGCTGCCCGGTCCGACCGTAGCGCTGCGGGCCGACATGGACGCGCTGCCGGTCAAGGAAGTCTCCGACTTGCCGTTCGCTTCGAAAGCCAAAGGCATGTATCTCGACAAGGAAGTCGACGTCATGCACGCCTGCGGCCACGACGCCCACACCGCAATCCTGCTCAGCGCGGCAAAGATCCTGACGGGCATGCGCGACACCCTGCCCGGCACCGTGGTGTTCTACTTTCAGCCTGCTGAAGAAGGCCCGAGCGACTTCATTCCCGACGGCAAAAACACCTGGGGCGCAAAAATGATGGTCGAAGAAGGCGTGATGCAATCGCCGAAACCCGATGCGGTATTCGGCCTCCATGTCTGGGCCGGCGTCCCCGCCGGCCAGATCGCCTACCGCCCCGGCCCGACCCTGGCCAGCTCCGACGACCTGCGCATCAAGATTCACGGCAAACAAACCCACGCCGGCCGTCCCTGGGACGGCATTGACCCGATCACCGTCGGTGCGCAAACCATCGTCGGCCTGCAGACCGTGGTCAGTCGCCGCACCGACATTTCCTCGTATCCGTCGGTGGTCAGCATCGGCACCATCAACGGCGGCACGCGCTACAACATCATCCCCGAATCACTCGACATGACCGGGACCATCCGTTCCTACGACTACGGCATCCGCCAGAAACTGCACAACGACGTGCGCCAGACCATCGAGAAAATCGCCGAAAGCGGTGGCGCTAAAGCCGACGTCACCATCATCGAAAAATATGACCCGACGATCAACAACCCGGCACTGACCGAGAAAATGCTGCCGACATTGAAATGGGCGGCCAAGGATGACGTGGTGCAGGGACCGCTGGTGGGTGGGGCGGAAGATTTCTCGTTCTTCGCCAAAGAGGCGCCGGGACTGTTTGTGTTTCTCGGTGTGACCCCCAGGGATCAAGACATGAGCAAGGCTGCGCCGAATCACAATCCAGGTTTCTTTGTGGATGAGTCGGCATTGGTGGTTGGGGTGAGGACACTGGCTTCGCTGGCGACGGATTATTTGTATGGAAATGCGGGGGTGGGCAAGTAGATAGGGGGTGACTGTGGGAGCGCTTTCGCGAGCAGGCTCGCTCCCACAGAACAGCGAAATCAAAATCAACAGATCGTCCGATCGCGGCCCGAGCCTTCGGCAGCTCTCACATTCGATGAGCGCAAGCTCGAGTTCCACTTTTGGTCCTGGAGCCCGTCGGCAGGCTGAGCGGAGGGATTGATCCGGGCGTGGGAGCGCAGCGACCGGAAGATCAGACCACATCAACCCCTACGTGAATCGCATCATGGCGCCAGAACTCCAGATCACAATCAATCAGCCGCCCATGCTGATCATAATTGACCCGCGCAATCCGCAACCCCGGGCTCCCCACCGACACCCGTAACGCCGCTGCCGCATCCACCGACAACGCCGTCGGCACAATCTCGAAGCGCACCCGCCCGTAGTGCAAATCGTAATGCCGCGCATACAACTCAGTGATCGACTGATTCAAATCAAACTCGAGAATCCCCGGAAAAAACTGCGGATTCAAATAGTGCTCCACATACAACACCAGGCGCCCGTCAATCCGCCGCGAGCGGCAAATCTGAATCACGCTCGACAGCGCCGGCAACTGCAACCACGCACACACCGCCGCCGAAGCCGGCTGCAACCGCGCTGAAATCACCTCGGTCGACGGCTCACGCCCCTGCGCACTGACCATGGCGTGGAAGTGACTGCGCTGCATGAGGTTGTAAGCCAGACGCGGCGGCGACACGAACCAGCCGCGCCGCTCCTCACGATAAATCTGCCCTTGCGCCTCAAGTTGCAACAACGCCTCACGCACGGTGATCCGTGTGGTGCCGAACAATTCGCTGAGCTTGCGTTCGGCCGGCAATTTGCTCCCGGCCACCAGCAAAGCATGATCGATCTGCTCCTGCAGCACCTGGCCAATCGCTGTCACCGCTTTGGTTGCCTCATCGCGCATCAACGTTACCTATCTGGACTAGACCAGCACTGTTTCGGGGCAAATTCGAACGCCGCTCGAAGCGCCTTCGCATGTTGCAAGCCTAGGCAGTGCAGATGACCGACAGATGACAAAACTACCCAGCGGTCGCGTTCATGGCTTGCAATACATCGGCCAAGTCCTTTGTCTGCCGGGCCCGCGTCATGGTCTACGCTTGTTTAGCAGCTGCCGATCCCGGGCAGAAAAAAGACCTGCCACAAGGCCTTAGACATCAAAGTGTCATCCAGCCTGACTAAATTGGCTCAGGTATTGCTGACCTAGACCAACACAATCCAATCGCAGCGTTGAACACGACCAAGGAGCTTCGGAATGAAACAGCTTTTCCTGGCAACACTGTTAGGCTCGACCATTGCTATGTGCACCGCCGCGATGGCGGCCGACACCGATCTGAAAACCCTCGAAGCCGCGGCAAGAGCGGAAGGTGCCGTGAACAGTGTCGGCATGCCCGACAACTGGGCCAACTGGAAAGGCACTTGGGATGACCTGGCTGCGAATTACGGCTTGAAGCACATCGACACCGACATGAGCTCGGCCCAGGAAATCGCCAAGTTCGCCGCCGAAAAAGACAACGCCACCGCCGACATCGGCGACGTCGGTGCCGCCTTCGGCCCGATCGCGGTCAAGCAAGGCGTGGTGCAACCGTACAAGCCAAGCACCTGGGATCAGGTTCCGGACTGGGCCAAAGACAAGGACGGCAACTGGGCACTGGCCTACACCGGCACCATCGCCTTCATCGTTAACAAGAAGCTGCTGAACGGCTCCGACGTGCCGACCAAATGGGCTGACCTGAAAACCGGCAAGTACAAGGTTTCCATCGGCGACGTAAGCACCGCCGCCCAGGCCGCCAACGGTGTCCTCGCTGCGGCATTGGCCAACGGCGGTGACGAGAAGAACATCAAACCTGCCCTGCTGCTGTTCGCCGACCTCGCCAAACAGGGGCGCCTGTCGATGGCCAACCCGACCATCGCCACCATGGAAAAAGGCGAGATCGAAGTCGGCGTGGTCTGGGATTTCAACGGCCTGAGCTACAAGGCCAAGATGGCCAACCCGGATGACTACGTGGTGCTGATCCCGTCCGACGGTTCGGTGATTTCCGGCTACACCACGATCATCAACAAGTACGCGAAAAACCCCAACGCCGCCAAGCTGGCCCGCGAATACATCTTCAGCGACGCAGGCCAGACCAACCTCGCCCGCGGCAACGCTCGGCCGATCCGCGCCGAACACCTGCAACTGCCGGAAGACGTGAAAGCCCAGCTGCTGCCGAACGAGCAGTACAAGAAGGTCACGCCGGTCAAGGATGCCGACGCCTGGGAAAAAACTTCCAAAGCCCTGCCGCAGCAGTGGAACGAAGAAGTCATTGTCGAAATGAAATAAGACTGATGATCAACATTTCGTGATCTGTCGAAAATCCAGATGTGGGAGCGGGCTTGCTCGCGAAGGCGTCGTGTCAGGCAACATCATCGTTGAATGATGTACCGCTTTGGCGAGCAGGCCCGCTCCCACAGGGAATTGAGTCGATTTCGGAATATCTGAATTTCGCGGAGTTCTTGCCCCTATGAAGCACAACGTCATCCTTGTCGTGCTCGACGGCCTCAACTACGAGGTTGCGCGTCACGCCTTGGGGCATCTGCAGGCTTATGTTGGCGCAGGACGCGCGGCGCTCTATCAACTGGAGTGCGAACTGCCGGCGCTGTCCCGACCGCTTTACGAATGCATTCTCACCGGCGTTTCGCCGATCAATAGCGGCATCGTCCATAACAACGTGTCGCGCTTGTCCAACCAGCGCAGCATTTATCACTACGCCCGCGATGCCGGTCTGAAAACCGCCGCTGCGGCATATCACTGGGTCAGCGAACTGTATAACCGCTCACCGTTCGTGGCTGCGCGCGACCGCCACACCAACGATCCGTCGCTGCCGATCCAGCACGGGCATTTCTACTGGAACGACCATTACCCGGACTCGCACCTGTTTGCCGACGCCGAGAGTCTACGCCTGCGTCATGCACCGAACTTTCTCCTGATCCACCCGATGAATATCGACGACGCCGGGCACAAGCACGGCCTGGACAGTTCGCAATATCGCAACAGCGCGCGCTCGGCGGACATCATTCTCGCCGACTATCTGCAGAGCTGGCTCGACGCTGGTTACCAAATACTGGTAACAGCTGACCACGGCATGAACAACGATCGCTCGCACAACGGCCTGCTGGCGGAAGAGCGTCAGATACCGTTGTTCGTCCTCGGCGATGCGTTCAGCCTGAACCCGGACGCCACACCAAAACAGACCGAGCTCTGCGGCACGGTCTGCGAACTGCTCGGCGTGCCCCACGACAAACCTGTATGCCGGGAGTTGTTCAAGTGAATTCCACGATTCGCGGCAAATGGCTGGCGGCGCTGTGTCTGGTGCCATTCGCGCTGTTCTTCATCGTCTTCGAAATCGCCCCACTGGTCTGGGTGATGATCAACAGCCTGCAATCGGAAGAATCCGGTTGGGGCCTGGCCAACTTCAGCAAAATCTTCGGATCGAAATTCTACCGGCAGGCGATCCAGTACAGCCTTGAGATCAGTTTCTGGTCGAGTGTGTTCGGCATCCTGATCGCCGTACTCGGTGCGTACTCTCTGCGCCGGGTCGACACGAAACTGCGCAACTTCGTCAATGCCTTCGCCAACATGACCAGCAACTTCGCCGGCGTGCCGCTGGCATTCGCCTTCATCATCCTGCTCGGTTTCAACGGCAGCATCACGATCATGTTGAAGCAGTCGGGGATCATTCAGGATTTCAACCTGTATTCGAAAACCGGTCTGATCATCCTTTACACCTATTTCCAGATTCCCCTCGGCGTGCTGCTGCTTTACCCGGCCTTCGACGCCCTGCGTGAAGACTGGCGCGAGTCCGCCGCGTTGCTCGGCGCCAATGGCTGGCAGTTCTGGCGGCACATCGGTCTACCGGTGTTGACCCCGGCGCTACTCGGCACTTTCGTGATCCTGCTGGCCAACGCCCTCGGTGCCTACGCCACGGTTTACGCGCTGACCACCGGCAATTTCAACGTTCTGCCGATTCGTATCGCGGCCATGGTTTCCGGCGACATTTCCCTCGACCCCAACCTGGCCAGCGCATTGGCCGTGGTACTTGTAGCGTTGATGACCATCGTCACCGTTGTGCATCAATTGCTGTTGAAGAGGAGCTACCATGTCTCGCGCTGAATCCGGCCCGGCCGGCCTCTACCACCGCGTCGTGGTCTATCTGCTGTTCGCGATCCTGTTGCTGCCACTGCTGGGCACGCTGGTCTATTCGATCGCCAGCAGTTGGTCGGCAACGATTCTGCCCAGTGGCTTTACCTTCAAGTGGTACATCCAGCTGTGGAGCGATCCGCGCTTTCTGCACGCATTCGGTCAGTCGCTGATCGTCTGTGTCGGCGCCCTGGTGCTGTCTGTCGTGCTCATCCTGCCGCTGCTGTTCGTCGTGCATTACTACTTTCCGAAACTCGATGCACTGATGAATATCCTGATCCTGCTGCCCTTCGCGGTACCGCCGGTGGTGTCCTCGGTGGGGCTGTTGCAGCTCTACGGTTCCGGGCCGATGGCGATGGTCGGCACGCCGTGGATTCTGATCGGCTGCTACTTCACCGTCGCGCTGCCGTTCATGTACCGCGCGATCACCAATAACCTGCAAGCGATCAATCTGCGCGACCTGATGGATGCTGCGCAATTGCTCGGCGCGAGCACCTTTCAAGCGGCGTTTCTGGTGGTATTGCCGAACCTGCGCAAGGGGCTGATGGTGGCGCTGCTGCTGTCGTTCTCGTTCCTCTTCGGTGAGTTCGTATTCGCCAATATTCTGGTCGGCACGCGCTACGAAACCCTGCAGGTTTATCTGAACAACATGCGCAACAGCAGCGGTCACTTCACCAGTGCGCTGGTCATTTCCTACTTCTTTTTCGTGCTGGTCCTGACCTGGATCGCCAACATCTTGAACAAGGACAAAAGCGAATGAGCTACGTCAGCGTCCAACACCTGCAGAAGAGTTATGCCGGCACCACCGTGTTCAGCGACATTGATTGCGAAATCAACAAAGGCGAGTTTGTCACCCTGCTCGGCCCGTCCGGGTGCGGCAAGTCGACTCTGCTGAGGTGCATTGCCGGGCTGACCCCGGTGGATGGCGGCCAGATCCTCCTCGACGGCGTCGACATCGTGCCGTTGAGTCCGCAGAAACGCGGGATCGGCATGGTCTTTCAGAGTTACGCGCTATTCCCCAACATGACCGTCGAACAGAACGTCGCCTTCGGCCTGCGCATGCAAAAGGTCAACGCCGATGACAGCCACAAACGCGTCTCTGAAGTGTTGAAACTGGTTGAACTGCACGACTTCGCCAGCCGCTACCCGCATCAGCTTTCCGGTGGTCAATGCCAACGTGTTGCCCTTGCCCGTTCGCTGGTGACACGCCCGCGCCTGTTGCTGCTGGACGAGCCGCTGTCGGCCCTCGACGCGCGGATTCGTAAACACCTGCGCGAGCAGATTCGCCAGATTCAGCGTGAACTTGGCCTGACCACGATCTTCGTCACCCATGATCAGGAAGAAGCGCTGACCATGTCCGATCGGATTTTCCTGATGAATCAAGGAAGGATCGTCCAGAGCGGCGACGCCGAAACCCTCTATACCGCGCCAGTCGATGTATTCGCCGCTGGCTTCATTGGCAACTACAACCTGCTCGACGCCGATGCTGCCTCAAAGCTGTTGCAGCGGCCAATCAACCATCGCATCGCCATCCGCCCTGAAGCCATCGAACTGAGCCTCGACGGCGAACTCGACGCGCAGATCCGCAGCCACAGCCTGCTCGGCAATGTCATTCGTTATCGCGTCGAAGCACGCGGCGTGGAACTGGTGGTCGATGTGCTCAACCGTTCCGCCGCCGATCTGCACCCCGACGGACAGCGCCTGGCACTTTCCATCGATCCGACGGCCTTGTGTGAGGTAGCCTGATGACTTTGCTGACGTTGAAGAGAGAACTGCACTGATGGCCCTGGCAATTTTTGATCTGGACGAAACCTTGATTCACGGCGACTGCGCCACTCTATGGAGCGAGCAGATGGGGCGCCTGGGCTGGGTCGATCCCGAGTCGTTCATGCGCCGCAACAACGAGCTGATGGACGCGTACAGCCACGGCAAATTGCGGATGGAAGAGTACATGGACTTCAGTCTCGAACCGCTGATCGGCCGCACGCCGGAAGAAGTCGAGCACCTGGTCGGGCCTTGGGTTGAAGACTTCATCGAACCGATCATCTTCAGCGACGCCACCAAAACCATCGCTGCCCACCGCAAGGCTGGCGACCGGATTCTGGTGATTTCGGCCTCGGGCACCCACCTGGTGCGGCCAATTGCCGATCGCCTGGGCATTGACGAGATATTGGCCATCGAACTGGAAGTCGCCCATGGCGTGTACAGCGGCAACACTGTTGGCACCCTGACTTACCGTGAGGGCAAAATCACCCGTTTGCTGGAATGGCTCGATGCCGAAGAAGAAAACCTCGAAGGCGCGAGTTTCTATTCAGATTCGCGTAATGACCTGCCGCTGTTGCTGAAGGTGGATTTTCCGCACGTGGTCAATCCGGATCCGGTACTGCTTGAGCACGCGGAAAAATCCGGCTGGCCGATCCATCTCTGGAAATGACCGAAGATCCAAATGTGGGAGCGGGTTTGCTCGCGAAGGCGATTGTTCATTCAACATCGATGTTGACTGACACCACTCCTTCGCGAGCAAGCCCGCTCCCACAGGGGTTTGGCATTGTCAGCTCAGATTGTCGTCAATCACCAACACCAGCTTGCCCGCCACCGTATTGCTCGCCAACGCGGCAAACGCCACTTCGGCATCCTTCACCGCAAACGTTCTGGCCAGTTGCGCACGCAAGCGACCCTCGGCAAACAGCGGCCAGACATGCTGGCCCAGATCGCTGAGCAGATCAGCCTTGAACTGATCGTCACGGCTGCGCAGCGTCGAACCCAGCAGTTGCACGCGCTTGGCCAACACCTGTGCCAGATCCAGTTTCGCCTCACGCCCGCCCATCAAACCGATCAACACCCAACGCCCGTCCAGCGCCATCAGCTTGAGGTTCAATGCTGAATAATTGCCGCCTACCGGGTCGAGAATCACATCAAACGGTCCGAAGTCGCGCAGACTCTCCAGATCATCGGTACGCACCACGCCGCCCTGGGCACCCAGTGTTTCGCAGTAAGCCAGGCGCTCGGCGGAGCCGACGCTGACCCAGCACGGGTTACCAAACGCCTTGCACAGCTGAATGGCCGCTGAACCGATTCCACTTGCGCCGGCGTGCAAGAGAATTTTCTCACCGGGTTTCAGCGCTGCAAGTTGAAACACATTCAGCCAGACGGTGGCGTACACCTCAGGCAATGCCGCCGCCTCGATCAGCGAAACACCCTCGGGCACCGGCAGCACATGCCGTCCGTCGACGACCACTTCTTCGGCCATGCCGCCCCCAGCCAGTAAGGCGCAAACCCGATCGCCGACCTGCCAGGACGAGCCCGCACCGACCTCGCTGATCACCCCTGAGCACTCAAGACCGAGCACTTGGCTGGCCCCGGGCGGCGGCGGATAAAGCCCTGCCTTCTGTAATAAATCGGCGCGATTGAGGCCGGCTGCCGCCACACGGATGCGGACTTGTCCTACATCACATGTAGGACTCGGCTCTTCAACCCATGCCACTTGACCTTCAACGCCTTGCAATGACTTCACACTGCCTCCATAGTGAGTCTGGACTGAGCCCGAAGCTGTAGCGCCGGGCTTTTTGCATTATGCGACCGGCTCTCAAAGAACCGGCGACTTCAAAGACGGCCTAATATGCGTTATCAATTGTCCCCGCGTCGAATCAGCATGAAGCATCTGCTCCCCAGCACCGCCCTCGCTCTATTCATCGGTATCGGCCTGTTGCCGGTGTCGGGCACCACATTCGCAGCCAACAGCTGGGACAAGTTGCAGCCTGATCGCGATGAAGTCATCGCCAGCCTGAACGTCGTCGAGTTGCTCAAGCGTCACCACTACAGCAAGCCGCCGCTCGACGATGCGCGCTCGGTGATCATCTACGACAGCTACATCAAGCTGCTCGACCCGTCGCGCAGCTACTTCATGGCCAGCGATATCGCTGAATTCGACAAGTGGAAAACCCAGTTCGACGACTTTCTCAAGAGCGGCGACCTCAACGCCGGGTTCACCATCTACAAGCGCTATCTGGACCGCGTCAAAGCGCGTCTGGACTTTGCCCTTGCCGAGCTGAACAAAGGCGTCGACAAGATGGACTTCAACACCAGGGAGACCTTGCTGATCGATCGCAAGGACGCACCTTGGCTCAAGTCCACCGCAGAACTCGATGACCTGTGGCGCAAACGCGTCAAGGACGAAGTGCTGCGCCAGAAGATCGCCGGCAAAGAGCCGAAGCAGATCCAGGAAACCCTGACCAAGCGCTACAAGAACCAGTTGGCGCGCCTCGACCAGACCCGTGCCGAGGACATCTTCCAGGCGTACATCAACACCTTCGCCATGTCCTACGATCCGCATACCAACTATCTGTCGCCGGATAACGCGGAAAACTTCGACATCAACATGAGTCTGTCCCTTGAGGGCATCGGCGCCGTGTTGCAGAGCGATAACGATCAAGTGAAGGTCGTGCGTCTGGTGCCGGCAGGCCCGGCCGACAAGACCAAGCAAGTTGCTCCGGCCGACAAGATCATCGGCGTTGCCCAGGGCAACAAGGAGATGGTCGACGTGGTCGGCTGGCGCCTGGACGAAGTGGTGAAATTGATCCGCGGCCCGAAAGGTACCGTGGTGCGACTGGAAGTGATCCCGGCGAGCAATGCGCCGAACGACCAGACCACCAAGATCGTGCCGATCACCCGTGAAGCGGTGAAGCTCGAAGATCAGGCCGTGAAGAAGTCGATCCTCAGCCTGAAACAGGACGGCAAGGACTACAAACTTGGCGTGATCGAAATCCCGGCCTTCTACCTCGACTTCAAGGCCTTCCGTGCAGGTGACCCGGATTACAAGAGCACCACCCGCGACGTCAAGAAGCTGCTCACCGAACTGCAGAAAGACAAGGTCGACGGCGTGGTCATCGACCTGCGCAACAACGGAGGCGGTTCCCTGCAGGAAGCCACCGAGCTGACCAGTCTGTTCATCGACAAGGGTCCGACCGTGCTGGTGCGTAATGCCGATGGCCGTGTCGACGTGCTCGAAGATGAAAATCCGGGCGCGTTCTACAAAGGCCCGATGGCGCTGTTGGTCAACCGCCTGTCCGCCTCGGCTTCGGAGATCTTTGCCGGCGCCATGCAGGACTATCATCGCGCGCTGATCATCGGTGGCCAGACCTTCGGCAAAGGCACCGTGCAGACCATTCAGCCGCTGAACCATGGCGAACTGAAACTGACCCTGGCCAAGTTCTACCGTGTCTCCGGGCAGAGCACCCAGCATCAGGGCGTGCTGCCGGACATCGACTACCCGTCGCTGATCGACACCAAGGAAATCGGTGAGAGCGCCCTGCCGGAAGCAATGCCGTGGGACACCATCCGCGCGGCGATCAAACCGGCAGCCGATCCGTTCAAGCCGTTCCTGGCCCAGTTGAAGTCCGAGCATGACGCGCGCACCAACAAGGATGCCGAGTTCGTGTTCATTCGCGACAAACTCGCCCTGGCACAGAAACTGATGGAAGAAAAAACCGTCAGCCTCAACGAAGCAGAGCGTCGTGCCCAGCACGCCGATATCGACGCCAGGCAACTGGCGATGGAGAACATCCGTCGCAAGGCCAAAGGCGAAGAACCGCTCAAAGAGCTGAAGAAAGAAGACGAAGACGCACTGGCCGCTGCCGAGCCGGACAAGGTCAAACCGGAAGACGATGCCTACCTGAGCGAAACCGGGCGCGTGCTGCTGGATTACCTGAAGCTGAGCAATCAAGTCGCCAAGAAGTAAGTGATGGCAATTTAGTGCTGACGATCCCCGGATCGTCATCAAACAGTCATCATTCTGTCGTGCAATAAAGGACCGAGAGCAAGCGCTCCCGGTCCTTTTTTTATCGCCAGAGATTGCCATGACCACGACCGAACAGCTGAGCGCCTTGAGCTCGATCCTGACTCAAAGCGGTTTACACAGTCTGTTCCAGCCGATCATCTGCCTGTCGGAACGCCGCATCCTCGGTTATGAGGCCCTTACCCGTGGCCCGTCCAACAGCCCTCTTCACTCGCCGATTGCCCTGTTCGCCGTAGCGCGACAGGCCGGACGATTGAGCGAACTGGAAATCGCCTGCCGACAAAGCGCCTGCCGCCGCTTCAATGAGCAGCAATTGCCCGGCAAGCTATTTCTCAACGTTTCGCCGGAGTCCTTGCTCGAATCCGCGCACCAACCCGGGCGTACCTTGCAACTGCTGCAGGACTTGGGCATTGCGCCGAGCCAAGTCGTCATCGAACTCACCGAGCAAACGCCAATCGATGACTTCCAGTTGCTGCAAAACGCCCTGCATCACTACCGGGCGATGGGGTTTTCCATTGCCCTGGATGACCTCGGTGCCGGGTATTCAAGCCTGCGTTTGTGGTCGGAACTGCGTCCGGATTACGTGAAGATCGACCGACACTTCATCGATGGCATTCATCAGGATGCGTTGAAAAGAGAGTTTGTTGGCTCGATCCTGCAAATCGCCAAAGCTTCGCGCGCGCAAGTGATTGCTGAGGGCATCGAGCTCCCGGAAGAACTCGCGGTGCTGACTGAAATGGGTGTCGATCTGGTGCAGGGCTATCTGCTCGGCCGCCCTCAGGAACATCCATCCCGCGACGCTCGCGCCTTGATGCCCAAGCATGACAGTGGCGCCGTCGCGCTGAATGACGAAGGCAGCGACCTCAGTGCCCTGCTCAACGACCAGCCCGCCGTACAGCGCGATACGCCCACCGCCACCGTGCTGGAAGCCTTCCGCCGCCAGGCCAACCTCAATTCACTCGCCGTGCTCGACGAACAAGGCCAGCCCTGTGGCATCGTCCACCGCCATTCGCTGTCGGACGCTTTGCTCAAACCATTTGCCACCGATCTGTTCGCCCGCAAACCGATCAGCCGCCTGATGAATGACGATTTCCTCGCCGTGGAAATCAGCCAGTCGCTGCAGCAAGTCAGCCGCCTGATCACCAGCCGCGCCCGCCAGCGCATCGAAGAAGATTTCATCATCACCCTCAACGGTGGCTACCTCGGCCTTGGCCGCGTCATCGACGTGCTGAAACTGATCACCGAACTGAAAATTCAACAGGCGCGCTACGCCAATCCCCTTACCCTGCTGCCGGGCAATGTACCGATCCAGCAATGCCTCACCCGCCTGCTGCAACAGGCCCGCGAGTCGATCATCTGCTACGTCGACATCGACAGCTTCAAACCCTTCAACGACATCTACGGCTACGGCCGCGGCGACGAAGTCCTGCTCTGCCTCGCGCAGTGCCTCAACGAACGCATCGACCCCACCCGCGACTTCGTCGGCCACATCGGCGGCGACGACTTCCTCCTCGTCCTCGGCCCCGAAGACTGGCGCAAACGCCTCAACCAACTGCTCGACGACTTCCAGAGCCAATGCCGCCGGTTCTATCGCCCCGAGCATCTGGAGGCCGGCTGCTTCGTTGCACCCAATCGCCAAGGCGTGCGGCAGGAGTTTGCGTTGTTATCGTTATCGATCGGGGTGGTGCATTTGCGGCCCGAAGCTTGCGCAACGCTAGATGCCAGCCAGCTTGCGGAGATGGCTTCGCAGGCTAAGCATCATGCGAAGGGGGTTGTGGGGTTTAGTGTGTATTTGTTGGATAGCCTAACGACCGAAGCCCTCCACTATTCGCAGTCGATGGGTCAACGGTGAACCTCAAACAATACGTACCTCTGTGAACGCGTCTCTGACCGATCTGAGAAAGGTAAACCAATAACTATTACTGAATCGTAGCAAATAATCGTGTTCGAACCCCACAACACACAAAACACGAACTTTTACTCTAAGCCTTCCAACTCCTCGATTGCGAGAGGATGTAATCTCTTGGCCGCTTTCATCATCCAAATTTTAGCTATCGCTGTGTCTTTCCGTACCCCAAGCAGGCCGTGTAAATATATCCTTCCAAGTTCATATTGGGCATTAGACTCTTCCGCTTCAGCTGCCTCAGCAAATAGCTTAACTGCTATTTTTTTATCAACTGGTCCTCCTTCGCCATCTCGAAGCATTCTGGCCAAGCTAGTTTTTGCATATTTATTGCCTAGTGCATTAGCTTGGCTATACCAATACCTTGCCTTCGCATCACTCTGAGCTACACCCTCTCCTTTTTTATACATATTCGCCAACCGAACTTGAGCATAATGATCATCACTTTCAGCACCTTTCTTATTCCAGTAAGCCTCTTTCCACACATCTCTCTTCACCATCTGCCCTTTGCCATAAATCTGAGACAATACAAAGAACGAACCTACATGGCCTTGCGCCGCAGCCTTCAGATACAAATCCATGGCCTCACTATCGCTCTTTGGAATATTCCTAGACAGCGTTCGACCGCGATCGTATATTTGTGCCAATCCAAATTGGGCGTTAGCATTTCCTTGGTCTGCGGCCAATCGATACCAATCAAAAGCCTCCTCTTCATTTGTTGCATCCCAAGTACTAACAAGTTTTTTAGCAAGTTCAGCTTGTGCGGTTGCATTGCCTTGCTGCGCAGCAGAGCGAAACCAATCAATAGAATATTTCCCTCCTAACTCGACAGCCTCACAAAGGTTTTTGCTTGCAGCATATCCAAATGCCAACTGGCCATCTACATCACCACTCACAGCAATTTTATAAAGCTTATCAATCGATGGATGACAATCATTTTGCTCAATTGATCTCAGAAGATCTTGAGATTCGCCGGCGATTACGGCGGTCACAAAATTCCAGAGAATTACACAAATAAACACATTATTAACAACTGATAACCCAACCACAAAAAAAATCCCTTTTATATTATAAATTCCGAAAACGCGCTCACTAAGAAGCTTATGCTTCCGAACTCGCCCGAAGCAAATCATCTTTCCACTCTATGAGTACTGCATTATATATATCTTCAAAAAAAACTCTCGAATCATGAATTTCTGTTTCATCCCAAGCCAAATAAAAATTAGCATCCTCATCACTCTGAAATAATGAAGAAAAATCAAAACTTGGCGAACTCAGCGCCTTCCTTAGCACATCAAACAGCAGGAATTTGTGCCGATATGTCAAGCAATCAAATCTACGCAAGATGTACTTATGAATGACATCCCTTCGGTCGTCTCGGCTGTTGGGATTGTACGTCCACAATTCAGCACCGAGAGTTTCCTCTCGACCAAAAACGGAGATGCCGCCCAACCAATAATGCATCGTGGGTTCAAAAGGCGTATTGAATTTCGGCCACATTAACATATCGCACTCCCTAATCTGGAAAAGCCGTGTAAGGTTTGCCACTCGCCTGATCGAATCGCACTTCTGAGAAATTCAAATCCTTTATAAATTTAGGGTTGTCCTTGTCCTTTTTGTTTGGTTTGTACCCCCTCCCCCCTCTCGGCATTTCCTTTCTAATGATAGGATCACCATCTTTGGTATAGCCCGTAGCTATAGGTTTTTTTCTATCCATTCTAGTTATCGCATCATTTATTGCATTCAGTTGCAGCAACCAAGTCTTGAATTGCGAGCTAGGCCTTGTTGGTCCTTTCTTACCCTTTTTGGTTGGATGACTACCATCAATTGATCTCTGTTTCAGGGCTTTATCTGGAATCTCTGGGTTATGCTTCGCAACGGTATGCATATTGTGTTTTTTCTCCAGTTTCAAGACTTCTCGCTTCGCATTCGCCTCCGCTAACTCATCAATCCGCGACCGACGCTCCTGTGCCGTCATCTTCGGCAGGGCAGGTTCACCCTCATCAACTTTAGCCCCGCCGATCCCACCTGGCACCTCACACCCAGGCTTCTTCGGCGGCGGGCAATTAGACGTCAACCCCAACGGATCCACCCACCCCGTCGGATTCGGCACGTACTGGTACTGATTCAACCCACCCGCGAGCTTCACCGGGTCCGGGGTCAGATACCGCCCCAATCTCGGGTCGTAATACCGATGCCGGTTGTAATGCAATCCGCTTTCAACATCGAAATACTGCCCCTGAAAGCGCAGCGGTTGGTCGAGGTAGTCTTCGCCGGCGAGGGTGACGGCGGCGACTTTGCCGTAGGCGTCGTATTGCGCGGACCAGACGATTTCGCCGCTGTAGTCGGTAAGTTCCTGCGGGGTGCCGAGGTGGTCGAGTTGGTAGTAGAACGGGCAGGCCTTTTTCGGGCCTTTGCCGTCGAGCATTGCCAATGGGCGGAAGGTGCCGGGTTCGTAGACGAAGCTGCGGTATTGCGTGGTGCTGCTCTCGGCGATGAGGTGCTCGCCTTGCCAGAAAAACTCGGTGACGGTGCCGTCGACGGTTTTGCGAATCCGGCGGCCGAAGGCGTCGTACTGGTAGCTGGCGGTCTGGCCATCCGGGCGGGTCAGGCTGATGAGGCGATGCTGGCAGTCGTAGCGGTATTCGGTGACGAGGGTCTGGCCGTGGCCTCGGCGTTCGCGGATCAGGTTGCCGAAGGCGTCGTAGTCGTAATGGCGATCGCCCTGCATCAGCAGGCGGTTGCCTTTGATCTGCGCGGGGCCGGGGCGGTCCTGCGTCAGCAGGTTGCCGGCCGGGTCGTGGGCGAAGGATTCGGGCAGTTCGTCGCGTGAATGGCTGACACGAATCAGCCGGTCGAGGGCGTCGTAGCCGTAGGTGCGCTGGCCGTGGCGGCTGTCGGCGATGTGCTCGAGATTGCCGTTGGCGCTGTAGGCATAATCGCGGCGGTACAGCGAGGCGTGGCGATGGCCTACAGCGTGGGCGAGCAAGCGGCCCTGGTCGTCGTAGGCATATTCGCTGAGCAGCAGACCCTGCTGACGTTGCTGCTCGCGGCCGGACTGGTAGATGTGGCGCGTGAGCGGCGTGCCGTTGAGGTCGATGGCGCTCAGCGCACCGCCCTTGGCGTAGTGATAGTCGAGTTTGCTGTTGTCCGGCAGGCGCAGGCGTTTGAGCTGGCCACAAGCGTCGTAGGCGTAGCGCAAGGTGCCCCAGCCTTGGTGCTCGGTGATCAAGCGATCCTGACGGTCATACTCAAAGGCCAGCGGATGATTCTGGCCGTCATCGACGCCGATCAGCCGGCCGAGGCGATCGTAGTCGTAGCGGACTTTGATCCCGTCGGGCAGGGTTTTGACGAGCAAGCGCCCGGCGCTGTCGCGCTCGTAGCGGGTAACCAGGCTGGGGCCGAAATCACCAGACTCGGTCTTTTCCAGCAGATGGCCATTCAGGTCATAAACATACGCGGTGCGCCGCCCGTCAAACCCGGTTTCCTGTCGGATCAATCCGGTGGGCGTGTAATCCAGACGGTATTTTTCGCCCGATTCGTTTTCAATCTCGGTGAGCAGCAACCGCGCATGGTCATAGCGGTACTGCACGCGGGTGCCGTCGGGATTGATTCGCCGCGAGACCAGGTGCAGGTCGTCGTCATATTCATAGCGGGTGATGCGCCCCAGTTCATCGCGCTCGGCGGTGATCTGGCCGTAGGCGCCGTAGCTGTAGGCGCGGGTGCTTCCCGTAGGAGAAGTCGCCAGGATCAGTCGGCCGGCCGCGTCCCACTGCTGATGGCTGACAACACCAAATTCGTCCTGGGTGGTAGTCCGCCGCCCCAGCGCATCGTAGGAAAAGCGCCGCACGCCACCGTCCGGCAGGGTTTCTTC
>NZ_JAFCWZ010000018.1:0-85344 GCF_049897785.1 Pseudomonas sp. TSRC2-2
GACGCAAACTTCACCCATGATCCGGCGCTGCTCGAGCCGGATTCAAAAATTGCACCAGTAGGAACGCCGGCGTTTTGTGAGACCGTGCCAAGCACTGCCGCTACAGCAGCAGTTCCCAGCCCGAGCCCGGTGCGAGCGTCAGGAGCATTCTTACCGCCGGTTCCGCCTTGGGCCACAGAAAGCGCTGTGGTCAGAGCCGACAGGGAATTGATGTCGCTGTTGGCGCCCGATTTCGCAGCGCCTAATGTTTGCCTAGCGGCACCATCATCAGCATCATTGAGTAATCCCTGCATGAATATCGACAGGTCTGTAATGCCTGTGCCGCCTTTTTGCGCGGGCAGGACGTCATAGTTGCCAGTGGTTCCGAGCGCGGAAAGAGTCGCGCCCCATTGCCGATTGATTTCGCTGAACGCGTCAGCGAGCGCCTTCGGATACCCTTGAACGGGCATGATCGCGTATGCCGCACCACTTGCTGTTGGCCCTTTATAAGCCGGGATGATGGAGATGACAGTGGCGCTGGCGACGTTGCCAATCTCATAGTTCGCACCGTCCGGGCCGACGAATGCGTCACCATTTTTTGCATTAGCAGCAAAATCTGCATTCGTGCCGACAACGGTCGTTGATCCGTTGGTGACGGCAACAGTCCCACCTCTAAGCCAAGGCATGGAAGTATCCTAATTCTGGTCAATAAAAAACCCGCACTGGGCGGGCCTGGGTTCTCATAGCGGACGCATGGGTCGTGCTGCAAAAGTGGTTCTGCCGTTTTTGGCAGTGCCTCCCTCAGAACTGACCATCGCCCCGACGTAGCCGTTGAGTGTTGTGCGGATGCCGGCATGGAAGCCGCAAGGTGTCTCAAGCGTCGAGTTGCCGTTGTAGATTTTCCCACCAAGCAACGTGGAGGCGAGGAAATAGTCCTCGTACAACCCCGTCCATGGCATCTGGCACCCACTCCAATAAACCCCGGATACCTCGCCCCCGCGATTGTCCAGCGACCATCCCTCGTTGATAGGGAAGCCGGTCATCACCAGAAGATTGTCCGCGCCGACAAAAATCTGCTCATTGGCAGCATTGCGTAAACGCAGATCGTATTCATTGGGTGGTGACGTAGACCGAAACGTAGCGACCAGCCAACGCCCACTGCAGTCGGTACTGTTGAAGGGCGCCATCAGGTGCAATTTGAAGTAGAACCCGGTCCAGTTGCCCGGGCCGCCGGTCTGCATCAGCGTGTGATACATGCCGTGGTTGTTCGGATTCAAGAACACGTGTGGCGCTTCGGCAGTTGTTATTGGTGCTGGGTAAGTGATCACCGCCGTGGTGATCGTGGTCGATGACGTGGGGGTTTTCCCTATGGCGTAGCTGCCAGATGCCGCCACGTTCAAGACTTTGTTGTCACTGTCGATCTGGAAGAAATTCTGGCCGTTACGCGACCTGAATCCATAGTCCATGCCGCCTCCTATTGGAAAGTAAGAATAAACACGTTGAGCACCAGACCCGGACCCCGCCGAACTCTGAGCTGCCCTGCCGACCAGAAAACAGCGGGCAAAGCGAGGTTTTCATTTGTGTGGCTGGCGAGGGTCACGCATACAAACGACTGCGCGGTGATCTCAGGCATGCTGATGAAGCTGGTGAAGTCGCTGGTGATGGGCGGCACGGTGACTTGCCTGGTCACAATCGACCGGACTGTCATCGTTGATGACTCAAGCGTCACCCGACCCATCGCGTCTTTCGTTCTCGCACCGTAGTAGTCCATTACGTCATCTTCCCGAGCGCTGCGCGCTCGATGTAGTTCAAGTCGTAGACGTAGATGCCGTTATTGTTCAGCAACGT
This sequence comes from Pseudomonas sp. TSRC2-2, assembly GCF_049897785.1. Lineage (NCBI taxonomy): Bacteria > Pseudomonadati > Pseudomonadota > Gammaproteobacteria > Pseudomonadales > Pseudomonadaceae > Pseudomonas > Pseudomonas sp. TSRC2-2. The sequence continues at coordinate 1,828 of NZ_JAFCWZ010000018.1, forward strand.
ATAACCGGTGCTGGACTGGCCACGAAGCGTGAACGTACCCGCCGGTATATTGATCTCCAGCAGCGGCAACCCTTGCGAGTTGAGAGCCGCCGATCGCAGGGTCATGCCCAGGACCAGCTCCTTGATAAAGGCTTGGCTGATGATTGCGGTGTTCATGAACACCTGGCCACCCTGCACAACAAATGGCGCAATCATTTGGCCGCTCACCTCATCGAGGATCGCGAACCGTTGGGCGAACGCAAGGATCTGCGACTCTTGCTGTTCACCTTCCACGCCGATGGCGAGACCGGCCATTACCGTCCTGTTCCCAACAGTGGTGGATGTTTTGATGGTCGTCAGCGCAGACACTTTGCCGTTCAAGCCGGAAACAGCGGTGCTCGCGGTTTCGGCTTTTGCAGTGGCATTGTTGGCAGTGGCCGAGATCGTCTCGATGCGCTGCGCAGTCGCTTCCTTGTCCGTTGCAACCGCAGACTCAAGCGTTGAGAGATTGGCGGCATTCTTCCCCACCGCAGCATCGAGGGACGTAAAGCGCGTCGCTGACGCAAGCTTCTCCTCCGCTATCACCTTCTCACTCGTCACGATGCTGGCCGTGTTCTGATACGCCTTGAGCGCCTCGCTCATTGCGCCGGTGCCGTCATCCTCTCGCCACGCCGCTTGCAGGGCCTGCATCGTTGACGCCTGCGCGGTGACCTTGCCGTCGATGGTTTCGATTTTGGTCGAATGCTGCTGGATCTGCAGCGCCATCGCGTTGGTGGTCTCGGCAATCGTCCCCATGTCGTACCAGAACTCGGCATTCGGAGGAACAGTGCCGACCGGCACGGCCTTCATCGCCGAGAACAATCGTCCGTCAAGCCGGACCACCTCGCCTTTGCTGTAAGGCCTGGTCGGGTCATAAGCCATGGCGTCGGTGATTTCGCTGATCAGGTCCTGCAGTTCCTGCTTGGCCTGCTCAAGCCTCTCATTCACCGAGCCTTCACCGTTACCAGAAATCTTCCCGATCTCCTCAAGCAGCTTTTGGCCGAGCGCCGACTCCTGGATCTTGCCAAGGAAGTACTGCTCGTATTCGGCCTGGTCGATGCTTACCTGCCCGTTGACACCGTTTACCGCGGGGAACCATGGGCCGACATTTCCAGTTCGATCGACAAGCCGAGCCCAGAAAAACAGGCTGGTACCGGGGACGACGTTCTGCATTTCGTGGTTTGCCTGTGGGTAGGCAAAGTCTGCCAACTTCACAGCAGCGGCGAGGTCGTTGGTCTTGCTGTTCCAGATCTCGGTGCGCTGAGTATCTTCCGCACCAGGTGGAAACCCCCACTCAAGGCCAATGCCGTAGACCTTGCTGACGGTACGTAGGAACGACACTGCCGGCGGCAAACCGGTTTTGCCCAGCAGGTCCGTCAGCACCGAGTTGGTCGGCACCGATGAGACATTCATGGCGCTGACCGCGCGCACACGCGCCAGGTACTGACCCGAATAGATCCCGCGAACGTCGACCATCAGCTCACCGGTGCGCGGAACCTTGATCCACTCCCGCGCCCCCCAACGCCATTCGACGTCGTAACCGACCGCACCAGGAGCAGCGTCCCAGGCGATCGCCATACTGGTCACGGCAATGCCTTGCTCGACCACAACGTTCTGACTGATCAACACCCGGGCTGGTGCGGCCTGAGTGCCGATAGGAATCCCGGTGATTGGCCGAGTATCAACCACGGCGCCGAAGTCGATCGCGTCAAACTTGCTGGGTTCGTGCTGAATCATTTCCAGCTGGAACTGGTGCCATTCCGGGCGCGTCACGTTGCGCACATAAAACTGCATCAGCTTTAGGTCGTCGTAGTCGAGCGCCCACCCGCATTCAGCTTCTGGCGCTTCGCTGTAATCCGCCATGACAGTGATCGCCCGGCCGACAGCAGACCGGACTACACGGGCTTCCGACTTGCCACTCGGCAGGTTTACGAGGAGTCGAGCGCCTGCTGGAACCGGAGTGTCCCGGTCAAGCGTAATGACCCGGCCAGCGACCGCCGAGATACGCCCGCCATTCGCACGCCCGGCCAACGACGGATCGGCTATCGCGATAACTTGACCTGGCTTGGGAATTTGCCCATCCAACCCCACGCGCATGGTGGCGCCTCGTGTTTGCAACTGCTCGGTCAACAGCGCCCACTGGCCGGCGCGCTGAGCCTGTCCAAGCGATGTGCAGCCAATGGCATCTACTGAAAGCTCGCGCACCATGCCTAGCTCGGTCATGGCCTCGTCATCAAATACCGGCTCCTTGTCGGTCTCAAAACCTTGATCCGGATTGTCCCAGGAGACCATGGCCAGCGTATGCCGATCCCGCGCGCGAGTGCCCTCGTATTTGATTTCGCCGTTGTTCAGGATCTGGGCGGGACTGTAGGTGTACACCGGATCACCAGGCATATCAGCATTGACGACGATCTGGCTACCATCCCAATAGGCCATGCCGTGAAAGATCGAGGCCAGATCCTGCAGCACGGCGTAGGCCTCGGCTTGCTTCTGGAAATACAAGTTGCAGGTGAACCGCGGAACCTGACCGCCCTCGCCATCCGGCACCATCTGGTCGCAGTACTGGGCAATTCGGTACAACGACCATCGATCAACCATTGTTGCGTCGATGCGCTCGCCAAGCCCGTAATACGGATGCAGCACCAGGTCGTAAAAGATCCACGCCGGGTTGTTGGTGTAAGCCTCCTTGAAGGTGCCGTCCCAAACACCGTTGCTGGTGCCGGGGCCGCCAGTCGAATACGTACGGGTGTCGGCGTTGTAGTTGGCCGGCACACGAATAATGCGACCACGCATCAGGGCGGCGACCTTGGCGATATCGCCGCCGAATTGCTGGGCGTCATACTCGAGGCAACCCACGGCGGTCAGCGGGTATTCCTGATCGCTGTCGACAACCTCGGCAATAGCCTCGACCAGCATCCCGTCTTGCACCAGCGAGCTGTTCGCCTCTGACGTCAGGCGCCGCGCGCGGATCGTCCAGCGACTTCCGGCAGGCAAGTCGATCCGATGCGATCGCTCGTACTTGGTGACGTTTTTGCGATCAACGAACGAACTCAGGACCTGCAAATATGGGCCGCTGTCAGTCGAGACCTCAACGACATATTCGATCCGAACGCCGTTGATGTTGCCGCTAGCGTCCTGGCTCTGCAGTTGTGGCCAGCCGAAGCGAATCCGCACCGCATCAATCTGCGAATTGGTGATGCTGTGCAGCCAGGGGCTGGTGCTGCGCAACTCCTGGTTGACCTGAATTTCGTTGCTGGCTTCCGAGATGCCATCCAGCCGTGGCTGGTTCAATTCACCGGAGCGGAACTGCCATTTCACACCGGGGTAGTTGAGCGTGCCGTCTTCGGCCTGCATCGGAGTGCCATCGAGCTTGATTGAGCGCAGCCCGTTCACCGGCCCAACAATTGGCCCCCAGCTCCAGAGATAGACGATTCGCGCGGTAGCAATCGACGGCACGCTATTGGTGGCGATGCTCGGCTGCTTCTGCTTGGCCTGCCCGCCCTTGCTGCCAGCGACAGCGCGGCGCTTTCTCGGTGCTGCGCGCGAAGCCTTCTTTGCTGCTGCGCTCATGCGCCCTCCTGAATGCAAAAACCCGCCGAGGCGGGTTGGGGAAATAGCAATTTAGATTGGTAAAAATCGGTGCAGGACTGTGAACATTTCCGTCAGCTTGCTATAAGCATCGGCCTTAATACAGGGAGTTCAATCATGACTGTTTTTACATTATTTCCAACGAATGCTAATGGGGAACCGCTTGAGGATGCGCCGAATGGAGTCTGGTACGTACTGGAAGGGGACTACGTTCATTTCAAATGCACTGACCCAAAACAAGCATTAGCGATACTCGAATATATAAAAAACACAACAATTCCCGCAAAAAATCGATGCACCAAGCTGGCACATGAATTTTATGAGCTGGGAGGAGCCAGAGCCGAAGCCACGTCTCTATTTGCAAAGATGACTCTGCGCAGCATGAAATGGTTAAAGTCTGAAACACTCAGAACCCCCCTTCCAGATCGAGCCCAGCAAACTCCAGAAAAACAGCAAAAAGCGAGTTCTAATGGCTCGCGAAAAAACAATCCGACCTCGCCCGACAGCAGCAAAAACAAGATCTAATGTCAGGCATCCACGATGCGAGTTAAATGTTGTCTTGGGTGTAGATGCCACCGGACTCGATAGCCCCGCCTATCTCTCGCTCGCCATAGAGCAGCGGATAGGGGTTGCCTTGAGCGATGGTGGTCACCGCGCCGCCGAAGCCGTAGCTGGGGTTGTTGCCGTCTTCGTTGCGGTCGCTGGTGTTCGCCTTGGTAGTGGGTGAAAGCATCTGTACCACACCACCCAGCCCGACAGCCGCGCCGGTGGCCAGCAACCCCATGCCCAGCGCCGAGGTGGTACCGCCGGTGAACAAGCCCGCCACGATCAGCGCCACGCCCAGCAGCGTTTGAAACATGCCCGCCTGCTTGCTGCCCTGAATGATCGGCATGATGCGGATAGCGCCGGCGCTGGGGTCTTTCATGGCCAGTTCTTCCGGGGCGATATTGCGTTCGTCGACGAACACAGCGAAGACCAAGCCCCGCTCTTCTGCGGTGCGCATGAACTGCTCGAAGCCCGGCTTCAGGTTGCACAGCGCGCTCGTGGCATCCAGCACGCCATTGACATCAAGGACGTACTCGCGCCCAAAACGCTTACCCAGCACTCCGCCGAGTTTGATGGTGCGCTTCATGGTCGGTAATCCTTGTGCCGGAGAATCAGCTTTACCCGGTTGGCCATCGACCAGCCGTAAATCTCACGGCTGGCAAGTCGCCCAGGCATATGGTGGTAAATGAACGGCCCAGCACCACCGAGAGTGGCAGCGGGTTCGCTCACCAGCGCGGGTTCGTCGCCCAGATAGATCACTGCGTGGTTGGGGTGGAAGCAGTTACGGCCCGGCGTTGGGATCTGCAACACCAGCATGTCGCCGCGCCGCGCCGCGCTCACCTGGTAAAAGCCGCTGGCTTTGAAGTTGTCTTCATAAAGGCTCGGCCCGGTTTCGTCTTCCCACCACAAATCCTGTCGCTCGAAGTTAGGCAATTGCAGCCCAGCCTCGCGTGCGTACCAGTCGCGGCACGCCGCCCAGCAATCGAGCAGGCCGTGGGAGAAGTCGCGGCCCAGCAGCGGCGCCTGAAAGCCAGAAGGCTTGAACCATTCGAACTCACCGCCGGGCCAACCGACGATGCCCCAAGGCAGTTCGTGCAACTCACAACTGACCCGATCGGCCATGCTCGGCGCGGGTGCTTTGTCGGGATGGCTGTGAATGATCGCCAGCACTTCGCCGCGATCCTCTGCGGCAGCCTGATCTCGCTCACAGATTTGGAAGTTTTCGCGATCTGTCTTTGCCCGGTTGGCGCACGGCACGTACTCGCGGCCGGTGGCGGTGCTGATCAGAAGACCACAGGCTTCAGCCGGGTACGACTGTTCCGCGTGGGCGCGAATCGCGTCCTGCAGCTGTCTGTTAATGCGCATGGGTTACCTCGAACTGGTGATCAGGCTCGCGCCCATTGAGCCGCCAAATCGGCGAGTGTTGCCGCGCAGCTTGCAGCTGCTCCACCAGCCGCCACAGCGATCCAACGCTGGGTTGTCGGTGGGTTCGTTCTTCTTGGTGAACATCGCGCCGCCCATGTAGGCGCAGGCCTCGCCCCGGTATCCACCGCGACACGCCCAGCGGCAGAGCTTGGTGATTTGCTGGGATGGCAGTTGCTGCCCTTCCATGTCCGTGGGGCTGGACAACGAAAACACCACCGCAGCTCGGGTTTCTTCGGTCTTCTGCTCGATGTACCAGAGGTTGACCTTGCTCTGATCACTGGCGTCCGGATTACCTTCTGGAAAATTTGCCGCATCGAGGAAATGCCGGAACGTTTCGATGACCCGAACCTTGGCGCCAGCAAGATCACGGAACTGCAAGCACAGCGCCGTGATGGCTCCAGGTACGCCGTCCAGCTCGTTGACTACCTGCAGCGTTGGGGAGGCTGGTCGGCCATCACCGCGAATGTCGAACCCCTTCGCGGTGATCTGGATCGGGGAGTAAACCTGCCCTTGCCAAATGATCTCGCCCTCTTGGGCGTGGCCATGGAAGCGCCAGATATTTGCACCCAGGCGCGTGGCATCCAGCTCGAACAGTCGGATCTGATTACCCGGCTCGAGTTTCTGAATATCGGTGTTGTAATTCATAGGACTCCAGAAACAACAAACCCCGCACGTGCGGGGTCAGTCATTGCTTTCAATCAGGGGGTGTAAACCTGCTTGAACGCGAAGGTGAGAGTGAAGAGGCCAGGGCCAGCAGCGCGTGGCTTGTATCCGTTGCACCGGTACCGACCACGGACGCCACCTGGCGGCGTCCAGAGGAACGACTTGTAGCCTTCATGCCGATCGAGGAACGCCCAGATCAACGGCAGCTCCTCCCCCTGTTCCATGGAGCCGGTGTGGGTGAGATTCCAGGCCTGGCTTTTCGTGTTGATGCCGATGCCGCCGGCCTGCACGTAACCGTCGCCAAACTCGTTTTCCCAAGTCCGCTGGGAGACGTCGCCATCGGCGCCCACCTCGACATCGTAGATAAATTCCTCGGCCATCAGCCTCGCCTCCAGAGTCGCCCGCCTTGGCGCATCTCCCGATCAAGAAACTGTCCCATCCGAGCTTCAAGCGCCGCGCCAATCGAATCGCCCTGCGCCTGTGCTTCCTGATTGCTCATGCCTGGCTGAGCCTGAACGGTCACTGGCGCGTTGAAAATGATGGGCGCCGGCACCGACGCGGGCGAACCACTACCCGCGCTCGAACCGGATTGCCCGACCAAAGCAGCTTTCCCGTTGCTCAGCGCTTCAAGCGTCCCTACGCCAATACGTGCCGTCGCGTCGGCATTGAACACGTATTCGCCGCGGTGAACCGGGCCGGCGATCTCGTCTCGCCGACCGTCGCCGGTGTAGCCGCCCTCCATGAAGCCAGCGCCAGCCATGGCGGTCATGCCAACGGCGGACGCCAGCGGGCCAGTTACGCTCAGGGCTGTCGCCATCGCCGCCGGCGCAGCTGCCGGGCCGATGATCGGGATTGCGGCTGTCGCGGCGTAAGCATTCAGACCTGCCTGCAACGACATGGCCGCAGCGTTCGCGCCGAGCGTGCCTGCGGCACTGGCCTGCGTGGTTTTACCGACCAGCATTTGCACGCCCTGATAGATCAACCACTGAGCCGCCATGTCACCCAGCGCCTTCAGCATCGACTTCGCAAAGTTGCCAACCATATCCCCCAGCGCATCGCCGGCGTCTTCAGCGCCGCTCGCCACGTCAGAGAAGAAGGTGCCCAGTTCACTGGTCCCGGTGCTCAGCGCGGTAGAGGTCACATCGGCAGCGATCTGCGAGTAGTCCCTGGCGGCGTCCGCGTAGTTCGCCCAGGCCTCGTTGACGCCATTCATCCAGTTCGCTTGCTGCTCATCGGTGGACGCGTAGAAGGCTTCCTGAGCAAGCAGCCGTTTGTTCAGCTCATCCTGCAGAACCTGCGTTTGCTTGGCATACAGATCCGGCGCAAGCTGCCCGGTGTTGCGTTGCTCGTTCAGCGCAGCCACGTCGGCGGCGTACTTCTGACGCATGGCCAGGTCTGCGCGCATCCGATCGCGCGCCTTTTCGCCCATACCAACGCCGGCCAGTTCCTGGTCGAAACCGTCCTTGGTCGTTTGGGTGGTCAGCGCCTGAGCGTTCTTGAACGCCGTCAGCTTCAGGTCGTCTTCGTTGGCCTTCTTTAGCTTGTTCAGCGCGTCGAGCTCGGCGGCCATTCCCATCAGCCGCTTCTTTTGCGCTTCGCTGAGCTTGCCCAGCTTTCCTTCCTGGAGTTCGAACGAAAGCTTTTGAACCTCGGTGGCGTCCTTCTGCTTGTCACCGGTGGTGTTGATCAACTCGATCTGGCGCTTGTAGCCTTCCTCGGCGGACTCGAACGATTTGAGCTGTTGCTTGGCGGCAGAGGCACCCTCGGTAGTGTTCTTCCGTGCGGCTTTAGCGGCCGCATCATCAGATGCTTTCTGGGCGTCCTTCGCCGCTGCCGCTGAGCGGATGGCAACGACCATTTCTTTTGTGAGCAGACTGTTCTCGGCGATATACCGATTTGCCGCTTCCAAGCTGGTCTTGTCCTGAGCCGATGCAAGTTGCTTAAGCAACTGGTCCAGATACTTTTGCCCGGCTTCGTTTGCGCCAGCCCGGGCCGCAGCATTTTCACGCTCCGCCCGGGTATTGGCGTCCGTCTCGCCGGTGAGCTGCGCAATTACCTCACTCAGGCGCTGAACTGTCTTCGCCTTTTCCGTTGCCGCGCCGCCGCTATCTGTCAGGGCGTCGGCCATCTCAGCAGTAATGCCAGGAATCACGCGCAACTGATCCGCGACAGCCTTCCAGTCAACAATCTGGCCTGCCGCCTGGTCAGCTGAAGCCTTCTTGATTATCTCCATGGCCGACTGAAACTCAGCCGGCAAAGGCGCGATGCCAGCCATGAAGCCGGACGCGCCAGCAAGACCTGCGTTTGTCAGATTGCTCTGAAACTCAAATGCGATCGAACCAGACGCGTCGGCCAGTTCCTTCTTGGCATCCTCTAACTCAGACTTCAGCCCTCGAAGGGCGGTCGATTGTGAGGCACGGTCCAGCTCGTTGAATTTCTCTATGAGCTTGTCAATCGGGCTAGATAGATCTCCGAGCTTCTTTTCGAGAAAGCTGGTGTTGTCGCGCAACGTGAGAAACGCGGCGGCAGCGCCAATCGCCAGTGATGCAATACCGAGGGGGCCGCCGAGGACACCCATAATTACACCCGTGGTACGGCTCAAGCCCGCTTGCGCGGCCGCGACAGCGGATGTAGCGCGAGCTTCAACCAATCGCGCTTCCGCGAGCTGTATCGACATTTGCGTTTGCACTGCCGTGCCGCGCGCAGCAACTGCCTCTTTCTGAGCCAAAAATACGGATGTCTGTGCTTTTTGTTGCTCGGCCTGCGCAGCTAGTAACACGGCTGCGGCTTGGGCTTTTCTCGCAGCTGCGTCTTTGAAAGCGGAGTAAACAGCAACGGCTGCAGAATCTGCAGCACTCACCCCGTAGCGAGTGAGGGCCGCAATCGCCGAGATGATAGCGACGTCTGCGAGCGTTTCGAAGTTGTCACCGAGCGCGCTTATCCCGCTGGCGAGAGTTCCGGCAAAATCAGTCGTTTCATTCAGGCGGCCGATGTAAACGGCGAAAGCGTTTGAAAGATTTTGCACAGCATCGCGAACCGCCACGCTCATGCTGTCGGCCAGAATTCCGTTTGCCACGGAAGATTTTTGCAATCCCTCGGTCAGGATATCGAGACTCAACTTACCCTGCGCGCCGAGACTGCGGATTTCTTCTGCTGTCTTTCCGGTGGACTTGGCAATGGTATCAACCACGCTCGGCATGGCCGCAAGAATTGCCTGCCAGCCATCGGCTTCAACTTTGCCCGTCTGAAGTGCCTTGGAATACGCATCGATTGCAGAGCTGGCTTTGTCTGCCGTGGCGGAGTTGGTCACCAGCAAGAAGCTGAAACTGTCCATCACATCCAGAGCCTGGCTGGTGTTCTTCCCCATCGAGCGCAGGCTGTCAGAGGTTCGGATGTACAGCTCCTGGGCTTCAGCAAGGGGGCGATACGTACGCTTCGCCGTCTCCAAAAGCCGGCCTTGCACTAGGTCGTATTCGCTAACGCTCGAAGTAGCCATTCCGATGCGATCGGACATCTGACCGTAGGAGTCAGCAGCCTCGATTATCTTACCGATGGATGCTGCTCCAATGGCGCCAGCAAGCGCGCTCTTGATCAGCCCAGCAGCATCTTGGGCGCGGTCGCCAGCACGATCGAAAGCCCCGTCGATGCGGCCCAGACTTTTGTCGATCTTGCCCGAAGCCTGAGCAACGCTGGAGTCTGCGCGCGCCATTTCCTGACGCAGCTGGGCTGTAGTCGCCTCGATGCGGACGAGCATCCCGTGTACGTCGCTATCGGCCATGCTTTTCTCCAAGCATAAAAAAACCCACCGAAGTGGGCTTAGAAAAGTGTTGTTTAAATCACCTCAATACCCAACTTAGCCTCGTCGCTATAAACTCGGCCAGTTTTGATATTCACAACTTTCACCCAATACACTTTCGCAGAAAAGAAATAGTTATTTATCACAGACTCAAACGGATTCGATATTTTTGGCTGCTGATAATTTTTTGTGACCTGCAAATAATTTGGTGTTGCTTTGACTGTAAACACTATACGGATGTTTTCGCGTTCGGACTCCACCTCCGCACCGGTAATATTAAGCCTTGATCTAACGTGGAAAAACAGCGTATTTAGCGGAGGCTTTGGTACTGGACTAAAAACAAGATAGTACCTGTTAATCGTCCTTTTCGTTATAAGTGCCGATGCACCGTAAGAATTTTGCCCCGAATACTGACTTTCATTGTAAATATCCTCACCCGCAATGAAGGCTGGGTAGACAGTTTTTAAAGCTGTCACTGCATCGAGGTTGCTTTTAAAACCGAAGGCCTGAGCATTGTGCATCGAGGCGTCTAAAGTGAATTCACCAGAAGCCGCATTGAACTTTATCTGAGCAGGTGACACCTTCGAAGCTATTGAGAAGTCGCCAAGTTTAGACATCCGCCCATAGAACGCTGAGTCTGTTTCGTATTCTCCCCTTGCGCCGCCCAGTTTTTCCACTTCGCGCAAAAGCTCTTCACCAGAACTGAAGAGTCGTGCCTTCACCTCTTTACCTGCTGGATCAAGATTTAAACTAACTTCCTGTGATCCAACTTTCCCAGAAGAGGACGGCACACGTTGAGTTTGACTCGACTGCGGGACAGAACATCCGGCAATCAGCGCGAAGACAGCGATATAAAGACAGCCACGCATAAACGATACTCCCTGTAGAAAAGGGGAATTTATCATTACTGAATGCTCGGGTGCAGACTTTGAACATTATCTATCCTGCCGCCCCGTCAGAGCCTGTCGCAACTTCGCCGCAACGGTAGATGGCTTTGGCTTCTCCTTCTTCCCGCCAGGCTTGCCGCCGAAGGGGTTGGTCATTTGCGTCCATTCGAGCTTGGCGTCCATTGCCAGGAACAGCTCCGGCATGGGCGTGCGCCACGCCAGATCCGGCGACCAGCCGAGCCAGCCAGTGGCTACTGCATACAGCCGGTCGACGTAGCTGCCATCCTCGACAGCACTTACGCCGCCGCCGGCTTCGTCTTTCCCGGAGCGGTACCGCGCGGGTTGTACAGCGCCACCAGGTAAGCGTTGAGCTGCACAGATACTTCCAGAACGCCAGCCTGCCAGACCTGTTCGGCGACAGCCTCTGCGACCTTGCCCTTCAAGCCAGCGCCGCCGGCGATGATCACCGCGCAGCCGTCGACACTCAGTGCGTTGATTGCCTGGGACGCGCCGCGCAGGCCGCCGAAGTGCGCCTCGATCGCGCGAACGGCCTCAAGCGTGGGTTTCAGTGTGTAGGTCTCACCATCCAGCTCGACTTCAACGGTGCCGTAGAGGGTTTTGCTCATGCGTCAGATCCTTGGGAAGCGGGGCCGAAGCCCCTCAGATTACGGCGCAACGGCGGCCGGGAGGATTTCGAGAATGTCGGAGTTGATGCCGATCGTGACATTTCGGCGAACCACGTTGTCAGCGGCGCCAGCGGCGACAGTGTTGTTCATGACCTTGCCACGCATGTAGAACGTGGTCGGCAGCACTGCTGGCGTTGCGTCCGGGTCGCCGTCGTTCAGGGTGATCTTGATGTTGTAATCGCCCTTGCTGCGGTCCTTGTGCGCGACCTTCAGCGCAGCCTGGCCGGCGTCGCCATTGTCGAGGCCTACGGTCAGCGTCATGTCGCCGGCGTCCGCGGTGCCCTTGTACTTGCGCACCCGGCCGTCGCGCAGCGAGGTGAAGGTCACCGAGCTGAAGGTGTCGCCGAACTCACCGAGGTCTTCGATCTCGCCCACTTCGACATAGGTGTCAGCTTTGTAATCCGTTTCGGTCGTAGCGCCGGACTTGGTGCCCAGCGAGAATCGGCAGCCGGCGGCTGTGTTGAGGTTGTCATCGGCCATGGGTAATCCTCCAAAGGCACATTGGATAAAGCCGCGGTGCGGCCGGTGTTGGGTTTAATGGGTGGTGATGACGCGGACCGTGATCGATCCCTGGTACGTAACGCCGTCGGCGTCACGCTGCGCATCTGCTTGCTCAACCCTGACCGATACTGCCCGGCCAACAGCCAGAGGCAGGCGGCGCTCGTCCAGTGCTGAAACGACCTCGCCGATGATCCGCTTTACCTCGGCCTGGCCATGAGCGTCTGACCAGACCGAAAGGTAGATCAGTCTTTGCTCGCGCTTTCGGCCGGCAATCGGAGAAGTGTTGGTCGAGATCTCGCGGTCGATCGAGACATACGGCATATCAGTGTCCATCGGCGCACCGTCGTAGACCGGGCATGAAACCTCAGCTTCGAGCCTGGCAAACACCGCTTCCTGCAGAGCAACAGACGGATCACTCATTGCCCGCTCCCATGCTGGCTTTGCGCAGCGTCCTGGATACCGCGGCACGGATGTTGGCCAGCACGAATTCGCGGTTCACGTCCTTGGCGGGTCGCAACCATGGGTGTGCCGGCCGGGCTGGAATGTCCGGATACTTGCCGTAGAAAGTGGAGCCGTCGGACTTGTTCTTCGTGTCGCGCGCGCGCAATGCGTTGCGTCGACCGGACAGCTTGGACTTGTCGCGGTTGTTGGTGTGCTCACCGCCCACGGAATTACTGTCTGCTCGACGGTATAGCGTGCCGCTGTACCCCTTCGTCCCGTACTCCAAGAAGCGGAGGTAGAAAAAGCGCTGGGTGTCACGCTTGCCCCGGATGCCGATCTCGGCGTTCAGTCCGCTCTTGGAGACGAACACCCTCAACGCAGCGGAAGCGGCGCCGGTGTCCTTCGGGATGAGTTGCCTCATCGTAGCCAGGATCTGGTCGGCACCTTCACGCATCACGCCGACCAGCTCGTTATCCATCGTGGCGTGGATGTTGCGCAAGGTTTTGCGCAACTTGAAATCGCCAGACATGCGCGACCGTCGGGCGGCCATGGGTTACTCCTTGGCCTTGGCCGGTTTATCTGCTGGTGCAGCCTCGGCCGCTGGCTTCACCAGACCGCGCTGAATGAGGTCGGCGCCGAGCTTGGCGTCGACCACGAACTCTTCGCCTTTTTCCCGATCGCCAGTGGCGCCCGACAAGGCGCCCAGTGCAATAACTTTCATAAATTCACCCTTAAGGGTTGGGAACGTTTGAGCAGAGCAGCCGGAGCATGCTGTGCTCGTTGTCGATCAGCGCGGCGCCGATCAGGTAGGTGGTGGTGATTCCTTTCGCCGTGTGCACGATGCGATTTCCTGCGACGGCATCGGCCCTTGGCCGGACGCGGATCTCGGCGGTGACCACAGCCTTCAGCTGCTCGGCCACCGGCGCAATTCGCCCGGTCGGGATGGTTATCTCAGCCCACAGTTTTCCAACTTCAGTCCAGACGACTTTGAAGCCGCCGGAACCGTTCGGGGTGCGCACCTCTTTATGGATGGCGCACCGGTGACGCATCGGGCCTGCTCTCATCAGAAACGCTTCCTTGGCCAGAGAAGTCGGTCAACGGCCAGCGGAACAGCCGATGAGATAGTGCCGATCACCACGGCCTCGCGGTTGGCGTACCAGTGCCCAACGAGCAGCAGTACCGCCTGCTCGACGTCCGGGGTGAGAGCCATTTGCTCAGGCCCGGTCGGCACCGATTCGACGAGCTCGCGATCGCAGTGCATGGCCACGTGCGCCTTTGCGGCCTCGAGGTAACCGGTGATGATCGAATCTTCGTCGTCGCCGTCCACTCGCAGGTGGAGCTTCACGCGTGCCAGATCGATCATTTAGGTTGCCTTCGCTTTCTTGACCGAGGTCGGCTTCTCTTTTGGAGCGCCGCCGGCTTCGACTTCCTCGGCCAAATCCATACTGATCAAAGCCTCGGCGATGTCATCCGTTACCGGGCGCTCCTCGAATTGATCGAAGTGGCCGGCGTGATAGTGCGAGAACTGACGCAGAGCGCGAATCGTCTTCATGCTGTGATCGGGGCAGTTACCTGCCCCCCTCCCGTGGTTATGCTGCAGGGGTGAAAGTGCCTTTGATGATCGCGGTCGGACGATAGTGGGTCACCGCCAAACGCTCTTCGCACAGGATGGTCAGCATGTTCTTCACGAAGTTGTCGCGATCCTGGTTGCTGATCTCGATAGTCGCGTCCATGCGGTCCCAGATTTGCGATGCCAGGTCGAAGCCGCCGACGGTGAATGTGCCTTGTGCCTGAGCCTTGGTTGCCACCACCGGCAGCCCCCACATGACCTTGGCCGCGAAGGCCGCTGGACCACCGAAGACGTAGCGACCGTCGGCGTCTTTCAACAGCGCGATCGCGTGCCAATCACGCGGGTTCAAAATCAGGCCGGACGCTTCGAACTCGGACTCGCTGGTTTGGAAGATAGCGTGGGCGATCTGGTCTGCGCGGGTGTCACCGGCGGCATTGAGCGCAACGTCGTAGGCGCTAGCCACCTGGTTCAAACCGATCAGGTTATCGCCGGTACCGTCACCGTTGAGCAGCTGGCCTTCTTCGACCAGGTCCAGGCCGAACAGCAAGCGGCCGTTCACGTAGGACTCCAGCATCGGCGCATCGTCCATGATCTGGCGCGAGGCCTGAATCCAGTGGGCGATGGTTTTGACGTTGGCCGTTTCCTTCGTGAAGGTCAGCTGCGATTCCGGCTTGAGCGCGCCTTCAGCCACCGGCGCGGCGCTGTTGGTGAATACGTTCTCGCGCACGTACTCGATGGCATTGGATGTAGTTCGACCCTGCGCCAGCAAGTCACGGATAGTCAGGCGCCGCAGGCCTGGCATCAGGATGCCGGCGTTCTGCTGCGGCTGAACCAGTGCGCCTGCCGAAGCAGCGCCAGCGCCCAGGGCTTTGCTGAAGCTTTTCACGTCAACCTTGCCGGACGTGGAACCGTTCCAGCCTTTTTTGAGGTCTTCGGCGGCACGTTCGGCAAACGACTTTTTGGTTTCCGGGTTGTCGAGGTTGCCGGTAGCGAGCTTCGATTCGAGATCGAACAGACGAGTGCCGGCGGTTTTCAGTTCGTCCTGGACGGTTTGCAAATCGGTCTGCAGCTTTTTGCTGATCTCGCCGGTGCTGCTGATTTCTTTCTTCTGCGCATCGAACAGTTCGGTCATGTTCTTCTGCGCGTCTTCGATCGCCTTTTGGATTTGGGCCAATTCGGACATGGTTTATTTTCCTACAGATGGGAAGGACTTGATGCGCTGCAAGAGCGCGGTGATTTCGCCACCTTCGGAATCACTCCGAACTGCGGACTTGAACCGGGCGATGAAGCCCAGGGCTTGCGACTTCGAAAGCCCAGCCGAATCCCTCAGCCAGTGCTCAACGTCGCGAATCGTGGTGATCGATTCCATGCTCTTCATGGACTCGACGGTTGCTTGTTCATTGGCCGGGAAGGTGCAGATGCTGATCTCACGAAGGGCTTGCACATTTTTGAAAGCACGGCCGGTATCGATCATGTCGAAGTCGTCTTTGAGGACGGTGAATCCGACGGACATACCTTCGACTGTCTTGTGCTCCATGGCCGCGCGTAGATCGGTGGACACCGACAGGCCCGGGGTCAACTCGCCGTGCGTCAGCAAGCCTTTGCTGTCCTCTTCGAGCGACAGCCATTTGCCCACCGGCAACTCCCAAGTGCGATGGTTAAAAAACATTCCAACCTGACGGCTTTGGCTCGATAGCGCTTTTTTGAAAGCGCCGGGCAGGATGATGTCGCCGTCGCTGTCGACCACGCCGAAGACGCTCGCGTAGCCCTCGAAAGTCCCCTTTTTTCCGGACGAATCGAACTTGATCTCGACCTGATCAAAGGCCAAGGTCTTTTGAATATTTGACATTGGGTAGCTCCAGAAAAACTAAACCCCGCTAGGTGCGGGGTTCGTTTGGCCAAGTTGGGTAAGCGGCACGTTCTGAGACTGCCGGGTTGCGACATCACCACCAGGCAGTGGTGGCCGGTTATCAATGCGGCGTCCTTCGTTGATCGTTAGAAGCCCCGTGTCCACTTTGGTCTTCATGTAATTCGCCCGCGCAGTCGAGTCACCACTCAACAATCCGTCGCGGTTGTGCTCGGCGTGGATTCGCCCAAGGTCTGCCGGTTTGACAAGCCATCGTAGGATGCACCCCTCCCAGATCTCGAGGTATGCGTCGAGGCTGTACTGGAGGAATCCAAGGTTCTGCTGCTCGATGCCAGAGCCCCAGCTTGTAGACTTTTCAACGTCGCCCACCAGGTGCGGTGGCACGCCGAAGAAACGGGCCAACTCGCTGACCTGGAACTTGCGGGCGGCCATCGTTTCGGCGTCTTGAGGGCTCACGCCGATGGGCTGGGTCGTAAACCCGCCCTCCAAGATCCATAGGCGTTTCTTTACCGGGCCGCCGGCGATCTCCTTGAAGTTGGCCTCCGTCTGGTTGCGCTGCTCAGAGGTGAGCAACTTCCCATCGCCCGTCATGAGCAACTGAGGCGATTTCGCGCCATTGGCGTAGAAGTCGCGCTGCTGATCCTCCATCGCTACAGCGACGCTCGCTGTCTTGGCGGCGAAGGCGATCGGCGAGAGGCCGACCAGACCGTTGAAGCCGAAGCCCTTGAGATGGAATATCTCGGCTTGCTTGAAGTCGGCGTACTCGGTATCCCTTCGATACCGGTAAACGATTCGCTTCCCCTCAAGGCGAACGTCCATGTTCACCGACATCAGAGGCACAAGGCTGATGACATCACCGACGCCGTTGCGCTCGATCAGGGCGTACGCGTTGCCGTAGTAGCAGAGCTGCATGGTCATCGCGACGCGAAAGTCGAAGGCCGTCATGAAATCGTTTGGTCGGTACTTCAACAGTCTGGCCAGCGGTTGGTCCAATCCCACCTTGGTCCGGTCCTCCCCTTTCGTTTCAAACACATCCAATGGCATGCACGCGGTGACGCTGGAGATAAGCCGAACACAGGCGAAGACTGTAGCGATTTGCAGGGAGCGCTCGTCCGTTACGGCCGAGTCGCCGACCTGGCCTGTGGCGGATACTGGCCCCGTTTGCGAACCCTTCTCTGGCGTCGACAAGCGACCGCCGACAAAGAAGCTCGCCAAGCGCGCCCAGAATGGGCTGCGAGTGCGCAGGTCAATGCTGTAGTCGGTATCTGCCATTACATGCTCATCGGTCGATTGAGGAAGTCATCAAGGTTCTGCGTCACGGTTCTTTGCTCTGCTGCGCCCACGGCCATAGCCAAGGCAACTGCGCCGTCGATCCGGCCAGTTCGTTTTCGCTTCGAAAAGCATCTGTTTTCCTGAGCGTCGGCCTCCATTACGGCTGACGCGACGTTCCAGGTCAGGCATGGGTTTTCCAATACCTGAATCTGCCCGGTGAGGATCAGGTCCTCCACCAGGTCAATGGAGTGGGTCATCCAGAGGTTCGACTCGCGCGCCGGCCGGAAACCTTGTCCATGGGGGACCAGGTTCAGCTCAATCCCCTGGGCCTCCAGCTCTATCTCCAGATAGGTCATGTGGTACGGGTCAAAGGCCAGCGCCTTTATGTCGTACTTCGCGGCGAGCTCGCCCAGGCGTTTAGCGACGAAGGCATAGTTGATTGCCTTCCCCGGCGGTGCGTGGATGTGTCCATCCTCAAGCCAGACGTCATACGGGACGCCATCGATCGCGGCGCGGTCGAGCATCGTGTCCTTGGGCGTCCAGAACTCAGCGATTGATTTCCCTTGTTCCGGGAAGTACAGGTTCAGCGCCGTGAGGTCGCGCTTGCCTGAAAGGTCGAGTCCCGCATAGCAGGCTTCGCCGGCCAGCTTCTCGGGGTCAAACTTCGCACAGCAAGACAACCAGGTGTCGATATCAACCCATGGGTTTGCTGCGTCCACCCACTGACAGAAATTCAGGCGGCGGACAGTGCTCGCTTTGGCCGGCATACCCTTCGCATCGGTCACCTGCTCACGCAGATACTTCGGCTGAAATGTGTGGCCCAGCGATGGGTTGGCCTTGCCCCAGCACTTCTCATCCTTGAACGGATCGTCGCCTTTATCCAGCGAACAGATGAAGGCAAAGAAACCGTCGTTGAAGTGCCGGTGCCGCTTGGTCACACCCTTGGCACCAGCCTCGCAGACGTTCACGCCGAGCTGGTGATAGCTGTAGCAAACCGAATTACGGTCGTGCCCGCTGTTGGTGATCATCAAGATCAACGCTTGGCGCCGGCCCTTGGTGCCCGCTCGCATGAACTCGACGGTCTTGTTGTTCTTGTGTTCGTGGACCTCGTCGATCAGAGCGCAATGCGGACGCGGACCAGACTGCCCATCGTCGGAGCTGATCGGGCGAAAGAACGATCCGGTTGCCAAGTAGGCCAAGTTCCAGACCTTCTCATCTCGGCCCGACTTCTTGATTTTCTTCATCAGCGCCGGCGACTGATCGACCATCGCCACCGCATCCCGGAACAGGATCATTGCCTGATCGCGCTTCGTTGCTGCGGCATAGACCTCAGCGCGCGGCTCGTTGTCTGAGGTCAGGCAGTAGAGGCCGATGCCTGCTGCCAGCGGCGACTTGCCAGAGCCTTTTCCCGACTCAATGTACACGGTGCGGAATCGCCGGAAGCCGTCGGGAGCCATCCAGCCAAATATCGAACCGACGATGAACGCCTGCCAAGGCAGCAAAACGAACGGCAAACCTTCGTGCTCGCCGCCGTTGAGCTTCAGCACTGTCTTGAAATACCGGATAGCCCGGTTGGCTTTTTCGAGATCCCAGGTCAGCCCGCGCTTCGGCCCATCTTCAAGGTCTCGTAAGTGGCGACCACAGACGTTTCGAATATCTGGACCGGCCAACACCTTGCCGGCGTAAACCTCCTGAGCCCAAGCCGTTACTGGGTCGACCGCATAGGAAACCTTCTTGACCTCAATTGAAGAACTCGTCTTCCGGGTCTTTGCTTGGAGGTTCGCCAATGGCCTGGACCTTGGATCGGGCGGCGGGTGTCATGCCGAAGTGGGTAAGGTAAGAGAGCAGCCGGCGGTCGGCGTCAGCCGCCATCGCGACGGCCGGGTGCGCTTTTATCAGCCCGGCATCGGTCGAATAGGTATGGCCCTCTTCGGAAATAACTTTGGTCAATCGGCGAACCTCGGCGGCGACTTCGCATAGACGCTCAAGCGTTTGCAGATCGGCTTCAGTGAGCACGCCCATTGACGCGGCGAGCGGGCAGAATATTTTCCACACCGCCTGGCCCTCGGCAGTCATCGAGGCCGGCGCCGACTGATATGATGCGACCGCGAGCTGAGGCTCCCGCTTGTTTTCCCGACTGGCACGCAAAGTGCCGGTGACCTTTTTCTGGGTCGTCGGGGCGGGGGTTCTTCCCTTCAAAAAAAACTCTCCAATTCTGGCTTTTTGCGTAAAGAGGGTCGAGGGCGGTCCTATGTGGGGAAATCCTGAACTTTTCCCCTCCCCCGTGGGGCAGTGACGTGCCGCACATTTCGGGCGCCATAGCCGAGATTCCTTCTCGTCTCATCGCTTCGACCGGTTCCAATGATGGTTAGGGTCGATGGGCAATCCGTTCACGTCACAGCCGACCACAACACCTGACTTCTCTTCTCTCTGCTTGGCGCTGTCGTGGCAGAGCTTGCACAGGCTTTGCAGGTTGGTCCCATCGAAGAACAGCGTGACGTCGCCACGGTGCGGCTTGACGTGGTCGGCGATGATCGCGGCGACAGTCCTTCCCTGCGAAGCACAGCGACGACACAGCGGCTCAGCCTGAAGCTGTGCCCAGCGGAGCCTGTACCACTCTTTGGTCTTGTACAGGTGGTGCCACGGTGAGGTATTAGCCACTACCAGCCTCCTGTCATCTTGGCGCCTACCGCTACACCAATGAAGAACACCAGCACGATCCACAGCGCCCCGGCGCTTGGCATCACCGACGCGTTAGGGTTCCGAAACGGCGGCGGTGAGGGAAGCCCGTGCCATTCACTTGTGAGCGGAGGCATCAGTGATCGTCGGCAGGATTCACACATCAGGCCGCTACCGTAGTACGGCACCGCCTCTGTCTTGATGTGACGACACCCGGCACATTCGAAGGCGTGCCCCATGATCACGGCTCCAGCGAAAGTTTGATCGAGGCAAGGATCACACCGAGAGCTGCTGCTTGTGAGGAGTTGGCTATCTCAATCACCTGAGCTTCGACGCGCGCAACTTCGGCCTGCTCATCGGCCGGCATGTCACTGACCATTCCCTTGATCTGGTAGTACTCGGCGCTGATGCTGCTCATGATTAAAGTCCTGACGAATCGGGTTTCGGGGTATGGTTGGGAGTGACATTCACTTACAAGGAACTCCGCAATGACCGACCGCATCGATGAACAATCGATAGTCCGGGCCGCACGGGAATGGGCAGCCCGATCTAACAAAGACGCTGAAACGGTTGTGGGCGGTGCCCAGGAAGTGATGGCGGTACTGAAAGACAAGCTCACGCCGGTCCAGTATGAGACCGCGCTGATCGACTTGTATCGCCAGTACAACAATTAGTAGTCGAGGTGTCGCGACACGATTTAACGGCTCGCGAAAACGTGTCGCGACCTATGGTGTTTGCCGTTCGACGGCTTCGTTGACCTTCTCTGCTGCCTTGCTGGCGGTGTCAGCCGCTTGCACTGCCGAGTTCGATGCCTCTTGCACCTTCACTGCGGCGTCCTGCGTCTTCTCGGCCAGGCTGTTGAGGCGAACGTCACGCTTGCCCAGTGCGGCGTCGTAGGCGGCGCGCACCTCAGCGAGCTGCTTGGTCTGCTCACTACTGGCTGACCACACGCCGGCCTGGTAACCGAGGATCAGACCGCCGGCGAGCAGCAGCGCGGCGATCACCCAGATCTCTGCCCGACGCCACCAGCGGCGAGCAATGAATTCCATTGCGCATCTGTCCATCAGTTCATGCCTCCCAGCTTCATTCGCAGGCGGGCAATCTCTTCGCTCTGCGTGGTTACCGTGGCGGTGAGCTGGGCGACCTGGCTCGTCAGTGCTTCGATCTTTCCTTCCATACGCCCGACCGAGGCGGCCAGATCGTTGCGCTCTTTCGCGAACTGATCGGCACGGGCTTCCGCTTCCTTCCGGGCGGTTCGCTCTGAGTCGAGGAGTTCGTTCAGGCGGCGGACGGTGCCGATATCGGCGTTGTCCATCGCCCGGTCTGCAGCATCCTTCGAGAGGAACTTGCGCAACCAAAGGAAGGCGCCCAGCAATACGGTTCCGGTACCGCCCAGCCAGGTAGCTGTGCCTGGGCCGAGGTCAGTAGGGTCCATCGTCGCTCCATGAAGATCTGGCCCATTGCACGCCGAACGCAGAGCGACGGGTGTGGAGAGCCGAAAACGAAAGGCCCGTGGTTTCGGGCCGTGAATTAGTGGCTGACTGGGTTCAGCGCTGCCAGAAGCAGAGCTTGTCCCTTGTACAGTTCGACATGCGCCAGGCTGGTCAGCTTGGAATCTGCAAACGAGTGTCGCTTCAGCAAATCTTCCATTTCCTCGAGCGCAGCCTTCAACCCGAGCGCTTTCTTCAGCACCATCTCGTCATGCTCGCCACGCGCTTTCTCGACTGCTGCACAAACCTCCGCGAACGGCAACCCTGCGCCGGCCGGGTGTGCGTTCTCGCAGAGGAAAACGCCGGAGGTGTACGCCGCACCGAAGACGTATCCGTCACGGTGGAAGAACGGGCTCCTGGTACCAAAGCAGATCGAAGAGAAGGTAGCGCGTTGCTCGGTGTTCAGCAGTTGGCCGGTGACGGTGGAAAATTCATACCCGGGCAATTGCGAGAGACGTACGAGGCCTCGTTCGAGCCGATCAAGATTCCCTCCGACCACTGCGTCAACCACAAACTGAACGGCCTGATTCTCTGCTTCGGACATTACCGTGCTCCAGAAATGAAGAAGGCCCGGATATGGCGAGCCTTGGAATGGGTGCGAATGGCGACCCTGTCAGATCGCTGTCGTGGCGTTTCCCTCCAGTCCCCACGCTGACTGTTTCCCCTGCACGTTTCCGCCGGGCTTTGATCATTCGCATAACGTGCGTGTCTTCCCACGCTGCCCGCCAGTGCCACCCCGCAAGCACAATCGAGGACTAGGGTGCGTTGGCTGCCGGTGTTCTTCTGTAACGCGTGACAAACCGGCGATACCGCGTCCAGGCCCCGCCCGAAGGCCCACCCTGGCTATGGCTAACGCCCACATCAAATTTTTGGCACAAAAAAGCCCGACGCAATGGCCGGGCTTTGTCTGCTGTGTCGCGCTTGAAAAGCTGAACACGGTGCCATGAAAACAGGTGTTTATCCGCGTGGAAAGATTTTTTTACGCAGCCTCTCGAACTCGCTCCAGTGCGCAGTCAACCCAAGCAACACCGGCCTTGATCACTTCCCTCGCTTTGGCTTCCCCAATCCCGGCCGCCCGAGCAATTCGCAGAGCAGGCCACTTGGCTCCGAAGTAAAGCCAGATGAAGTCGCCCATCTGCGTATCTCGATTGATCAGGCGGGCAACCGCACCGTCGACGATCAGCGCCAGGTCATCAGTCAGGCTGTATTCCTTCACACCGCCAGTGCACGGCGTGTTGTCTCGGATCAGGGCATACAGCGGCGACACGTAGCTCGGCACTCCCATGCCGTCCATGCGCCAGAAGCCCCACTGCTCCAGAAGCCATTCGGTATCGCCCAGCGCCTTACCCACGTACGTTCGTTTTTTCATGCTGCCTTCCTCGGGTTTGGCTCATCCATGCCGAACAGCTCCCGCAGCAGCTTGTCAGCGATCTTGTTTTTTGCGTTGCCTTCGGTGATCCAGCGCCGGGCGAAGTCCTCGAAGCCCAGATTGGCGCGGGACGCGTGCCAGTCGGCAATGATGTCCATGAAAGCCGCCGAGCCGATTCGGCCATTGGTCTTTTCCAGCAGCAGGCGATTGCCCTGTTTCAGGAACTGGCACTCGACTGGGGTCAGGCTTTTGCGCGGCAGCGCCGCCGTTACGTTGTTCATAGCGTGGCACTCGAGACTTTCAGATATTCGTTGGTATTCATGTTGTTCCGGGCTTGGGCGGAAAGCGCGAGGTTCCACGCTCGATACGCGGCCGCCGGCGAACTGCCAATGCCCATCCATGGCCTGCCTTTGGCAAAACAGCAGTAGGTGGAATCGCGGCCGATGATGGTCGCCTTTGGCGGGCGCCCAGTAAAAACAGTCTTCCGGTGGCCCAGCCAGTCCTTGACCGCGGGCCAAATGATTTGCTGCTCTGCTTTCGAGAAGTCCGTCTTACCGTTGTTTTCATGCACCTCGGCAAGGCCGTAGTCCTCGTTCGCGACCCAGAGCCGGAAACCGCTCGGCACGTGCAGGATGTCGTACCCCTTCCGCGCCCAGGCCCAATCATCTGGAAAGTCACGGATCGAGGCGGCAATGCGCTCGGCTTCCGGGTATTTAGGTGCCTTCACCACTACTGCACCTTTCGGGAGGACGATTGCGCTGCCCGGTTCTAACAATGGCGGCTTTGAAACCTCGCAGTTGGTTGCTTCGTCAGTAGTCGCGCAAGGTTTCTCCGGCGGGCATTGCCGCGAACTGGTGAGATTTTCAAATTTAAAGCCGGTCAATCGACGGAACATCTGTTTCATCTCGATCATGCTTTTTTCCTCCCCTTGTACTGTTCGGAGAAGGGGCGAGCGATCTCCACCTCTTCTTGGGTGGGCTCGCGGCCCGCAAAGTTTACGAAACGGCCAAATTGACCTTGGCGCTGTACCAGGCATGAGCCAGCTTCCGCCTGACGTCCCTTGTCGAGGATCAGCTCAGTAACTCCCTGTTCTCCCATTTCAGACTCTCGGTCGTAGTGCACCAAGATCACCGCGTCCGCATCCTGCTCGATCTGGCCACTCTCCTTGAGGTCGCTCGCTTGCGGCTTCTTGTTGGTCCGATTGGTGGGGCCACGGTTTAATTGAGCAAGCACCAGTATCGGAATCGCGAGCTCTCGACTGAGGTTCATGATTGCGATGGACACCTTGGCCACCGCATCCGCCCGGTTCTGCGACTTCCCATCACTCCCTACGATTTGCACGTAGTCGATCATCAGGATGTCCAGCCCGACCTCGCGCCGAAGCTTGAGCGCTTCGGCGCGAATCGCCGGCATCGTCAGCCCGGGCGTGTCCAGCAGGTAGAGATCAGCATCTTTGATTTTTCCGGCCGCGACGCCGATCCGTGTCCACTCCTCCTGCTCCAGGCACTTGACCTCATCCATCCGGCGCAGATCTACGCCGCCCAGACTCGCGATCGTCCTCAGCGTCAGTTGCTCGCCCGGCATTTCGAGGCTGACAACCAGTCCTACGCCGCGACCTTGGGTGGCAACGTGATTCATGATCTGCAGGCCCAGCATCGTCTTGCCGCTACCAGGTCGGCCCCCTATCACGACCATCGATTTCTGGCGAAGGAAGCCAATCAGCTTGTCGAGATCCGCAAGCCCGGTGGATAGCTTCGGTGGCGCTCGATCGTTGAGTACGTCGTCCATGTGGTCGAGCACCGCCGGCAACACGTCACTCATGCGCTTGTAACCGGCTTTGCCGGATGCTTGCAGGTCTCGCAGGTCTGACAGCGCCAGGCCGCACTGATCAAGGATTTCATCCGCCGGAAGATCATCATCGACGCAGGTGTCAACGATGCGCCCGAGGTCACGAAACTGGCGCACCAGCGCCCACTTCTTAACGGTCTGGGCGTAACTCTTCCAGTTAGCAGCTGACGGAACACCCCGGCAAATATCGATGGTGTATTGCAGGGTGGATGCCCCGCTTGGCAGGTAGCGCTGTATTGACCCGAGAGTCACTGCGTCAACTGGCATCCGCTGCGCATGGCAGTCGCAAATCACATCGAACAGCGCCGCGTTATCTTCGTGCCAAAAGTCTCCCGACTTCATCTGCAAAACGATCTCGTCCAGCATTCCGGCGCTTTGATTGAGCGAGGCAATCATTATCGCGCCCAGCACGCCCTGCTCCGCCTCAAGGCGGTAATACCTATCCTGCGGATTCATACGCGCCCCCGTGCCGAGGCCCAGGTGAAGCCGACCAGCAACGCGCTGTTCTCACGCAGCCGATCCAGTGCCCGGGCACCAATGTATTGCTCGAGGCTTGGTGTCGATTTACCGTCTGCCCCCTGTTTCGACGTGGCCGGCAGGTTGGAAATCAGCACGGTCGGCTTGACCAGGTTGTACCGGCGGTCAAGCACCTCATGCAGGACCGACAGCTCGTAGTGAGTGCCAGCCTGGGCGCCAACCTCATCGATCACCAACAGGTCGAAACTCGCCAGTTCGTTGATCACGTCGCCCTCGGTGTACCCGGCATTTCGGTCCATCGAGCGCTTGAAGACGCGGATGATTTCGGAGGCGGTGGTGATCACCGCCACGGCCCGGTGCTGGCGTATGACTTGCTGGACGATGCCGCTGGCCAGGTGCGTCTTGCCGTTACCGACGTTCCCGCACAGCAGCAGGTTGCGGCCCGCCTGGAAATGTTCACCGAAGTTGTCGGCGTAGCCCTGGCAAGTTTCCAGCGCCAAGGTCATGGCTGGTGTCGGGGTCCGGTAGGTCGCGAGAGTGCTATCGGCAAACCGAGGGGTGATGCCAGAGCCCACAAGCGCGCTGTTAACGCTTTCCGCTTGCAGGTTGGCCAGCGCCAGCAAATGCTCCTCACTGGAGCGAGGCGCTACGCGCAGGCCGTGGAACTGGCACTGCTTGCACGGGCGCACGGCCATAGATCCATCGAACTGTTCAATTTCGGAGCGATCAATCGCGCCGTGGACCGGGCAATCGCCGGCGAAGGTGCGCTGCTCAGGCTGGCGGCGGAAATTAGAACGCTGGGCCATTGCCGCCTCCTTGGTACATTTCTTCGGTGTGCTTGGGAAGGTCGGTATAGGCCGAATTTTTCGCAGCGGACGCCGGTACCAACTCGTCCGTCCAGCGCTCTCCGTTGAGCCAGGTCGAAGCCATCGGCACGTATTGCCCGTCGTCCTTCGTCCAATCTCGGGAAAGGCGGTGACTGCCCAATGCGGTCATCAGGGTTTGTCGTAGTTCGGTGCTTGGCTTGAGCTTGTCCCAGGCCTTGCGAGCGTTCGCCTTGGCTTTTTTGTTCGGGTACAGCTTCCAGAACATTTCAAAGGCCTCAGCTAGCCCTTCTTCGCCCATAGGTTTTTCAATACTTACTGCTTTATTCAGTTCTTGTTTATCTTCAATACTTACTAGTGTCGGATTTGCCGTATACGGCTGAGCCGTTTCCGGTGAAGCCGGATACGGTTCTTCCGGAAGCGGTGATTCGGACACCAAATAATTGATCTCGCCCAGCACGCCCGAGTCAGAGCGACCCTGGTGGCGACGTACGTAGCCGGCACTGATCAGCTCTTGCAGGAGGCCGTAAACACCGTCCCGGCCGGTAGGTTTCGAAGACTTGGCCGTCTCGCCACGCAAGTGCGCCACAGAGATTTCCCAGTGGTCGGGCTTTCCGAGCAGGAACACCAGCACCCCGCGTGCTGCCCAGCTAAGCCGGCGGTCCTCACTGATCGCTTTGTTCAACAGATAGAAGTTCCCCTCGGGGCGAGGGGCGCGAATGATGCTCATAGATCCAGCTCCCCAGTCACACGACGAACGAAGGCGTCATAAGGTTCAGCCATCACCAGCCCCTGATCCTCCAGCGCTTGGCGGAGCGCTTTCGCCGATCCGTACATCACCCAGCGATCACGCTCTGGCAGATGGCGGCAGTTCGAATAGCTGGGCCAGGGGCCGGCGACCACCTCGGCAGTGGCTGGCGAAACTACCGGGATTCCGGTAGTTGTTTTGGTGGTGGTCATTGGGGTTTACCTCCTCTGACTACCGTCAGCGACGGCGGCAGCTTTGGACCGAATGGCGCACCTGGTGCAAACGGATCAGGCAACAGATCACGAGGGCACTCCTTGAGGAAGTCTGAAAAAGCAAGGTGGCAAGCATTGAACAGCGGCGTGTCGTTCCACTCTTGCCCCCGGCGGGCAGCACTCTCCTCAACCGCATGACCAAACACCAGATCCGAGACCGACGTGTCCCCAGCCTTCCTTGCCTTCTCACGCTCGACAATGTTGACCTCCAGCAGGTCGCACAGGCGGTCAAAGCCCAGGCCTGCCGTGAGCCCCTCGGTGTCCAGCATCAATGATCGGCCAAAGGCAGCCAGCACTTTTCGCAAATCATCAAGCTGCTGCTTGCGATGCTGACTTGATTGCTCCTGGAGCTCATGGATCTTGTTTGCGGTGAAGGGAAGGTGATGACGCAACTTGCCCGCTTCGCGACGAAACGCTCGTCTCTCCGAACTGATTGCATCGAAACGCTCACTGAATACCCGACAGATACGGCGTGTAGTTATGAGACTGGTGCTCATGCTGGCGCCGGGCTTTTGTGCTATGCGGACGAGTTCGCGCACCAGATTGAAGCCGGCGGGTAGCTGCTCGGTATTGCTGTGTGGTGTGTTCATGAGGAAGTCCTCTGGCGCAGCTTGAACCGGCCTTGCTGAATATCGGGGTGGGTGGCTCGCTCGGCCGTGACGAAAGTGCACTCGTCAACGAACCGGTCGAAGCGACGGGTGATGTCGGCTGTTGGCCAGATCGCGTATGGCTGGGCGCCGTCGTCGGCGTGGGCACTGCGCACCATGGCGAACGGCAGTGGCGCGCCGGGGACATCGCGCATCACGGCGTTGACCACCCACGGCGGGATGCCATGGCGCAAGTTGATACGCTCGCGGATGGTGGTCATGGATTCGAAGCCGGCCGGCCGCGAGTCGAGGTAGCGGACGCTCTCGACCTGGGCTACACGGTTTTCGATACCCGCCACCGCTTGCTCGGTCTGATCTTGGCGGCGCTCCATGTCCACCAGCAGCTGGGCGTTAGCGAGCAATTGCTCGGCCGGGCTCAATTTTCGTTGGTAGCCACCGGTCTTGCGGATGCTCGGCAGCACCTCGCCCACCACCCACTCTTCGAAGGCCTCCGCCGCTGGCATCTTCGAACGCATGATCAGTCGGTAAACATCCCGCTCAGGCATGATTTTCGTCATCTGGTCGCCGCCTGCGGAAGGGATGAGGATTTCCCTCACTCCCTTGCAATGAGTGCGGACCGCCTCATGAGGGTTCGAGTACTCGAGGAGATCGGCGACATCCTTGGCGACAAACCATGGCTCACCCTGGGCATCGGTGATCACGCGGATCTCAGCGCCGCTGAAATTGAAGGGGGTCAGGTTCATTGAACACCTCCCCCGGCGTTCTCGGACTTGGCAATGAGCGTGGCGAACTCATCACCACGGTTCATCAGCTCGCTGCCGATCAGGCGCAGGCCTGCCGCCAAGCCACCAACCACGTAACCGTCAAGTGCCTGGTCGCACAGCTCCGGGTCATGGGCGCCCACTGTGCCGATGAACTTCGCCAGCGCATCAACGAAGTAGCCGGCCTGACTCATTGCCTCGGCCTCGATCTTGAGGCGACCAACGGAAATCCCAACAGGAATCGAAGTCATGACCGTACCTCCGCAGCTTCTGCGTCAAGCATCTGCTGCTCGAGCGTCGAGTACAGGGCGTAGGTGATGAACTCAAGCGCCAGCAGTACCCCGTATTCCTCGTTCGGTGAAAGGGCACGTTCCTCGGCGGTGTCGCCCGTCCCATGGTTTTCGCGAAGCAGTTTCGCCAGGTGGTAAGCACCAAGGCCTGCCCGGTGGTTGCGCTGCGCTTCAATTACGTCGATCGATACCGGCGCGCTCATTGGGCACCGCCTTGGCTTTTGGCATGCATCACGGCATTGGTAGTTGAGTCCACCAGAGCTTTCGAGACCTCAACCATAAGGCGGAGGCCGTAGATGGCGTTCGTTTCCATCCCTTCATCAGTGAGCGCTGTCATGATTTCATCGACCGCGCCGAGCAGCATCGAGGCTGAATTCAAAGCCTCCTCGCAGTCTTGCCCGGCCTGAACAGCAAGAAGAGGACGCGAGTGAATGCCGTCTGCGCTGACGCTTTGGTGGTAGAAATCCGAATGCGTGGTGAGCATCTGCTGTTGCATCCGGTTATGTCCGGTGCTATTTTTCGGGTGCGTCATATCGTTCTCCAGAACGAAGAAGTACATATAACCACTCGTCCTACCGAGTGGCGTGATAAGCCCGCCTCCTACAGCGGGCTTTTTGTTGCCCGGAGAAAAGTCAGCCGGACAGCAAAAACTTGGCGGGGGCGTGCTGGCTCATGCCGTATTCCTTTTCATTGGGCAGGCAAAAGCCAACCAGTGGAAGTCGCTCAACAGGCCCTGGCGAGGGCCTTCCCTTTTCACCCGTATTGTGTAAATCCGTAAGGTACCCATGAATCGAGGGCCTCAGGAGGGGCGAGTTTTCGAGTACGCATGCCAGCGGCATTATGTAATTCCTCCGAAATTTCCTGCCTTACCTAGGTAGTGCTTGGCAACAACCCCCGATAAGGAAAGAAAATTTCGGCATAGAGCCATTTGGCTGAAACCACACACGATTTGGCGGTAATGGCATACAAATAGCTCAGGAAACCGCGCATGCGCGGAATCATTGACCTGAGCGCATGCGAAAACTTTCATACTCACTGCCCAGCACTGGATAGATAAACAGATGGTTCGTCAGACTCTTCAAGCGGCAATGAGGCGCGTATCTTTTGGCTCATGGTCGGGGCAACACGAGGATTTGAGCTGAGCCGCGATGGAAAGCTCCTGGTTTCAAAAGCGGTAAACCTGCCGTCAGCGTGTTCGATGACAAAAACGTCGCGGCCAACGCGTAATGCCTTGCTCAGCGCACCTTGGGTAATTCCCAAAAGAGACGCTGCCTCTGGTTGGCCGCGAGCCTTCGCGAAATCTTTCAGCTGGGTATGTTTCACAGCAAATCTCCAAACAGAACTTTGCCAAAATAGTACCTTTGGCATTTTCACAAAGCAATACCTTTGGCATTTGTTAAACTATTACCGATGGGAATATTATCGACTGATGAAAAAACCATTACCTGCTGACCGCAAAGAAGAATGCCTACGCTTGAAGGCAATTTTCACAGCCAAAAAGAAACAGCTGAAGCTGACTCAGGAAAAACTGGCTGAGCAACTCGGTATCAACCAAAGCTCTGTCTCACACTATCTGAACGGTGTGAATCCGCTGAACACCGAGATCGCGGCTGCATTCGCCAAAATTTTGGATGTGCCGGTTTCTGACTTCAGTCCGCGTCTAGCGGCGATCATCGAGATGGTTGCGTCGTCGCGCGTCACCGCAGACTCATTTCGAACAACCTGGGCTAAAGCCGCTCGCATCATTGATGCCCCGCCACGCGAGCAATATGTCCTGATACCGCAGTATTTAGACGATAACTCTTTCGTTCCGAACGTGAACGACGAACATCGCGGGTTGACCGAGGGCATGGTGTTCAGGCGCGGCTGGCTCCAAGAAATGGGAGTTTCGTTTAGCAGTCTCAACATCGTTTACGCCGGCGACGACAGTATGGCCCCACATATTTTGTCCGGCGACGTGGTCATGATTGACACGTACAAGCCGGCCCTAAAGGATGGTGAGGTCTATCTCGTCCGCATGCCTGATGGTAGGACTAGCGTCAGGCGGGTAGCGCAGCAAATTTCTGGAAACTGGACGCTCAGATGCGACAACCAGGACAAGCAGCTATTCCCCGACGAGGTGATCCCGAGTTCAGCAGCCGTCGATCTCCCCTTGATAGGAAGAGTGGTATGGCGCGGAGGGAGTGTGAGGGTATCCAGACCCTAGTCGCAAAAAGCCGCCGCTGTTGAGCGGTTTTTTTTGCCCAGTTAAAATTAATATTGCCAAAGGTATTTACATAAATAATTACCTTTGGTAATTTTTACTCCATCGCAGCCAGCATGGAGCTTCACGAAATGACCACCAGCACTCTGACCGCCGGCAACTGGCAGGGCAACCTCAAGATGGGCCTGGCTCCTCGGGAGCTTGAAGCCACCCTGTGGGCTGCTGCCGATATGACGGTGAAGCAAATTGGTCGTGCAATGAGTATCAGTCCAGCCACCGCTGAAAAACGTCTTGAAAGCGCCCGCTTCAAGCTTGGTGTCAAGACGATGCGCGGCCTTGTGCTGGAGGCATTCAAGCGCCAGATCATCGCGCCCCTCGTGGTCCTGCTGTGCTTAGTGATGACTGCCCAGCAAGCTAACACCGAACAGTTTGGGCGCATCCGCCGCCCAGGCGAGCGCCGTATTGAAACCCGCGTGGCCGTGCGCCGCATCGAGGTTGCCCTCACCGCTTAACCCAACCTGATTTTCGCGAAAGCCAACACCGCGGCCGGGCTTCGCTCGGCCTTGAGAAAGCTTCTCCCAACTCAAAGGAGCAGGACCATGTTGATTCTTACCCGCCGATCTGGCGAGACGATCCGTATTGGCAATGACGTCAGCGTCACTGTTTTGGGTATCACTGGCCAGCAAGCGCGCATCGGTATATCCGCGCCGGAGTCGGTCGCAGTGCACCGTGAGGAAATTCACCAGCGCATTCAGGCAGGTATTCCGAAGGATCAAAAGCCGATGCACATCGACGATCGCGTCCGGATGCTCAACGCCGAGCCGGCCTTCCTCACGGTCGTGTTCAAGCTGCCGAGTCTGAGCGAAGCGAAAGCCCTGCTCGAACACTTGCCTTTCCGTGAAAAAGCCCTGGGCACCGAAGCAGAAGTATTCGGGTACTCGGCCGGCAATCTGATGGAGAGCACCCCATGCGAGCAATGATCATCGCCGCCCTGCTGCTGATTGCCGGCCAAGCCGGCGCCAGCGAACAAGTCATCAGCGTCCAGCACGACAGCGAACGCGGCGTTACCTGCTGGATTCTGAACAACACGGGCATCAGCTGCTTGCCGGATAGTTCGCTCCCACAGAGCGGCTCTGCCGAGCGTGAGGCAGGCAGGGCGTCTCAGGCCAGTTCAGTGACTGAGAAAAAGCCTTCGGTAGCCACTCCGCTCCCACAGGATGAGAGGTTCAATCTATGAACAGCCCGAACAGTTTCCTGGAACGCGACCGTGAGAGCGTCACCGCGGGTAACGAGTTTGCAAGCCTGGGCGCCCGCCTCGTTCGTTTCGGCCAGGCGCTTCAAGAGCCCAGCACCACTGTCAGCGAGCTGGGGCGCCTAGCGCAGGCCTGCGGCATCAATTTTAAGTTGCGCGTAGCCGCCGACTCGCAGGAGCGTTCGCATGAATGAGCCGATGACCGCTAAGCGCAACCGCATCCGCTGCCACACTCCTGGCTTTACCCACTCCCCACAAAAGTGCGGTGGTCATGGTTTCGCCAAGGCGTTCGGTGTACGCCTCTTCGTGAATGATCTTCAGGGCCTCGGAGTAAACACCGACAAACAACTGAGTAGCTCCTTTGCGGGAAAGACGGACTTGGACATCTATGATGATTCCGCCATCCAAGACCTCACTGTGCGTTCTGTGGTGAAGCTCGCAATCCGCCCACATCCAAAATGTCGATCCGCGATGAGGCATTTTCGTCGCACTCCTTGTTTACGAGAGATTGTTGACCGCAAAAACAGAAGCTGTAGATACCTCCACTCTTTTGGGACGTCAATGGATTCTTACAAACGTTACAGGTGTAACGTTTTAGTAGGGCTGTACAGCCGTCGCGACGCCACGCGTGTGACCGATCCCGATCAGCGAGGCCTTGCCAATCATGAGGCGATCACCAGCGCGACCGAGCGGTTCTTGAACGAGGACACCGGCAAGTTCTACGGGCGCACCGATGCGCTTGTGGCGGAGCTGGCAGCAATTGCAGGAGGTGGCGTATGAGCGCCGATCTGAAGAATCTGAAATCTGAGCTGCTGATGGCGATCGAGAAAGCTGAGCATAAGCCAGGTCAGTGGGCGGAAACAGCACAGAGCATGGGAGGCATCTGCTCCCCCGGTAAGCCTTTCAAAGTCGGGGAGGCGTGGGCGAAGGAACTTCCATGGGCCAGTTTCAGTTTCAAGCGCGACTCTTGGCTGGCAGTGGCGGCTGTAAACGCGTTGCCTGCGATGCTCGCGAAGATCGACGAACTCATGCTTCGGGCCTGTTATTGGAAGCAGCGCGCCAAGAGTGCCGAGGGGCATTTGTTCGCCAGCGATTTCGAGGCGGCAGCCAAGGCGCTTCACCGGAACGTCAGCCTGTCGAGCATCCCGTGGGGAGAGCTAAGCGGCTGTCAAAAAGGCAAAGTTTACCGGGCGACTCTGGCTGTAATTGTTGCCGTCAACGAACGCCGAGATGCTCGCGCTCCGCGAAATGCAGAAGAGGTCGCGACATTGTCCACAGATAACGAAAACGTGTCGCGACACGATGAGCGGTGAAGCCATGCGCTACGTGACCGTCAGGAAATTTGCCAGCGAGTCTGGCTACACAGAAGACGCGATCCGCTCAAAGATCCGTGACGGGATCTGGCGGCTCGGTGAGATATGGATCAAAGCGCCGGATGGCCGGACGCTTCTCGACATAGAAGGATATGAGTCATGGGTAGAGGCGGGCGGGGAGTTCGGGCAGTCTCCGATTCGAGCATCGAAATCACGTTCATGTATCGGGGCGTCCGGTGCCGCGAGCGGATCACGCTCAAGCCCACCGCCACTAATCTGAAGAAAGCCGAGCAGCACAAGGCAGCGATCGAGCATGCGATATCGATCGGCACCTTCGATTACTCGGTGACCTTCCCTGGCTCGGCCCGGGCGGCGAAGTTCGCGCCCGAGGCCTCCCGCGAAACCGTGAACGGCTTTTTGACCAGGTGGCTCGAGGCGAAGAAGAAACACGTCGCGAGTAGCACGTTCGATGGCTATCGAAAGCTGGTCACCCTTCGCCTGATCCCCGCCTTGGGCGACACCATGCTCGTGGATCTGAAGCGGAAGGCAGTAAGGGACTGGCTGGACACCCTGGAGGTGGGCAACAAGACACTCAGCAATATCCAGAGCTGTCTCCGCTCCGCGCTAAACGATGCGACTGAGGAGGAACTGATCGAGCAGAACCCGCTAGCGGGTTGGACTTATACGCGCAAGGCAGCGCCGCCAAAGGAGGATGACGTCGATCCGTTCAGTCCTGAGGAGCAGCAGGCGGTGCTGGGCGCCCTCACCGGCCAGGCGCGCAACATGATGCAGTTCGCCTTGTGGACTGGCCTGCGCACCAGCGAGCTCGTTGCGCTGGACTGGGGTGATATCGATTGGCTGCGGGAAGAAGTCATGGTGAGTCGCGCAATGACCCAGGCAGGGAAAGGAAAGGCCGAGACGACGAAGACCGCGGCAGGCAGGCGCAGCGTGAAATTGCTTCGTCCTGCGATGGAAGCGTTGAAAGCGCAGAAGGCGCACACGTTTCTCGCAGATGCTGAGGTGTTTCAAAACCCGCGCACGCTTGAACGCTGGGCGGGTGACGGACCGATACGCAAGACGATGTGGGTGCCGGCGATGAAGAAAGCTGGCGTACGGTACCGACGGCCGTACCAGACTCGCCATACCTACGCCTCGATGATGCTGTCGGCTGGTGAGCATCCGATGTGGGTCGCCAAGCAAATGGGGCACTCCGATTGGACTATGATCGCAAGGGTATATGGACGATGGATGCCTTCTGCTGATGCGGAAGCTGGAAGCCGTGCCGAACAAATGTGGGTGACGGAGGATGCGCAGGCCAATGAAGAAACCAACGGAAGGATATTGCATTTATCTTGATGCAATTAGTTCTGATCTTAGCCTCGAGCACATAATTCCAAAATCGTTGGGAGGTCTCGATGATTTCTCGATCTTGGCGGACAAGAAGTTCAATAACAGTACCGCTTCAACAATCGATGCGGGCTTGGCAAACGACTTCTTGATGCTGTTCGATAGAGACAGACAGAAAGCAGCAGGTCATTCAGGCACGCACCCGGAACCACGCGTTAAGAAAGCGACGTTAGAGGACGGCACCCCTGTTCAAGTTACCTTCGCTGCATCAGGTTTGAGAATTTACAAATTACGTGAGCGCAGGTACTTAACTGACCACGAAAGATCCGGTCGAACAATCAGCCTAGAGGGGGTCACCATTCATCTAGACGCTGACCTGAAGTTCGTTGCGAAGGTCGGATTAGCTGCCGGTTTTTTTGCATACGGAGACCTGTTCCGTGAGCAAGTCCAGCATTCGGAACTGAGAAAAATCGTTAATGCTGAGCATTTAAATCAGATTACCCCTGACGTGCGCGTGCACTGTCGCTTTCCCTCCGAGCAGGAACTTGAAAGCGAGGCTCTAGAGATTTTCAAGTTGGCCACCGAAAGTGTCGAGTGTTCGAGCGTCTTGTTGATGCCGGGGAAAGGCTGCTTTGGTATAGCTGTAGGGGTTCTTGGAAATTTCATGGGAATGATAAACGTGAAGGCAGACATCGCGGGCTTTCCAAATACAGGCGCGTATGACGCGGGTCATTGCATCTACTTGCAGAATGGCCGGATGTATCGAAATTCGCTGCGCCATGTGTTCAAGAAGCTCGCCGACCACCTCGATTCGAAATGACAGCAAAATGTCAGCATCAGCGCTGAAAGCCTTGCACTGTAAGCCCAAGACGGGGGTTCAAATCCCCCCGGCTCCACCAACTCGATAAAGAAGACGCCTCAGGGCGTCTTTTTTTATGCCAGCGAATCGTTGAATTAACCCTTGATCGCCCTCAAGCGGCATAGAACGTCCAGATCCAACACCCCCTGCCATCCCGGTCGCTAGCCCGTTGCAGCCAGGTCGCCGTCATGCGTTCCAAAACACAGCCAGGTTTCCATAACATTTGGGCCAGCACGACACAGGCTGTCGCCACCCGCTGCGATTCTGGCTGCACTCGGAAATCATCAGGTGCAACCATGCCCACCGCCCCCACGCCCTACACACTGGCCTGCCAGTACTGCTCATGGAAGAAGACCTTCCTTCCAACCAGTGACGTATTGGTGCTGAATCGCGACTGGTTCAATTGCTGTCCAAACTGCGATACCCCTTCACCCCAGCGCCGGATGGCGACCGCGAAAGAAGTGCTCAAAACCAGGTTGGAACAATTCCTGGCAGGCGACTGAAGCTGCTCGAAGCATTTGATGGCACAACGCCACTTAATTGAGTAGGATTCGCCATCATGTCGCCGGTTCGCTGGCGCTCAGTAGAAACACAGGACCAGGTAGATACCATGCCCCAAGCG
The DNA here is from genome assembly GCF_049897785.1 of Pseudomonas sp. TSRC2-2. Taxonomy (NCBI): domain Bacteria; kingdom Pseudomonadati; phylum Pseudomonadota; class Gammaproteobacteria; order Pseudomonadales; family Pseudomonadaceae; genus Pseudomonas; species Pseudomonas sp. TSRC2-2. Next base: position 38,050 of record NZ_JAFCWZ010000018.1, read on the forward strand.
AAGGATACGCTGCTCAGGTTGTTCGCATTGCTACGCCTGATTCCGACCGAACCCCAGCGCATTGCCACTCCGACCCTGCTCGAGAAGCTGCGTGACAGAGGATTTTCGGTCACGCTGCGCTCAATTCAGCGTGACTTGAGCCGGTTGTCTATCCCGTTCTCCCTGCAGTGTGACGACAGCGAAACGCCCTTCCGCTGGAGCTTCACGCGTGAGGCGCCGCTCAAGCTGGAAGACATGGATGCACCCACCGCACTGGCGCTGTTCCTGTCCGAAAGCCATTTAAGTCCAATCCTGCCGCAAAGCGTCCTGGACCAGTTGGGCCCGCAGTTTCGTCGTGCCCGCAACTTCCTCAATGGGCTGGGTGGAAACGGTCTGGCCGATTGGGCCAGGCGGGTGCGTTCCCTGCCCAACGGCAAAGCCCTGCTGCCTGCGCACGTCAGCGCGCACACGTGGGCGCACGTGTCGGCTGGCCTGCTTGAGCGTAAACAACTTGAAGTGGTGTACCGCAGCCGTAGCAAGGGAGAACTCAAGCGTTTTCGCCTGCACCCCGCCGGGCTAGTTTCAAGGCATGCGGTGAGCTACCTGCTGGCATCCGTGGACGGTTACAACGACCTGCGTCAATTTGCCTTGCACCGGATCATCGAGATCACCGTGCTTGAAGACGGTGCCCACGAACATGAAAGCTTCGACGTCGACGCCTACATCGCCAGTGGCGTTTTCAGCTATCGAGAAGCCCATGCCCACGTCGAACTGATTGCTGACGTACGCCCGCAAATCGCAGCCCTGCTGAATGAAACTCCGCTGAGCAGCCAGCAGGCCCTGAGCGATATGTCCGAGCAGGGCTGGCACCGCCTGCACGCCACCGTGCCGCTGGATCGCGAGACGCTGTGGTGGATCTTCGCCCTGAATGAAAACATCCGCCTGCATGCGCCCCAAGTTTGGGTGGACGAAATGCGTGGGCGGCTGGATTCGATGCAAGCGCTCTACCAGAACACTCACGCTATTAAGCCACCGCAACTCGCCTGACCTTCAACCATCAAAAAGGACATTGCTCATGCCACTTCCCCTGATCCTCGGCGCTGCTGCGCTCGTCAGTGCTGCATATGGTGCCAAAAAAGGCTACGACGGTTACCAGAAGCACTCGGAAGCAGACGATATCGTCAACGCTGCCAAGACGCGCTATGCCGATAAAAAGGCCGCCTTCGATATTCAGGAAAAGGCGACCAACGCAGCCCTTGAGGCGCTGGGCAAGCAGGAGCTGCAGATCGGCAAGCAATTCGACGCGTTCAAGACCCTCGCTGACAAGCTGCTGCTCAAACTCAACACAGGCCGTCAGGACAAGCTGAAAATAAACATCCCCAAACACAAACTGCAAAGCATCGAAAGCTACAGTTACACCGCCGTCGGCGTTTTGGGCGCAACCGCTGGTGCCGGTGCGGCCGGTGCTGCTGCGGGTTTCGCCGTGTATGGCGGGGTCATGGCACTGGGCGCCGCGTCCACCGGCACGGCCATCACATCGCTGGCCGGCGTGGCGGCTACCAATGCGACCCTGGCTGCAATTGGAGGTGGCTCACTTGCCACCGGTGGCCTGGGCATGGCGGGCGGTACGGCAATTCTTGGCGCAGCCGTTGCGGGCCCGGTATTAGCGATCGCCGGTTGGGCTTACGACAGCCATGGCGATGAAGCACTGAAGAATGCGCATAAAGCCGACCGGGAAGTGGACAGTGCTGTTTCCAAACTGCAGAAAGCCCAGAAACAGCTGAGCAAGGCGGAGGATTATGCGTTCGACGTCAACGACGTGCTCAAGTCGGTGTACGCGCAATTCGACAAGTACTTCGAACACCTCAAATTCATGGACAACCGCCTCGAAGACATTCGCTCTCGCAAGCTGGATGCGCAGGCTGAACTGGCCAAACTGGGCGACGCCATCATGCGTTCGGTCGACAATGGTTTCATGCTGGCGGCGATCCTTGTCGACCTCATCACCACACCGTTGTTCAAGGTCAAGGAAGTGAACGGCATCGTCGTCAAAGACAAAAACGATGTGCCGGTCATGGCTACCGATTCCGACGGTTCAATGATCCTCAATGACGACAAGCTGCAGGAGCAGATCAACCTGACCCAGAACAATGCGGCTCAGGTAGAACCTGCGTGATTCGCGCGCGGGGCTGAAAAGCCCCGCCTTCGCTTTCTCCCTTCCTACATTCGTCATGGATTCCTCTATGCGCGCCGCAGCACAAGACTTCCCCTGGGCCGAAGAGCTCGAAAAAACCGTCATCGCCAGCCTCACGACCAGCTTCAGCCTGGATTTTTTGCTGTTCAAGGACAAGCAAGGCGGCGAGGTCGACACGCTTCACAACGTACGTAACGGTATATGGGCGACCGATGCAGAAAAGCAGCGGTTCGAGCAGCGTGGCGAGTATGACTCTACGCCCTACCACCAACACGCCAATTACATCGCAACTGGACGCGAAGACAAGGCCAGCCAGGCAGCCGGAACACTGCATGATCCTTACCGCAACACAGTGATGGCTGCCCATGAACAGCGCAACCTGGATCATGTAATCAGCGCCAAGGAAATCCACGATGACGCCGGGCGGGTGCTGGCAGGGCTCAGCGGCGTGGAACTGGCCAACCAAAGCAGCAATTTGCAAACCACCCACGAAACGGTCAACAAGTCGAAGAAGCAGACGCCGATCAATGAGTATCTGGATAGGCTGCCGGGCCTGATCCATAACCATGAAAAATCGCTGGCGGGCGACCGCGCACGGTTGGCAAAAGCTCCGCGAGAAACGCCGCAACAGCAACATGAAGCCCGTGCGCTGGAAGACAAGATCCGCAAGACCGAAAGCAAGATCAACGAGCTCAAAGCCGTGGACCATGAAGGCATGCGCAAGCGTGATGCCGAGGCACGCGCGCCTTACGAGCAGCAGATCAATGCAGCCTACTACACCAGCAGCAAGTTTCTGCACCAGACCGCGTACACAACGGGGAATGCAGGTTTGGCTATGGGAACCCGGCAGATGCTCGGGCTGGTGATGGCAGAAGTATGGTTCGAGTTGCGTGAGCAACTGCCGGCACTGCTTGAAAAGCTGAAGCATGCGTTCAGCCTGGAGACCTTCGTCGACGGCATCAACAAGTCGCTCAAAGGCATCTGGAAACGGGTGCAGGCGCGTTTCAACGATTTCCTGGTAGCGTTCAAGGATGGTGTGTTTGCGGGTGTGCTCGGGAGTCTGACCACTACGCTTTTCAACATTCTCGCCACCACACAAGCAATGGCGATCAAGATCATCCGCGAGCTGTGGGGACAACTGGTCAAGGCCATCAAGCTGATGGTGTTCAACCCCGACCAACTGAGCTTCGTCGAGCAGTGTCAGGCGGTGACATCGTTGTTGTCGGTGGGCGTTGCCACGGTGGTGGGCACTATGGCTTACACCCAGTTGGTGCCGTTCCTCAGTTTCCCTTTCGGCACCGAGCTGGCTGCGTTCGCCGGAGCGCTGGTGACGGGCGTGATGACCCTTGGCCTGAACTACTTTCTGTTGCACAGCGCAATGGCACGCAAGCTCTGGGCCTTCATTGAATCCTTGACGCCGCACGCCGGCACGGTGCGCGAGTTCCAGGCAATCAATGCAGAGCTTGACCGTTATCTCCTGGAGCTGGGCCGGGTCGAATTCAACATGGATGTGGAGGAGTTGCAGGCCTTCACCCAGGAACTTGAGGCGTGCAATGACGAAATTCAGCGCAGCACGATATTGCAGAAGGCAGTGGCGGCCCGAGGCATCGAGCTGCCCTTCGAAGCAGGTAACGCGACCAGCACCCGCAACTGGCTGGCTTCGCTGGTATGACGCTACCGGCGTTTCCCTGCACGCAATGCGGGCTGTGCTGCCGCAATGTGCATCTGGCGGAACAGACGCAGTACCTGGATCGGGGTGACGGCGCATGTCGGCATTACAGTGATGCCGACAAGCAATGCCTGATCTACGAGACCCGGCCGGATATCTGCCGGGTCGACCGGCAGTACCGCATGCACTATGCGCAGCGGTTCAGCTGGGAAGCATTCGTAGAAGCCAATACGCAGGTTTGCAAGCTCCTCCAGCAGCAGCTAAAGGAGTGAACGGGAGTTTTTGAACGAGCTTCAGCGAGGTGTTACGAACTGATATCGGCTGGTCGATCGCTAACACCTCGTCAACCTGATGCTAGACCACACGTCCATCCAAAAAACCAAACCCAGGCCGCAGCGCAACTAAAGCAAACCACTCTCGCGCAAAAAAACCTTGGACACCCCCTCAATCGACTCCCGCCCCACATCAACCCGTGAGTTGAGTCCCGCAATCGTCTCGTCATCCAGCCTGGAAGAAAGCGCATTCAGCAATTCCCCTACCTTCGGACTCGCCTCAAGCACCTCTGTCCGAATAACCGGCGTCAACGCATAGCCAGGAAAGAACCCCTTATCATCCTTCAACACCACAAACCCAAACGCCGGAATGCGTCCATCCGTCGAAAGAACCAACGCCAAATCAACCTGACCATCCCTGAGCGCCTGATAGGTCAACCCGCCATCCATGCGCACGATATTCTTGCGCTCGAATTCAAACCCGTACTCCTCCTGAAGAGGGCGCAGGCCATCGGGCCGGGAGAAGAACTCGGCGTTCGATGCGAGTTTGTAGGATTTGCCCGCTTCGATGTTTTTTGCCAGATCGCTGATCGAGACGACGCCGCCCTTTTCGGCGTCGACTTTGCGCATGGCCAGTGCGTAGGTGTTGTTGGCTTTGGAAGGGTTCAGCCAGGTGATGCCCTTTTGCGCATCGAGTTCGCTGATCCTTTTATAGGTTTGCTCGGCGCTGAGTTTGTCAGTGATCTTGTTGTAGGTAATCAGGGACGTGCCGGTGTATTCCCAGTACACATCGATCTGTCCGTTCTCCTGTGCGGCGCGTAATACCGACGAACCCAGATCCGCGCGTTTATCGACCTTGTAGCCGTTGGCTCGCAATAGTTGTGCGGTCATTTCGGCGACCAGTTGCTGTTCGGTAAATTTCTTGCCGCCGACGACAATTGCGTTGTTGGCAGAGGCGTTGCCGACAACACCGGCAACGAGACTAAAGCTGAAGATCAGACTGGCCAGCATTCGATAAATCATCGTGCACCTCATGTTATTGATTCAGATGGAGGGTGTTCAGATTCATTGGCGCCCGGCCATTCGCAAGCCTCGGGAGACTGCAATGTGTTGAATCAGCCGAGGTCGACGGCGATGGCCAGAAGCGCGGTCGCTACGGCGCCGGCCAGCATCATGCCGAAATCGTTCAGGTCGATCCCGGTGAAGATCAACTCGCCCAGTCCGCCGCCACCGACCAGGAATGCCAGCGGTGCGGTGCCGACGTTGATCGCCAGCGCGGTGCGGATGCCGGCAAAAATCACGTTCAGTGCATTGGGGATTTCGACCTTCCACAGTGTCTCTCTCGGCGTCATGCCCATGGCTTCGGCCGCTTCCACCAGATGCTGTGGCACTGCGCGCAAGCCTTCGCAGGTGTTGACCGCGACGGGGAGCAAGGTCGCAACAAACAACCCGATGATGGCCGCCCCGCTGCCAACACCGATCAAGCTCATGGCCAACGCCAACAGTGCGAGTTTGGGAATCGCCTGCCCGACGTTCAGGACTTGCATGCTGGCCATGGCATAACGCTGGTTCGCCGGGCGGCTCATCCACACACCCAACGGAAGCGCAATGGCGATGGCCAGCACTCCACTGACGGCGACGATCTGTAAATGCTGGACCGTCAGGTAGCTGATGTCGCCCCAGTAAAACTGCAGCCCCTGCCAGAATCGGTTGAGTGAGTCCGCCATCGTCAGTGCACCGCCGGAGTGATGTTTTCAACCAGGCGCGCGAGGATGTCAGCCTGGTGCACATAGCCGATAAAACGCCCGTCGCAGTCGTTGCATAGTGCCCAGTCCTGGCCGCGACCGAGCAGTTGCGAGAGTACCTGGCGCAGGTCATCGCCCGGTTTGACGATCAGGTGCGAGTGGGCAGCGATGCCGCTGCTGCTGCCGACGATTTGCATGTGTTGGCGCGGGGCGATCTTGCTGACGACATCCGCCGCGCGCAGCAGGCGCAGGCGTTTCATGATTCGGTCGCCACCCATGAAGTTCGCCACGAACTCGCTGTTGGGCCGGGCCAGCAAATCATCCGAGCTGCCGAATTGCTGGATCTTTCCGTTGTGGAACAAGGCAACGCAGTCGGCCATCTTCACCGCTTCGTCGATGTCGTGGCTGACGAACAAAACAGTCTTGTTGACGAGGCGCTGGATGCGCCTGAATTCGTCCTGGATCACTTCACGGTTGATCGGGTCGATGGCGCCGAAGGGCTCGTCCATCAGCATCACCGGCGGGTCCGCTGCCAGCGCCCGCGCTACGCCTATGCGCTGCTGTTGCCCACCGGAAAGCTCGCACGGATAGCGCTTGAGAAATTTCGCCGGATCCAGCGCGACCACTTCCAGCAACTCGCCCGCGCGCTTACGGCTTTTGCTCTTGTCCCAACCCAACAGATCGGGCACGACGCAGATGTTTTCCTCAACGGTCATATTCGGGAACAGGCCGACTTGCTGGATCACATAGCCGATGGAGCGTTTGAGGGTGACGCTGTCCAGCTCGGACGTGTCGCGGCCATTGATTTTGATGGTGCCGGAAGTTGGCGTGATCAGTCGGTTGATCATCTTCAGCGTCGTGGTTTTGCCGCAACCCGACGGCCCGAGCAGTACGCAGATCTGTCCCTCTTCCACATTGAATGAGACATCTTCTACCGCCGTGATAGCGCCGAATTGCTTGTTCAGGTTTTCGATCTGGATCACGTCGTCACTTCCTTCATTCGGCCGGTGGCCAGTTTGTTCTTGTTCAACCCGTTCGGCGTGAGCAGGCGCTGCAAGCCGTACAGCGCATAATCGGCCGCGATGGCGATGACACTGATGACGATCGCACCGGCCAGAAGCTGTCGAGTATCCGATTGGGCGATGCCGCGAATGATCAGGCTGCCCAGGCCGCCGGCGCCGATATAAGCCGCGATGGCAGCGATGCCAATGTTGATGACGGTCGCCATCCTCACGCCGGCCATGATCAGCGGCACCGCAACAGGTAGCTCAACCTTGCGCAATCGTTGCCCGGTCGACATGCCCATGCCGATCGCGGCTTCGCGCAAGGCTGGATCGATGTTGGAGATCGCCGTGGTGGTGTTACGGATGATTGGCAATTGGGCGTAAAGAAACAGCGCAATGACCGCCGGCACCACGCCGATCCCGTAGCCGATCTGCGATAGCACCGGAATCATCAGCCCGAACAGCGCGGCGGAAGGAATGGTCATCAGAACTGCGGCGAAGGCCAGGACCCAACGACGTGTTCTGGGGTGTTGGGAGATGGCGACTCCCACGGGCACACCGGTCAGAATTGCCAGCCCCACCGCTATCGCCACAATGAGCAGGTGCTGGCCGAGCAGCAGACTGATCAGCCCGCCGTTTTCCTGAATGAAACGCAAGGTTTCCATGAGGGTTGTGCCTTCTGTACGTCATTGTTGTTTTTATTCGGCGCGCATCTGGATTGAACGCCGTGTCTGGAAAAGACCTTACCGCGCCAGTGCGGGCACTCTGAGCTGCGGGCTCGACGTTTTCTATCAAAAAATCGACGTTGCGCAGAAAACCAAACCGCTGATCAGCGCATTGGGTTCAGGGCAACAGGCGGGTCGCTGGTGACAAACGTGTACGGTAATCCGCCTGCCAGACGGGTCATGCGTCAGCCAGGGGATGTGCCGACTGGAGAGATCCGAAGGGTCTGGACGGATACATTATGTAAATGAAATCAGGAGTGAGCATCATCAAATTTCCGCCGCTCCTCTCCGGGCGTACATCCCCAGACACGACGGTAAGCCGCACCGAGGTGTGATGCCGAAACGAACCCGCAGCTGTAGGCAATCGAGGCAATGGGCTGGGTGCTCTCACGCAGCAATCGGCGTGCTTCGTTCAGCCGCAACTCCAGATAAAACTTTTTAGGCGTCATGCCGAAGTGCTGGTGCCACAGCCTTTCGAGTTGGCGATGGGACAGGTTGCAACGGTCGGCGATTTCTTCGATGCCGATGATGCTTTCCAGATTGTTCTCCATGAAGGCGATGGCGGCGGTCAGCCGGCGATCGTGAATGCCGAACCGCCACTGGATCGACATTCGCTGATGCTCTTCCGGCGCACGGATCCGCGCGTGGAGAAACTGTTCGGCGACACTCGCCGCAAGCTGGTTACCAAAATCGAGTGAAATCTGCGCCAGCATGAGGTCGATGGCCGCCGTCCCTCCGCCGCACGTCCAGCGGTTGTCATGGTTGACGTACAGCTCCCGGGTGACCTCGATCGTAGGAAATTCTTCGCAAAACTGACCAATGGATTCCCAGTGCAACGTACAGCGTTTGCCCTCCAGCAATCCGGCGCGGGCGAGGATGAACGTACCGGTGCTCAGTGCGCCGACAGTGACCCCGCGCGATGCGGCACGTTGCAGCAAGCGCAGCATTTTCGGTGGTTTCTGACGCTCGGTGTCCAGGCTGGCGAGGACAAATACGCGATCCAGTTCCGGCGCCTGATCAACCGCCACGGTGTGGATTTCGATGCCGCTGCTGGAGCTGACCGGTCCGCCTGACTCAGTCAGCAGTGTCCACTCATAAAGCGTTTTGCCGGACAACCGATTGGCGGCACGCAACGGCTCGCTGGCACCCGCCAAGGCCATCATCGAGAACTGAGGAAGAATGAGCAGCCCGATTCGCTTGGTAGGACCGTTATTCCCGGACGGCGCTGAATCATTGGTGGCTGTCATCGCCAGAACCTTTCAAGGGGGACCAGCCGTTCAAGCAGACGGCTTTTGACCCGCCATGTTAGGGGCTGGGCACGCATTCAGCCAGACCGGCACACACTCCGCCATGCTGGGCAATCGCTGCGAGGCCTCAATACCCGAGGTCTCGCAGAAGAATGGCGAGCGGATCAGCCACGCGTGCGGATGGCTTCGTCGATACTCTCGATCATCGATTTGAATACCGGGTTGTCGGCCTGATTCTGCTGACCATGCTGCATCTTCGGAATGATGAACGCATGCGGGCCGGCATCGCCCGGATAGTTTTGATGCAGACGCACAGATTCCGATGGCATGTGCAAAGTGTTGTCGGCACCGTGGATGATCAGCGCGGGCGGAAAGCCTGTTGCGCCTTCGATGGATTGCTCCGGGTCATATTGCACACAGGACTTGTAGGATTTCGCCGTCACCCAGGTGCAGCCCGGCCAACGGTCCGCGCCCCCCGCTTCGGTATAACCGCCCAACTGCAGGTCGACATACGCCTGGGTTTCAGGATCCAGCGGGTAGTAACCGAGTCGGGTCTCACCGGTGCCGGTGTCGAACGGCGGGATCGGCGCGTCATCGGCGAGTTGCACAATGGCCGCATCGGCCGCCGCCGGGTCTGCGCGCAAGGCCTGCAAGTTGCGGATGTTGGTGTAGCTCATCGGCACCCAGAAGCGGATCTGCTCAGCGCCCGCTGCGGCGAGTTCAGCCACCGCTGCAAGGCTGGCCACCGAGCCGATCGCCCACGATGCGACCGCCGGCATCTCACCGAAAGTTTCGCGCGCCCAGGCAACGGCTCCCAGCACTTCATCTTTCTGGTCTTCGAGAATGACGTTAGTGATGACCTTGCCACCTGATTCGACGGCGTTACGGATGTGCTTGTTGGAAAAGAAACCTGCCACGTCATACGTCATGACCCGATAACCAAGGGCCGCCAAGGCGCGACCAAACAGTTGGCCGTACATCGTGACTCCACCGGTGAACCCTGAGTTGAAAATTAGCGGTGGCAGTTTTTGCGAGGCAGCGTCGCGTTGTTCTGGCTGAAATACCGTGCCTTTGAGGCTGAGGGTTTCATCGCCGTACTTGACGCTGAAGTTGATGTCTCTTGTTGTAATGTTCGTCATTTGTGAGTGATCTCGAAGTGAGAGGTGTGGGCGTAGGTCAACTTGCCAACTGGCCAGACGCTCCTCGCAGAAGTTGGCTAACAGGAATTTCGCTTGCTTGGGAAACATGCCGTGCAACGGCATCTACAAAGTTGAACGCCTTGTTCGGATCGAACAGCTCGGAATAATTGGCTCCATCGTTGTCCGTTCCGACATGAGGCGCATCGGTTGCTTCCAGCAGGATCTTGTCTGCGCCGACGGCGCGGACTATTTGCGTCACGAAACGAGCGGTTTCTTCGGGGTGGCTGCTGGTTCGATAGCCGGGCCCCTTGAACCACACGTTGCCGCGCGCGCAGGCTTCAGCAAGCAGCGCGATCCAGGCAGGCTCGGCGATGCCCCGCTCACGGTGACAGGTGCCCAGGTGATCGATGATGACCCGCACATCGCGAGGGATCTGGCGCAGTACCCGCAAATTGGTCTCGGCTTCTTTCGCGTAAATGTGCAGATGCTGGTGCGGTTGCAGGCGTTGATAAAACGCTTGCCACTGTTGATCACTGAAGTGGAGAGGAGAAACGGTTTCCGGCCGTGCATCGTGCAAAACGATGCGGGCGCCAATTACCTGTGGGTGCGATAGTCGTTGCCGGGTGGCGTAAGCGGGGTCTGCCTTGATCGTCCCCACTAACCTCACGCCGCCGTAGCGCTGAGGGCTGGCCGCCTGAAGACTCTTGAGTTCGTCAAACGAGGCAAATACGTTTTCCGAGTCCGGCAAAATACTTAGATGAACGTTGTTGATCAGCGTCGGAGCAATACCGGCATCGATCAAGTTATCCAGATAAACCGTCAGCGAGTGCGGCGCGGGTAATGCATAGGGCAGTGCAGCAGATACTCGAAGCAGGTCTTGCGAAGTAAAAAAATGAACGTGACAGTCTGTTCTTTCAATCAACGGCAACATGATTTTTTGTTTCCTGCATTTGTGCGAAAACAATAATCGTCGTCAGGCCCTCGTCGCTCCCGCCAACTCGACGTGTAGTATCAAAATTTCGCCATGCGCGACTTTGTGAGCAAAGATGTCCTGAAAATCATCGCTTGGTTTTGCAGGCATTGAAGCCTGTGGCGGTAACTGGGCAACGGCCCGTCAGAAAGCATGGCGAAAAATTGATGCGCCTGTTTCGACGTGAATTTTTCTTCACCGCGCCCCGCCCCGCGAACCGATAAAATCCTCCTGCTCATTCAAGAAACTACGGTTCGCCCGCGCTCCTGGCGGGCTTTTTTTCGTCCCTGATTTCTGCGCACCTTGCCCCTCCCCGGCATATACGCGACTCTGCCGGCAGATCCCTCGCCAAGGAGCGCTCGATGCCACTGTTATCCCTGCCCTGCCCGCGCCTCACGCTGGCGATCCTGTCCCCCGATCAGGCCAAGCTCGAAAGCGCGTTCTACCAGCGCAACCAGCGGCACCTGGCCCCTTGGTCGCCCATCCGCACCACCGATTACTTCTCCACCGCGAACATCCGCCGTCGCCTCGAGATCCAGGCCAGCGCCTTCGAAGCAGGCCTGGCGATGCATTTCGCGCTGCTGTCGCCAGATGGTCAGCAAATGATCGGGGCCTGCAATTTCAGCGGCATCATTCGCGGGGCGTTTCAGGCGTGTTATCTGGGTTATCACATTGATGAAGCGCATCAGGGTCAGGGTTTGATGCAGGAGGCGCTGGAAGCGGGGATTGGTTATATGTTCGATACGCAGAATCTGCATCGGATCATGGCCAATTACATTCCTGGCAATGAGCGCAGTGCGCGTTTGCTCGAACGTTTGGGCTTTGAGCGCGAGGGCTATGCGAAGGCGTATCTGAATATCGCCGGGCGCTGGCAGGACCATGTGCTGACGGCGCTGCTCAATCCCGGGTTCGAGGCGCCGGATCAGCGTTGGTCGCGGCGTCTGGGCTGAGGGGTTCCAAACCATCTGACAAAATCCTTTCAGCTCTCGGGTTTGCGGCCGATACAGACCTGCTAACACCCCTGCTGGCTCAAAAGAACAACAATCTTCCAGCCTAACTGACGACCAAGAAACCCAACGTTTCTGGAGGATTTGCATGAATAGCTGGTTCGGTAACATCAGCGTGAACATGAAACTCGGCCTGGGCTTCGGCCTCGTGCTGGCCCTGACCTGCATTCTGGCGCTGACCGGCTGGACCAGCCTCGGCGGCCTGATCGACCGCAGCAACTGGATGAGCGACATCACCCAGCTCAACGCCGGCCTGACCAAATTGCGCGTGGTGCGCCTGCAATACATGCTGACCAACGGCGACGAAACCGCCGCACAGAATGTGCAGACCACCCTTGAAAGTTTCGCCGCACAGCAGCAGGCGCTGATCAGCAAATTCAAGAGTCCTGAGAACGTCGCACTGCTCAAGCAGCAGGCGGCAACCATCGCTGAATACCAGACCTCGCTGAACAAAATGCGCAACGCCTATCGCACCGGCAACAGCGCGCGCGACACCATGAGCGCCAACGCCCAGACCGCTTACAACCTGATCGAGTCGATCAGCCAGCGCGTGCAGCAGATGGAGTTGAGCGATCAGCGTTTCGAGCAGTTCCAGGCGGTTACCGCGGCGAAGGAAGCGTTCATCCTCGCGCGCTATGAAGTGCGTGGTTACACCGCGACCAGCAACGCCGAGACCGAGCAGAAAGCCGTCGGCCAGATCGACGCGGCCGTCGCCAGCCTCAAACCGCTGAATACACAATTTGCCGCGACTCAACAGGACGCCTTGCGCCAACTGGAAACCGCGCTGACCAGCTATCGCAGTGCGTTGATGGCGTACAAGAACGCCAATGCCGATGCCGTGCAGGCGCGCAAGGAAATGACCGATCAGGGCACCACCATCGTCGCCCTGAGCGAGCAGTTGTACCAGATTCAGCTTGATCGCCGTGACGCCGAAAGTGCTCAGGCGCGCACCTTTCAGTTGATCAGCACGTTGCTGGCGCTGCTGGTTGGTGTGATTGCGGCGGTGATCATTACCCGTCAGATCACCCGCCCGCTGCAGGAAACCCTGGCCGTGGTCGAGCGCATCGCCAGCGGCGACCTGACCCAGAACGTCACCGTCACTCGCCGCGACGAACTCGGCGTGTTGCAGCAAGGCATCGCGCGCATGGGCGTGACCCTGCGTGATTTGATCAGTGGCATCCGCGACGGCGTCACCCAAATCGCCAGCGCCGCCGAAGAACTCTCGGCGGTGACCGAGCAGACCAGTGCCGGTGTGAACAGTCAGAAAGTCGAGACCGATCAGGTCGCCACTGCCATGCACGAAATGACTGCCACCGTGCAGGAAGTTGCGCGCAATGCCGAAGAAGCGTCGCAAGCCGCCGCTGCGGCGGACGGCGAAGCCCGTGAAGGCGACAAGGTTGTAAACGAAGCCATCGCGCAGATCGAACGTCTGGCCAGCGAAGTGGTGCGTTCGACCGAAGCGATGAGCGTGTTGCAACAGGAAAGCGACAAGATTGGCAGCGTTATGGACGTGATCAAGGCTGTCGCCGAACAGACCAACCTGCTCGCACTCAACGCCGCGATCGAAGCAGCGCGTGCCGGTGAAGCCGGGCGTGGGTTCGCCGTGGTTGCAGATGAAGTGCGCGGTTTGGCTCAACGCACGCAGAAATCGACCGAGGAAATCGAAGGTCTGGTCGCCGGTCTGCAGAACGGCACCCAGCAGGTTTCTGCAGTGATGAACAACAGCCGCGCGCTGACCGACAGCAGCGTCGCCCTGACGCGCAAGGCCGGCGCCTCGCTGGAAAACATCACCCGCACGGTGTCGAACATCCAGTCGATGAACCAGCAGATCGCTGCGGCGGCTGAACAGCAAAGCGCCGTGGCCGAAGAGATCAGCCGCAGCATCATCAACGTGCGCGACGTGTCCGAGCAGACCGCCGCAGCGAGTGATGAGACGGCCGCGTCGAGTGTTGAACTGGCGCGTCTGGGTGGTCAGCTGCAGCAGATGGTCAGCCACTTCCGCGTTTGATTTCGTCTTGCGCTGAGGCTTGCCCGCAATTGCGGTGGGTCAATCAAAACCACTTTGGCTGACCCACCGCCTTCGCGAGCAAGCCCGCTCCCACAATGTATCTGTGTGCCACGCTGGATTTCGATCCCGCCGCAAATCCCTGTGGGAGCGGGCTTGCTCGCGAAAGTGGCGGGTCAAAAAAATCGTCGCTGACTGACACTCAGCATTCGCGGGCAAGCCCGCTCCCACAACTGATGTGTGTGCCCCGCTGGATTTCGATCCCGCCGCAAAATCCCTGTGGGAGCGGGCTTGCTCGCGAAAGCGGCGGGTCAAAAAAATCGTCGCTGACTGACACTCAGCATTCGCGGGCAAGCCCGCTCCCACAACTGATTTGTGTGCCCCGCTGGATTTCGATCCCGCCGCAAATCCCTGTGGGAGCGGGCTTGCTCGCGAAAGTGGCGGGTCAAAAAAATCATTGCTGACTGATGCTCAGCATTCGCGGGCAAGCCCGTCCCACACTGGTTTGTTGTCGCGGCCCGGATTCTGAGCACACGCCAAACCCGCTCCCCACCGGAATCTGTGGTGTCAGCACTATTCGGGGTAGCCAGTGATTTTGCGAATGCTTTGGTACAGCGGTTTGAGCTGGCGATACATCCGCAGATACACCTCTGTGTACAACCGCTCATAAACCTTCTGAGCTTGAGGCTGCGGCGTAAAAACCGCTCCAACCCGGGTCATCGCCGCAATGGCCGATGGGTAATCCCTGTGCAATCCCAACCCCACCGCGCAACAGATCGCCGCCCCCAACCCGGACGCTTCATACACATGCGGGCGCTCTGCAGGCAGGCCGAAGATGTTGGCGGTCAGTTGCATGGCAGCATCGCTTTGCGAGCCGCCGCCGGCGACGCGCAGGCGCTGGATCGAGACCTTTGAACGTCGCTCGATATTCTCCATGCCCTGGCGCAGCGCGTAGGCCAGGCCTTCGAGAATCGCCCGGTAAATGTGCGCGCGGGTGTGCACGTCGCCGAAGCCGATCATTGCGCCTTTGGCTTCCACGCCCGGTTCGCGAATGCCCGGTGACCAGTAGGGTTGCAGCATCAATCCCATCGAGCCGGGTGGCACCGCCTCGACCAGTGCGTCGAACAGTTGCTCCGGCTCGATCCCCTGCGCTTTTGCCTGCTGCATTTCGCGCAGGCCGAACTCGTTCTTGAACCAGCTGACCATCCAGTAGCCGCGATAGATCATCACCTCGCAGTTGTACTGATCGGGCACGGCCGAGGGGTACGGTGGGATCAGCGGGACGATTTCCAGGTAGCGTGAGCGGGTGCTGGTGATGGTCGCGGTGGTGCCGTAGGACAGGCACACGGTGCTCGCATCGACCACGCCGGCGCCGATCACTTCGCAAGCCTTGTCGGCGCCTGCGGCAATCAACGGCAGGCCTTCGGGAATGCCCGTGTGGCGGGCGGCCTCAGTCGTGATGTAGCCGAGGGTTTCGCCGGGTTTGTGCAGGGTCGGCAACTGCTCGGGGCGCACCGCCAGTGCCTGCCATTTCCAGTCACGCGGGGCCGCCCATTTCAGCCGTTTGAAGTCAAAGGGCAGATAGCCGACGCAACAGCCGACCGAGTCGACGAAACGCCCGCACAGGCGATGAGTAAGAAAGCCCGAGAGCAGTAGAACTTTGTCGGTCGCCGCCCACACGTCAGGTTGATGCCGGGCGATCCAGTTGGCCTCGGCCTGGGCGCGAAAATAATTCACCGTCGCCCGGGCACCGACCAATTTGAACAGCCAGCCCCACGGTCCCTTGATGCCGCCCTTAACTTGAGTCTGGCGTTGATCGAGCCAGACAATTGCCGGGCGCAGCGGTTTGCCCTCGGCATCAACATTGATCATCGTGCCGCGCTGGGTGGTCAGGGACACGCCGGCAATCTGCGTGCGGTCGATGCCGGTCTGCTGCCAGAGTTGTTGACAGGCCTCGCCGAGTTTCGCCCAGTAATACTCCGGATCCTGCTCGGCCCAACCGGGTTGCGTCGAGTAGTACGCCTGCAGATCGACTTTGCCTTTGCCGAGCAAGTTGCCCTGCAGATCGAAGAGCAATGCGCGCACGCTCTGGGTACCGTTGTCGATCGCCAATAGGTATTTCATGACGTGATCTGCGGCAAGCCGTGATCGCGCAGCCACAGCAAACAGTAGCGCTGGATTTCCGCTTGCCAGCGCTCATCGTTCCAGGCCAATCGCGGCTGGCAGAGCGTGCGAATCGCAGGCAAATAATCCTCGCCACCGCGCGGCAGCAACAGGCCCAAACGGGTGCGGCGCAGCAGCAGATCATCCAGGTGCAGAATCATTTCCGCCTCGCAGGCGAACGCCAGTTCGGCCCACAACGTATCGGTGGCGCCAACCGTTTCCGGACCGAGTTCGCCAAGCAGTTTCGCCAGCCTCGGCAGGTCTCGACCGTGACGCCCGGCCAAGCGTCGCCATTGACTGGCGCTCAGTCCTGGAATTGGCAGCGGCGGCACAGCGGCGAACACCGGCGCGCCGTCATCGACAAAAGAGCGCCCGAGCATCACCGCACACGCCTTGAGCACTTCGATCGCTTGCGGGCGAAATGTGGTCAGTTTGCCGCCGGCCAAAGTCACGCAACCCGGCTCCTGCCACAACACATGTTCGCGAGTCTCGTTGGACGGCTTGCCCTGCTGCGCACCCGTCGCGCTGCCGACCACCGGACGCACGCCTGACCAGGTCGACAGCACATCGTCGACACCAATTTCGGCGCCGGGAAATTGCTGCTGGCACGCGGCGAGCAGATAGTCGAGTTCTTCGCGGGAAATGCGTGCGCTCTGGTCGAGATCTTCGCGGTGATCGAGGTCCGTGGTGCCGACCACCGTCGCGCCTTCCCACGGAAACACAAACACCGGACGCCGGTCGCGCGCATGCAGAAAGGTGAACGCCTGCGCCACCGGCAACCGCCAGCCCGGCAGCAACAGATGACTGCCACGCAACGGTCGCAATTGCTTCGCTGCTTCAGCCGGACGCAAGCGCTCAGCCCACGCGCCCGTGGCTACGGCCAACACAGCGGAGCGCAATTGCAGCGTCGTGCCGCCCTCCCCATCTTCGACCTGAACCCCACACACCCGCCCGCCTTCGCGCAGCAATTGCGTGACCCGCACGCCATTAATGACCACCGCGCCGTCGGCCCGCGCCTCGTGCAGTACGCGCATGACCAGTCGCGCATCATCGGTCAGCGCATCGACAAAACAGCTGCCGCCAAGCAGGCCGTTTTCCTTCACCCCCGGCGCGAGAAAACGCAGTTGCTGCGCGTCATGAAAACCATGATTGCGCCGCCCCGCCAGCGCGTCGTAAACCGAGAGCAAGCCGCCCATGACGCGCGGCCCGGGAAAGCCGCCGCGATAGTGCGGCATCATGAAACTCATCGGCTCGACCAGCCCCGGCGCTTCGTCGAGGAGTCGCTGGCGCTCGCGCACCGAATCGCGGGTCAGGCGCCACTGGCCCTTGGCGATGTACCGCAAACCGCCGTGGACCATTTTCGATGATCGGCTGGAGGTGCCCCAGGCAAAATCGCGCTGCTCCAACAGCAGACAGCGCCAGCCCCGGCGCGCGGCTTCGCGGACAATTCCGGCGCCGCTGATGCCGCCGCCGATGACGATCAGGTCCCAGGTTTCATCTGCCAGCGTCGGCAGAATCTGTTCACGCCATTGCGCGTTCCAGTGCGCAGTCATGGCCGCGACTCTGGCAATAACGTGCCGGGATTGAGACGCCCCTGCGGGTCGAAATGTTCGCTCAGCGCCTGCAACGTCTGCATCGCCAGCAGGCCTTTTTCGCGCAGCAGATACGGCGCGTGATCCTTGCCGACGCCGTGCTGATGGCTGATGGTGCCGTGGTTGTCGACGATGGTCTGGCTGGCCGCGTGCTTGAGCACCCGCCAGCGCGCCAGCGTCGCGGCGTAGTCCGCTGCCGGGCGAAACACGTAAGTGGTGTAAATGCTCGAGCCTTCGCCGTAAACGTGCGAGAGGTGAGTGAACACATGCACGCGTTCGCCCTCGGCCGCCAGGGCGTCGCGCAGGCTGTTTTCGATCAGGCTGAGCAAGTGGTCGACGTTGCTCCAGTCGGTGGCGGTTTCGAGCGTGTCGACCACATAACCGGCGTTCCACAGGTTTTCGCGCAGGTAGGGAAAGCGGAAGCGGTTTTGCGCCCACTTCTTGCCCAGCAGGGTGCCGGTGAACACGCCGCCGAAGGCTTTCAGATGTTGGCGCGCGTGTTTCAGCGACAGTGCGTTTTGCTGGCGATTGCCGGTGACGCCGAAGGTCAGCAGGCATTTGCCGCCGCTGGCGCCGCGCCACTTGAGGTACTTTTCCAGCCAGGCGATCTGCTGCGGATGGCCGGCCAGCGCCAGTTGCGTTTCGGTTTCCACCGCGTTCGACAGACGCAGCATCGACAGCGGTACGCGCGCCTGCGCCAGTTGCCGGATCGCTTGCAACGCCTGCGGCCAGTCTGGCAGGAACACACCGTAGAAACGCTCGTCCGCCGGCAACGCACTGACCCGCACTTTGACCTCGGAAATGATCCCGAAACGGCCCTCGCAACCAAGCACCATTTCACGCAGATCGGGACCTGCCGCCGACGCGGGAAAGGTTGGAATCTGCAGAGGCCCGGCGAACGTTTCCAGGGTGCCGCCAGCGAACAATTGCTCGATCCGCCCGTAGCGCAACGACTGCTGGCCGCTGGAACGACTGGCCACCCAACCGCCCAGGGTCGACAGCTCCCACGACTGCGGAAAATGCCCCAGCGTGTAGCCGCGCGCGCGCAACTGGCTTTCCACTTGCGGCCCGCTGGCGCCGGGGCCGAACGTCGCCAGCAGGCTCTGTTCGTCGAGGTCGGTCAGGCGATTCATCCGCGCCAGCGACACCGTCAGCACCGGCCGCGGTGACGTCGGCGGATTGATGTGCCCGGCCACCGACGTGCCGCCGCCATAGGGAATCAGGCATAAATCCTGATCATGGGCGAGCGCGAGCAATTGGCGGATCTGCTCAGCGGTCTCGGGAAACGCCACGGCATCGGGATACGTGCCCAGCACGCCTTCGCGCAACGCCAGCCAGTCCGGCAGGCTCTGGCCGCGCGCGTGCAGCAGGCGGTCGTGAGTGTCGACGCTGTATAAACGGTGCGGCACCAGCCGCGAGGTCGGCACTTGCGCCAACGCCGCTGCCAGGGTCGCATCGGGCAATGCCCGGCCAGCGCCCAAGCGTTCGTGGAGAAATGTCGCGCCCTGGGCCGGCAGTTCGACCACCGTGCCTGCCTCTCCCCAGCCGTTCCAGCGTCGCATGCGGGTGTCCTTTTTCTGCCGTCGGATCAAGCTTGCATACTAGTCAGCGCTGTGGATCTGTCACGGTCGCATCCGGCCAGATCCTGTAGCGAATGGCGCCAAACGTCCGGGCATTTACTTTCGCCGGGCAATCCACTTACCTTGCGGCATTCATTCACTCACGCGCCGTCGATCAAAGGACCGCGACCATGCCATCGCTCGGCTTCACTTCTGTTCCGCCGTTGCTCAAATACCTGCGCCATGCCGAACAGTTGGGCATGGCCATCGAGCCTGCGTTGGCGGCGGCCGGGTTGCAGGCGCAGCAGTTGAGCGACAACACGTTGCGCCTGCCGGGTGAGGTACACGAGCGCTTGCTGGATTATTTCTGCGAGCACTCCGGCGATGGGTTGTTCGGCCTGCATGCGGCAAGTTTCGTCCTGCCCAATTCGTGGAGCGTGCTCGGTTACATCACCATGAATTGCGCGACGTTGGGCGACGCGATGAGCCGGATCATGCCGTTCGAAAAACTCGTCGGCGACATGGGCGTCAGCCGCGCCGAGGTGCAGAACGAGCACGTGCATCTGATCTGGACCTGCCGTTTCCAGCGGCCACGGATTCGTCGGCATCTGGTGGAAAATGTGCTCGGTTCGTGGCTGCACTACGCGCGCTGGATCGCCGACACGCAGCTGTCGCCGGCCTGCGTATGGCTGGAGCATGCGCGGCCGGATGAGGTGACGCAGGCCGAGTACGAGGCGTTTTTCGGTTGCCCGGTGCGGTTCGATCAGGCGTATTCGGCGCTGGTGGTGCCGCTGGTTTATTTGCAGTTGCCGCTGCGCCAGGCCGATGCGCAACTGCTGCGAACCCTGGAAGAACATGCGATGGGTCTGCTGGCGACGCTGGAGGATGTGTCACTGGCGCAGCAGGTGAAAAACATCCTGCGCGGTTTGCTCAAGGAGGGCTTGCCGCGCAAGGAGCAAGTGGCCGAACAGCTCAGCGTTTCGGTGCGCACGTTGCAGCGGCAATTGCAGCACGCGGGGACGTCGTATCAGCAGATTCTTGATGAGTTGCGTCAGGAACTGGCGGAGCACTATTTGCTCAACAGCACGTTGCCGATTCAGGACATTGCGCAATATCTGGGCTTCACCGAACCGCGCTCGTTTCATCGCACGTTCAAGAGCTGGCGCGGTATGCCGCCGGGGGAGTTTCGGTTGCGCAATCGGCGGTGAATGTGCCGGCCCCTTCGCCACACCGATTAAACACGTTTCGGCGCAACTGTTTAAAGCCACCAGACATTCAGCGAAACCACCCACAAATCCTTGCGCCGCTGCCTACGCCTGCGCCAGAATCCGCCGGCTTGTGCGCCTGGGGGCCTGCCGGTAACTTGATTCGGTCACTGATTTCTCAGTGATCGAGCTTAGCGGCTCGGACAGCATTCCGGTTGTACAGGTCCAATCAGTCAGGCTCACGCCTGCGCTCGATGGTGGCTGTGCGCATGGCATCTTCGGATGCACCGGGTTGAATGCTTACCGGTCCGCTAACTTGCGCACAGCTGCCTCCCTTTGCTTAGCGGCGAAACGGATGCAGCTTCATTACGAGGCAAGCATTCATGTTCAAAGTAACCCCAAACCCGCCAACCACCGACCCGGCACCGCCCTACGAAGCCCCCGATTCAAAGAAATTCCACGAAGCCGCCGATCGCGCGCTCGACCATTACCTCGGCACGTCTGGCGCTGAATTCATGGCCCCACCCTACAAACCCAACACGCTGTACATGGCCAATCCCGAGGCCGACAACGAATCGCTGTTGGCCGACGCCTGCGAAACCCTGGGCTCAGCGACGGTAATGCTCAACGATCAGGCAGGGCTGGTGAACGGCTCGCAACGCAAGACGTTGCAGGGCATTGCGCAGATTGTGATGGTCGCGGAGATGGCGGTGAATCGGGTGCTGGATCGGTTGGTGCCGACGGAATGAGGTGAGCGCTCGCAAGTATTACTGATGCCTGCGGGCAATCCCAAGAGGTCAGGTCGCGCCAGGCGTCCAGCTCAAAGACTGATCGCATTGGTAAACACCAACCGATTGCCAAACGGATCGGCAACGGTCATGTCCTGGCTGCCCCACGGCATCGCCTGAATCTGCGGATGGGAAAAGGTGTAGTTCCTGGCGATCAATTGCTGTTGAAACGCCTCCAGCTCATCGGTCTCGATACGCAGCGCCGAACCCGGGCACGCATCGCCGTGATGCTCGGACAGATGCAGCACACATTCGCCCCGCGACACCTGCAGATACAGCGGAAAATTGGCTTCGAAGCGATGCTGCCAGTCGATCTTGAAACCCAGAAAATCGACGTAGAACTCGACAGCCTTGGCCTCATCGAAGATCCGCAGAATCGGGGTGGTTTTGCCGAAGCTCATGGGGTGCTCCCTGACTGATTGGCCCCACAGTGTAGCCGGGGAGGATGTCAACAAATCGGCTTTTTGATGGCTTTCTTTAATCTCATAGTGCCATCACTTTATAAAATCAAAAGATCGCAGCCTTCGGCAGCTCCTACAGGAGAGTCTCGATCAATGAAATCCTTTGCGCAAATCACCTTCGCGTGCCAGAAACCGCCCCGCGCGGCTCCCATTCGCCTGCCCGCCGCGATAACTCAAAACGCCGTTGACCCAAACCCCGTCAATCCCCTGCGCCGCCCGCTGCGGATCGTTGAAATCGGCGACGTCACGCACGGTCGCCGGATCAAACAACACCAGATCCGCCCAATGTCCTTCACGAATCTCGCCTCTTTCCTGCAAGCCAAAACGCGCCGCCGACAGCCCAGTCATCTTGTGCACGGCGGTGTGCAACGGAAACAGGCCGACGTCGCGGCTGAAATGGCCGAGCACCCGTGGGAAAGCGCCCCACAGGCGCGGATGCGGAAATGGGTCTTCGGGCAGTCCGTCAGAGCCGACCATCGAAAGCGGATTGGCGAGGATTCTTCTGACATCGGCCTCGTCCATGCCGTAGTACACCGCGCCGGCCGGTTGCAGACGCTTCGCGGTTTCTTCCAGCGACAGTTTCCATTGGCCAGCGATGTCGATCAGGTCGCGCCCGCTGACTTCCGGGTGCGGAGTCGACCAGGTGATGGTGATGCGATGAGCGTCGGTGACCTGCTTCAAATCCAGCGTCGAGGAACTCGCCGCGTACGGGTAGCAATCGCAGCCGACCGGATGGGATTTAGCTGCCTCTTCCAACGCTGCGAGCAATTGCGGACTGCGCCCCCAGTTACCGACGCCGGCGCATTTGAGGTGGGAAATGATCACAGGCGATTGCGCGTGCTGGCCGATTTGAAAGGCTTCGTCCATGGCTTCCAGCACCGGGGCGAATTCGCTGCGCAAATGGGTGGTGTACACCGCGCCGAACGCCGCCAGCTCTTCAGTCAATTGCATGACTTCATCCGTGGACGCGTTGAAGGCGCTGGCATAGGCCAGGCCTGTGGATAAACCCAACGCGCCGGCCTCGAGGCTGTCGCGCAGTTGCTCGCGCATGGCGGCGATTTCGCCGGGCGTTGCGGTGCGCAACAAGTCGTCGAGGTGATTGCTGCGCAGCGCCGTGTGACCGACCAGTGCGGCAACGTTCAACGTGGGGTTGGCCGCTTCGACCGCGGCGCGGTAGTCGCGGAAACGCGGGTAAACGAACGCCGCTGCGCTGCCGAGCAGGTTCATCGGATCGGGTGGATTGCCCTTCAAAGTGACCGGCGAAGCGCTGATGCCGCAGTTGCCGACAATCACCGTGGTCACGCCCTGGCTGAGCTTGGGCAGCATCTCGGGTTGGCGGATGACCACGGTGTCGTCGTGGGTGTGCACGTCGATGAACCCCGGCGCCAGCACGCGGCCGGCGGCGTCGATTTCTTCCGTGGCGCGGGCATCGTGCAGGTCGCCGATGCGCTCGATGCGACCATTGAGAATCGCCACGTCTGCGCGATAGCCGGGCGTGTTGCTGCCGTCGATGACCAGAGCATTGCGGATCAGGGTGTCGTACTGCATGTCAGTCTCCCAGCGGCAGGTGATCGTCGCCGCCTCGGTATTCGTCGAGGGCGAGTTTGATTCGCCGCAAACGTTCTTGATTGTCTTCGGGGCTGGCCAGCGCCAGCTCGGTGGCGAGCACGTCGATGGCCAGCAGCATGCCGTAGCGCGCCGCGGTCGGTTTGTAGATGAACGAGGTTTCCGCGCCTTGCAGCGGCAGAACGACGTCGGCCAGCTCGGCCAGCGGTGAATCGCCGCGAGTGATGGCGAGGATGCGCGCGCCGTAGTTGCGCGCCAGTTCGACGGTTTCCAAAAGCTCCGGGGTGATGCCGGTCAGCGAGCAAACGATCAGCACTTGCTCGGCGTTGAGGCTGGCGGCGGTGACGCGCATCATCACCGCGTCGTGGCACGCCGCAATCGGGTAGCCGAGGCGCACCAGGCGCACCTGCAATTCATCGCTGCACAGGGTCGAGCATCCGCCCATGCCAAACGCGTGAATCATCCGCGCCTGGCTGAGCAATTTCACTGCGTCGGCGAAGCGCGACTCATCGAAACCGGCCAGATGCTGGCGCAGCGTGGTTTCGATGTCGCCGACGATCTGCCCGTAGAACGCCGACTGCTCAGGCATGCCCGCCGGGTCGAGAAAACGACTGCCAACGCCGCTGGCCTGAGCCAGTTGCAGGCGCAGATCGCGCAAGTCACGGCAGCCAACCGTGCGGGCAAAGCGCGACAGCGTGGCGGTGCTGACCTCGGCCCCTTGCGCGAGGTCTTCGAGGCTGGCGCTGGCGGCAAACCCGACGTCGTCGAGCATCAACCGCGCGATGCGCCCCTCGCCGGCGCTGAAGGAATCCTGGCGGGCGCGGATCTGGTAGAGGATGTCCATGGGCGGCAGGCTCCGGTTACAACAAATAAGAAAGGCCGACGGTCAGCGCGAAAGCCACCAGCGAGATCAATGTCTCGAGCACGGTCCAGGTCTTGAACGTCTGCGCAACGGTCATGTTGAAGTATTCCTTGATCAACCAGAACCCGCCGTCGTTGACGTGGGAAAAGATAACCGAGCCCGCGCCGGTCGCCAGCACTAAAAGCTCCGGGTGTGGATAACCCAGACCGATGGCCACCGGCGCGACAACGCCTGATGCGGTGGTCATCGCTACGGTTGCCGAACCGGTCGCGACACGCATCAGCGCTGCGAACAGCCAGCCCATGATCAGCGGTGACAGGTGAAATTCGTGAGCGAGGCCGACGATCTGATCGGTGACGCCGGCATCCACCAGAATCCGGTTCAGGCCACCGCCGGCGCCGACCAGCAAGGTGATGCTGGCGGTCGGCGCGAGGCATTCGTTGGTGAATTTGAGGATCGATTCGCGGTTGAAACCCTGAGCGATGCCCAGCGTCCAGAAGCTCAGCAAGGTTGCCAACAACAGCGCGATCACCGAGTTGCCGATGAACAGCAGAAACTGATTGAACGCGCTGCCGGGTGTGGAAATCAGATTGGCCCAGCCGCCGATCAGCATCAACACCACCGGCAGCAGAATGGTCGCCATGGTGATGCCGAAGCCCGGCAGTTTGTCGCGCGGCTCGCGATCGAGGAATTGCTTTTCCAGCGGGTTGTCCGCCGGCAATTGAATGCGCGGCACAATGAATTTGGCGTACAACGGGCCGGCAATGATCGCGGTCGGAATGCCGATCGCGATGGCGTACAGCAAGGTCTGCCCGACCGACGCCTGATAGGCCTGCACCGCGAGCATCGCCGCCGGGTGCGGCGGCACCAGCGCATGCACCACCGAGAGGCCCGCAACCATCGGCAGACCGACCATCAGAATCGACACGCCAACCCGACGGGCCACGGTGAACGCGATCGGCACCAGCAAGACGAAACCGACTTCGAAAAACAGCGGCAAGCCGACCAGAAACGCAATGCAGACCATCGCCCAATGCGCGTTCTTCTCGCCGAACCTTTCGATCAGCGTGCGCGCCATCTGCTCGGCGCCGCCAGACTCGGCCATCATCTTGCCAAGCATCGTCCCCAGCGCCACCACCAGCGCAATATGCCCCAGCGTCTTGCCGACCCCGGCCTCATACGCACCGACCACCGCCGATGGTGGCATTCCGGCAACCAGCGCCAGGCCGAGGGAAATCAGGGTGATGACAATGAACGGATTGAGCCGGTAACGGGCGATCAACACGATCAGCGCGATGATGGCCACGGCGGCGTAGACCAGCAGCCAATAGCCGAAGGAAGGCGTCATGCGGTACTCCTCGAAAGGGTCACGTTCGAATGGGTTGTGAAACTCATAAATCATTTCGAGACAGAGATTTCAAACCGCATGAAAGTAGTTTTCGTGGACAGGCAAGGCGTGTCGCTGGTGGGTATGTGTTGTCGTGATTAATGAAAATCGGCGGGCGGGATTTTCATGGTTTTTCTCATCACCACAAGCCCTGTGGGAGTGAGCTTGCCGTTATCACATCCGACATCTTCACCGCCTGACACACCGTGTTCGCGAGCAAGCCCGCTCCCACAGTTTTGATCGCATTCGTCCAGACAACATGCTGTCGACTTGTGGGAGTGGGCTTGCTCACGAAGGCGTCATCGCATCCAACATCCTCACTGGCTGACCCACCGCACTCGCGAGCAAGCCCGCTCTCACAGTTTTGATCGAATTCCTTCAGACGGAATGCTGTCGACTTGTGGAAGTGGGCTTGCTCACGAAGGCGTCATCGCATCCAACATCCTCACTGGCTGACCCACCGCATTCGCGAGCAAGCCCGCTCCCACAGTTTTGATCGCATTCCTTCAGACGGAATGCTGTCGACTTCTGGGAGTGGGCTTGCTCACGAAGGCGTCATCGCATCCAACATCCTCACTGGCTGACCCACCGCATTAGCGAGCAAGCCCGTTCCCACAATTTTGATCGCATTCCTTCAGACGGAATGCTGTCGACTTGTGGGAGTGGGCTTGCTCACGAAGGCGTCATCGCATCCAACACCCTCACTGGCTGACCCACCGCATTCGCGAGCAAGCCCGTTCCCACAGTTTTGATCGCATTCCTTTAGATAGAATGCGCAGACCTGTGGGAGCGGGCTTGCTCGCGAATGGCCTAACTCGGTGGTACTGAATTCACACCATTTCGTTACGAATCCATTCAACCACCGACGTGCGCTTCGGCGTCCAGCCCAGCAGGTCGCGGGCGTGTTTGCCGCGGACGCGACTGTTGGAACCGAGGCCGTAGTTGGCCATTTCGTAGCCCCATTCGGCTTCGGCGTCTTGCAATGGGCAGTCTTGCGGTTCGCCCAGATTGAGGGCTTCGGCCATGGCGGTGGTCATGTCGATGAACGAGGCTTCACCGCTCTCGACGAAGTAGAAAGTGCCGGGCACGTTTTTGGTCAGCGCCAGCTGATACAGGGCGA
Organism: Pseudomonas sp. TSRC2-2; assembly: GCF_049897785.1. Taxonomy (NCBI): domain Bacteria; kingdom Pseudomonadati; phylum Pseudomonadota; class Gammaproteobacteria; order Pseudomonadales; family Pseudomonadaceae; genus Pseudomonas; species Pseudomonas sp. TSRC2-2. Next base: position 64,709 of record NZ_JAFCWZ010000018.1, read on the forward strand.
CGACGTCTTCGATGTGCACGTTGGACCAGATGTTCTGGCCGCTGCCGACGTGGCGTACGACGCCGCTTTTGCGCGCCTGTTTCAGCAGTCGCGGCAGTTGCACGCTGTCGCGGTTGACGCCCAGGCTGTGGCCGTAGATCAGGGTGTTGCAGATCACCGCCGAGTTCACGCCATCCTGCGCCGCCGCGAGCACGAGGTTGTCGATGGCTACGCGATCGGCCTTGTCGACAGTCGGCTCCGGCAGGTCGTCCTCGTAGTAAATGTCATCGCTGGATTTGCCGCCGGAGGCATCGCCGACGATGCTCGATCCGCTGGTATGCAGAAAGACTTTATTGGAGCCGCGCAAAGCGTCGAGCAAGGCTTCAACTGCACCGCGATGATCACTGCTGGCAGCGTTGATCACGGCATCGGCGGCACGCGCCTGCTCCGTGAGCAAGTGGCTATCATCGAGGGTGCCGATTACCGCGTTCATGCCCAATGCTTTCAGCTCATCAGCCTGCTCCGCGCTGCGCACCAGACCGGTAACCGTGTGCCCGGCCTGCACCAGACCGGTGGCGATGGAACCGCCAATAAAACCGGCAGCGCCGGTGACGAATACGTTCATGGATTAACTCCCTGCGTGAATAAGTGATGCAGCGAGTATCGACCGCTGAACCTCGGCGAAAAACCCGCCACAGGCCAATTCACTCTTGCGCACGGATCACGAATCAGCCCTTGAATTCGGCGCTGGCGTAGGCGGCGAGTTTGCTCTGGATAAAGTCAAGGAAGCACTGGATGCGCAACGCCAGTTGCGAGTTGCGGTAGTACACGGCGTTGATCGGCTGGCGGTAGCCGCTGTTGAATTCACCCAGCAGGACTTTCAGGCGTCCGGCGCGGATGTCCTCGATGGTCATGAAGTGCGACAGACAGGCGATGCCCTGCCCTTCCAGCGCCAAATGGCGCACGGTCTCGCCGCTGGAAGCGCTGATCGCCGGGGTGATCGGCCAGCGGTCGCCGTGCACATAGCGCAGCGGCCATTGGTTGAGGCCTTCGTTGTGGGTGAAGCCGAGCAGCGTGTGTTCACTCAGGTCTGCGACCTGCCGGGGCGCGCCGTGCTTTTTCAGGTAAGCAGGGCTGGCGACGATCAATAACGGACTGCAACCGAGCGAACGTGCGTGCAGCGTCGAATCGGCGAGGGTGCCGATGCGGATGGCGACGTCGGTGCTTTGTTCCAGCAGGTCAATGATCAGGTCATTGCTGTTGAGTTCGAGCTGAATGTCGGGATACAACTGCCGGAACTCGTCGATGTAGGGAACGATGGCGTGGAGCATGAACGGCGAGGCGGCGTTGATGCGCAGCCGTCCGGACGGGGTTTGCTGGCGCGAGGACAGGCGTTCTTCGAGTTGATCCATCTGGTCGAGAATCAGCTTGGCCTGTTCGAAGAAGTACTTGCCCTCCTCGGTCAGGTCCATGCGCCGCGTGGTGCGGTTGATCAGGGTGGTGTCGAGCTTGGCTTCCAGCTTCGATAACGTGCGGCTGACGGCCGACGGCGTCTGCCCGACCTGTTCGGCAGCGGCGGAAATCGAACCGCACTCGATCACGCAGACGAAAATCTGCAACTCATCGGATCTGGCTTTCACGGATACCCTCTTTGAAATCGCCAAGATCGCAACCAGTCGCCATCCCCCCTGTAGGAGCTGCAGCAGGCTGCGATCTTTTGCTGTTACCCGGATAGTAGCCCGAAACCATCAATCCTTGAGGCCCAATACCTCAGTCAGATGCTGCTCATAACGCACCACATCATTTTCGATATTCGGACGTTTCATCACGTCAACGCAGAGAAAGGTTGGCAACGCGGTCATGCCGAGGAATTCGTTGGCCTTGTGGAACGGGAAATACACCGCATCCACGCCCTTGGCTTCGAAGAAATCCGTCGGATCATCGAAGGCTTGCTGGGGTGCGTTCCAGGTCAGTGACAGCATGTATTGCTTGCCCTGAATCAGACCGCCACTGCCGTACTTCTGCGAGGCATCGGAGCGGGTCCGACCGTCGCTGGCGTAGAGGCTGCCGTGGCCCTCGGTGAAGACTTCGTCGATGTATTTTTTCACCGTCCACGGCGCGCCCATCCACCAGCCCGGCATCTGGTAAATGATCACGTCGGCCCAGAGGAATTTCGCCACTTCTTCGGCCACGTCGTAGCCCTCATCAATGAAGGTGGTCTTGACGTCGAGACCGCCGCGATCGAGCACGCTCAGCGCGGTTTCGTGCAGGGTGGTGTTGTAGCGGCCATCGGAGTGGGCGAATTTTTTACCGCCATTGAGCAGCAGGACTTTTTTCATCGAAAAACCTCGGCGCAGCCTTTGAGGCTGGATTGAAACAGGAATTGGAATGACGGCAGATTAACCATCGAGCTCGCGCGGAAACAGCCACATCGGCGCAAAATACATTTGATCAAAACGCACGAATCGATCACCAATTGTTGCCGTAGCATCGCCGCTTTCTGCTTTTGAGGAAGTTGTGATGAGTGAACGCCAGGGTTTCATCCTGCACGCCAAGACCCGCCCGGAAAAAGCCGCCGAATTCGAAGCGCTGTTCCGTGCTTACGTGGAGCCGAGCCGCGCCGAACCGGGCTGCATCGAGTACCACATGCTGCGCGACCAGCAGGATCCGACGCTGTTTATCTTCTACGAGATCTGGGCCAGCCAGGCGCATCTGGATGTGCACTCGGCGTTGCCGCACATGACGGAGTTCTTCGCCAAACGCATGGAATATCTGCAGCAAGATTTCGATATCCGCCCGATCGACATGCTCAGCGAATCGTCGGCTAGCCGCTGATCAGCAAATGGGCGCCGAGCGCGCCCATTCCGACGAAGAACACACGCTTGAACAGCACGGCACTGATGCGTTGGCGCAGCCATTGGCCAAGCCACATGCCGAGCATGGCCGGGATCAGCGCCAGCAGCGAGGCGCTCAATTCGCCACCGCCGAGTGCGCCGTGCCAGAGCAGCCCAGCGGCCAGCGCCAGGGTCGAAACCGTGAAGGACAGGCCGAGCGCCTGCACCAGCTCATCGCGGCTCAGCCCCAACGCTTGCAGGTACGGCACCGCCGGAATCACGAAGACGCCGGTGGCGAAGGTGATGACGCCGGTAATCAGGCCGGACAGCGGGCCAAGCCACGATTCATGCTCGGGTTTAACCTGAAGCGTGGGCAGGAACAATCCGCTCAACGCATACAGCAACAGCGCCGCGCCGAGTCCGCGCACCACCCAGTGCCCGCCGGACAGACCGATCCAGAGGGTGCCGAGTCCGGTGCCGAGGAAAATCATCAGCAACATCGGCCAGAGGCGTTTCATCAAGCTTTTCAGATGGCCGCCGAAGGTCAGTTGCCAGAGGTTGATCAGGGTAGCGGGGATGATCAACAATGCAGCTGCCTGCGCCGGCGCCATAGCCAGACCAAGCAGGCCCATGGCGACAGTGGGCAGGCCGAGGCCGATGACGCCTTTGACCATGCCGGCGAGCAGGAAAGTAGCGATGACCAATAGAGACAGGGTCAGGCCGAGGCTTTGGTAAAAGTTGGTGAGTGTGTGCATGGGGATAATGTGCACTGATCCGGGCTGGATGAAAATCTGCCATATACTGAGCCTGCCTCTGTCAGGACAGGAGGCTGAACTTTGCATTGATGCGTCTGACCTCATCGCGGCAAGCCACCACAATCCACAGGCGAACCCCATGCACTTCGACCTCACCGACCTGCGCCTCTACCTGCACATCCTCGACACCGGCAATATCACCGCCGGCGCCGCCCGCAGTCACTTGTCCCTCGCTGCCGCCAGCGCCCGAATCCGCGCGATGGAAGCCTCGCTGGGCGCCGAGTTTCTCGAACGCGGCCGCCGTGGCGTCACCCCGACGCCCGCCGGCAAAGCCCTCCCCCGCCATGCGCGCATCCTTCTGCAACAGGCCGAACGCATGCAGCAGGATCTGGCCGATTATGCGCAAGGCGTCAAAGGCCAGGTGCGGCTGTTGTGCAACACCACGGCGATCACCGAGTACCTGCCGGAAGTGCTCGCGGACTTTCTGCGCAACCATCCCAATCTGGACATTGATCTGCAGGAATTACCCAGCGCGCGAATTATCCACGCCTTGCGTGAAGGCGCAGCGGATCTGGGCATCGTCTCCGACGCGGTCGACACAAACGGCTTACAGACTCAGGCGTTTCGCGACGATCCGCTGGTGCTGATTCTTCCGCTCGATCACCCGCTGTCTGATGCCGCCGAGGTCAGTTTCAGCGACGCGTTGCAGCATGACTTTGTCGGACTGAACGCCGACAGCGCATTGGCGATTTATCTGGAAGAACAGGCGCTGCACAGCGGCGCACGGATGCAGGTGCGCATACGCGCCGATGGCTTTGATGGCGCGATGCGCATGGTCGCCCGAGGCGCCGGACTGGCCATCGTGCCCTTGGCCGCTGTCGAACGCGCGAGGGGCGATCGGTTCGAGCGCGTGACTCTCAACGAGCCATGGGCGCGCCGCAGGTTATTGCTCTGCACAAGAGACTTCGCGGCACTGCCGGGTTATGCCCAGGCGTTGTTACAAGCGCTCATCAATGCGCGCGTTTCTGAGCACTCCGATGTCGACCCCAGACAACTGAACGGCGACCGGGCGCTATAGGGTGCAACTTCGATTTTCAAGTCCACTTGACCGGAGTTCCCATGACCGCGACCGCCCCAATCACCGTTCTGCGCGACACTCACCCGCTGCCGGTACTCGACGCCTGCAAGTGGGAAAAACTCGAAGGCGACCCGCACACCGTCAACCTCAATGCGTACACCAGCGAAGACGGCAGCAAGATCATGGGCACCTGGATCTGTACGCCGGGCAAGTGGCGCGTCGATTATGTGAAGTGGGAATACTGCCATTTCCAGGAAGGCTACTGCGTGATCACCCCGGACGGCATGGCGCCGATCCACCTGCGCGCCGGCGATATCTTCGTGGTTGAGCCGGGCATGAAGGGCACGTGGGAAGTGGTCGAGACCGTGCGCAAGTATTTCGTGTTCGCCTGATGCAAAAAAGCCGGGGAATCACCCGACGTGATTTCCCGGCAAATGATATTCATACCACCACGATCCCAATGTGGGAGCGAGTTTGCTCGCCAAAGCGGACTGTCAGTCAATCATCTATTGATACAGATGCCGTCTTCGCGAGCAGGCTCGCTCACACAGGTTTTTCACCAAGGCCTTCTACTGTGGTTTGCGGTAGCTGTTGATGATCGCCGAGAAGTCTTTACCGCCATCACCACGCTGACTCATCGCCTGATACAACTGCTGCGCCACCGCGCCGAGCACAACCGGTTGGTGCGCCTGCCGCGCCGCTTCTGTGGCCAGACCGAGATCCTTGAGCATCAACTCCGCCCCGAAGCCACCGGTATATCCGCGCGAGGCCGGCGCCGTCTCGACGATGCCCGGCCACGGGTTGTACATTTCCGAACTCCAGCAACGGCCGGTCGAGCTGTTGATGATCCCGGCCAGCACCGAGGTGTCGATGCCCAGCGCATCGCCCAAAGCCATCGCCTCGCTGACGCCGACCATCGAGATCGCCAGCAGCAGGTTGTTGCAGATTTTGGCGATCTGGCCGGTGCCGACTTCACCGCAATGCACGATGTTGCGGCCCATCTGCGCCAGCACCGGTTGCAGGGTCGCGAACAACGCCGGGGTAGCGCCGACCATGAAGGTCAGCGTCCCGGCCGTAGCACCGCCGGTGCCACCTGACACTGGCGCATCAGCCATGGCCACGCCGTGTTTGGCCGCTGCGGCCGCTACGTCGCGCGCGGTCTGCGGATCGATGGTGCTGCAATCCACCGCCGGCACGCCTTGGCGAATGCCGGCGAGCACGCCCTCTTCACCCAGCCACACGCTGCGCACGTGCACAGCGGCCGGGAGCATGGTGATCACCAGTTCGGCATCTTGCGCCGCCTCGCGCGCCGAAGCGCGGATGGTGCCGCCCAGTTGTTCCAGTTCCGCCAGCACGGTTTTGTTCAGGTCTACCAGGTTCAGCGAATGGCCGGCCTTGATCAGGTTGCGCGCCATCGGCGCGCCCATGTTGCCCAGCCCGATAAATGCGATTTTCATGATCGAATCCTCAGCGCAGGTTGATGGTGGTGTTCACGCCGTCGTTGACGCTGTCGTCGTCGAACCAGCGCGCCGTGACCGTTTTGGTCTGCGTGTAGAACTGCACCACTTGCTTGCCGTACGGGCCGAGGTCGCCGAGTTTCGAACCGCGCGAGCCGGTGAAGCTGAAGAACGGTACCGGTACCGGAATCGGGATGTTGATACCGACCTGACCGACGTCGATTTCCGTCTGGAATTTACGCGCCGCCGCACCGCTCTGGGTGAACAGGCCAGTGCCGTTACCGAATGGGTTGGCGTTGACCAGCGCAATCGCTTGATCGAGGGTATCGACTTCGAGCACCACCAGTACCGGGCCGAAGATTTCCTGGGTGTAGATCTGCATGTCGGTGGTCACCCCGGAGAACAGGGTCGGGCCGACAAAGTTACCCTGCTCGTAACCCGGCACGCTGATGTCGCGACCGTCCAGTTCAAGCTTGGCACCTTCCTTGATGCCGCTTTCGATCAGCTCAAGAATTCGCGCCTTGGCCTTTTTCGAAATCACCGGACCGACATCGGTGCCCGGCTCGCTGCCGGCGTTGACCTTGAGTTTCTGCGCCAGCGCTTTCAGGTCTGGCAGCCACTGTTTTGCGGCACCGACCAGCACCACCACCGACGTGGCCATGCAACGTTGCCCGGCCGCACCGAAACCGGCACCGACCAAGGCATTCAGCGCTTGCTCGCGATTGGCGTCCGGCAGTACCACGGCGTGGTTTTTTGCGCCCATCATCGACTGCACGCGTTTGCCGTGTTTGCCGGCCAGGTCATAGAGGTGCGTGCCGACGGCGGTTGAACCGACGAACGACACGGCTTTGATGTCCTTGTGCGTGCACAGGCCATCGACCACATCCTTGCCGCCGTGAACCACGTTGAGCACACCCGCCGGAACGCCAGCCTCAATGGCCAGTTCCACCAGCAGCATAGTCGACAGCGGATCCTGTTCCGAAGGCTTGAGCACGAAGGTGTTGCCGCAGGCGATCGCCATCGGGAACATCCACAGCGGAATCATCGCCGGGAAGTTGAACGGCGTGATGCCGGCGCAGACGCCGATCGGCTGGCGCAGGGTGTAGGTGTCGACGCCGCCGGCGACGTTCTCGGCGAACTCGCCCATTTGCAGGGTACCGATCGAGCAGGCGTGCTCGACCACTTCCAGGCCACGGAAAATATCGCCCTCGGCATCAGCAATGGTTTTGCCTTGCTCGGCGCTGAGCACCACGGCGATGCGTTTGGAATGTTCGCGAATCAACGCTTGCAGCTTGAGCATGATGCGCATCCGCGCGCCGATCGGGGTCAGTTTCCAGGTCTGGAAGGCACGCTGGGCGGCGCTGACGGCGGCATCGACTTCAGCGGCGGTGGCGAACGGCACTTTGGCCAGCACTTGCTGGGTCGCCGGGTTGACGATGTCGTGCCATTCACTGGTCTGCGACTCAACCCACTCGCCGTCGATCAGCAGTTTTACCTTTTGCAGTGTGGTGTCGTTGGGCGTAAGCGATGCGTTCATGCTGGTCTCCAGAACTTGTTTTTATCGTAGGAGCCAAGGCGAAAGGTTCGCCTTGAGATGAGGCGTGTGTCCAGAATGGTTGTCGGACGGTTTTTGGAGTATAGATGTGCAAACTTCTAATAAGAACGCACATATAAGCCCGTCCATCATGCAAAAAAACATCACCTCGCTAGGCTCGCTGAACTGGGACGACCTGAAGTTTTTCCTCGAAGTCGCCCGCACCCGCAAAGCCAGTACCGCCGCCAAACGGCTGGCCGTCGACTACACCACGGTGTCGCGCCGGATCAGTTCGCTGGAAGCAGCGCTCGGCACATTGCTGTTCGAAAAATCCCGCACCAGCGGTTTCGTCCTGACCACAGAGGGCCAGCGCTTGCTCGGCTATGCCGAGTCGATCGAAAGCACGTTGCACATGGCCTGCGAGCAAGTCTCGGGCTCCGGCGTGGCTCTGTCCGGGCATGTGCGCATGGGCTGCACCGAAGGCTTCGGCAGTTTTTTCATCACCCCGCAGCTGAGCCATTTCGTCGACGCCTACCCAGCTATCTCGGTGGACATCCTGCCGCTGCCGCACTTCATCAGCCTGTCCAAGCGCGAGGCCGACATCGTCATTGCTCTTGAGCGGCCGGAGCACGGGCCGTACGTCTGCTGCAAACTTTGCGACTACCGTTTGCAGCTGTACGCAACCCAGGATTATCTGGACAAACACCCGCCCATCCGCCGCCCAGCGGATTTGAGCAAGCATCAATTCATCAGTTACGTGGACGACCTGGCGTTCAGCTCGGAGCTGCTTTACCTGGCCAACGTGGTGCCCGGCGCCAGCGCACATTTGCGCAGCACCAGCGTGATCGCGCAATACGTCGCCGCGCAGCAGGGGCGCTCGCTGGCGATCCTGCCGTGCTTTCTCGCTGCACAGGATCCGCGATTGCTGCCGGTGTTGCGGGAGGAAATCGACATCACACGGCAGTTCTGGATGTACTGCCGGGAGGATCTGCGCAAGCTCAAGCGGATCACGTTGTTGTGGGATTACATCCGTGAGGTGACTGAGCGCAATCAGGCGTTGTTGATGGGCGAAACGCGGGAGATGCGCTTTGCCGATTAATCGGCGCTGACCACAATCGACACCCGGCGGTTTTCCGTACGCCCCGCTGCGGTGTCGTTGGAAGCCACCGGCTCGCTGCTGCCCAGGCCTTGCAGCTGGATGTTCTCCTGCTTCATGCCGACCGTGCCGAGGACGTTGGCAACGCTCTTGGCCCGGCGCAGCGACAGTTGCTGATTGTAGGTTTCCTTGCCCGACGCATCGGTGTGGCCATCGACCCGAACGCGCTCGATACCCACGCCAAGCAGCGCCTTGCCGATGCGTTCGACGATTTCCGTGCTGGGTGCATTCAGGCTTTCGACATCGCTACCAAACAGCACTTTGCCCGACAGGCCGAACTCCCAACCGTCGTCGGTCAACTCGAAACCCTGCTGTTTGAGCACGGCGACCTGCGCGGGGGTCAGGCCTTTCTTTGGGCTGGTCTGGCAACCGCTCAGCGTCAGCGCGGCGATCAACAGCAAAGCGGAAAACAGTCGAACGGGAAGAGTGAACACGGACATCAGCTCCTGGTGTGAACGGAATCGACCGGGCGCTCCGACCCGGCCGTAAATTGCGCGCCGCGCGACAGGCGCTTGGCCTGATACATCGCCGCGTCGGCTGCGTTAAGCAAGGTCCCTGGCGTGGCGCCATGATCGGGGTAAACGGCGATGCCGATGCTGAGCGAGGTCACCACACTGGTATCGCCCGGCAGGGTGATCGGCATGTCCATGCTGGCGAGGATCTTGTCAGCGATGTGCTCAGCGTCTTCAATCGCGTGAAGCGGCGCGAGCAGCACGGCGAACTCATCCCCACCCAACCGAGCGACCAGATCCTCCTCACGCAATTGCGCTCGCACGCGATTGGCGATGGCCACCAGCACTGCGTCGCCCGAGGCGTGGCCGAAGTTATCGTTGATGCCTTTGAAGCGGTCGCTGTCGAGAAACAGCACGGCCACCCGCTCATCGTGTTTTTTGCTGTTACGCAAGGCACGGATCAAACGTCCTTCGAAAAACGCGCGGTTGGGTAACCCGGTGAGACTGTCGTGGGTCGCTTGATGGGCGAGCGTTTCGTTTTCGTTTTGCAGATGGGTTTGCCAGGACTCCAGTTCGCCGAGCAAGGCATTGAAGTCGTTGCCCAGATTATCCAGTTCGGCGATTTGCGCCGGCGGCACCCGCCGATCGAGTGCCCGCTCGCTGCGCGCGGCGTGTGCGACGGAGGCGAGGCTGTGCAATGGGCCAATGATTGCGCGCAGTTGCCGTCGCGCCAGATAAAGCGCGACCCAGGCGCTGATCGCGGTGCACAGTACAATTCCGGCCAGGCCACTGAGCAGGAAACGCATCAGGCTGCCGCCGTGACCGATGAGCAGGACCCGACCGATTTCGCGGTCCTGATGCTCGATCGGCAAACTGACCGGTTTTTCCAGAATGGCGCGTGTGATCTGCATTTCCAGCTCGGAGAACAGGCCGGTCTCGGCGCGCTGCCATTGCGCAATCAATTGGCCTTGCGCGTCCAGCACTCGGGCATCCGCCACTTCTTCGGTGGAGGCGATGATCGCCAGCGCCTCGGTTGCCGCTGCTTTGTCATTGAACACCACAGCCGCTTCGACGGTGTAGCTGATCGAACGGGCGATCAAATGCAGGTTGTGATCGGCGTATACCCGCAGCGCCAGCAAACCCAGCAAGGTCAGCGAAATACTGGCCATCGCCACCGCCATCAGCGCGACAATCAGATGCCCACGGCCGATGACCGAGCCAAGAGTCGGGCGAGCCTTCCAACTGAACAGCTTCATGGCGCTGCCGCTTTGCGACGGGACAACTGCAGCACGCTGGGATGAATGCGTACGCCGCTGCGAGCGACCGAGTCGAGATTGACCTCGAACGACACCTGCTCATCGCCGACGCGCAGGCAGAACAGACTGCCAACGGTGCATTGATCGTCCGCTTCGCTGATGCTCAGCACCGGATGCCCGATCAACGATGCGAACAGGCGACTGCGTTCAGCGGCGGTGAGCTTGCCGATGTACACCGCGTCGCATTCGCTGACGATGGCCGGGTTGTCCGCCAGCAGACGACGCACAGCCACCGGCCGGCCAGTGGCTTGCGTGGTGCCTTTGACCAGGTCATCGGTGTATTCGGTGGGGCCGACAATGCACAGGCGTAACTGCACCGGTTCCACTGGCCAGCGGGCATAACTGAGGATACCAAGGACGACTTGCGTCACGGCTTTGGCCCGTTGCTCGGCCGGCCCGGTTTGCGCTTGTGCGATGGCGTTGCCCGTCAGCAACCAGAGCAAAACGATCAGCAATGCCCGCTGGCAGGCAACCACACGCTCTGTCGTCCGGACGGCCACCTTCATGCAGGAATTCTCTTGAAGCGTAACGAAATGATGCCGCAACGATAGCACAGCGCCGAAACGCCAGCGAGGCGCCCGCCTGACCGACTGATCAGTAATCGTTGCCGATCATCCAGCGCTTCATCCCTGAGGCTGGGCGCCCTCTTCCAGTTCCAGCATCAGCCCGCTCAGACGCTTGACCTTGCGCTGCACCGCTTCCTCAAACACGCCGGCACGCGGCTCGATCAAGGTAAACCAGTGCCGCGCGCGAGTGATTCCGGTGTAGATCAGCTCTTTCGTCAGCACGGGGTTCAGCGCATCCGGCAGGATCAGCGCCGTATGGGCGAACTCCGAACCCTGGGACTTGTGCACTGTCATGGCGTATACGGTTTCGACGTCATTGAGCCGACTCGGCAACACGAAACGCACGCCGCCCTGACCGTCGTTGCGAGGAAATGCCACGCGCAGAACAGTTTTGCCAATCTCTGCGCTTTCACTCTCGGGCAGTTTCAGGGCAATGCCGATGTCGCCGTTCATCAGGCCCAAACCATAGTCGTTGCGGGTCATCAGCACCGGGCGACCTTCATACCACTGCTGATCGCTTTCGATCAGACGCGCCTTGAGCAACGCCGCAGTGATGCGCTGGTTCAGGCCTTCTACACCCCACGGGCCCTTGCGCACGGCGCACAACAACTGGAACGTGTCGAACGCCTGTAAAACTTCACGCGCCCAATCGGTCCAGTCCGCATGCTCCAGTGTCCGCGTCGATGGCGGGCGTTGATCGCGCAGCACGCTCAGATAATGGCGATAACCTTGCGGGCCGTTACCGTGACCGTCTAATAACAGCCGTTCGAGCTTGTGATCGTGCTCACCTTTGAGCGGCAGTGAATACACGTCGTCGTAGCCGCCGGCGATGAGCAGCTGTCGCGCCTGCTCGGCCAGTTGCTGGTTGACCCGACGCGCAAGCTGACCGATGCCGCTGCCCTCGCCGAAGCGGCGCGAGTGACGCAGCATCACGACCTGTTGCGCCAGCGGATGGGCGCCATCGTGGTCTTCATGCAAACCGCTGTCCAGCAACGACTCGCCACTGACTGACTCCAGCCATTGCCGCGTTTGCGGGCTGTACCAACCGCCCTCGGCGTCACGGCAAAGATCGCCCAGCACCGCCCCGGCCTCGACCGACGCCAACTGATCCTTGTCGCCCAGCAGCACCAGCCGTGCATGCGCCGGCATGGCGTCGAGCAAGTTCGCCATCATTTCCAGATCGATCATCGACGCTTCATCGACCACCAGCACATCCAGCGGCAGGCGGTTGCCGGCATGGTGACGGAAATGCCGGGTGCCCGGTCGGCTGCCGAGCAATCGGTGCACGGTGGTCACATCGCTGGGGATCGCCACGCGCACCGCTTCGGCGACTTGCAGCGATTGCACTTGCTGACTGATCGACTCGGTCAGGCGCGCGGCGGCCTTGCCGGTCGGTGCGGCCAGACGAATACGCAACGGCTGGCCAGCCTCGACGGCCGGTGCCTGCAGCAGTGCGAGCAGGCGCACCACCGTTGTGGTTTTCCCGGTGCCCGGGCCGCCGGTGATGATGCTGAAGGCGCTGCGCGTAGCGAGAGCACAGGCGAGTTTCTGCCAATCGATGACAACTGCGGATTCCGCGCCGCCGAACAACTCATCCAGACGCTGCGGCAGATCATCCGGCGTCGGCTCTTGTTGCAACAAGCGTTGGCGCAACGCTGCATCGATGCGGCGTTCGTAGGTCCAGTAGCGGCGCAAGTACAGGCGTTTCGAGGACAGCACCAATGGACGTGTCTGCGCCGTTTCACTCGCATCAGCGGCCAGCGCGACCAGCGAGCTACTTGCCAGCACCTTGCACCAATGGGCTCCATCGAGCGTTTCGAGCAGTTGTGAAGGCAGCAGCAACACACCGCCCTGCACATCGCCTTCGGGCGGCAATGACAATGCAAAATCCGGCGCCTTGAGGGTTTCGAACAGATCCAGACACACATGACCATGGCCGAGCTGGTGGCTGGTCAGCGCCGCCGCGAGCAGCACCAGCGGATCGGTCTCGGGCTCAAGCTCATGCAGGAAAGCGACAAAGGCTCGGTCCAGCGCGCGCAGCCAGCCGCGCTCGACCCAACGACTCAGCAGCAACAGCAAATCATCGGCGCGGGTCAGTGGCGAGAGTTTCGACAGACTGTCAGCTTCCAGTGGTGTCGGCAGCAGATCGGCGAAGGTGCGGCTCATAGCAGGACTCCCTGTTCCCAGGCGGGTTCGGACCTGGGCTCGGGTTTGCCCTGGAACATTCGGTCGAGGCGTTCGATCAACTCCCTTGGCGGACGCACGAAGTACACGCCGCGACTCTCTGCACGTGTACCGCGCAAAAACAAATACAGCGCCCCGCCGACGTGGCGGTCGTAATCGTAATCCGCCAAGCGAGCCTTGAGCTGGCGGTGCAACGCCAACAGATACAGCACGTATTGCAGGTCATAACGGTTGTCGAGAATCGACTGCTCCATGGCCTGTTCGGTGTAGGCCTGCTCATCCATGCCGAGCCAATTGGATTTGTAATCGGCGACGTAATAACGGCCGGCGTGCTCGAAGGTCAGGTCGATAAATCCCTTGAACATGCCGTTGAGCTGCACCGGCTCCGCCGCAACGCGGGCAACGCCATTGTGGGTGTGCTGGCGCACCTGTTCGTCGAGTTTGAGCACGTCGACTTTATGGCTGGCGAACCAGAACTCCATCTCGACACGGTGTTGCCTCAACTGCTCAAGAACCACTGACGGTTGCCCTCCAGTGACCGGCAATGGCGACTTGAGCAAATGCTGCAGCCAGTCAGTCAGCGTGGTGATCCAGCCTTGCCAGCCGCGCAGATTGCAGCGCCGGGCAATCGCATCTTCCAGCGCCTCTCGGGTAACCGCAAAACCTTCAGCGCCCGCCCATTCGAGCAAACCATGCAAAAAAGTGCCAGGATTCGGTCCGCGAGGAAACCGGTGAATATCGGCGCCACCGCTGACGATTTCTCGGGGTGCATCGGGGTCGAGGCGCTCGTCGTCAAAAAGCTTTTGCGCCTGCGGACTGTCCGGTGCTTCATCGCTGCCGACAGTCAATACGTCGCTGATGCGCAAAGCGCTATAGGAAGCGATCCACCAGTTTTCACTGGCTTTGCGCTTGGGCCGTAGCGTGGCTCGCAGGACTGTTTGCGTGCGCGGCGGCTGATAATGCTCGTCAGTGGGCTGAGGCATTTCGCCGATGCCGATGGCCGGGCAGTCTTGCTGCAGCTCTTGCAGCCATTGGGTCAATTCACTGGATTCGCGCAGACCGGCACCGCCGCCCAGCAAGTAACCCAGCGCAGAAAGGTGCAGCACGGAGCTGTTGTTATTGCCGCGTTTGAGGTCAGTGACGCCCAACCAGCAGGCATGTTGCGCCCGGGTCAATGCGACATACAGAAGACGCAAGTCTTCGGCCAGACGCTCATCATCTGCCTGGGCTATCAACTCGACGGTCGGTTTGAGGCTGATCTGCGCCTTGCCTGAAGCGTCGTGGTAATGCAGCGGCAAACGGCTGCCATCCACAGGTTTCGCCGAGCAGATGAATGGCAAAAATACCAGCGGATATTCAAGGCCCTTGGATTTGTGGATGGTCACCACCTTGACCAGTTGCTCGTCACTTTCCAGACGCAGGATCTGCTCTTCGCCCGCCTGACCGGAGACTGCCAGCAGCTCGGCCAGATGACGGATCAACGCTTGCTCACCGTCCAGTTCAGCGGCGGCTTGCTGCATCAGTTCCGAAAGGTGCAAAAGATTGGTCAGCACGCGCTCGCCATCACTGCGCTGCATCAGAGTTTGCGGTAAGTGGAAATCGTGCAGCAGGCGTCGCAACATCGGCAACACGCCCTGTTTGCGCCAGAGCTCGCGATAGCCGCGAAATTGCATGACCCGGGCTTCCCAGACCATTTCGTTCTGGTTCAAGCGTTCCAGCTCGATCAGCGGCAGGTTCAGTGTGGTGCAGGCCAGCGCGGCCTTGAGCGAACGCTCGACATCGGGCTCGGCGCAAGCTTTCAACCAGGCCAGCAGGTCATGCGCCTCTTGCGCGGCGAAGACCGAATCCTTGTCCGACAGATAAACGCTGCGCACGCCTCTGGCGGCAAGTTCGGAGCGTACGGCCTGGGCCTCTTTACCGTCGCGGACGAGGATCGCGATGTCAGAAGGACGCAAACCTCTGAAGTCGGCTGCCTGGACGAAATCAGCGCAGCCGGTTTGCCCGCCATTGAGCAACCTGGTGATTTCACTGGCGCAGGCTGCAGCCATTTGCTGGCGGTAGACTGCGCCGGACAGCGGCTGCTCGCTGGGCAATAGCCAGACGTTCAGCGCCGCGATGTCATGCCCGGCAATCCGCAGCGTTTCCTTGCGTCCTTGAGACTCCACCGGTTGAAACGGCACAGGGTTATCGCCGGTTTTATCGCGAAACAAAAACGCGCCGCGCCCCTGCTCTCGGGACTCGGCGCGTTCGAATACGTGATTGACCGCTTTGACCATGCCGTGGCTGGAGCGGAAGTTGGTGCCGAGCGTATGCAAGCGGCCGGTTGTGGCCTGGCGTGCGCGCAAGTAGGTGTAAATGTCGGCCCCGCGAAAGGCGTAGATCGCCTGTTTGGGATCGCCGATAAGGAACAGGCCGGTATCAGGGTGGTTCTCTTCGATGCGATAGATACTCTCGAAGATGCGGTATTGCACCGGATCGGTGTCCTGGAATTCGTCAATCAGCGCCACCGGAAACTGCTCGCGGATCAGCGTCGCCAGGCGCTCGCCGCCCTCCGATTGCAGCGCGGCATCCAGGCGCAGCAGCATGTCGTCAAAACCCATTTCCGCGCGACGGCGCTTCTCTTCCTCAAAACGCGCGCCCACCCACTTGGCAGCGTGTTGCAGAACCGCAGCGTCGGGCGTCGGCAAAGCGTCGAGGCTCGATTTGAGTCCGGCCATGGCGTCCAGCCCCGGATGACTGGGGGCCTGGCCCTTCCAGGCCTCGGCCATGCCGTCGGGTGTCAGTCGGGTGAAGCCGGTGCCAATGTCCAACTGCTCTAGGGACTCGTCTTCGGCCCAGGCCTTGAGTTTCTCGAACCAGGGCTCGAAATATCGCGGCTGCATCTTGCGGCCATCGACGGCTTTGCTGGCGACGCCCTCATGGCACAGGACAAGCAGTTCGTCTGCCCAGTCACGCCAAGGCATTTTCAGCTCGACCAACGCAGCTCGGCGCTCCAGCATACATTCGGCGATCAGCTCCGCCGGGCCCTTGCCTTCATCGGTGTCACGCTCGGAGGCAAACAAGCCGCGTACGCGAGGCAACAACGCCGCAGGGCCACCCCAGTTGCTGCGCACCCAATTCAGCGCATCGCCCTGCATCGGGTAGCAGAACAGCCGCCAGTAATCGCGCAGCACCTCGCCGAGCAAATCGCTGTGATCGGTTTCCAGCGACTGCGTGAACAGGCTGCCACTGTCGAACGCATGCTCGCGCAGCATGCGCTGACACCAACTATGGATGGTCGAGACAGCGGCTTCGTCCATCCATTGCGCGGCGATATCGAGGCGGTTGGCACAGCCCGGCCATTGCGGCGGGTTGAACTGATCGCGCAGTTCGGCAACCAGTCCGTCAGGCGCGGGAATCTCGTCACGAAAAAAACGCGCGGCCTCGGCCAAGCGTGTCCGAATACGTTCACGCAACTCCTTGGTGGCAGCGTCAGTAAACGTGACTACAAGGATTTGCGGCGGCAGCAACTCGCGTCCGAAACCGCTTGTCTCGCCGCCATGGCCGAGAATCAGCCGCAGATAAAGCGCCGAGATCGTAAAGGTTTTGCCGGTGCCGGCGCTTGCTTCGATCAACTGACTGCCGCGCAACGGGAATGCCAGAGCCAACGGTGTCTTCGTACTCATGGGCGTGCGCCTTCGCTGGACAAGGAACGCCAGGGCGCTTCGAATAACGGGCGGTACAGCGCATCGCACCAACCGGTGAAGGTTTCGTCTGCTGACAGGGCTCCGAAGTCGGGATATTGCCGGAGCAGCGCCGGGCTTTCACGACGCTCGCCGTCGCTGGTCTGACCGTCACCTTCGTAGGCTTTTCGGGCAGCGGCTTCGGCTTTGACCGGATCAGATTGCGACAGCCAGGCGAATGCGGTTTTTATCGCAATCGGCAAGGGCTGGCGCATGCCGGATTGCCAGGCGAGAAGCAGGTCACCGAGCAAATGCAGCGCTCGGTCGCGCTCCATTGGCTCCAGCAACAAAGTGTCGTCACTCGCCACCAATGCCGTGGTTAACGCATGTTCGCTGGCGCAGGCGACCAGATGGGTGACCCAAGGTTTGGTCAGCCGATGCCACTTGCGTGTTTTGATCGAGCCGATGCTGTTTGGAATGGCCGTGACTGACAGCAGGCCGCCATCGGCTCGTTGGTGCAGGCTCGAGAGCCAGCCTTCCAGACGCATACCCCGCAAGTCGAAACTGACCGGGATCGCACTGTTCAATGGCGTCGGCCATAACGTCAGCAACTGTTGATACCGCTGCAGAAGATCCGGCAGCGGTTCGATCAACTCGCGTTGCAGACACTCGCCAAAACCGGCCATCGGCAACAAACCGCTGTTTTGCAGACGCAGCGCTCGGGCTTGCAGCGCTTGATCGACATCGTGCGGCTGGCTGAGTGCGGCTTCCAGCAAACTGTCGCTCAGCGTGTAGCGCTGCAACGCGTCCAGCACGAATGGTTCTTCATCGGCTAACGGCGCTTGTGCGGCCTCGAAATAGACCTTGAGTCGTTGAGTGAAAAAATGTCGAACCGGGTTACGCATAAAATCCTGGAGCAACGCCAGCGTCAGCGGATCCTCTTGAACATACGGCTCAAGTAACTGCGCCTCGCTTTGCTGCGCTTCCTCTTGATGCAACACTTGCCATTCGCTGGCATAGCTGAACAGTTGCTCGCCTTCGTGGAAATAGCGGACGCTGAAAGGCTGCAAAGGGTGTTCTTCGGTCAGCGCCTCTAGCAGATCCTGGCTCGCATCGACTGAACGCCAGCCGCTGGCGAGGTGATCGCGCAACTGGCCGATCAGCACTGAGGCAGGTCGTTCGCTGTTGTCGCGGATGCTGCGACCGACCCAACTGATATAGAGCTGAGTGCGTGCGGACAACAGCGCTTCAAGCAACAGATAGCGGTCATCTTCCCGCCGCGAGCGGTCGCCCGGGCGGTAATCGCTGCCCATCAGGTCGAAGTCCAGCGGTGGCTGCGCGCGGGGATAATCACCGTCGTTCATGCCCAGCAGACAAACCAGTTTGAAAGGAATGGCGCGCATCGGCATCAAGGTGCAGAAATTCACCGCACCGGCGAGGAATCGTTGCGACAAACGCCCCTGATCCAGCCCGGCGAGCCATGCTTCGCGAACGACAGTCAGTGGCAACTCGTCAATCAAACCGACCGCCTCGCAGGTGTCGAGCCAGGTTTCGCGAAGTTCTTCCAGTTGGGTCAGCAGGTAGTCGTCGTGCTCGTTGCGGGCCTGGAAAAATACCTGCATCAGCGCCTGCAAGCGCAGCCCCCACTCTCTCGGTTGAGCCGGTTGCGTGAGTTGCTGATGAGCGATTGCCAAGGCATCCAGCAGTGCAACCAGTGGCCCGATCAGGGCAGCATCAAGCCCACCAATTTCATCGTAAGGCTCGATGCCTGCACATCCCTCAGCGCTGCCGACGGCGTAGCCCAACAACATTCGGCGCAGGCCGAAATGCCAGCTGTTCTGCTCCAGCTCTTCAGGCAAACCGAGACCGGCCCGCTGCTCGGCACTCATGCCCCAGCGCACACCGGCGCCTTCGATCCAGCGATGCAGAGTTGGCAGGTCGCGTTCCTCTACGCCAAAGCGAGCACGCAGGGCCGGGACATCGAGCAGGTCAAGGATCTCACTGACCGGGAAACGGCTGTCGGGTAACTTGAGCAGGTGCTCGACCGCGATCAATAAAGGATCGCGTCCACGCTGGCCCTGGTCTGCCAAAGTGAACGGAATGAAGCGCGAATCATGGCGATCAAGCTGACCGAACACCGCACGGATATGCGGCGCATAGCTGTCGATTTCAGGAACCATGACAATTACGTCGCGGGGGCGCAGTTGTGGGTCGGCGCTGAAACGCGCCAAAAGTTGATCGTGCAGGATTTCGACTTCGCGCTGAGCGCTATGGGCGATGTGAAAGCGTATTGAATGGTCCTGCGTCGCATCGACCGCTGGCCAGAGTTCGCGTGTCTCGTTGAGTGGACGTAACTCGAGAATGTCATCCTGCAGCTGATTAAGCATGTTGTGGGGCTGGGCTTCGCTGAACAGGTCGATGCGTCCGTCGCGAAAAGCTGCACGGTAGCTGTTGGGGTCGTCGTAGCTGTCGAGCAGGTTGATATAGTCGCGACCTTGTTTGCCCCAAGCGGCCAGCAACGGATGTGCGTGCTGATGCAGGGTCTCGGCATCAAGCACGACGGGCATTCCACTTTTGCGCTGTTGCCGCTTGTATTGATGCCGCAGCAGGTCCTTGTCGGCGACGATATCGGCCCAGTGATGGCGGCAAGGATTGTGTACGCAAAGCAGTACCTGGCTGAAGCGCGCCAAACCGGCGAGTGCTTCAAGAACCTGCGCAGGCAACGAAGAAATACCAAAGACGATCACGCGCGGCGGCAGCGCCGTCGGTGCCTTGTCGAGTATGTTGATGCGCTCCATGAAGCGTTGATGTACCCCAGCACGACTCTGCGCCATACCTTGTTCGCCGACATCATCCAGCAGTGCTCGCCACAACTCTGCCTGCCAGCAACTGGTCGGCGGCAGCGGCTTGATTTCACCTCTGACATTGCGCAGTTGATGCCGGCCTTCCGCCCAATCTTCCAGCCAGTCGGCCCGATACACCTGATACTGGTCAAACAAATCGGCCAGACGCTCTGCCAATTGATAGCGCTTGCGCAGATCGCTGTCGTGGGTGAGAAAGCGTTGCAGCGGTTCGAAATGTGGGCGATCGATTACCTGTGGCAAGAGGCGCATCAGGCGCCAGGTCAGCGGGGCTTTATCGAGCAGTGATTTCGCCGGAATCTCTTCTCGTCCCAGCACCATGCGATAGAGCTGCCACATAAAACTGCCGGGCAATTGCACATCAATTGCCGCAGCTATACCGCATCCACCGAGATCATCTTCTTCAGGATCCTCGGCCAGTGCCAGCTTGAGCCACTGAGCGATGCCGTTGCTTTGCACCAGAGCGATTTCGTTTTCCAGGGGTGCCAGTGGGTAGCGGCGCATGATGCTGACCACAAGGCTGCGCAGTTCATCGAGACTGTTGCTCTGAACCACCATGAATGCAGCGTTGAGGGACTGGGCGTCCGACATATGGATTCCTTGGAAAAACACAAAAGCCGAGGCAGAACCTTAGCATTGTCGGCCGGTTGTGGCAGCCGGATGACGTCTGCAAAGGCTGTAAGAACTTTCTCGCAGGCAAAACAAAACCCCAACTGCTTACGCAATTGGGGTTTCGGAATTTAATCTTGACGATGACCTACTCTCACATGGGGAAACCCCACACTACCATCGGCGATGCATC
>NZ_JAFCWZ010000019.1:0-79481 GCF_049897785.1 Pseudomonas sp. TSRC2-2
GTCGACCGACCCTGGATCCCATAACGTCGTTGAGCCTCTTTATAACTCAGTTCGCCCTTTTCAACCTGATCGACGACCGCTAATTTAAAGCCCAGCGTGTAATCACGTTGACTGCGCCTGTTTCCTGATTCCATTGGTTCCTCCTGAGGATAGGTCAGAAGGTGTAAACCTTATTCAGGACGAGACACGGACATGAAAAAGGCCTCGAGCATAACGCTCGAGGCCTTTGTATTTGTGCTGCGATCAGCCGCAGGCTTTCAGATTCACCGAGCCGACAAATTCATTGCCGCGCCCCATCACGCACGCCACGCTTTGGTTGCGCTGGCGCTCCCAATCCTGCACCGGGTAAGTCTTGTCCCACGCTTCGTACAACTGCCGATCCTGCTTCGACAGACGCAACCCGTATTGTTTGCTCATATAAAAATACGTACGGGCTATCATGCCGCGAATCGAAGGGCGGGGCATGACCTTCTTGGCCTTGAAGTCGACCTGAGTCAGGCAGGATCCATACTGGCCGGATTGTACCGGCAGCCAGCCGTAGCTGAAGTTACTGCGGTCGCCGTTGACCTCCCCAATGCTCGGCACCAGGTTGTGCAAGTCAGCTTCGGCTTTTTGATACACCGGATCGTAGCGTGTGCAGTTCTTGCGTCCGCCTTGCTGCCAGCATTGTCGCTGGTGACCGATCTGCCAGGCCGGCACGATGTGCTCCCACTCGATTCTTGAAGCGCGCTTGGCGTTCTTGCGCGGCACGTAACCGCAAGCTTTCAAATCGACCTTGTTGCCGGTGTACTTGCAGCCGCAGTAAAACTCGGTTGACTGCGGAGCATAAAGTTTCCACGCGGCTTTCTTGGCTTCCGAAAAGGTTCGTGGGGCGCCAGCCTGGGCGCCCATGGCGAAAAACAACAACAGCAAAGCAACACAGCGGACACTCATTGAATCAATCTTCCTTCGGCACAACCCAAAAAATCTGCACGCCACCGTCATCGCGATAAGCGAGGGTGACGTTGTCGTTCTCGTCGATCTCCTCGAGCAGGCGCTCCCAGTCATCCATCGGCTCATCCGGTAAACGGAAAATCAGTGCGGCTTTGGCCTTTTGCGCGGTGGGGGAATTGATGATTTTCTGAACGCGCATACCCATGCGTTCGTAAGCGTCAGGAGCAGCAGGAGAGGTGACCACGAGGTTATCCTTATTAAGCTGTACGTGCATACAGTATTTAACTGTAAGCAATTTCGCAACCGCTTAAAATTCAAGAAAATCCTCTGACACCAGGTTTCCGATTTTGGTGTAAGGCTTGGCGAGTTTTTCGTGGGAGAAATGCTTGAGGGTGTAAGCGAGGCACCACCTGCCAAGTCCGGGCAGGTGGTGAGCAATTGCCTGATCAAGGACTGATCAGGCGAAGATCAATCAGTATTCCCAGAACATCCGTTGCAGTTCTTTGCTGTCGTTGGTCTTGGTCAGCGCGACCATTGCCAGGATGCGGGCTTTTTGCGGGTTCAGATCGTGAGCGACAACCCAGTCGTATTTGTCGTCAGGCTGTTCGGCGTTACGCAGGACAAAACCGCCGGCGTTGACGTGGGACGAACGAATGATCTGTACGCCATCCTTGCGCAGTGCTTGCAGGGACGGAACCACGCGGGAGGAGACCGAGCCGTTGCCAGTGCCGGCGTGGATGATGGCTTTGGCACCGGATTGCGCTAGTGCCTTGTAAGCGGTATCGCTGACATTGCCGTAGGAGTAGGCGATTTCTACATCAGGCAGGCTTTTGATGTCCTTGATGTCGAATTCCGAGTCCATGGTGTGACGCTTGGCCGGCATGCGGAACCAGTAGGATTTGCCTTCGACCACCATCCCCAGCGGACCCCAGGCGCTTTTGAACGCTTCGGTCTTGATGTTGATCATTTTGCTGACGTCGCGACCGGACTGGATCTCGTCGTTCATGGTAACCAGCACGCCTTTGCCGCGCGCTTCTTTGCTGCTTGCTACGGCGACGGCGTTATACAGGTTGAGCATGCCGTCCGCCGACATCGCAGTGCCTGGACGCATCGAGCCGACGACGATGATCGGCTTGTCTGTCTTCTCGACCAGATTCAGGAAGTACGCAGTTTCTTCGAGAGTGTCGGTGCCGTGGGTGATGACGATACCGTCGACGTCCTTGCTGTCAGCCAGTTCCGAAACGCGACGACCCAATTGCAGCAGGTTGTCATTGGTGATGCTTTCCGAAGCGATCTGCATCACTTGTTCGCCACGTACGTTGGCCAGTTTGCTCAACTCGGGAATGCCGGCGATCAGTTGTTCGACGCCGACTTTCGCTGCCTGATAGGTGGCGCTGTTTGCGGCACTCGCACCGGCGCCGGCGATAGTGCCGCCCGTGGCCAGGACAACGACGTTGGCCAGTTTGGTCTGGGTTTCGACTTCTTTTGCCTGAATGGCAGTGGGCAGGAGCAGGAGGAGGGCCAATGCGCCCGGAATAAAGGTATTGAAAGCAGATTTCATTATTTTTCTCTCTAGTTGTGAGACGGTGCTGGTGCAGGTTCATCTAGATGCGCCCCAAGCCGATCTGAACGCTTGAGGTGCAGGGAGGAGAGCAGGATTCATACCATGCGTAATGTGCCAGCGGAAATTGTTTAACTCGATGATTTACATCAACATTTGTCGAGGGTCAGGGTCTTGCTGCGGGCTCGTCCATCCGGGATTCCGAACAACAGGCGGATTCTTGTTCGGCTCGCCGATAGGCAATATTTTGAATTGCCGGCCGCGTGACAAATTACCGCTAAAGAAATGTGGCTTCAGGCCGATGCGTCCTCAAGGAAACCAAATCTTAGGAGCTCACATGTCACTGACGGTCGGTTTTGCCAATCCTGCTGCAGTCATCATCGGCGGTAAAACTGCAGCGACGATCACCACCCTGAACGACGCGACCAATGAGGCATCGAGTCAAGCGCTGGGTACCGAGAAGACTGAAAAAAATCAGGTCAGAACCGGTGGCGGTCCTGTTCAGGAGGACAGCAAGGCCGAGAGCGACGGGAATCAGAGCGTCGCCGTTAAAACACTGCTCAAGCGCATGCAGGAACTGCAGAAACAGCTTCAGGAACAGCAGCAGCAACTGGCAGCAGCGCAGGCTGCAGGCTATCCAACGCCCGAAGCCAAGGCCCAGGCAGTTATGTCCATTCAGGGGCAGATCGCGCAGACCAGCGCGGCAATGATGGAAGTCGCCGGTGCACTGGTGAGGGAAATGTCCAAGGGCGCCAGTGGTGGCCTGGTCAACACCACCGCATGATGTCGATGGGGCCAATCGGCAATTAGCCCTGCGATAAATGACGATTTCTGATTATTGACAAATGTCGGCGGGATTCCCATAGTTCGATCTACGCAAACGTTTGCGCGGCTTTAGCGGGTCGGATGCCCATGCAGCCGTGATGTAGCTTACGTCAGCGCAAACGTTGCTCACAATAATCATAAGATCGGAGTGAATCCATGAAGCTGCCCTTCGCCGCACGTCTTCTTGCTGTCGCTATGCTGGCTACTACAGCCGCTGCACTACCTGTCTCCTCGGCATTCGCCGAGTCCCCGGAAAAACCCAAAGTCGCGCTGGTCATGAAATCTCTGGCCAACGAATTCTTCCTGACCATGGAAGACGGCGCCAAGGCCTACCAGAAAGAACACTCCGCCGATTTCGATCTGGTGTCCAACGGCATCAAGGACGAAACCGACACTGCCAACCAGATCCGTATCGTCGAGCAGATGATCGTCTCGAAAGTCGATGCTCTGGTGATCGCGCCGGCTGACTCGAAGGCCATGGTGCCCGTAATCAAAAAGGCCGTTGACGCCGGTATCACGGTGATCAACATCGACAACCAGCTCGACCCGGCCGTGGTCAAAAGCAAAAACATCAATGTGCCTTTCGTAGGTCCGGACAACCGCAAGGGTGCACGCCTGGTTGGTGAATATCTGGCCAAGCAACTGAAGGCGGGCGACGAAGTCGGCATCATCGAAGGTGTGTCCACCACCACCAACGCGCAGGCGCGTACGGCCGGGTTCAAGGATGCGATGGAAGCCGCGCAGATCAAAGTAGTCTCGCTGCAATCCGGTGATTGGGAAATCAACAAGGGCAACCAGGTTGCCTCCTCGATGCTCAGCGAGTACCCGCAGATCAAAGCGCTGCTTGCCGGTAACGACAGCATGGCAGTCGGCGCCGTTTCCGCAGTCCGCGCCGCCGGTAAGGCTGGCCAGGTTCAGGTCGTAGGTTACGACAACATCAATGCCATCAAACCAATGCTCAAGGACGGTCGTGTGCTGGCGACGGCTGACCAGTTTGCAGCCAAGCAGGCCGTGTTCGGCATCGAAACCGCACTGAAGATCATCAAAGGCGAAAAAGTCGACAGCGGTGCCAACGGCGTGATCGAAACACCGGTCGAGCTGGTCACCCAGTAAGTCATCTGCGACACAATGGCGCTCGTCCGTCCGGGCGAGCGCATGGAGATTTCTATGTCAGTTTCCGCCCCGAACGCTGTCCTCTCGGTCAGCGGTATCGGCAAGACCTATGCGCAACCGGTGCTCACCGGCATCGATCTGACGCTGATGCGCGGTGAAGTACTGGCGCTGACCGGCGAGAATGGTGCCGGCAAAAGTACCCTGTCGAAGATCATTGGCGGTCTGGTTACACCTACAACCGGCCAGATGCAATTTCAGGGCAAGGACTACCGTCCGGGCAGCCGTACCCAGGCAGAAGAGCTTGGCGTGCGCATGGTCATGCAAGAACTCAATCTGTTGCCGACGCTTTCGGTGGCGGAAAACCTGTTTCTGGATAATTTGCCGAGCAGCGCTGGCTGGATCAGCCGCAAGCAACTGCGCAAGGCGGCGATCGAAGCCATGGCGCAAGTCGGCCTCGACGCAATCGACCCGGACACGCTGGTCGGTGAGCTGGGTATCGGTCATCAACAGATGGTCGAAATCGCGCGTAACCTGATCGGCGATTGCCACGTACTGATCCTCGATGAGCCCACGGCGATGCTCACGGCGCGCGAAGTCGAAATGCTCTTCGAGCAGATCACGCGTTTGCAGGCTCGCGGCGTTTCCATCATTTATATTTCCCACCGCCTCGAAGAACTGGCGCGGGTGGCGCAGCGTATCGCCGTGCTGCGTGACGGCAATCTGGTCTGCGTCGAGCCGATGGCCAACTACAACAGCGAGCAACTGGTTACCCTGATGGTCGGTCGCGAGCTGGGCGAACACATCGACATGGGGCCGCGCAAGATCGGCGCTCCGGCGCTGACGGTTAGGGGCCTGACGCGTTCGGACAAAGTCCGCGACGTCTCCTTCGAAGTGCGAGCCGGGGAGATTTTCGGCATTTCCGGGTTGATCGGGGCAGGGCGTACGGAGTTGTTGCGGCTGATCTTCGGGGCCGATGCCGCCGACAGCGGCACCATCGCGCTCGGCTCACCGGCGAAGCTTGTAAACGTTCGCTCGCCTGTCGACGCTGTGCGCAACGGCATCGCTCTGATCACCGAGGATCGCAAGGGCGAAGGGCTACTGCTCAGTCAGTCGATCAGCGCCAACATCGCCTTGGGCAACATGCCTGAAATCTCCAGTGGCGGCTTCGTCAACAATGGCGATGAAATATCCCTGGCACAGCGTCAGATCGAGGCCATGCGCATCCGCAGTTCGAGCCCGACGCAACTGGTCTCGCAACTGTCTGGCGGCAATCAGCAGAAGGTCGTGATCGGCCGCTGGCTGGAGCGCGACTGTTCAGTACTGTTGTTCGACGAGCCCACTCGCGGTATCGACGTCGGCGCCAAATTCGATATTTATGGCTTGCTCGGCGAATTGACCCGTCAGGGCAAGGCGTTGGTAGTGGTGTCCAGTGACTTGCGCGAATTGATGCTGATCTGCGACCGGATCGGCGTGCTCTCGGCGGGGCGTCTGATCGACACCTTCGAGCGCGACAGTTGGACCCAGGATGATTTGCTTGCTGCCGCATTCGCCGGCTACCAAAAACGTGATGCGTTGCTCAATGAAGCAGCGCCTAGGGATCTCCCATGAAAACTGCATCCTCTGCCAGTAAACGTAGTGGCAACTTCTTCGGCCTGGGTACTTATCTGGGTCTGGCCGGTGCCTTGCTGGCGATGATTGCGCTGTTTTCGGTCCTGAGCAGCCATTTCCTCTCGTACAACACTTTCAGCACCCTGGCCAACCAGATTCCTGACCTGATGGTGCTCGCGGTGGGCATGACCTTTGTGTTGATCATCGGCGGCATCGACCTGTCCGTCGGCTCGGTGCTGGCGCTGGCCGCGTCGACCGTCAGCGTTGCGATTCTCGGCTGGGGCTGGAGCGTTTTGCCGGCGGCTCTGCTCGGCATGGCGGTGGCGGCTTTGGCTGGCACCATCACCGGTTCGATCACCGTGGCCTGGCGAATCCCGTCGTTTATCGTCTCCCTCGGCGTGCTTGAGATGGCCCGTGGTGTGGCGTATCAGATGACCGGGTCGCGTACTGCGTACATTGGCGATGCGTTTGCCTGGCTGTCGAATCCGATCGCGTTCGGCATTTCCCCATCGTTCATCATCGCTTTGCTGATTATCTTCATCGCGCAAGCAGTTTTGACCCGTACTGTTTTCGGCCGCTACCTGATCGGCATAGGCACCAACGAAGAGGCTGTACGTCTGGCCGGGATCAATCCCAAGCCATACAAGATTCTGGTGTTCAGTCTGATGGGTCTGCTGGCGGGCATCGCTGCGCTGTTTCAGATTTCGCGTCTGGAAGCGGCTGATCCGAACGCAGGTTCGGGCCTGGAACTGCAAGTGATCGCAGCGGTGGTTATCGGCGGTACCAGCCTGATGGGTGGGCGCGGTTCGGTGATCAGTACCTTTTTTGGCGTGTTGATCATTTCCGTGCTCGCGGCCGGACTCGCACAGATTGGTGCGACGGAGCCGACCAAGCGCATTATCACCGGTGCGGTAATTGTTATCGCCGTGGTGCTCGACACCTATCGCAGTCAACGCGCCAGTCGCCGGGGTTGAACCATGGCAACGATCAAGGATGTAGCGGCGCTCGCGGGCATTTCCTATACAACCGTGTCGCACGTGGTGAACAACACCCGGCCGGTCAGTCAGGAAGTGCGGCGCAAAGTGGAGGCGGCGATCAAAAGCCTCGACTACGTACCCAGTGCCGTGGCGCGCTCGCTGAAAGCCAAGACCACCGCCACCATCGGCCTGCTGGTGCCGAATAGCCTCAACCCGTACTTCGCTGAACTGGCGCGGGGAATCGAGGATTACTGCGAGCGTAACGGCTACTGCGTGATCCTCTGCAACTCCGACGATAATCCGGACAAGCAGCGCAGTTATTTGCGCGTGTTGCTGGAAAAACGCATCGACGGTTTGATCGTCGCCTCCGCGGGCGGTGACAGTGGTCTGGCGGAAGGGCTGGCGGGGGTGAAGACGCCGATGGTCATCGTCGACCGGGGCCTGGAAGGTGTGAATGCCGATCTGGTGCGCATCGACCACGAATACGGCGCTTATCTGGCCACCCGTCACCTGCTCGAGCTGGGGCACCGCGACATCGCCACCATCGGCGGTCCGGCCAGTACCAGCGTGGCGCAAATGCGTCAGGCCGGTTACTGCCGAGCGCTGCAAGAGGCGGGGATAGAGGTGCGCGAAGAGCGCATGCTGGACAGCGATTTCACCAGTACCGGTGGTTACAACGCCGCTGCCCGGCTACTCGAAAGTAGTCCGCCCAGCGCGATTTTTGCCGGTAATGACATGATTGGCATCGGTGTGCTGCGCGCAGCGGCCGAACGAAACGTGCGGGTGCCGGCTGAGCTGTCGGTGATCGGCTTCGATGACATTCAGATGAGCCGTTATGTCTATCCGGCGCTGACCACGGTAGGCCAGTCGATCCTGCAACTGGGCGAGATGGCCGCCGAGGTGCTGTTGCGCAGAATCGCTGCGCCTGACTCAGGTGCCGATCAACGCATCGTAACCCCGAGCATTGTGCTGCGCGAATCGACTGCGCCGCTGTCCGGCGTGTTCACCGAATATCGCTGAAACCGAATTGATGAGTAGTGATGTATGCCAGCAAATGTAGTGGTAATAGGTAGCCTGAACATGGACCTGGTCACCCGGGCGCCACGGCTGCCACGCGGCGGTGAAACGCTGATCGGTCATTCTTTTGCTACCGTGTCGGGCGGCAAGGGCGCCAATCAGGCGGTTGCTGCTGCGCGCTTGGGCGCGAGGGTGGCGATGATCGGTTGTGTGGGCAATGACGACTATGGCGTGCAACTGCGCGAGGCGTTATTGACCGAGCACATCGACTGTCAGGCCGTCAGTGTCGTAGAGGATTGCAGTGGCGTGGCGCTGATCGTAGTCGATGACAACAGCCAGAACGCCATTGTGATTGTCGCCGGTGCCAACGGGGCGATGACCCCAGCAGTTATCGACCGCTTTGATGCAGTCTTGCAGACTGCCGATGTAGTGATCTGTCAGCTTGAGATCCCCGATGCGACAGTCGGGCATGCGCTCAAGCGTGCGCGTGGGTTGGGCAAAACCGTAATCCTCAACCCGGCGCCGGCCAGTCGTCCCTTGCCAGCAGACTGGTTCGCCGCGATTGATTACCTGATTCCCAACGAGAGCGAAGCGGCTGCATTAAGCGGGTTGGCGGTCGACTCGCTGCAGACGGCTGAAACGGCTGCCACTCATTTGATTGCCATGGGTGCCGGCAAAGTCATCGTCACCTTGGGCGCGCAAGGATCGTTGTTCGCCAATGGCGAGGGCTTCGAGCATTTCCCCGCAGCGACGGTGAAGGCGGTAGATACCACGGCAGCGGGTGACACTTTTGTTGGCGGTTTCGCCGCGGCGCTGGCCAGTGGCAAGTCTGAGGCCGAGGCGATTCGCTACGGTCAGATCGCCGCTGCGCTGTCGGTTACCCGTGCCGGTGCGCAACCGTCCATTCCAACCATGTCCGAAGTACAGGCGTTCAGACCCGCATGAAAAAGACTCCTCTGCTCAACGTCGCGCTGTCGCGACTGATCGCGTCTCTCGGTCACGGTGACATGCTGGTGATCGGTGACGCCGGTTTGCCGGTGCCACCGGGTGTTGAATTGATCGATCTGGCGCTCACCCATGGCATCCCTGAATTCGTCAGCACACTGAAAGTCGTGCTCAGCGAAATGCAGGTGGAAAGCCATGTACTGGCCAGGGAGATCTTCGACAAGCAACCGACGGCGCTAGCTGATCTCGATGCATTGAATGAAGAGGGTGCGCTGGGGCGCAGGGACCTGCTCACCCATGAGCAGTTCAAAGTGCTTAGCCGACAGGCAAGGGCGATCATTCGTACAGGAGAATGTCAGCCGTACTGCAACATCGTTCTGGTCGCCGGGGTTACATTCTGATTTCCGATTTCACCTGCACAAGGAATGCGCCATGCAACGCTATGCTGAAAAGTTCCACCAACTGATCCGGAGCCTGCTGCTTTTGTCCGTGATAACTGCGACCGGCGCTCAGGCGGCGGAAAAGATCGACCTGATTATCGACACCGATCCCGGCGCTGACGACGTGGTCGCCTTGCTCTTTGCTCTGGCGTCACCTGATGAACTGAATATCCGTGCGCTGACGACCGTTGCCGGCAATGTGCGACTGGACAAAACATCCCGTAACGCACGGCTGGCTCGCGAATGGGCGGGGCGCGAAGACGTGCCGGTTTACGCCGGCGCGCCGAAACCACTGATGCGCACGCCGATCTACGCCGAGAACATTCATGGCAAGGAAGGCTTGTCGGGCGTCACGGTTCACGAGCCGAAGAAAGGCCTGGCGAAAGGGAATGCGGTCAACTATTTGATCGACACCCTGAAGTCCGCCAAGCCGCACAGCATCACCATTGCCATGCTCGGTCCGCAGACCAACCTGGCGCTGGCATTGATCCAGGAGCCTGAGATTGTTCAAGGCATCAAGGAAGTGGTGATCATGGGCGGGGCGCATTTCAACGGTGGCAACATCACCCCCGTTGCCGAATTCAACCTGTTCGCTGATCCGCAGGCTGCTGAAGTGGTTCTCAAGAGCGGCGTGAAGCTTACGTACCTGCCGCTGGACGTGACGCACAAGATCCTCACCAGTGATGCGCGGCTGAAGCAGATTGCTGCGCTGAACAACAATGCAAGCAAGATCGTAGGCGACATTCTCAACGAATACATCAAGGGCGATATGGAGCACTACGGTATTCCGGGTGGCCCGGTGCATGACGCCACTGTTGTGGCGTATCTGCTCAAACCGGAGCTGTTTACCGGACGAGCGGTCAATGTCGTGGTGGATAGCAGGGAAGGGCCGACATTCGGGCAGACCATCGTTGACTGGTACGACGGATTGAAAGCACCGAAGAACGCGTTCTGGGTTGAAAATGGTGACGCCCAGGGTTTCTTTGATTTGTTGACCGAGCGCCTGAAACGCCTTAAATAAGCCTGCTAACCGGCAGGCCACGGCCTGCGGGTTTTCATTGTGCCTGCTCGGCCGGTACGATCGGGTATCGTTCGAATACCTGATTGATAAATTGCTGCGCCGCCTCGATTCCCAGCTCCTTGACCAATAGATCAATGCCGATCAACGCCAGCTCTTCCGTCGTGCCGGGGCTGTAAGAGCTGTGTCCGTCTGCCCATTTGGCGTTAATGGCGGCGTCGATACTGAGGCTGGTCATGAGGAGGCTCGAAAGGTCGGGATGTATGTTTTCGAGTTAACCATTTTGCGCGTCGTTAGGCACTGCGACTTAGGCATGAGCGGGGCACTATGCGACACTTGGTCTTTCACGGTTTTTCAGGGACACCGCTGTGCAGATTGACTTGAATTCTCCCGATGGCCTGACTCTTGAGGCTGTACGCCAACTATTGGCCTCGGCCAGCGATGACGTACACAACCAATTGCGCGTGACTAAAGGTGGCATCGCTTATCTGTCCACCGTGACCGGCGGACAGGATATCGACGGTCTGTTGTTTCGCCTGGAAACGTGGGCGAAGGGCTCGGGCTATGTGGGCAATGTCGCAGCCAGCGATGAGGTCTGGGTTATGCAGATCTTCAACGCGCTTAAGGACAACTGGCCAAATCCGTCCGATGACTACATCGACGTTTATTGAGCTGCATTAATATTCAGTCACGATTGTTTGCTGAGTCAGGCGGTGCTGCTCAGGCACACTCGGCATTTTTCCGCTCGTGGGGCAGACATGGCTTCGGCAGTGAAACCAAACGCCGAGCTGGCGGTCGCACGATCTCTGCTTAAACATTTGAAAACAAGGAGGCTTCATGCCTTTGAAGTTCGCGACACTGGGTGCACTTATGGCCGCTGCTCTGTTGGCCGGTTGCAGCACAACCTCCAGCGAGTCGGCAAAGGAGCCCGTGACGGCTGTTTCAGGTAATAGCCGCTGCGAAGCATCGGCAGCACAATTTGCCATCGGCAAAAAGGCGTCCCCTGAGTTGCTGGATCAGGCGCGCGCCAAGGCTGGGGCGCAAAACGCGCGCTTCCTCAAGCCAAACGACATGATCACTCTGGAATATCGCTCCGATCGCCTGAATCTGAACACTGACAACAATCTGGTGGTTACCCGCGTCAACTGCGGCTGAGCACTTTGTTTCAGGCATAAAAAACCCCGTCACCAGGACGGGGTTTTTTTAGTGCGCCAAGAAATTACTCTGGGCGGACTTGTGCAGCTTGCATACCCTTTTGGCCTTTCTCAGCCACGAAAGAGACGGTCTGGCCTTCTTTCAGGCTTTTGAAACCGTCGGATTCGATAGCTTTGAAGTGTACGAACAGGTCGTCACCGCCACCTTGAGGAGTGATGAAGCCGAAGCCTTTTTCATCGTTGAACCATTTAACGGTGCCGGTTTGGCGATTAGACATGGTGTATCTCCAAGAAACATATATTTTCAGTAGTACTGTGCTGCTCAGGCCAACTGGGCACACCCGGGTATCATAGTCGAAATGTTCGCTTTGGTAGCCCCCCGGACGTGCTGTTTGCCAATCAGTCGTGTTTTCTTCACCGCCTGTTTTTGCTGTAAGCCCCGGTTTGAAAGGCTTGCAGCGAAACGTAAAGACGATAAAAAAACCTGTAAAACCTGCATAAATCGTCTGAAAAGGCTCATTTCCAACACTTTTTTTCGCCTTTCAGCCGATCAGAATGCTCGGTTTGATTATTTTTTCGCTGGGGTATTTGCCTTGCATTTGGCGATCTGGCCAAGGGCTTTCTGTTGCAGTTCAGGCGTTGCCTTGTTGTCCATCAGTGCCTGAATATCGCTGGCCGGATAGGACTTGATAGCGTCAGCACCGCAAGCGCAGTGGGACTTCGCTGCGGCAGCACCGATCTGTTGGGTGGCAGCCTGGGTGCACTGGGCCATGTACTTTTCGCGCTCGCCTTTGGGCCAGTCGGCATGGGCGCTCAGTGGCAGCAGCAGAACGACGGGGGCGACGACAGCGAATAAGCTTTTCAGACGCATGCGAGGATGCTCCTTGTGGGTCAATGTCTTGTTATCTGAGGGCGCAAGGGCCGATCAAGTTCAGCACTCTGGCATAAAAACGGACAATCTGCCTTCTGCCAAATCAGGGCGTAGGCGACCGCTCATCTGTGCTAGCATGCCGGGCTCAAGCGTTCTCAGGCTTCGGATGACCTTCAGTCACGAAGCGGTCGGCGTGCGAATATTTCCGATTTGAATCCCAGTCACTCTGGTTCGGTTTTCCGGTTGGCCGCAAGGCTCCTGCCGCTGTAAGGCAGGCGTTCGTCATTGAATGGCCTGGATCGGATCTTGTACTGGCTCATCCCAACCCACGTGACCTTTGGTAGGGGTCACCACTAGGAGAGGAGGCGCCATGCCAACTATTACTCTTCCCGACGGCAGTCAACGTTCATTCGATCACCCGGTTTCCGTAGCCGAGGTCGCTGCATCCATTGGTGCAGGGCTAGCCAAAGCCACGCTCGCCGGCAAGGTCAATGGCCAACTGGTCGACGCCAGCGACATCATCAGCAGCGACGCGACCCTGCAAATCATTACGCCAAAGGATGAAGAGGGGCTGGAGATCATTCGCCACTCTTGCGCGCACCTGGTTGGCCACGCGGTCAAACAGCTGTACCCGACTGCGAAGATGGTCATCGGCCCGGTCATCGACGAAGGCTTCTATTACGACATCGCTTACGAGCGTCCTTTCACGCCGGAAGACATGGCCGCCATCGAGCAGCGCATGCAGCAGCTGATCGAGAAGGATTACGACGTCATCAAGAAGGTCACTCCGCGCGCTGAAGTGATCGAAGTGTTCAAGGCTCGCGGCGAAGATTACAAGCTGCGCCTGGTCGAAGACATGCCGAACGAGCAGGCCATGGGTCTGTACTATCACGAAGAATACGTCGACATGTGCCGGGGGCCTCACGTCCCGAACACACGCTTTCTGAAATCCTTCAAGCTGACCAAGCTGTCGGGTGCCTACTGGCGTGGCGATGCCAAGAACGAGCAATTGCAGCGCGTCTACGGTACTGCCTGGGCTGACAAGAAGCAGCTGGCGGCCTACATCCAGCGCATCGAAGAAGCCGAGAAACGCGACCACCGCAAGATCGGCAAGCGTCTGGGCCTGTTCCATACGCAGGAAGAGTCGCCGGGCATGGTGTTCTGGCATCCGAACGGCTGGACGCTGTACCAGGTGCTTGAGCAGTACATGCGCAAGATCCAGCGTGACAACGGCTACCTTGAGATCAAAACTCCGCAAGTCGTCGATCGCAGCCTGTGGGAGAAATCCGGGCACTGGGCCAACTACGCCGACAACATGTTCACCACCCAGTCGGAAAACCGTGACTACGCCATCAAGCCGATGAACTGTCCGTGCCACGTGCAGGTGTTCAATCAGGGCCTGAAAAGCTACCGCGAGTTGCCGATGCGTCTGGCCGAGTTCGGTGCGTGCCACCGTAACGAGCCGTCGGGTGCTTTGCACGGCATCATGCGCGTGCGAGCTTTCACTCAGGACGACGCGCATATCTTCTGCACGGAAGAGCAGATGCAGGCCGAGTCCGCTGCGTTCATCAAGTTGACCATGGACGTCTATCGCGATTTCGGTTTTACCGAAGTCGAAATGAAACTGTCCACTCGTCCGGAAAAACGCGTCGGTTCCGACGAGCTGTGGGATCGCGCTGAAGCTGCATTGGCTGCAGCCCTTGATTCTGCTGGTCTGCCGTACGATCTGCAGCCGGGCGAGGGTGCCTTCTATGGGCCCAAGATCGAGTTCTCGCTAAAAGATTGCCTCGGTCGCGTCTGGCAATGTGGTACCTTGCAGCTCGATTTTAACCTGCCTGTCCGTTTGGGCGCTGAATACGTCTCCGAAGACAACAGCCGCAAACACCCGGTGATGCTGCACCGCGCGATCCTCGGCTCGTTCGAGCGTTTCGTCGGGATTCTGATCGAGCACTACGAAGGTGCGTTCCCTGCCTGGCTGGCGCCAACGCAGGCGGTGATCATGAATATCACTGATAAACAGGCAGATTTTGTTGCAGAGGTTGAAAAAACTCTCAACGAAAGCGGATTTCGTGCCAAGTCCGACTTGAGAAATGAAAAGATCGGCTTTAAAATCCGCGAGCATACTTTGCTCAAGGTTCCCTATCTTTTGGTTATCGGAGATAAGGAAGTCGAGATGCAGACTGTCGCTGTGCGTACTCGTGAAGGTGCTGACCTGGGCTCGATGCCCGTCGCCCAGTTCGCTGAGTTTCTCGCGCAAGCGGTTTCCCGGCGTGGTCGCCCAGATTCGGAGTAATTATTATTAAGCGTGAAATGAGACAAGATAAACGAGCTGCACCGAAAGCCCCGATCAACGAGAATATCTCGGCACGCGAGGTTCGGTTAATTGGCGCTGATGGCGAGCAGATTGGCATCGTCTCGATTGATGAAGCGCTTCGTATCGCTGAAGAAGCAAAGCTTGATCTGGTGGAAATTTCCGCAGACGCAGTCCCGCCTGTTTGCCGGGTGATGGACTACGGCAAGTCGATCTTCGAGAAGAAGAAACAGATTGCCGCGGCGAAGAAAAACCAGAAGCAGATTCAGGTTAAAGAAATCAAGTTTCGTCCAGGGACGGAGGAAGGGGATTACCAGGTAAAACTGCGCAACCTGGTACGTTTCCTGAGTGACGGGGACAGGGCCAAGGTATCCTTGCGATTCCGCGGCCGTGAGATGGCCCACCAGGAGCTGGGGATGGAACTCCTCAAGCGGGTTGAACAAGACCTGCTCGAGTACGGTTCGGTCGAACAGCATCCTAAGATGGAAGGACGCCAGCTGATCATGGTCATCGCCCCGAAAAAGAAGAAGTAATCAACAGGGCACGGCAGGCCTTCTGATTATGTTTATCAACTGAATGCGGAGTATCCGAACATGCCAAAAATGAAAACCAAAAGTGGTGCTGCCAAGCGGTTTCTGAAAACTGCTAACGGCATCAAGCACAAGCACGCTTTCAAGAGCCACATCCTGACTAAAATGTCGACCAAGCGTAAGCGTCAACTGCGCGGTAGCAGCTTGCTGCATCCGTCTGACGTGGCAAAAGTCGAGCGCATGCTGCGCCTTCGTTAATTTAGTCAAGAATAGAGGAAGTAACTCATGGCTCGTGTAAAGCGTGGCGTCATTGCCCGTAAGCGTCACAAAAAAATTCTGAAACTTGCTAAAGGCTACTACGGCGCACGCTCCCGCGTATTCCGTGTTGCCAAGCAAGCGGTAATCAAGGCAGGCCAATACGCCTACCGTGACCGTCGTCAGAAAAAACGTCAGTTCCGCGCTCTGTGGATCGCTCGTATCAACGCCGGTGCTCGTGTTAACGGTCTGTCCTACAGCCGTTTCATCGCTGGCCTGAAAAAAGCGTCCATCGAGATCGACCGCAAGGTTCTGGCTGATCTGGCAGTGAACGAAAAAGCGGCGTTTGCTGCGATTGTCGAGAAAGCTAAAGCCACATTGGCTTAAGTACCCCCGACAGTCACCCGGCCTCACCTTTGTGAGGTCAGGTGTTAAACGTCATAAATAGGGGAAGAGCCTTCAAGCTCTTCCCCTATTTTGTATCTGGAGTCTGTACATGGAAAACCTGGATGCGCTGGTCGCTCAAGCACTAGAGGCTGTGCAAAGCGCTGAAGATATCAATGCCCTGGAGCAAATCCGGGTTCAATACCTTGGCAAGAAGGGCGAATTGACTCAGGTGATGAAGACCCTGGGAAATCTGCCGGCAGAAGAGCGTCCGCAAGTCGGCGCGCTGATCAACGTTGCCAAGGAACGTGTTACAGGCGTTCTCAATGCGCGCATGGCCCTGTTTGAAGAAGCCGAACTGGCTGCCAAACTGGCTGCAGAATCCATCGACGTGACATTGCCGGGCCGTGGTCAGACCTCTGGCGGCCTGCATCCGGTCACACGGACGCTGGAGCGCGTCGAGCAGTTCTTCACCCGCATTGGCTACGGCATTGCCGAAGGCCCTGAGGTCGAAGACGACTACCACAACTTTGAAGCGCTCAACATCCCAGGCCATCACCCGGCCCGGTCGATGCATGACACCTTCTATTTCAATGCCAACATGCTGCTGCGCACCCATACCTCGCCGGTACAGGTTCGCACCATGGAATCGAAGCAGCCGCCGATCCGCATCGTCTGCCCAGGCCGCGTGTATCGCAGCGACTCCGATATTACTCACTCGCCGATGTTCCACCAGGTCGAAGGCCTGCTGGTTGATCGCGATATCAATTTTGCCGATCTCAAAGGCACCATCGAAGAATTCCTGCGAGTGTTCTTCGAGAAAGAGCTGGCGGTACGTTTCCGTCCATCCTACTTCCCGTTCACCGAGCCATCCGCCGAAGTCGATATGGAATGCGTGATGTGCAGCGGTAAGGGCTGCCGCGTCTGCAAGCAGACTGGCTGGCTGGAAGTGATGGGCTGCGGCATGGTTCACCCGAACGTGCTGCGCATGTCTGGCATTGATCCGGAAGAGTTCTCCGGCTTTGCTTTCGGCATGGGCGTCGAGCGTCTGGCCATGCTCCGTTACGGCGTGAACGACTTGCGTCTGTTCTTCGACAACGACTTGCGGTTCCTCGCGCAATTTCGCTAGTCGTAACGAATTCTTAGGAGAGCAGGATGAAATTCAGTGAACAATGGCTGCGTGGCTGGGTTAGCCCGCAGGTAGATCGCGACGAGCTGGTTGCCCGTCTGTCGATGGCCGGTCTTGAGGTCGATAGCGTTACGCCGGCCGCCGGTGTATTCAGCGGTGTGGTGGTGGGTGAGGTGCTGAGCACCGAACAGCACCCCGACGCCGACAAATTGCGTGTGTGCCAGGTCAGCAATGGCGCGGAAACTTTCCAGGTCGTATGCGGAGCGCCAAACGTGCGTCCGGGCCTGAAAATTCCATTCGCCATGATCGGCGCAGAACTG
Source organism: Pseudomonas sp. TSRC2-2 (assembly GCF_049897785.1). Taxonomy (NCBI): domain Bacteria; kingdom Pseudomonadati; phylum Pseudomonadota; class Gammaproteobacteria; order Pseudomonadales; family Pseudomonadaceae; genus Pseudomonas; species Pseudomonas sp. TSRC2-2. Next base: position 17,392 of record NZ_JAFCWZ010000019.1, read on the forward strand.
CCGGGCGACTTCAAGATCAAGAAAGCCAAGCTGCGCGGCGTCGAGTCCAACGGCATGCTGTGCTCGCAGGCCGAGTTGCAGGTCGGTGAAGGCAACGACGGCCTGATGGAGCTGCCGGCCGATGCGCCGGTGGGCGAAGATTTTCGTGTGTACCTGGATCTGGAAGACGCCAGCATCGAGGTCGATCTGACCCCGAACCGTGGTGACTGCCTCTCCTTGGCCGGTCTGGCCCGTGAAGTCGGCGCGCTGTACGCCGCGCCGGTAACGCGTCCTGTGGTGGCCACCGTTCCTGCCGCTCATGACGAAGTGCGCTCGGTCGAAGTGCTCGCGCCAGCCGCGTGCCCGCGTTATCTGGGTCGTGTGATCCGTAACGTTGATTTGTCCAAGCCGACGCCGCTGTGGATGGTTGAGCGTCTGCGTCGCGCCGACGTGCGCAGCATCGACGCTGCCGTCGACATCACCAACTACGTGATGCTCGAGCTGGGTCAGCCGCTGCATGCGTTCGATCTCGCCGAAATCAATGGCGGCATTCGCGTGCGCATGGCTGAAGAGGGTGAGAAGCTGGTTCTGCTCGATGGTCAGGAAGTCAGCCTGCGTAGCGATACGCTGGTCATCGCCGACCATACTCGCGCCTTGGCGATCGCCGGTGTCATGGGTGGCGAGCACAGCGGTGTTTGCGCGACCACGCGCGATGTGTTTCTGGAATCCGCGTTCTTCGATCAGATTGCTGTTGCCGGTAAGGCCCGTTCCTACGGCCTGCACACCGACGCTTCGCATCGTTATGAGCGTGGCGTTGACTGGCAACTGGCCCGTGAAGCCATGGAGCGAGCCACGGGCCTGCTGCTGGAAATCACTGGCGGCGAAGCTGGTCCGATCATCGAGACTGTCAGCGAGCAACATCTGCCGTCGATCGCTCCAATCACTCTGCGTGCCCAGCGCATCGCGCAAATGCTCGGGATGGAAATGGATTCAGCTCAGGTTGAAAGCCTGCTCAGCGGGCTGGGTCTGAAGATTACCGCCGATGGAGCAGGGCAGTGGCGCGTTGAAGTGCCAAGCCATCGCTTCGACATCAGCCTGGAAGTCGATCTGATCGAAGAGCTGGCCCGTCTTTATGGCTACAACCGTCTGCCGGTTCGTTACCCGCAAGCGCGTCTGGCACCACAAGCCAAGGCAGAAGCGCGCAGCGATCTGCCTGAGCTGCGCCGTCTGCTGGTTGCTCGTGGTTACCAGGAGGCGATCACTTACAGCTTCATCGATCCGCGTCAGTTCGAACTGTTCAATCCGGGCGTCGAGCCTCTGTTGCTGGCCAATCCGATTTCCAATGACATGGCTGCCATGCGTTCGTCGTTGTGGCCGGGCCTGATCAAGGCGCTGCAACACAACCTCAATCGTCAACAGGATCGCGTGCGTCTGTTCGAAAGCGGACTGCGATTCATCGGCCAGCTCGAAGGTCTGAAGCAAGAGCCGATGTTGTCGGGTGTGGTGTGTGGCAGCCGCCTGCCGGAAGGCTGGGCACAGGGTCGCGATACGGTGGACTTCTTCGACGTCAAGGCTGACGTGGAAGCGGTGCTGGGCTTCGCCGGTGCGCTGGATTCGTTCACCTTTGCTCCGGGCAAACACCCGGCGTTGCACCCGGGCCAAGCCGCGCGCATCGAACGCGAAGGTCGTGAAGTCGGTTTCATCGGCGCCATTCACCCTGAATTGTCGAAAGCGCTGGGCCTGGATCGTCCGGTGTTCGTCTTCGAGCTGGTTCTGGCGGAGGTGGCTCTCGGTAAAATGCCGAAATTCCACGAGTTGTCGCGCTTTCCTGAAGTGCGTCGTGACCTTGCACTGATCGCGCACAAAGACGTCGCGGCCTCGGCGGTGCTGGACGTAATCCGTGAAAATGCAGGCGAATGGCTCACAGAGCTCAGGCTGTTTGACGTATATCAGGGTAAAGGTATTGATCCTGATAGAAAAAGCCTTGCAGTCGGCTTGACCTGGCAGCATCCATCGCGCACTCTTAATGACGATGAGGTGAACACGACGACGCAAAATATCCTCACCTCGCTCGAACAAAGGTTGAACGCCACGTTAAGGAAGTGACGTATGGGGGCTTTGACGAAAGCTGAGATGGCGGAACGTCTGTATGAAGAGCTGGGCCTGAACAAGCGGGAAGCCAAGGAATTGGTTGAACTGTTTTTCGAGGAAATCAGGCACGCTCTTGAAGACAACGAGCAGGTAAAATTGTCCGGTTTCGGCAATTTCGACCTTCGGGACAAACGCCAGCGGCCTGGCCGCAACCCGAAAACGGGGGAAGAAATCCCGATCACGGCTCGCCGTGTGGTCACCTTTCGTCCAGGGCAGAAGTTGAAGGCCCGAGTTGAGGCTTATGCTGGAACCAAGTCATAACGACGAACTCCCCGTCATCCCGGGCAAACGCTACTTCACCATTGGTGAAGTCAGTGAGCTGTGTGCCGTAAAGCCACACGTGCTGCGCTACTGGGAGCAGGAGTTTCCTCAGCTCAATCCCGTCAAACGCCGCGGAAACCGCCGGTATTATCAGCGCCAGGATGTGCTGATGATCCGGCAAATTCGCGCGCTCCTTTACGATCAGGGTTTTACCATCGGCGGTGCACGTTTGCGCTTGTCTGGCGACGAAGCCAAAGACGACACTACCCAGTACAAACAGATGATTCGGCAGATGATTGCCGAATTGGAAGACGTGCTGGTTGTACTCAAGAAATAAAAAGCTGCGTTTGAATACTTCCAGTTTTCAAACGCTTGCGATATATTCTTGAGCGTTCTTCAAGGTGGAGAACGAAACGCAACATCAGTCGGGGCGTAGCGCAGTCCGGTAGCGCACTAGCATGGGGTGCTAGGGGTCGAGTGTTCGAATCACTCCGTCCCGACCATATTTTTCAATGACTTAGCCCGGTTCGGAAACGACCGGGCTTTGTTGTTTCTGGCGTTTGATCATTTTGGTCACCGTTGGGTCACCGTTAGCAAAAAGCTCGTAGAATTCGCCATACAGGGCTTCGTCGCGTTGAGGTCTGTCAAAGCTCCAGTCCTGACTGTATTAGCTGCGGTCTGTTCCTTGTCGCGATCTTTCTCTTGACCGGCACTGGCTGATATCGGCACGACGAGTTGTACTCAGATCTCTTTTCTGATCATCACCTGAAGGATATGGCAGATCAGGGTGAGGTCGATCATCAACTGTGTAAGGCAGGTGTTTTCGTCCTGCGGGTGGCAGAGTTCCGTACCATCCGCAACAGTGAGGTGCTTTTGGCGTCAGTCAAAGGGCCTGGGAGCAGTGTAGGCGGGACCCCTTTGCGTTGGCATTAACTGAGTGGAGATCATCGCATGGTGAACGTTGTAGGGGGGGGCGATTTTTCTGGTGTTCGGAGGAAGGCCCGAGATGGTGTAGTCAGACAAAGCTCGAAGCGACTGCCAAAGTACGGCTTTCTCGAAACGAGTTAAATTGAGTAGGTTCGATGTAGCTGCGCGCCCATCCATCGTCAGGGCATGCAATGGCTGAGGCAATGGGCGCTTAAAGGAAAGCGCCCGGCGCAAATTCCTTTTAACTACTCATTTTCGGCTACAGCGCTGAAAGCGAGGTCTTTTATCATTATCACGCCTGGAGTTACACACTCAGCGGCGTTAATAAAAAGCTTGCCAGTGCTGAAATCTTGGGTGTACTCCACCTTCCATGTGAAGAGCTGATTTGCTTCGGTGGTTTCACCCCGCGACGTAGCGAAGAACGAAGTTTCGAAGTCGACGTCGTCCTCATCATAGGCTTGTTGACTTGTCTGGACAGTATCACCTTGCTTCAAGGTGTTGGAGTCAACCTGAAACTCCTCATTTTGAAGGCTGATCACAGCCTCACCCATACCTTCGATGTAAAACCCCATCCGATTGCACTCCTTGGTTAGAGTGGAATTGTAAGGGTGAATCAAGGGGCCAAGCCAGCATTTCGAAAACTGGTGCTCAAGCTGGTTGCTTGCCATGCTTCTCTACCGTAACCGTCCGGGCAAGACACCTTCCTAACACGCGATCCGCTTGTGGCAATTGTTAACCACGATCATGTAGTCAGAACGCAACACGAATTTAGAGGTCTTAGAATCGGTCGTCGTCGAGCAGTTGTTCGAAATCTTCGAGGTCTTTTTGCGTAAGCAAAGTGCGCGCCGTTTCGACCTTGTGTTTAAGTCGCAGGCGATGAAGTTCATTGCTTCGCGCCAATCTTTCCTGATTTTCCTGCCATAACCGTTCTTGTCGTTCCTTCTCAGCGCTCCGTATCCTTGCAAGGAGGTTCTCAATGTGTGCTTTGTAGCGCATGTCGCCCTGGGTATCCCGTTGCGCATGCTGCTTCTTGGGTAAGCACAGATCAATGACCTTGCCGATTCCCAAAAAGATCCATCTCAACGGCAGGGCAATAGTCAGAACCACCCTCTCCAATGCATCGTCCAGCTGCATCCGCTTGCGCGCCATATGCTCGGATTGGTAGTGGCGCATCATGCCGGCTAAGCGAACCTTGGAGCGAGTGTGTTCCGACTGCGCCTGCATGTAGGTATCGTCCATCCCCAGAATGTCTTCATAATAGAGTTCGGACTGACCATTACCGCACAGTGGCATATCGGGCGCGGCACTGAAATTGCCAAAAGCGGCCTTGTAGTAGAAGTGCGCATGAAGCTCCGTTTCAACATCGAAGGCATCGTCCAGGTAGGCGAAGCACAGAATGCTGTCGATGAATGCCTCATCACCTTTTCCTTGGTAAGCGAGGCGCTTCTCTACTGAATCCAAAGTGGTGAAGCCCAGCTTATAGAATATGCCTAGCGGGGTTTTGAGCCGCACATAGAGGCTGCAACGGATATTCCGCTGCAGCTTCTGACCGCGCCGAGTGAGAGGAAAAGACCGCCATGATCAAAAAAGCGCGGAAACAGACTAACGCTGCCAGTGGTAGCAGCTCCGATTGAATGGCTGCGTGCATCCGACTTGGAAAAATACGAGTCTGCGACAACGACCTGCACCATGAATTGCGGCCCCCTCTTGCTGTACCTGCGTCGCAAAGAGCGCCTGTTCTTGCCCTTCTATATGCGTCGAGACACGGCGTCTTATTGTTCGTACGTCTCCACCGCAGCGATGAGCATCTTGTGAATATGATCTCTCAGGGCAATGGGTTCCAAAACCTCAATATCCGCTGCGTTCGCCATAAGAAAGAGTCGTAGCCCCTGAGTGTCTCGAGTATTACAGGTCAGCAACCACTTGTTCCCGTAAGGCTCCAGCTTTTGGTCTTTTTCGAGCGGATTTTCAGTAAGCCGGGTGTACAGGTTGGGGCTTAGACGAAGACGCGTTAACTGGGGAGGCGTGTACACGCTCACAAGGTCTTTCTGCGCTTCCTCTGAGTGAACATCGTAGCCTTCAGGATCATTGATATCCCTCTTACCAGGCTCGACCTTTGTGATTCGATGAAGCATGAGCGCACAGAGTTTGTTGGGCCCATTGCTGCTGTATTTACCACGGGGCAATTCAGGGTCAGGCTCTTTACCCAACCACTTCTCTTCAACGACATAGGCAGAGAGGTAAATATTAGAGTCTTGATGGGACAACCCCAGTGGCTTGAGTTGGTAGATGCACTCCACTCCGTCGGCATCACGAGGAAGGTACCCAACCTCTAAGGGCGAGTCCTGCCTGATTGCCTTCTGCAGGCGCTTGAGATGTTCGGGGTTGTGCTTTCCAGGCAGCAGTACGGTAAATCGAGTCCCGGAGGTTATACGCTTACTGTAATCGAGCTTTCGTATGCAGCCGTCTTGCATGACCAGTTCAGCGTAGTCCCGCAGGCCCTTAAGCTCATCAGTTGCTGACTGCAGGCCAAAACGCTCGGCGTGCTGGAAGATCGCAGTGAGGGACATTGCGTCTTCAGGTGATAGTACTAACGAGTGGCTTCGACCAACCGCTTTCCATGTCAACACTCTCCTGTCCTCTTCCCATTCTTCAGATACAACGTAGTCAAGCTCTTCTAGAACCTTCAAGTCCCTAAGGGTGGTTTTTTCGTGATGGTTAGCACCGCCATAACTGTTTTTCTTAACCCAAATTGCCAGTCGCTTGTGAATATCTGCGGTTTTGATGGCTTTGCCTTCTGCGTGAAGGATTTGTCGCAGGTAATCACGGCGGTGAGCACGATTTATCATCTTTTTTTACTGGTTGTGCAATTAGGGACAGGAAGTGTCCCTATTTGACTGCATGATGTTTCACATTGGCAAGGCAATCACGTTGCCAAGCGCGGGACAGGCGGATAAAGGAGGCATCAATGAGCGACATCGAGATGTTGAAAACGCTGATGTATCAGGCTGCGACCGGGGGAATCAGCGCTCTTGATCTGCGCCGACGGGTAATGCAGGAAGGGGAACAACTAAGTGAGGTCGAATTTCAGTCGATCATTCTGGGGTTACAGGAGGAAGACCGCCTGTGTGGCCAAGAGGTCGACGGTCAGTGGATTTACACCTCGATCGACAAGAACGATCCTGGTTATACCCCTCTGGAGTACAGTCCACAGTTTGCCGAACAGATCATCGCGGCATCGTGTGGGGAATTCAGAGAGATCGACGTGGATGAAATGATCAGCCAGCTTGATGAAATGATTGCGCAAGCGCGATCACGCAAAAACGAAAAGTAAAAGCCAGCGACTGGGCAATGTAAGCCAACCTCACCACTCGCTACTGAACTGTAAAAGGAAGTAAATCCATGATTACCGATGTGACTTCGGCCATTTTCAAAGCCAAGCCTGGCCTCCAAAAATACTTGGCACTGATGGATCAAGTGGAAAAGGTGAATGTCTCCACCGATGCGGCGTTTCAGCGAGCCTATAACGGGTTTTATCGAGTCCGCAGTCGGACGGCATCCTGGTATTCCACCTATTACAACCTCATGGAGGAATTGAAAGGTTCGAAGCCCACCTTTGGCAACGTACTAGACCGAGTGTACGAAGTCACTGGGCGTTACGAACCATCGTTTTCCAGCAAACTGGTGGCGACGCTATGTGCTGACAAACCTGTGTGGGACCAGCATGTCCTTAAAAACATTGGTGAGAAGGCTCCAAGCTACACCGCTAAAAACAAGATTAGCGAAGCCAAACTCCGCTATGCGGACATCGAAAATTGGTACAAAAAATTTCTGACGTCCGATAAAGGGGCCAATTGGATCGAGCAGTTTAACAAGCTGATACCCGAGCACGACAAGCTTACCGATCTCAAGAAAGTGGATCTAATACTCTGGCAGACGCGCGGCTAATGGTCTGATTGTTGGCGTAGAAGGAAGGATGCGGGTGAGCCGCAAGGGGTCGACCGTACCTGCCACAAATTACTGAGTGACATTGGGGCAGGAGCCTGGGAACTCCCAGTGATGTTCCGTACGTTTTCGGGTTTGTATTAAGGTGCGCTCAAAATTGCTCTGTGACAACCTTCTACATCATCACTAGCGATAGACTGCTATGTGGGCGATCCACATCGCCCTTGAAGTGATTCCTCGCGACGTTATGTTCCAGTTCAAAGATCGGATTCGAGCGCTTTGCCTTCCAATCCTTCGACTCAGTTAGTGCGCAATTATCAGCGAGGTTTACAAATATGATTTGGTTTCTCGAAGGGCAATCCAGTCAGCGCGACATCATTCTTGGCGCACGCGAAGCGTTGCCAGCAGATGTGAAAATATACGCCTCCCACCGGGACGATCGCCCCGAAATCACTGCCGGAGCCGACGTCAGTTTCAAAGAGCCTCGCGGGGCTGAAGAGCGAATCGCATGGGTGATTTCTACTGCAAAGGCTCATGACATCAAAGTAGTTCTGGTAGGGCGCCAGGGTGGGATATTTGAGCAAGCAAGGCACCGTTTCGAAGAAGCTGGACTGGTGCTGGTAACAGGTGGAATGTCGATGCGAACATTCGACCTGGTCGACGACAAAAGCAAGTTCACCGCTGAAGCTGAGCGAGCAGGCTTGGCCTGCGTGCCGGCGATCACCGCATCCAACGCCGAAGAGATGTTTGCTGCGTACGAAACCCTCTCTGCTTCTGGAGAGGTCTGTGTCAAACCTGCAGTCGGCATCTATGGCCAGGGCTTTTGGCGCTTCAAAGCAGACGCAGATCCGTTCCGTTCCTTCGCAGATCCTGATGCACGGGTGGCAAATTTCACTACCTACATGCACGCATACAGTGCCGGTGCCAATCCGCCGCCGATGCTCGTGATGCCGTACATGGCTGGCAACGAATGTTCGGTGGACATGGTTTGCGAAGCAGGCAAGGTAGTCGCGTTCGTTGGGCGTAGAAAAACCGGCGTTCACCAAATTTTTCAACGCGAGGGCGCTGCGGTTGAGCTTGCCATCAAAGCTGCAGAGCATTTTCAGTGTGACGGAATCGTGAACGTACAGACGAAAGATGACGCAGAAGGTAATCCTCATCTGCTTGAAATCAATCCTCGATACTCTGGTGGCGTTGGCTATACACGCGAGACGGGGGTCAATTTGGCCGGATTTTTTGCCACACGACGCCTGGGTTTGCCCGAGCCGACTACCATCTGGCGGCCAAATGTTCGTGTGAAGGGGATCACAGTTGCAGTCGTGGCATCATATTGACATAGTAATGTCACTACTTTGATACCATGTTCACATCAACGCTGATTCAATAGGCCATCGCAGTCAAGGAGAGATCAAGGAATGATGGTGCTCGCGCCTGGCGCAAACACCGCGGTATCGGGCGCACGGAGTGAATGGACTCTGGAATGCGGAAACTCCTCGGCTATCGGGGAGTTCGCAGCGATGGCCATGCTGCCGGTCGACGAAAAACGCCGCCCTAAAGGTGAACCTGCTCTCTTTCAAACGACTCAGTCGTGGATGGAGTGGGGCGGGGACCAGTCCAAAATCATCTGTAAGTTGAACCTGGACGATCTTCCTTTCGGAAGCGATCGAATACTCGTCATCGCCTATACGTTTTCCGCGGCAGGTCCTGTAAGTGAGCTGCGCTCATTGACTATGGTGGTCGACAACCAGTTCGGGCACAGCCTCGATCTTCGGGATAACGGTGAAGCAGCGATCATCATCGGTGAGTTCTATAGCCGAAATCAGCAATGGAAGTTCCGGGCATTAGCGGAAGGCTCCGCCTATGGCCTGGCAGCGCTCGGTCGTCGAATAGGCATCGACATCAATGATGCCCACCCCAAGGGCCGGAGCAGCTCTGGTGAACCTGATCGTTCGCGCACTGGAGCTACTGGCACCGGATTCGCCGTCTCACCGAACCACGTCCTCACTTGTGCCCATGTAATCGAGGGTATGAATGAGGTCTTCATTTCGTCCTTTGAGGGTCGATATCGCGCGGAGCCCGTTGTGGTGGATCAGCGTAACGATATCGCCCTTCTCAGGGTGATGGAGTCTCCACTCCTCAAAGCTGTGTCCTTCAAAGAGGGCTTTGGCTGTGACCTTGGCGAGTCAGTTGTCGCTTTAGGTTTTCCAATGTCGGGCTTCGCCGGCGGCGGGGTGCATGTAACTCAAGGAGGAGTGTCGGCTTTGTTTGGCCTGCACAACGATTCAAGCCTTCTGCAATTCACCGCAGCCATCCAACCTGGCTCCAGCGGTTCTCCCTTATTTGACTCTTTAGGCGCTGTTGTCGGCTTGGTTACGTCGACAATGCCTGATGCTCAAAACATGAACTTTGCCGTTAAAGCGTCATTGCTCATGTCCTTTCTCGACGCATGCCGTATTGAGCCGAGCAAAGCATTCAGCAGCAAAACATTCTCGACTGCTGAATTAGCTCGTACAGCCCAGGCATCAATGTGGCGCGTCGAAGCCCGGAATTTTTAACGCTCTATTTGACTTGATGAAATCGGCGCTGACGTTAGGTTATCGACCTCACGCCAACCTAGGAATTTGTTCATGGAAAGTAACGCCGTTACACAAGCGCTAAGCGCCCAACTGATGCGCGGGCGTCTCGATGTCACAGTCGATGCCATACATATCGCCCCGGACTCTCTGTTCGGCTTCGCCGAGCGCCGAAATCCTAAGCGTGCGTTCCTGTTCGTGTCCAAAGTACTGGGCCGCCATATCCCTGTACGTCCATCGATTATGAATGCGAGCTATCAAGGTCTCGCGGACCAGATCCCCGCAGACCTTCCAGGCCCTGTACTGGTTATTGGTATGGCTGAAACAGCCGTGGGTCTCGGAGCGGGTGTACATCGTGCTTACAGCGCGACTCGCCCTGACACCATTTACATGGTCAGCACACGTCATCCGACCGGTAAAGAACTCTTTGCCCGCTTCGAAGAAGAGCACAGTCACGCGAGCTCGCATTTGTTCCACAAGCCGGTCGATCCTGATGTTCTGGAAATGATGTTGAACGCCCGCTCGCTGGTGCTGGTCGACGACGAAGCTTCCACTGGCAAAACCTTCATCAATCTTCACCGTGCCTTGGTCGATGCTGGTCTCACCCAAGTGGAGCGCGTGGTGACGTGCGTGTTGACGGATTGGTCCCGCGATGCGGTGCGCCAAACCCTCGGCGATTCAGTGCATCAGGTTTCCCTCCTGCAGGGTGCTTATACCTTCCATGAGGACGCTGACGCGCCCCTACCGGAAATGCCGGCAGTGGGTACCATTGAGCCCGGGGAGTGGCCAATATCGGCAGAGAATGACTGGGGGCGTCATGGGGTTCGTAATGTAGCTGACTGCTTGGCTCCGGATCTGCAGATCAAAGCCGGTGAGCGTGTGCTCGTGGTGGGTACCAGTGAATTCGTGTGGCGACCGTTTTTGCTCGCTGAACGTTTGGAACATGCCGGCGCTGATGTTCACTTTAGCTCCACCAGTCGCTCTCCAATCGCGCTGGGTCATGCCATTGGCCACGCTTTATCGTTTGCAGACAATTACGGCCTCGGCATCCCCAATTTCCTCTACAACGTCAGCCCCGGCCAGTTCGACCGTGTCCTGATCTGCACGGAAACTCCCGCAGAGGCAGTTTCTGCTGGGCTGATTGAATCCCTGAACGCGGAGGTGATTGTTGATGGTCAATAATCGCCCCCTCGCCTTAGTCGATCTCGACGACACCCTGTTCCAGACTGCACGCAAGATGCCCGAGGGCACGGCGCGATTTGCGGCGACTCTGGATGTGGAAGGGCAGCCAAATGGCTACATGAACACGGTTCAAAAGTCCCTTGTCGAGTGGCTACTTGCGTCGACAGAAGTGCTACCTGTCACCGCTCGCAGTGTCGAAGCGTTCAGTCGTGTGCAGTTGCCGTTCAAACACGGTGCTGTCTGCTCCCATGGCGGCGTGATCCTAGGTGCTGATGGCAAGCTTGACCAGGAATGGCAAGCACGTATGTCCGATGTGCTCTCAAGTTACCAAGCGCGGCTACCACTTCTGAGTGAAGCAACACTGGTCATCGGCAAAGAGCTGGGCATCTCGTTGCGTGGCTGGGTTGTGGAAGAGGAAGGACTGCGTCACTACGTGGTCACCAAGCACAACGAATCCGATGACAGCGTTCTGCAAACGGTATTGGCTGAAGTCCGGGCCCGGGGTTTGCTAGAAGGGATGCACATACACGCCAATTCCAACAACTTGGCTTTCCTACCACTGGGTCTGTCGAAGCAAGTGGCCGTTCAAGAGTTGTTGCGTCGCGATCGCGAAGCCAACGGTGAGCGCCCTGTTTTGGGGTTTGGCGACAGCATCACTGATCTCGGATTCATGGGCGAATGCCATATGTGGGCAACCCCAGCGCGGAGCCAACTTGCCAAGTTGGTGGGGAGCGCTATCGATGACTAACGCCATTGCGAATCTGGAAACTGTGGGCAGCGGCAGTTATGCGTCGGATGACGTTCAATTCCTGCTACAGGCTGTGGAGTTGGACCCGACTGATGTCGAGGAGAAGGAGCGTCTGATTCAATCGAAGCAGAAGCACTACTCCGAGATGATCAGCATGGAGAGTGCTCCAAGCGATCTGCACAAAGCGCTGTATCAGCGAGCCCTAGAACAGAATGGCGCCCGCATGGCCATGGACGTCCAGTCCCTGGCGCTGGCGCTGAGCGAGGAATGCACAGGGCCGTCGATCGTACTGGTGTCCTTCGTCCGCGCCGGTCTACCGCTGGGTGTCCTGCTACGCCGGGCGTTGCTCGATATGGGCCGGGACGCACACCACTATGGCATCAGCATCATCCGAGACCGTGGGATCGACAAGGTTGCGCTGGAAGCAATCATTGAAGAACACGGCGCCGAAAATATCGTCTTCGTCGATGGCTGGACAGGGAAGGGGGCCATTTCTGGCGAGATTCAGCGAAGCCTGAACGGTGACTCCCGTTTCCCACAAAATCCGCGTCTTGTAGTCCTCGCAGATCCGTGCGGCCGAGCCTGGTTGTCCGCATCGGCAGAAGACTGGGTTATCCCGTCCGGCATCTTGGGTGCAACGGTGTCAGGATTGGTTTCTCGCTCTATCTGGCCTACCGACGGCGGCCTGCATGGGTGTGTGGTTTACGACCATCTACAGAAGTACGACGTCACCCGCGATTTCATCGAGCACATCGAAGCTGAACGTAAAGTTTTGGGGACCGTTCTTCAGGCGTCGCCGTGGACAGACGCTCAACGGTTTGAACTCCAGGGCGCAGCCACACATGTTGTGTCGTCGCTGGCCACACGCTTTGGCATCACCAATCTGAATCGAGTGAAGCCAGGCATTGCTGAGGCAACCCGCGCCGTTCTGCGCCGGGTCCCAGACCATGTGTTGGTTCGAAGCCGCAGCGACAGCGATGTGCAGTTGCTCATGCACCTGACAGAGAGTGCTGGGGTAACCGTTGAAGAGGTTGGTGCTGCATTGGGGCCGTACCGGGCCGTGACCATCATTCGGAGTGTGAGCTGATGAAGATCCTTTCGCCTTATGCTCTTGGTGCCACGCTCTACATGCCGGCCACCCGCGTGGATCTGCTGGACGTTGTATTCCGCCACAAGCTGCCAGAACTTCGTTCCTTGGTGGTCTGCCTGGAAGACGCCGTTGCCGAGATCGATGTCGATAGTGCCTTACGGAATCTTCATGGACTGCTGACCGCTATCAATGAACGGGGTGGGCGGCCGGCCGATGGGCCGCTGTTGTTTGTACGTCCCCGAGATTCGGATATGGCAGCGGTGCTGAATGAGTGGCCACTGATGGCCCGCGTTGATGGATTTGTGGTACCAAAACTGACGCTGCGCAATCTCGGTAAATGGGAACACGCTGTTACGAATCCGGCGCTGTACCTCATGCCGACGCTGGAAACCACAGACGTGTTCAACCCGGGCGCAATGGTTGAGTTGGGCCAGGCACTGAAAGCCAACTTGGACAAACGCATCATCGCCTTGCGCATCGGTGGGAATGACCTGATGGGAAGCCTTGGCCTTCGCCGGAACCCGGACACTACGCTCTATAACACGCCGATGGGTTACGTAATCCCAATGCTGGCCGGGGTGATGGGCTCACAAGGTTTCGCGTTGACCGCACCGGTGTTTGAGCAGCTCGCGTCACCGCATTTACTCAAGGAAGAATTAGAACTCGACATCTCCCACGGCTTGGTTGGCAAAACAGCAATTCATCCAACACAGATCAGCACGATCCAGGAAGCGCTGCGTGTAAGTCTTGAAGACCTCAACAGCGCAAAGTTGATTGTCAGTGATGTAGCGCCTGCAGTGTTCAAGCACAACGACGCGATGTGCGAGCCAGCGACCCATTACAAGTGGGCGGTGAACATCCTTGAGCGGGCAGAGTGGCATGGCGTCCGTCATGCAGACGTAGCACCTGCTGAAGCGACCATTCGTTTGGCCGAGGCCGTTCGATGAGACGTGAAACGAGCGAGGCCGTTGTGTCTGTAAAGCAGGTGCTATCAGTGTTCGATTTCGACGGAACGCTGACCCGGCACGATAGCTTCGTTCCTTTCCTGAAGTTCGCCTTCGGTACCCGGGAATTTAACCGTCGCATTCTGCGCCTAGCGCTGCCCGGCGTTAGATTCCTGGCTCGGAGAATGAATCGCGATGAACTTAAAGCACGGTTAATCAGTTCGTTTCTGACCGGCGTTGAGGTCGAATGGCTTCGGAAGAAAGCCGTGAATTTCTGCGGGGTGTTTTGGGATGAGCTCATGCGACCTACAGGATTAAAATCCGTCGCGGCTGAGCTTGAGGCTGATGCACAGGTGACTCTCTGTTCTGCATCGCCGGCCCTGGTACTCCAACCGTTTGCCGATCGATTGGGTGTGAAGCTGATCGGTACAGAGCTTGAAATTATTGATGGTCTTCTGACCGGTCGCATTGCTGGCAGCAACTGCAGATGCGCAAACAAAGTACTTAGGCTTGAGGCCGTTTATGGGCCCTTGGATCAATATCAACTGAGGGCGTGGGGAGATACGCGCGGAGACCACGAGTTGTTGGCTGCCGCGCAAGAAGCACACTGGCGACATTTTCATCCCGTCTGGCGTCGTGGACGTCTGCGGGTAGGTAAAAGCGAAACCCGGGCGGGAACGCGATAGCGCGCACCAACCTGCAAGTGAGGATCAATTCAGATCACCACTTGAACACTGATGACCAACAAGGAGCGTAACGATGGCACTTACTCTGAGCAAACAGCAATCCATTTCCCTGGAAAAGACTGCCGGCAGTTCGCTGTCCAGCATTAGCCTTGGTCTGGGCTGGGACCCGGTAAAAGCAGGCTTTCTTGGGAAGATGATGGGTGGTGGCAACGAAATCGATCTGGATGCTTCCTGCATTCTGCTCAACAGCGATCTGCAAGTAATTGACCTGGTATGGTTCCGTCAGCTGAAGTCTCAGGATGGATCGATCAAGCACTCCGGTGACAACCGTACCGGTGATGGTGATGGTGACGACGAAACCATTCACGTGGACCTGCAACGTCTTCCAGCTTCCGTGAAGTATTTGGTTTTCACAGTGAACAGCTTCACTGGCCAAAACTTTGAAAAGGTCGAAAACGCCTATTGCCGAATTGTAAATGCAGGCAAAAACAGCGAGCTGGCTCGATTCAACCTTTCGGAGAAAGGCCGCCATACCGGAATCGTGATGGCGTCCTTGACTCGCCAAAATGGCGACTGGGAGTTCAAAGCAATCGGCCAGACAACCAACGGTCGCACCGCTGACGACCTCGTAAACTTGGCCGTTCAGGCGTTGCGCTAATGGCGACTCTCGTACCTGGTGGAAATGCGCCGGTTGCCAGCGGCCAACTTCGTGTTGATATCAACTACTCGCCAATCCCGGGGGCAGACATCGACGTCTCGGCCTTCGCACTGGGCGCCTCAGCGAAAGTCCGTGGCGACGGCGATATGTGCTTCTATGGCCAGCCTCAAATTTTGGGCGGCGCTGTGCACCTAACCGAGTCCTCGGCTGGGCGCGTAGTGTTCACCGTGGATACGAGCCGCCTTGAGTCGGCAGTTGAGAAGGTGGCACTTACCGCCACAATCTACGAGAACAAGGCGAGCTTCGAACGCGTGTCGCAACTTTCGGTTGTGGTGTCCGGCGGAATTGAAGCTCAAATCCCCACTGGCGGTATGAAAGAAACAGCGCTCATCCTTGGCGAGTTTTATCGCCGCAATGGCGAGTGGAAATTCCGCTGCGTGGCCCAGGGGTTTAATGGCGGCCTTGAACCGCTGGCCAAACACTTTGGTGTTGAAATCGCTGCCCCATCGCCGGCGCCTGCTCCTGCACCCGCGCCAGTGGTACAAACGCCACCGCCCGCAGCACCGGTCGTACCTAAGTCCACGATCAGCCTGAGCAAAGTCACCCTCGATAAAACACGATCGTCAATCAGTCTTGAGAAGACGGCAGCCGGGTTCGGCGAAATCAGGGTGAACTTGAATTGGAACCAGGGCAAATCCGGAGGCTTTTTCAAGCGTAGCCAATCTGTCGATTTGGACGTTGGTTGCCTGTACGAACTTCAGGACGGAACAAAGAGCGTTGTTCAAGCCCTCGGGGAATCTTTCGGCAGTCTCAATCGCGAACCTTACATCCAGCTGATGGGCGATGACCGCACTGGCTCTGTATCTGGTGGTGAGTGGTTGCACATCAACGGGACTAAATGGAGTGAAATCCGCCGCATCTTGGTCTTTGCCTTCATCTACGAGGGCGCGCCGAACTGGCGAGAAACCGACGGTGTGGTGACCATTCACATTCCTGGTCAGCCCGACATTGAGGTGCGTCTCAATGAAGAGGGTGGTCGTGAGCCGATGTGCGCCATTGCGATGCTTGAAAACGTGAACGGCGCCGTTAAGGTCTCTCGGCGGGTGGACTTCCATCGCGGGCACAGACTCATGGACCAAGCTTACGGCTGGGGCATGAGGTGGACTGCAGGGTCCAAATAGAAATTGTGGCGGGGTCAATCGACCCCGCCCTTGGGGGAACACAACATGGTTGCATGGTTAAAAGAAAACGCGACTCTGGCTCGTGAAAAGCTGACCAACGAAATCGGCAAGCACAAGCATTCCAAATTTATGGAAGCCTCGACGGCGCTCTGCGCACTTGTCTCGGCTGCGTCCGGAGGGGTTTCCTCTGAAGAAAAGCAGAAGATGGTGGGGTTCATTAACAACTCGCCGGAGCTGAAAATCTTCAACATGTCCGACGTGATCAAGTCGTTCAATGGGCACTGCGAGAAGTTCGAGTTCGACTTTCAGTTGGGTCAGGCAGAAGCATTGAAGGTCATCGCCAAAATCAAAAATGATCCGGGCGCCGGCCGGCTGTTAGTCCGTGTCGGGTGTGCCATCGGTGCGTCCGATGGTGACTTCGATGAAAAAGAAAAAGCGGCGTGCCGTTTGGTTTGCGCTGAGCTGGGCCTGAATCCAGCCGATTTCGATCTTTAAGGAGCAGTACTTTGGATACTCACATCGGATTTCCCCCGCTTACCATGGCGGTGTTTGCTGGCATCGCGCTCGGCGCGCTGCTGCTCGACATGATCACCCATCGCGGTGACAAACCGGTTTCGCTAGCTAAGGCATCGATCTGGTCGATTTTCTGGATCGCTATCTCGTTGGCATTTGCCGGTTTCCTCTACGTTCAGCACGGTCCTGAAGTCGCCAGCCTGTTCGTAACTGGTTACGCGCTGGAGAAAGTCCTGAGCGTCGACAACCTGTTTGTGTTCATGGCGATTTTCGCCTGGTTCAAAGTGCCGGATGGCATGCGTCACCGCGTTCTTTACTGGGGCATCATCGGTGCAATCGTGTTCCGCGGCATCTTCGTTGCCATCGGTACCGGTCTGTTGGCGTTCGGTCCTTGGGTGGAAATCGTCTTCGCCGTGATCGTTGCTTGGACCGCAGTCATGATGCTGCGCGCCGGCGGTGATGACGAGGAGGAAGAAGACTACTCCAAGCACATGGCTTACCGCTTCGCACAGAAGCTGTTCCCTGTATGGCCGAAGCTCTATGGCAATAACTTCTTCGTCAGCCGTAAGCAGCTGCAGGTTGAGCTACAGAAACCTGAGAACAAGGGCATGACCCTGGCAGCCAAAGGGACATTGTTTGCAACCCCTCTGTTCCTGTGCCTTGTGGTGGCTGAAGTGTCCGACGTACTGTTCGCGTTCGACTCTGTACCCGCGGTGATCGCGGTTAGCCGTGAGCCCCTGATCGTTTACTCGGCCATGCTGTTCGCAATTCTGGGTCTGCGTACCATGTACTTCGTGCTCGAGGCGCTGAAACGCTACCTGGTCCACCTGGAGAAATCTGTTGTTGCGCTGTTGTTCTTCATCGCCGTCAAACTCGGCCTGAACGCAACCGACCACATGTTCCACCACGGCTATACCATCGATGCAAACACCAGCTTACTGATCGTTATGGTCGTACTGGCTATAGGTGTCGTAGCTAGCCTTGCCTTCCCGGGCAAGGAAGAAGTTCAACCGGAAAACAACTGAGTTACATGACTCAACACAAGGAGTAATACACAATGGCACTGACTCTTCAAAAAGGCGGCAACCTGTCCCTGACGAAAACCGATCCAAGCCTGTCCAAAATTCTGGTAGGCCTGGGCTGGGACCCTCGCGCCACTGATGGTGCAGAGTTCGACCTGGACGCCAGTGCGCTACTGCTGGGTGCTAACGGGAAAGTACGCAGTGAAGCGGACTTCATTTTCTACAACCAACTGAAAAGCGTTGACGGTTCGGTTGAGCACACCGGTGACAACCGTACCGGTGCGGGCGATGGCGACGACGAAGTTCTCAAGGTAGACCTGAGCCGCATTCCGGCTGACGTCGACAAAGTTGTCTTCATCGTTACCATCCACGATGCTGAAGTACGTAAGCAGTCCTTCGGTCAAGTCGGTGGCTCCTTCATTCGAGTCGTCAACGATGTGACCAGCGCCGAAGTTGTTCGTTACGACTTGGCTGAAGACGCTTCGACCGAAACTGCAATGGTCTTTGCTGAGCTTTATCGCAACGGCGGTGAGTGGAAATTCCGCGCAGTTGGCCAAGGTTATGCCGGCGGCCTGCGAGCTCTGGCCAATAACTACGGCATGAATTTTTAAACAGTAACCTATTGATTTAATGGGTTTTTATTTATAGGCCTTGTACTCAGGGCCTAATCATCAAAATACGAAGGATTCTCATTATGGCGGTCTCGCTGGTTAAAGGTGGCAACGTATCCCTATCTAAAGAGGCCCCGGGCCTTACTGAAGTAACCGTGGGTCTGGGTTGGGATGCACGCGTAACCGACGGTTCGAAATTCGACCTCGATGCTTCGGTCTTCATCCTGGGTGAAAGTGGCCAAGTCTTGGACGATGCTAGTTTCATTTTTTACAATAACAAAAAATCGTCTGACGGCTCGGTTGAACACCTGGGCGACAACCAGTCGGGCGAAGGCGCTGGCGATGACGAGCAGGTCAACGTTAAGTTGACCGGCCTGGCAGCCGCCGTGAAAAAACTGGTTTTCGCTGTGACCATCCACGACGCTGAAGCACGCAAGCAGAGCTTCGGTCAGGTTGGCAACGCGTACATCCGCGTAGTGAACAAGGCTGACGGCAAAGAACTGGCGCGCTACGACCTGAGCGAAGACGCCTCGACCGAAACCGCCATGATCTTCGGCGAGCTGTATCGCAATGCTGAAGAGTTCAAGTTCAAGGCGATCGGCCAAGGTTTCGCTGGCGGCCTGGCTCCTTTGGCTAAATCGATGGGCGTGAACATCGGCTAACCCACATGGGTTGAAAGAGCCCCCTCTGCTAATTGGGGGCTTTTTCTTGCCTACAGAAAGACCACCAAGTGGTTCCTGTGGGCTGTAATAGATCAATTCATTTTTCACTGGAAGCGACTGCTGTCGATCGCTACGGCAGTTCACCTGTTCGCGGTACTAAAAGGATATTTGGATGGGCATGTTTCGTGGGGTTGTGACTGTAGGCGTCTTGGTGTCCCTGTCAGGCTGCGGAGCCTACACCGACTTCAAAGCCAGCAATGCAGTTCAAGAATACAGGCAGACATGCTTTGGCAATTACACGAACGAGTGCGAAAGCAAACTGGTCGATACGAACATTGTCCTGCTTGAGATCGCTCGCAGCGGCATCGACCGGCAGAAGGAAAGCATTATAAAAATCGGTGGCAAGGATGGATTTGAGCTTTTCTCGAAAATTGCTAATGAGCAAATTGACGACTTGATCGAACAACAGGAAAACAAACGTCCAGGTTTTTTTGCGCGCTGGGTCCTGGGTGAAGGTCAACCATTCACGAATACCCACAACCTGCTCTTAGACATTTCAGACATGCAGGAACTTCACGCGGCCGTGCTTAAAAAAGTCAGCGCCAGCATTCAGGCGAAAAAAGCATCTGTGAAGCCTGAGGAGCCAATGTCGGAGACCGCGGCAATTTTGTTGGGCAAGACCCCTCCAGCTCCTACCCAGGTTCAGGCCGCTCCAAGTGCACCGACAACCCCACCAGTTACTCAGGCCGTGGAACCGGTAGCTCAGGCTAAAGCAGTGGTGCCATCCGACCTGGCTGCATCTGCAGATCGGATGATCGCGAATGAAATCGCCCAAGATGGCGGTGATGAATACAAAGACGCCCGTCAGGTCATCTTTGCTGACTTGAATAACGATGGCATCCAGGATGCTGTGTTGCTCTACACAATCGAAGGTCAGGGCGGTGGCAATGGCTACTTCCAATCACTCGCCGCGTTCATTGGTGGTTCGGCAGGTTGGGATTTTCGCGGTAAAGCCGTCGTCGGCAATGGCGTACAGGACATTCAGGTCATCGATTCCCAGACCCTCAAGCTGACAGTTCTCTCCGTCGGCCCGGATGATGCGGATTGCTGCCCGAGTGTTCAGAGCACGGAAAACTATAAGTGGGACGGCACGACATTTCTTCAGGCCCCCACAACGTAAGCCAACTATGTAAGCAGGTCGCCTAGCCGTGAGCATGCGAGCGCGGTTAGGCAGGACTCTGGCGCAACGCTTGAGCAATCCAAAAGAAGGGAAAATCGAATATGTCGCGCTTCAACATTGGCTCTGGCCTTATCGCCATGTTGTTCATGCTCTCAGCCCACTCCAATGCCACAAGCTTTGACTGCGTCAAGGCCTCAAGCTTTGCTGAGAAATCCATTTGCACAGATTCTGCGCTCAGTCGCCTTGATGAGGCGCTGAACTCTGAATATGTCCGGTCAATAGATCGAGCGGCGGATAAGGCACAGGCCCGTCAAGACCAACGTGAGTGGTTGCGCCGGCGCGACAACTGCAAGACTGCCAACTGCGTAGCTTCATCAATGACAGAGCGCCTCAATGCGCTGGCACGTACCAAGATCGATCAGCCAACAAAAGCGCCTACCGAAATTACCAGTACCCGGGTTGACCAAACCGCAACAGCTGCGATTCCAAAGCCCGTTGCTTCAGCGCCTGCCCCCGCCACGGTGAAGCCGGTGACTCCACGAAGCGCAGCGGAGGATCACCAGGCGTTCCTATACTTGAAGATCGGCCTGTTCGTTATGGCAATGCTGCTGCTGATCTGCATTTACTTGCATCGCAGGGGGACCATTACGATTTACCAGGACTACACCGATGCGCTTTGGACAAGCTTGACTCCCATCTTGGGAATCGGAGCTTATTTCGTTGCGAGCCTCTGGTTGGAGGTACCACGTAACTACTCCATTATTGCTGCCTGTGTTCTCGGCGGGCTGATGTCGTTGCAGGTGCTTGTTCAAACGTACAGAAGCAACGGCTTCTGGTTTTTCCTACCCTCCCTCTTTGCAAAAGTCACTTTGCTGACGTTCTACTTCCTGATGATTGCTCTCCTGCTCTGCGGTGGGGCCCGAACCAAAAGTGAAGCTCGGCGTCGTCGCGGCTTGGCAGTTCTTGCCACTACCGTGTTCGTTTTCCTCTCTGGCTGGATTTGTCGCAACCGCCAATTCAGCTCGATCGACGATTACATTGCCGGTCGGGCGTAAGCCTAAATCGGTGGTTAGGCTATTGCGATTTGCGCAACCCCGATGTACATGAACGTCGAACCCTGTGTGCGAACGCCACAGTCGAAGCAGACAACTCAAAAAATAAAGTAACTAGGAATACAGGATCAAGGAGCAGTCATGGGGTTTCGGTTTAGTAAGCGAATCACGATTATGCCTGGCGTACGCCTTAACATCAGTGGCAAGGGTGTAAGCACTTCGATCGGGCCTCGCGGACTGAGTATGACGATGGGGCGCAATGGCACCTATATCAATGCGGGGTTGCCCGGTACCGGCCTTTCATACCGTGAAAGAATCGACAGACCTAGCAGACCGAGAAGCTCCCAGCCGGCCCCCGCCGGAAGCGAGTACTCGGGCCAGGTCAAAGTCAAAGTAAACGACGATGGAACCTTGTTGATTACTGACATGGATGACGTCGAGCTGCCGCCCGCGGTCATCAAGCGGGTTAAGAGTGAGATGGCAGATTCCATACAGGACCTGCTGATGAAAGCTGCCGATAAGGTCAATCAGGATCTTGAGTCCTGCTTGGGCGTGCATCTGTTGACGCCACGCCCTGGGTCCTTGCCGGTCATTCCAGCGTCGTTCGCCATCGAAGAACCGATGATGCCCGTTCAGCAAAAGCCGGGCTTGCTGGATCATGTGATGCTTCGCAGTGCGAAGATTGAACGCGAAGCGGAGTCCGCTGAGGAGCAGTATCGTCTTGACCTGGCCAACTGGCAGGAGACGCGGGACGCCCATGAACTTGAACGCACCGAGATTGAGAAAGCGTTTCGGCTGGCTGCAAAAGGCTACAGCGCTCAGATGGAGCGTGCATTGGACTATGTGTTGAGCGGAATTGCCTGGCCAAAAGAAACCCAAGTGGCCTACGAGTTCTCCCACGACGTTACAGGTGTCGCGCTCGATGTTGATTTGCCTGATGAGGGAGATATTCCCCAGCGCAGCGCTGAAGCCCGTGGGAACGGCAAACTCACCTTCAAGAATCGGTCGGATGCCCAGGTGCGCAGGGATTTTGTCGCGCTGTGCTATGGCTCTCTGTTTCGAGTTGTAGGTGAGGTATTTGCTCTACTGCCAGCCATCCAGAAAATTCTGGTGTCGGGTTACATCCAGCGAGACAACCTTGCTACGGGAGCAGTGGACGATCACTACGTACTCTCGGTTTTGGTAAGCCGAGATCAGTGGGATGCGATTGATTTTAATCGGCTCGATGCGATCGATCCTGCAGCAACTTTGAATGCGTGTGGTGCAGTAGTAAAGCTGGACCGTTCGGCACGTTTTGTTGAGGTGACGCCGATGGATATGGCAGTCCTTAACTGAGATGGTGGCCCCGCGGCGGTCATGCGCCGTCGCGGGACTACCGAGAAGTGGTTTACCGAAGAATGCCTTTAGCCTTTGCTTCTTTTAGCCACATCGGGAATTCCTGCATCAACCGATCGTACAGCTGCTCTTCGGTAAGCGTCTGCCCAACACACCTTGCGTAAGTTAAGCGGGCACCCACTGATGCGGCAGTAACTGGCCGATCTCACTCGCCCGCTGCGCCGGCAACCGAGTTAGCACGTCTTTGAGATAGGCATACGGATCATGCCCATTCATGCGCGCCGACTGGATCAAACTCATAATCGCCGCCGCCCGCTTACCGCTGCGTAGTGACCCGGCGAACAACCAATTCGAGCGTCCAAGAGCCCACGGCCGTATCTGGTTTTCGACCGCGTTATTATCTATGGGCACTGCGCCGTCCTCGATATATCGAGCCAGTGCGCCCCAGCGCTTTAGGCTGTATTCCAGTGCTTTGGCGACAGCCGATCCTTCGGGCACAAGATCGCGCTGGGCCAGCATCCAGGCATGCAGTGCATTGAGTATTGGCGCCGCTTTTTCCTGACGTATTCTCCAGCGATCTTCGTCAGTCATATCTCGCGCTTGCCGTTCGATTTCGTACAACCCGCCAATCGAGTGAAGCGCTTGTTCGGCCAGTTGGCTTTTGTTGGTCGCATGCAGATCGAAGAACTTGCGGCGGGCATGCGCCATGCAGCCGATTTCAGTGATGCCTTGCTGGAAGCTTGCTTTGTAGCCGGCGAAGTCGTCGCACACCAACTTGCCATTCCACTGGCCAAGGAAGTTGCGCGCATGTTCGCCCGCACGGCTAGGGCTGAAGTCATAAACCACTGCCTTGAGCGGCGAAAACGGCGTAGTGCAGTAAGCCCAAACGTAGGCACGATGGGTCTTCTTCTGGCCCGGCGCGAGCATCTGCACCGGCGTTTCGTCAGCGTGGATCACGCTTTGGGCAAGTACCGTTTCGCGTAACGCATCGACAAGCGGCTGGAGCTGCACGCCGGTTTGGCCGACCCATTGCGCCAGTGTCGAGCGAGCAATTGCCAGGCCGGCACGGCCAAAGATTTTCTCTTGCCGATACAGCGGCAAATGGTCAGCGAACTTGGCCACCATCACATGAGCCAACAGGCCTGCGGTCGGGATGCCTTTGTCGATCACTTGCGCCGGTACCGGTGCCTGGATAAGCGTTTCACACTCGCGGCAGGCCCATTTTCCACGTACTTGTTGCTCGACCGTGAACACGTCCGGCGTGTAATCCAGCTTCTCGCTGACGTCTTCGCCGACGCGCTGAAGCTGGCAGCCACACACGCACTGGGTGTTCTCTGGTTCGTGACGGATCACCGTTCGTGGAAACTGCGGCGGCAACGGCGCACGCTTGGGCTGCTGACGCGATTCGGCTGGTGCGGCAGGCGGATTGACCGCCTTTAACTCAGCCTCGATTGCTGCGATGTCAGTATCAAGCAGGTCGTCGAGCAGGCTGCCCTGATCAGGGCTAAGTTGCTCGCTGCGCTTGGCGAACTTGTGCCGTTTGAGCAGTGCGATTTCGTGTGTGAGCTGTTCGTTGACCGTTTCGATCCGCTGGATCTTCTTGCCCATCGTGTCGACCTGCGACAGCAACTGCGCAGCGAAGGCGCGCAGTTGATCGGGGGTCATATGATCGAGATTGGGCGAGGAAGTCATGCCGTGGATTTTACCAAAGCAGGTCGCTTGCGGCAGTAGGTCAAGGCGCGAATTACAGCCTTTTAAAGCAGTGTGATTGCACCGCCAGCGCCAACCCTTTGCCAAGGTAAACCGAGCACCAAGGCATGAAGTTGCTCGGCATCCAGCTCCATTTCACAGCCTTGTCGAATGCCAGGCCAATGAAATTTGCCTTGGTTCAACCGACATGCAGCCAGCCAAACGCCAATCCCGTCATGCACCAGCACTTTCATACGGGTAGCGCGGCGATTGGCGAACAGATATGCGCAGTGCGGCTTCGCCGCACCGAACACCGTAATCACTCTGGCCAGAGCTATTTCAGTGCCGGCACGCATGTCCATGGGTTCGGTGGCGAGCCAGATAGCATCGATGCGAATCATTGCATGAGCCCACGGACAAAGCGGGCGCATCCTTCAGGATCAGAAGTTGGCCATTTCACTGTGATCGATTGATCACCAAACGGTAGATCGATGACCACCGACGTTTCAGTCGGCCGTTTGGGCGTAGATTTCACTGGAATAAAAGCAGGTAGCATCGCTGGCGGCTGATCTCGGTAAAGCGGCATCCACTTTCGAATTATCGCTCAACGCCCCGAAAACACGGCTGATTGAGTTCGGTCGTTTTGCTGTGATGAATCGTAGGAAACGAGGTTTGAGAAAGCCGGACACTTTTGATTTTCTGGGCTTCACACACTGCTGTAGTGTCAGTCGACGCGGTGACTTTCAAGTGCTGCGACTAACTGTCAAAAAGCGTATGCGTGCGACGCTTCTGGCTATCCGTGAGGAGTTGAATCGCCGACGTCATGACCATGTCCGGGTTCAAGGGCAATGGCTCAAACGCGTAGTGAGCGGTTACTTCAACTACCACGCGGTGCCGGGAAACCTGATACGTCTTGGTGGTTTTCGTCTTGCGGTCTGCCGTCTATGGCGGCAAGCCCTCAAACGTCGTAGCCAGCGTAATCGGCTTCAATGGTCACGCTATGGACGCCTTGCTGACTTCTACATACCTAGACCCAGAAATGCACATCCTTACCCTGAGGATCGCTTCACGTCACATACCCGAGGCAGGAGCCGTATGCGGTAGTTCCGCACGTACGGATCTGTGCGGGGGGCGGCAGGTAACTGCCGTCCCTACCGCGACCGCTCTTCGGTCATGTCGTGGAGATCATCCAGGGCAAAGAACCCGCAGTTGTCTACGACTCTCCCGGGCATGGTGTCCAGCTTTTCAAAAATTCCATAGTTTTTGCCCGCCAGGCCAACGTATTGCCAGAAAATCCCCAGCTTCGCGGCATCCACCATTAGTTGCGTGATTTTGCGATTTTCGGATACCCCGCCGTCGCTGATGAACACCACGAACATAGGGGTTCTGTCTTTCGACGCCTGGAATGACTCAACCACCTTTTCGATGGCTCTCGGTTCGTCGTTGTAGCGCCGACCGACGTCCCACTTGGTCCAGCCGCCTTTGTCGTTTTCGATGAAATTCTGGTAGGTTGATTTCAAACTGACCACCTGTGGCCATCTTCACACTGCTGCAAGGCGTAACGGTCTGATTGAAGAAAACCATTTAACGATCGTCAGAAAGCTTGCCTTGGGCGTCGACACCGAAACATACGTAGTCGATTGAGCTGGGACTTTCGATGTTGACGGAGAGTGAGAGGGAAAGACCGTGATTAATATTTGCCAGCGGCATGCGCTGGCCTTGGGTGATCTGCAGGCATGGTTCCTGGGACGAATAGGGCAAGACATGAGCGGCCTGTTAGGTCGCAGCGGGAAAATTCGAAAGGTAGAGATGTGCATTCGCTTCGTGGACACAGGGCAGTTCAGCAGGATTTTTAAGGTACGCCGGTGTATCTGACACGGGAGTTGTTTGGTATCCCCGCGGCCGGCGAAAGCCGTCGCGGGAGCACCTGAAGCGTCAAAGTCTGCTGTGTGTGCCTGCCAGCACGTTTGGTTAGACGTACTGTTTTTTACCGCTCCTTTCGATTGGGTGTCCTTTAAACACTTCTGGACCGTCCATGGTGAGCTCAATTCGATCCGCCTTCCGGGTCAGCCAAGGGGTGGCTTCACTGCTTGCTTTAGAAGTAACGCCGGATGGGCTGAGAAGGATATTGTCATGGTCGATTTCGATTTGACCGATCACATAGGTATAAATCATTGAACTGAAGAATCCGCTCTTGAATTCGTAGGCACACTCCACGACCTGGTCGCCATATTCCATCCGCATCTTCGGTTTTAGCGATGCCACTGACACGGCCCCATTGTCTACCGCTGAATAAACGCTGCAGACCAGAGCTACCTTGCCTCCCATGAGCTGCGAGATCGCTGGGTTAATTTCGACGGTTTCTACACCAGGAGCGGAGTCACTGGCGCTCACTACGTCACCGGTATGAAAAACGTAGGGCTCTACGTCAAAGGCACCACGCTTGTCGGGTGCCTGGATGATGGACATTCGGCCATCAGGACGAAGGATGCCTATTCGCAGATCGAGGTCGTCGTTGTCAGAACCGTCGCCGTTATCAACCCACGTTGCACTGACCCGAATCACTTTTGGAGCAGACGGGCCTTTTTCGAGGGAGACCTTGTGGCTGGTGCCGGGCTTGTCCAGCTTAACCACAGTCTTGGTCATATTGACGGGCTTCGAAGGCGATGTAGGAGCGACTGCTGGCGCAGACGGAGCTTCGTCTTCCACCTCGACTCCATAAAAGCCACAGAGTCCGGCGAGGCCTGAGGCGAACCCTTGCCAAACGGATCGAGCCTTTAGCTGGCCGTTCCGGACGTACAGCTCAAGCACGATGATGCCCGTCTCTTGAGAGAATGGTTCAGGAGCAAGTTCCAGAATTTGGTCCCCGGCAATGACGGTCGACCGTAGTTCTTTGACTGCATCGAAACCGCCGGCGCTGCCATCTTGCGTCAGGGTGATGGCAATCTTCGTGATGTTTGATGGGAGACGAGACGAGTCGAAACTGATGCTGTGACTGACAATGCCGTCACGAACGACAGGCGCGAAGAATGAGGCCGCGCCTGAAGAGTGCTCAGGCGCATTGAAGAAGACCATGCCGCTGTCATCTACCACCTTGCCTGTTTCGGTGACGAGAAACGCAGTCAGATTTACGTCCAGATTATTCCCTGCGGCATGAGTAACTTCCACGCGCCCTTGGGTGGTGGAGATTGTTGTGTTTTCGCCGGGTTTGAGTGACTGATTCAAATGATCTCGCCTATTCCATGGGGTTTGGCAGCGTCTGTTCATGCACTGCGCGTTCAATTTTTAGGGCGAAGGCCCGATTAAGGGAACGATCCCTTTTAGGGTCTTACCGCATCGATGCAGTGTAACGGCTTGTTCACCGGCGACCGCCGAGACAACCAATCTCTACTTCATGCCTGAAATTGATGGCATTACCACACGTTCCCGATACCTAAATTTGGATGCCTGGAAAAAGTTGAGGCCCAACATTGAAAGTCTTCTGAGTCCCGTTAAGTTCTGATCGTAGGTAACGAAAGCTTTTGCCCGGCGCGCTTAATTGAAATGCGACAGGGCATTTTGAGTGGTGCCATCTCCAGCTAGATGGCAATATGCTACATCTATTTGCGCTCACCCTCATCATCCAGGGACTGGCGTTTATTTCTGGCAAGGATCAGTTGGATGCTAATCGCACTTGTGGTTTTGAACGCCCTTTATTTGGTATGTAGTCTCCTTTTCAACGCCGAGCTTCTCAACTTTGCTGGCGCTGACATCCCCCTCCGGAAACTCGAAGTCCTTGAGACGTACAGCCAGATTCTGGCCGCGACGAGCATGTGCTTGCTGGTATGGCGAATCTGCTATCGACGCTATCAAGGCAAGGGGAGGGTGCTGTGGGTTTGGCTTGCCGCATCGACTCTTGTTGTCACACCGCTGACGTGGTGGTTTCAGGGGGCGGCTCCTGACTGGATCGCCGAGCAATTCCCTGGCTCGCTAAGGGTTAGTAGCCTCTACGCATACGTCACCAAGAAGGGGTTGCTCTACGACTCCCTGACAATCCCTCAAATCCCCTACAAGGCCTACAAGGACCATGGAGAGGGGAAGGCTTTTGTGGCCAATTTGGGTGTACTGATGAGCGTACAGGGGGCCTACGTAGAGCGCATTGACAAGAATTTCCAAGGCTTTGCTGCAGCGGTTTTTCGTGGTTATACCGCCCGCAACGGAGACGCGCTTTATGAGCGTCTTCAAGAAACAGTTTTGCCATCCATCAGTGACATCAGTAGGGCGTATGCGCAACTTGAAGGCTTTCGTGCAGGAGGCATTCCGGGGAGTGAATGGCGGCCCATCAAGTTCCCGGATGCTGGAGAAGATCTGGGTTACGAGCCGACCGTTGATGAGTATGCCCGGTCAATCAATCCCGGTGTGCGGACACGAGAGGCGTTGGCCAATACCGTCGAGGTTCGTCACATGGCAAAGCACAAGCTCGGCCCCCTCTACGTTAAGGGCATGAATCTTCTTGCCACGCGTGACCAGTACCAGGCCTATCTGCCAGGCATAGCCGACAACATGGCCTATGACGTCGCTCACACCGACATCCACGGTGCTCAGGGTCTGAACGTTGTGAAGAACATGTGGTTCATCCCATTTTCTTTGCTGAGCGGCCTGTTCTTCGGTGGCATCAGTCTTGTGGTCTTGATCATCTCGGGTATTGAGGCGCGTCGAAGCTTGCCTGGGCGCATTCGTTTCGTTCGACCTGTCGCCGTCGTTTCGATCGTTATGCTGCCTCTCATTGTGGGCAACTCGATTGTCGATAGCCCCGGCTACCGAGATGCGTTCAGAAGTTTGGGCAAGCAGCCGGTAGTGCTTGCAGCAGTTTTTCATTGGGCCATGTCCTCGGAAGCAATGCTTTACAACATCACAAGGCCTCTGCTGAAAGCAGAGTGACCTACACAAAGGGAGAGTCACCGTGCGTAAAAAGTTTCTCGTTTCAGTGTTGGCATTGGCTATTGCAGCATCAACTTCTGGATGCGCTGAGCTTGGGATCGACAAGCGAGAAGCCGGCACCGCAATCGGCGTCGTTGCTGGTGCGGTCGTTGGGCAGTTCATTGGTAAAGGTAACGGTCGGATCGTTGCGACGATTCTCGGCGGTACACTGGGCGGCTTCATCGGTAACAAAATCGGAGCAAAACTCGATGAGCAGGACAGGCAGGCACTTGCGCTACGCACCCAGGATGTTCTGAATGCGTCTCCAGCCAGCGCCACTGCAGCACCGGCGTCCTGGACTTCGTCTCACTCAGGGGCAACCGCGCAGATCGTGCAGGGGCAGGAGTTCACCCAAACCAAAACGGTTGAAGTCAAGCGCGCTCCGAAAATCGTGGCCGTGCCAACGATGAAACTGATTAACGAACAATACCTGACCAAGAGCAGCTCCAACGTTCGTTCTGCGCCCAACAAAAGCGCCGAGAAAGTGGGCGGCTTGAAACCCGGTACCGAGTTCACCGCAGTGGGCTCAACAGGTGACTGGATTCTGGTTGGCCGTAAGGGTGTGACCGTTGGATACGTTAACAAGGACCTGGTTGAGCCAAAAGCTGAAGCTGTGGCGAAGAGTGTGAAACCTGCGGCCAATCTGGACGAGATGAATGTTTCGGCCGACAAAGAAACCAAGGCTTTCGACCTGGATTCAATTCCGAGTTTGCCAACTCAACAAGTAGCAGCAGAAACCTCCTGCCGCCCTGTGACCGTGAGCTTGAAAGCGGCTAATGGCGACACCGAGCAAGAGCAAAACACTTTCTGCAAACAAGCCAACGGCACCTGGGAACTAATCTAACCATGAAAAACCGCGCACTCGCTCTTGTAGTGGCGAGTGCTTGCGGCATCGCGCCGCAAGCATTTGCACATGAAGTAGCGTATAGCAAGACCGAACAGATCCATGTCGTCGTCGATGGTGAAGCAACCACTTGGTGCAAACCAGAAATTGCCATCACCATGCAGCGTCCGACCTGGGAAGACCTCAAGCCGTTAAACACGCTCTTGTCGAAGCTTCCGTACATTTTGGGTCAAGAATGCCCAACCGCTAAGGTGACTTGGAAAGCCGTCGATGCAAAGGGGGCGGTTTACGCCACTGGCGCGGGCAACGCTACCAATTTGGGCCTGGCCACGCTGACTACACCACCGGCCGCGCCGGCGGTTGCGGCGCCTACTGCTCCGGCAGCCCCCGTGGCCGCCCCCACCGCTCAACCTGCGGCACCCGCAGTAGCGGCTGCGCCCGTAGCTCCAGTCGCTGCGCCTTCTGCACCACCAGTTGCTCCGCCTGCTGTCGCTGCATCAGCCTCGGCCCCTGTGTCGGCCCCAGTGCCACCACAACCGACCCCTGTCGCTGAGCCTGCTCCAGTTGCAGTGCAACCTGCGCCGGTTGCTCAAGCGCCTGTGGCTGTAGCTCCAGCTGCTCCAGTAGCCCCTGTAGTCGCTGCACCTGTCGAGGCACCTCCTGCTACCGATCCTAAGCCTGCTGCTCCTGTAGCAACACCGGCTGCTGTTGTCGCAATGCCTACCGGTGACTTCGGGCGCTCCTTGGTTCTCGCCAATCAAAACTTGATGGAGATTACCGATGGCAGCGGATGCAAATGGCTCCTCAGCAAATCGATTACCAATGAAAGCGATGCTGGGCTGTCTTTCGCTGCAACACCAGCTATGCCTTGTGGTGTATCCGGATACGCCGAAGGTACCTTCGAAAAATTGCGTTGGTCGATCCCGAACACTTACCGCGGCGACACGTGGTCAAAAACCACCGTGCATCCAAGTGGCCTGATGTTCAACCAAGCCCTCGTTCCCGCCGTGAAAGGAAAGGCTCTGTCCTTCATGAGCAGTAAAGCTGACCAAGCGCTCTTTCAAGTAGGCGAACTGTCTGCGCGCGGGATGAAGGTCTACCTGGCCTTTGAGCGATCCAATTATCGTGTTCTGACACCTTTCGGGAATGATCCGTACTACGTTGTCATCGGCTCGGATGAAGCGTTTGCTCTGGATGCAGTTGAGTTGAAGCGTGCAGTTGTCGAGGTCTACCAATTGATCAAGGCAACGTCTCCATCCACTGTCGGAGTGTCGAACCTGTTCTTCGCGAAAAACCTCGAAGCGCTGTATCCGGAAGGCTATTCCAACGACACCAAAAACAACATTTTCCGTGGTCGGATGGGCGAGAACCGCGGTGAGCTCTACTTCGATGCCCGCGAAGGCACCAACTATGCCCTACGTCGTGAAGAAGTGCGCCTAAGGGAGGCGCGCCGCCTGCAAGAGCAGTTGGCGGAGACACACACTCGTGTGTTGAACCGTTACGAGGCGCTCAAAGAAGGCATGAAGGAATACGAAGGTCGTGAAACAGAGGCCTTGGCGAAGATGGCAGGAATCAAAGTCTCCTTCGGATCGCCAATCGCAATGCTTAATCCCTCGTCGTCGCAAACTGCAGTGCCGATGATGATCCATGTGACAGGTAAGTCTGGCGACTTCTACGAAGTCGACTTCCCGCGCAAGGGACGTGTTCAAGCTGATGGCGAACTGGAAAAACGGTGGTACGTGGTGCCGGCGGCCAACATGACCCCGTCTCTGCCTCTTGAAGATGGTAAAGCCGTTCCGACCTTTCGGGTGTACACCTCAGAAAGTGCCTGGGCATGCGAACAAGATCACTGTGCTGATCGTGTCTCGTTCGGCGCCGTCCTGGCCAAGGAGTTCCCGAATGCCGGTATCGACTTCAGTTGGACCCCGGAAGTCTCCCAGAAGTATGTGGATGCCTGGCAGCAAGCATCCGCTCAAATTCAGTAAGGCCTTGCCACTATGAAAACGATGAACAAGAAGCACATCCTCATCGCTGCGGCGGTGGCGGGTATTGCGATCCTAGCAGGAGGCGCAATGCTTTCTAGCTCTTGGAAAAAGCAGGCCCTGAGTTATTACGACGAGCTTAAAGAACAGTTTCTGCTCGAGAACGTTTTAAGCGAAGGAGATATTTCGTATTCCTTCTGGTCCGGAAACCTCACTGTTGAATCTCCAGAAATTCGACTGGTTGCGGCGCAAACCAACGGGGCCGAGAAATTTCTCACTGGTCTTATGGGGTTGATGGGCGACAAGTCCTCGGGCTCCGGTGAAACCGGTCTAGTCGCCTGGTCGAGGTACTTGCTCACATCCGCGACGGGTAACGGGAATGCGGGTGGCGTGTATCTGAAAGCAGACAAGCTCAAGGTAAGCCGCAGCGGTGACGACAAGAAAGGCGAGATTCATGTCCAGTTGTTGGGAATGGACATGGGAACGCCGTACGTGTCGCACAAAGGCTCTGAGATTGTCTTGCCCGTCGAAGTCGCCGATGAGATTCAGCCCCGCGGCGAGATCGGTCCATATGGCAGCGTCGTCAAGTCCCCCTACACCTGGGGAAGCAACGTGGTCCAGCGTCTCCCATTCACTGGCGCGTTCATCACAGGTGCGACTGGCGAATTCGGCACCAAAGTAGATCTGGATTTCCTTGTGCAACGTTCGAACGACGGCGAAGGCTCCATCAAGTTTGTCGTTGTTCATCGCAATGACGGTAGCGAAATCGGGCGGATTGTTCGAGAGGCCAAGTTTGCTTCGCTTCCTCAGTTGGATGATGTCCAGGCTCAGCTCAAGTCAGCTTTCAACGGTTTCATCATGGGTGCTTACAGTACTTCGATGGGGCAAGCGGTGATTGCCGAGGCGGTGGGCGAGTTTGCCCGCAAGACCAAGGTGGCGAGTTACTCCCTCACGTATAAGGATTTCGATCAGTTGAAAGATCGATTTGACGAGTACAAGTCCGCCACGAAGGGCCTGGAGTTCGCCGGGTTCTGTGCCGAGGCTGGGTTCTCTCCTTATGAGAGCGACTTCGGTACTAAGGCCAAGGATCACAGCGATTCGGAATGCGCGATCGCACAAAAGCTGGCCACCGATGGAAAATTTGAAGAAACCTACATTTTCAAGGAAGACAAAACATTATTCGCCGGCTTGTTCGTGAGCAAAAGCTTCGCGCTTGAGACGAACTGATCAGCTTAATCCCACTACCTGGTGTGCGGTCCGCCGTACGCCAGGTCTCCCCAAAATTCACAAGGGCAGGCATTTCATGATTAAGGCTTCTAAATGGGCAATTTCGGCGCTGTGCGCGGCGCTACTGGCTGGCTGTGGTTCGAGCCAAGACAAAGCTGAAGAGTTGGTCGAAAAGATGGGCCTGGACTCCCAGTACAAAATGGTCGTGCAAATGGCCACAGCAGGTTACGCGACTAAATATCGCGAAGTCCCGCCTGAGAAAATCAGGGCTGTGATCGAGGACAACATTTCTCAGGATCTGCTGAAAGAGACTCTGGTCGAGATATACACAGACCATTTTGATGCCGATGAGCTTGAGCTCATGATCAAGGCTAACAAGAACCCTGCCGATGCCATGAAAATCATCATGGGCTCCAAAGACGGGATAAAGCTCGCGCAGAAGTCCGTTCAGGTCCAGGCGGAACTGCAGCAGGACATGGCCAAGGCTTTCGCAGATCGTGATGAGGACATCATTGACGAGCTGGATGATCTCCAGAAAGAAGCCCGCGGCTGATCCGTTCAAGGCCGGCTCGATGCACTGGGTAATCCGTACATCGAGCCGGTGGTAAGCATCAGTAATACCAGGCTGTTGCTGGTAATACATGGTTGTGAGTGATGAGACTATTTCTTGTAATTCTGATGATGCTCAGTGGCTACGCCCATGCTGGTTGCGGGAGCATCAACGATGATGATCAGCGCGCCTATTGTTACGCCACAGATGGGAATGGCAGCTGCGCAAGCATCAAGAATGACGATCTTCGGGCCGCCTGCTACGCGGAAGCTGGCAACGGAAGCTGCGCAAGCATTCGTGATGATGACAAACGCCGTTATTGCTATGCGAAGCAGGGCAATGGCAGTTGTGCGAGCATCAATAACGATGACTTGCGTAACACTTGCTACGCGGAGTCAGGGAACGGTAGTTGCGCGAGCATCCGTGACGATGACCAGCGTAACCTGTGCTACGCCAAGAAAGGCAATGGCAGTTGTGGGAGTATCAAAAATGACGATCTTCGTCGCCAGTGTGAGATGGTGAAACGCTGAACGGCGCATACGACGAACTCGAAATTGCCCTCAAAAAAATGCCAGTCAGGCAACTGACTGGCATTTTTATTTTCTACGTCTTCCTGCTCATAGTACCGGAGGTAAATCCCAGCCGATGTAGGCTAGTCAACCAAGGACTTGACCTCTGGGCCGCTTCAAACGTCGGCTAACGAGGATCAGTGCAACCAAGATCAGAAGCGTGCCCGCACCGAGGAATATCGTGTTGAACCACGGAAACGGTTCTTCACGACTGGTAGTGGCTTCAATGTCGGTGATGTTGGGAAACACAGACAAGATCTGAATGCGCCAGCCGTAGTAACGAATGAGGGCCAGCTGCTGGGAATCCCGCGAATACCCCTGAGCCTTTGCCTGTACGTCCGCCGAATCAAACTTGAAATACCAGGGAAAACTCCAGCCTGTATCTTCGTTCCGGTAGACGGTTACAGCCTTCGTTGATGGGTGTTCGGTATTGATGAAATACACATCCCGGGTTGGGCCGTCGGCGGGGTTTTCTGCATTGATGACGCCGTCATCGTCAACTCGCTTCACTTCAACACCGGTGATGGAAACCACATCGTACTGCGGCAAGACGTAATACAGACCCAGCGCAGCACCGGTGACCACGATCAAGATCGCGCCGATAACCACCCCTTTAATCCACTTCATGCTTATGCTCCATTTTTGATGGTCGGATTCTGCCCCAATTCGCTGGAGGGGTTCCGCATTTTGCAGGTTCGATGCAACTAAACTTGGTTAGCAAATGTGTAGCGCGACTGAGATAGTGAAGTGTGCAAAAAGCCCAAGATTTCTCCTGGGCTTCAAATGCTCAACTCGTACGTGGACGTGCGTCCATCGGCCTAAGCCAATTCTGGTGTCGTATCAAATTCCAGGCATTCGGAGAGTGAGGTGAACTCGGGACGCCTGCACACCCACGCGGTGAATGCGGTGTACGCCACTGCCAAGCCCGTGATCAATGCCATCTTTTGCTTAGACTCTCGGCGATTTCTTGCCTCAGCTCGCGCCTGGGATTCGCCCTTGCGCCTGGCGCTACCCGAAAACAGTGATGCGATCAGCATTCCAATCACGACATAGAACACCGAAATAAGGGTGAGCTTGGCGATAATGACGAGAGTGATGCTCAGGGCCCCCTGGTTCGCGCGGAAGGTAGCGTACACGGCATATGCGATGGCCAATAGAATTCCGGTCATTAAGGCGATCCCTTGGGCGAGTCCGGGCAATTCAAGCCAACGCAGAACTAACGCCACAGCAGCACCTATCGCCGGCAGCGCGTTTGTGATCGCCCCATCGGTGTAGTCGTTATAGATCGTGGCGGCTTCTGTATGGTGTCTCCAGATTGCCCAGCAGGTTAGTAAGGCGCCTATTAGCAGGGTGTACTTCCATGCTGGACCGGCGAAGAAGGCCTGCACCAGTCGTTGCACAGCTGGTTTCTCCGCAACTTGCTGTGCTGCAGGGCGCATTTGCTGTGGGGAGGTCGCATAGCTTGGGGGCTGGTAGGAGGGCGACGTTTGTGCCGCTTGCGGCGGGGTTTGACTCGCCTGAGCTTGTTTCTTCTGACTAGATTGCTCTCGTAGGTGCCGTGCTTGTTCCTGAGCGATCCGGTATTCTTCAGCTCGATGGGCGTTTGCCAATTCTTCAGCCTGGCGCTGAGCTTTATATTCTTCCTGGCGCAGCTTTTCCTCTGCAGCGTATGCCTTACTCTTCTCAGCGCTTGAGTAATTATTCAGAAAGGTGACACGAGCACCCAAGGTTTTATCGAGACACTCCTGGGTTGTGCATTGATTCCGCACGGTCAACCATTCTCGTTGTGACTGACGGAGCTCGTCCGGATGCGCTGCATCAGCAAGTGCTTTTCGATATGAGTCGGCAAGAATGCTGTCGACGGTATTCAGATAACCGTCCTTGCAGATGCTGGTCTCGGCGAAACCTGAAGCTTTAGAGCAGTCAAAGCTAGCTGCCATTGAGTTGCTGGCCACCAATGCCAGCGTCAGAGCTAGAGCGTTGCGAATCATCATTCAGTTCATCCTTAAGTCCATTTTCCATGCTCAAAGCCCGGCTTAGCAGTGATAGGCCGGCAATGAGAGTTCAGGAGTGTGTTTATAAAATTCTATTCGCCGATCTGTGTCAGTTGGCCAATCAGAAGCGGCTTGGCCGGTAGCAGAGGAAAACATTCCGGAATAAAAAAGCAAGGGAGAGCCCCTGGCTTTTATCGAACGGGGCCCGGTCAGGTCATCGTGACATCGTGTCTATGTAACGTGACATTTGGGGGCGGATACTTACTAACCCAGCATTCCACAGTGTCGGAGCCATAGGTTTTTTTCCATTCTTTTAGACCCTTATGGTTGCCACCTTTAATTTCGATGACTTCACCGTTATGCGGGTTTTTGTATTGCTTTACTTTGCGAGCAGCGCGCAGGTTGCCGGACTTGGTGGTCGGAGCGGCGCCTTTGGTGACTGCTTTCGGATCGAGAAGGGCGATTACGTCACGCAGACTTTTGCTGTACTCACCCATCAGGGTTTTCAGCTTGGTTTCGAATTCAATTTCTTTTTGCAACCCGTCGTTGGTCTTCAAAGACTCCAGACGACCCTGGAGCTCTTTGATTGCTTCTTCGGTGGCACGATATTCATTAATGAGCGACATGACTTTTCCTTAGATAGGGTTCCCATCCTGGGCTCTACAGACAAAACCCCGGTCGCCGAGTGGCAACTACCTTGGTCCCGCGGAGGTGTTAATTCTGTTGAGAAGCTGAGTTCTCAAACTCGGCGTATAGATCTTATTGAGTTGTCTGGGACGAGGGTCAATGGAGTGATGTCAAAATAACATGAGCCAAGTGTGCCACTATTGGATTTCAGAAGTCCATATGTCGTTGATGTGTTGGCGCTCGTGCCGAATTGACCCACGTGCTGACGCAAGACTGACCCATCTCCAAAACCGCACAAATCCGGCAAAGGTAATAGCTCGCGAGGTATCAGACTGGGTCACTCACATCTCGGCAACAGGGTCAATTCCGCGTCGGCGCCAACACCCGGCCTTTAGATAGACGACTCATCGCCAGCTGTTGAGCCATCTGCAGAATGTCGGCCTCAGTGACAGGCGACTCCATGACATAATAACCAACGTCTTCTCGCTAGTGCAGTAAGACATACGCGAGACATGTGATACCTCCCGCCAGCGCGAGCATACCCAAGACAGTCATTGCCTTAAGCGACTTGAGTGACGCCTGATGAGCGCGATTGGCCTGTTCAATCTTCTGCGCCATTTCACTAATCGTATAGTTTAACGCTTCATTAGCAGCTTGACGTCCTTCCTCGTACTGGACCGGGGTCAGGAAATTGAGCTCGGTAAGCTCCAGTAGGATTTTGTCTCGCCCATGCTCGAACTGGTCGGGGGAGAGAATCTTCAGCTCGTCGATGATTCGCAGAACTCTATCCTGGCCTTTTTCCAAGTGAGTCAGCTTCTTTTCGAGATCGGAAAAGCGTTTGTCAAAGTCATCAAACTTGCCGTAACTGTCCTTGATGAGTTGCTTCTGCTCATTGGACAGTGATGCTAGGGCGCCATTGCTTGCAGCAATCTCCGAGCGCGCATCGTTTATCACTCGCAGAATTCCATTGAACTCCGTTACTTGGGAGGCTTGCTCCTCAAGCGAGCCTATGACTTTGTTCAGTTTTTGTAAGTCGTTCACCACTCGATTCCTTTATAAATAGTCGTGAGCTTGGCGAGCCTCGTAAGCAGGGGAGTCAAAAGCTGATGGTAGGAATAGGGATCCTCGAATTCGGCATTTATGATTTCAAGGAAAGGCGATTCGGGGAATTTCTCATGAATCAACTTTGCGAAACGGCACTGGGCATCAACCGAGAACAGCGGTTTGAGCTTCAAGGTATCCCGGATCAACGCTTCGACCTGTTCACTGCTCTGCTGTTTGAGACGCTCCAGGGACGAGGCCATGCGCCGCTCTCCATCAGCATCATCGAACTCATCGGTCGTCAGACGAAGTATGCCGCTTAAGTAATTCAGGCAGATATTGTCCTTGTAGGACTCCAGAAAGCGCGAGAGTTGCTCTTTCAGAGTGGAGAGCTTCGCTGTGCTGATGATTTCCTTCGAGTCGGATGCGCTATCTCCCTCGAAAAAGATAGATAGCCAGACAGAGGTGTCATCAGGATTTTCCGCAAGGTGAGCCATCAGATGGCTGGACTCGTTGAACTTGAAATAGCCTTCCAGGCGGTTCTTGAAGTCCTCCTCACTGATCTTGCCGGCCGCCAGATCGCTGCATTGCTCATACACTGTTTTTAGTGACTGGCGGCGGTTATACGCAAAATGATCGTATGACCAGAGGAGTAGAACAAGAAAGATGAACTGGTTTTTGTCGATCGTCCCCTTGTCCAAGCGCTCGCACAGGATCCTGTGGTACTGATTGCTGCTTTGGAAGATGTCGCTCAGCTTGAAGCTGGTATCGTATTTTCTGAGCTTAAGCTCAAGATTCTTCTGCAGTTGCTCTTCATCGGGGCAACTGAACTCGATCGTCAGCCGGCCCTTGAAGAAATCTTCAACGAGCCAGTCTAAAACGATGCCGAGCTGGAAGAGTCGATAAACCGCCTTTTCAAATTTGAATTTGTCAGTACCAAACTGGGAGGCGCTTGCAGAGATGGTCTGGACATCGCTGTTCTGCAAGAAATATTGATAGATTGCGGTCAGCAGCTTGAACTCATCAT
Source organism: Pseudomonas sp. TSRC2-2 (assembly GCF_049897785.1). NCBI lineage: Bacteria > Pseudomonadati > Pseudomonadota > Gammaproteobacteria > Pseudomonadales > Pseudomonadaceae > Pseudomonas > Pseudomonas sp. TSRC2-2. Next base: position 56,601 of record NZ_JAFCWZ010000019.1, read on the forward strand.
TTATAGTGTCCAGGTTGTGCGTCATCAGATAAAGGTTGGTGTTTACATCGCTTTCGCGGCTCAAACCTTTGACGGACTCCTTGAGCTCGGCCACCGAGGTTGCAGCATCCCAGACCTTGTCCAACAGGCCGATATTTCGTTCCTTTGTCAGAAGTACATAGCAGTCGGCAGGGGCGTCTGTAAACAATCGTTTGTCTCGACCCGCCCGCCCGGCCTCCTGGTAGAGGGCCTCCATGGATCCGGGAATGCCATAGTGAACGGTATAAGCAATGTTCCCTTTGTTGACCCCCATGCCAAAGGCTTTGGTGGCGGTCAGCAGGCGGTACTTGCTGGCCTTGAAGTCGTTTTGCACCTCTCGCTTATAGGCATCGAATGCATCGCCCCCCATGCTTCCGCTTGACGGCGCTGAGCCCGAAAAAAAACGGACATCCATGCCCAGTGTGGAGGAGAGCTTTCCTGCCAGCTTGTAACAGCCCTTTTGCCCGTTGACGGTCGAAGTAAAGATGATACCAGCCTTCGATCCTTGCCCTGCCGAGGCCGATCCGTTCCACTTGGCCTCCATCTCGTCCACCAGTTGGATCAGTGCGTCAGTCTTGTGGCCCCGGTCATCAATCACATGAAATGACAGCTCTTCCCTGGTGTAATCAAGAGGTGTGCGCACATTTTCATCAGGGATGTTGAATTCCGACTGAATGTCCTTGAGAACATTGACGGAAGCGGTTGCGGTCAAGCCGATGTAGCTGGCATCGGGAGCGAGCCTCTCGATGGTGTTGGCTAGATTTAGGTACGAGGTTCTGAAGTCGTGTCCCCACTCGGATAAACAGTGGGCTTCATCGATCACGGCATAGGCAAAGGCACGATCAAGACCGATGGCGGTCATCTCGCTTCGGAAGCTCTGGGTCTGGAACCGCTCCGGGGAGATAAACACGAGGAAATATTTGCCCCGCCCGAAGTCATTCTGGATCCTAATTTTCTGATCAGGCTTCAGATCGCTGGTGATGAAATTGCTACGCATAAAGCCGATGGTATCCAGATCAGCCTTCTGGTCATACATCAGGCTCTTGATTGGGCAGACCACGAAACTGATAGCGGGCTGCAGGATCGCAGAAAGCTGATAACAGATCGACTTGCCTGCTCCGGTTGGTAACAGACCGATAGTGCCTTTCCTCGACAATGCGGAGCCGATGATTCCGAGCTGACCCTCTCGAAAATTCACATCGTCCAGCAGAGGGAGGAAAAGGTTTCCGAGGAAGAATTTCAACGCCTCCCTCTGACTGCTTCCCGGGCTTAAATCGAGTTGATAGCAAATGGGCTCGGAGCACGACATCTCGAAGAGGTCGTAGTCAACAAGCGCGCAATTCTCCATGGAGAGCGCATTGGAGTTGGCAAAGCAGCGATAGAAGTCGAGGTAGTGAGTACGTGCATAGATGACATTTTGGTTGACCTGGAACGAGTCATCAAAGCGCTCCAAAATGCTGAAATCTATTAGTAGGGCATCGTCCGAGGGGAAGCTTATTGAGTTTTCGATCTCCTCCAGATCCACTTTAAGCTCCAGCTTCGGCAGCCCCCTGAGCGTCAGTAGCTGCGACAGCAGTTCTGCCAGATCTCCGATGCCTTGATGCGCGAAATCGATACCGTCGCGGTTTAGGAGAGCAAGCTTTTTTGCCTCACCCAGCCGGATTTCGCCACATTCGATCAGCTCCAGAACAAGCAGTTGAAAGCGGATCGCAGCCGTCAATCGAATGCTGGGACTGCCTATATCGACACCCTCGTTATAGGCGAGCCGGTAGTCCCGGAGAGTCAGCCCGTTGGGAGGGCTCAGTATCCCCTCTTGTTCAAGCCGGTCAATCATTCTCATATGATCGACAGCGCTGGACATTTTGCCGATGAAGCTCTGATTTTCGGTGGCAATCTCTTCGGTTGTGAATCGAATGGTTTTCAAGCCAAGTGTCTGGGTGAACTCATCGCGGCCTTTGTCATCCACTGACGCTTCATGCTGCTTACCATCAATTTCGAAGATCAGTCCCGCCTGCGGAATGAAAAAATCTACCTGACGATTTTGGAACTGATCGACGTAGACTTGCGTCATTTCGAAAATATTAACTTCGGGCAGGGTAAGCTGTTTGACGAATTGATATTCACCAAAATACTTCCTCATCAGCTCGTCAAAAAAGCGCTTGGCCGGATAGTTTCCGGTTCTGCTATCGCCTCTGATCAACCGTCGCCAATCAAGAGGCTTGGGCGAAATAAGTGCTTGGCTGGCAAACTCCAGTCCGCTCTGGCAGTACTTGAGCCCAAACGCACTCCTCAGTCTACGTGAGGCGATAGTGGGCTTGCCACGCTGGAGCATATTCCTGAGGACATACACAACATCGAGGATTGGCTTCGACTCAGGTTCCGATGCAATGGAGTAGGATCTGAGGTTGTGGAAAACGAAGTTGTGGTTGGTGTTTGCGTAGTTTGCACTGAACTTTTTGCTGACCAGACGTGCTCTGCCTGAGTGGCGAGGTGCATCAGTCCTTACGCTAGCTGCCTCAGGCAGCTTCTGCGTTGAACTGTAAAGGTTTTGAAAGAGCTGGGCGTTGTGTTGTGCCTCGGTACTGTTGTGCTCGCATTCGGCCCGGTAAAGGGTCTTGACTAGTGTAAAGATGAATACCCGCGCCCTGGGATACGCCTCCGAAAGCGCCCGGACAATGTCGCCGGTTGTGGCGCCAGAAGTTAGTACATCGTCGACAATCAGGAAGGTCGGTCCGCTATCCTCTTGCGACACCGCAATGCTTGGGGTTGCGATATACGCGCCGTGCGCCTGCTGGGCACGTTCCTTTGCCGAGCACATCGTTGACTTAACAAGTGGGCGGCTCTTGTGCAGGCAATCAGGGCGGTAGTCGGCGCCGATCGAGGCGGCCAGCCGGGCGCCGAGTAGATCCAATGAGGTGGTGTTGGCAGAGGTATCCAGCTCCGCATGGCCGAAGGCCCTTACGACGAAGTCTATTGGTGGTAGGGAGTCACAAACCTCCAGCGCTTTGTTGATCCAGCGTTCAACCGCTTTTTTCTCGCGATTTTTGAAGGCCCAGATTTCCTGCTTGATGTCGCCCAGATAGTAGCCTAGGTGGAATCTGTGGCCGTTCTGAATGAAGTTGGTGCGAAATTGCTTCGGCTGGTTATGACCGATGCTGGCCCCGATGCACTCAAGTATTTCGGCCGCGCTTGATCGGTGAGTTCCGATATCAGGAGCCTCTCCCCAGCCGGTTGCGAAAAACTTCACCTGGGCATTGAGTGCACACTCTCTATCCTGCTCGCTATCGCCGATATAAATCGTTTCTTCGCAGGAAACCCCGAAATGCTGTCTTATCTTTTCGACGCCTTCGCTTGCCGGCTTGCGATTCCGAACGTCGTGATACGCAACGATGTAGTCAACGGCAAGTTGAAAGTGCTTTAGAATATTCCGAACATAGTTCAAAGGAGAGTTTGTAAAAAGGGCCACCTTGATGCCGGCTGCGCGGGCTGTGTTAAGTAAATCAACGGCTTCATGATAGGGTGTGCAGCGCTGGATATTGGACCCCACATCCCTCCATCTTTTTTGGGCACGCAGCTCCGCTACGGCAGAGGTATCAACAAGCGTTCCATCTAGATCGACAATAATGCATTTGATCATAGAGAACTTCCTGTTTCCCTCGACCTTTCTTCAAAGGATGCTGCCAGCTGAGTGAGCTCCAGGGAGATTTCTGCGTAGGTGTCGCGTGTGTATGGCGTTGCTATTCCGGAATTCACCAACTGCTGTGTGCCGCTGATCTGTTCGATGCCGAGGTCCGGATACCCGGCGGCGCTGGCATTGGGGACGTATACCTTGCGATGCATGGAGTTGGCCGCCTTGACCGCGTGCATGGTTCCGCCGTCGATGGCTGTTTCAATGGCAAAAACCGCCCGCGCGAGTCCTGCCTGAATGCGATCGCGCTTGGCGAAGAAGGCAGGAATTACTTTGGTGCCGGGTGGGTTTTCCGAAACCAGCAGACCGCCCTGGCTAAGTATCTGTTCTGCCAAGTCACGGTGATTGGTCGGGGCTATACTGATCAAGTCGACCAGTACCGCTACGGTATGGCCATGGTTATCAAGGGCGGCGCGGTGTGCGATGGCATCAATGCCGAGAGCTAGGCCGCTGACTATGCAGAACCCTTGTTTGGAAAAGTGCTCCACCGTTTTGTAAGCGATTATTTCGCCCAGTCTGGTGTTGTTGCGGGTGCCGACGACCGCAATGGACTTGGGATATTTTATAAGGTCGCAATTGCCTTTACAGAACAGTAGCGGTGGTGGGTCGGAAAGTGAATTGAGCTGGCTGGGATATTCGGCAGAGCCGTAAACCAAGACATGGATTCCCGCTTCATTCCATTTGGAGATGGACTTCTCACAGTCCAAGCTCAACGCGTCATATTTACCGCTGGCGAATAAATCTTCGACTGTCTGCGTTATCGAGCTGCTGAGTTTTGGTACCTTAGCGAAATCTAGCTCGCGAATCGTCTTCAGGTTGTTGGCGTGGTAAAACTCAATGAGTTTCACCAAGGTGCGGTTGCCGACACCTTTCAAGCTTCGAATTACAAGAATGTCTGTTATTCGCACTGAATTTCCTTATTTCTCTCTCGCCAAACAAAGAGATGACTACCAATCCCGGCATTTTCGCATCGGTAGGATCGCTTTTTAAGATGCCGAGTGCAAATCAAAAGATTTGGGCTGTCCGCTTGCATTCACAGTGTTCATGGGGAGCCTCGTCGCGTCCAACTGCCCTGAGCTCATAGACTGTAAATGACCGTTTTTGGCCGATTCTGTTGAAAAAAGAGCTGCCGGCAGAATCGCGCTCTAAGCGAGCATGGGGGAGTCAAATCAGAACTGCGGCCCAGTGCACTGGCCGTTGAGCATCCGGCCATAGCAGGCCGCTTGGGGTTGCGCTGCGCCGGTGCTGCCGTGACACTCACCATTGACCACTGCGCCGATGCAATCCTGTGCGCGGTATACCGGATGCCTGTGGGAGTTCAGCTACCTGACTACACTTACACGAACCAGTTCATTGAGCGTTTCATCGAGTTTTTTAAAGCCAAAATCCGTCATAACCGCAACATAGCTCGCCAATCCAATCCCTATGCTCACGACAGCAAGGTCCGATACGTCTGGGCGCGAGAGCATGGCCAGCACGGCAAGCCGCACCACCATCTGGCTATCCTGTTGAACTACGATGCCTTCAACGCGCTGGGTAAGTTTGTTCCTGGTAGGAACAACATGTTCAACCGTCTGGCGGAGGCCTGGGCCAGCGCCTTGGGCTTATCTGGAGAGGCGGCCAGCGGCTTGGTTGAGATCCTGCCGAATCCCTACTACCACTTACGTCGTGACGACTTGGTTGGGCAGGCTGTGTTCTTCCAGCGAACCAGTTATCTCTGCAAGTCGGCTACCAAGGTCTTTGTGGATGGCAGCCATGGCTTTGGCTGCAGCCGAAGCTAAGTACAACTGCTGGATCACGACAAAAAAATAAGTGATCAGGTTCCGTGCCGATGACTGCCCTGGCGTCAGCCAGGAGCAGTCTATCGGGCAGTGTGAGTCTAGGAGTTACAGGTAACCCCGTTCCGCCAAAGACACGCAGCCTTCATGGCCCACTACCACATGATCCAATATTCGTGTGCCAACCATGTTCAAAGCGTTCTTGAGGGTAGTGGTGAGCGTGCGGTCGGCTTGGCTGGGCTCCGGATCACCGGAGGGATGGTTGTGAACCATAATTACGGCCGCGGCATTATGTTCTAGAGCGATCTTGACCACTTCCCGTGGGTACACACTGGCACCATCCAGGGTTCCTCGGAATAGCTCCCTGAAGCCTATTACTCGGTGCTTAGTGTCGAGCAGTAGCAAAGCAAAGACTTCGTACTCGTGGTACTGCAGCAGTGTTTGCAGGTGGCTGAAGACCTGCTTGGGCTCAGTCAGTGCCCGGCCTTTAGATAGACGACTCATTGCCAGTTGTTGAGCCATCTGCAGGATGTCGGCCTCGGTGACCGGTGATTCCATGACATAGGTGCCGGTCGTCTCACCTGCTTTGAGCTTGTGATATTTCATGGGGATTCTCTTGAATTGGAAGACATTGGGTCAGGTTGGATGTGTGATCAGTGGGCGCGCGCAGAGTGGTCACTGCCGCTTTGGAGGGATTTGGATTCCAGCTTTTGTACCAGTGAGGTTTTGGCAGGGGCCGCTGGTTTGGGGGCTGCTTCTGCCTTGCTGGTCTGATCTTCAACTGCGGGGAAGAACTCCTCGACGATGGCCCCGGTGTCCTCATCGCTGTCTTCAAAGTCTCCGTTGCTAAAGCCCTGTCGTGCCGCTTGATCCAAGGCGCTCTGGTCAAAGCCCGCGGCTTGCCGGGTTTCCTCCAGCTGCTGGGCTGCCAGTAAGGCGTCTTCTAGGCTCAGCCCATTGCGTACCGTAATGTCCACGTAGAAGATCGGCGTGCCATGGCTTTGCCGGGTGGATTTACCGCGTAGACGCAACTCCAGCGGCAGACAGGCGAGGCGATCGCCGGAGATGGCTTGCAGGTAATGCAGACGCGCAGCCAGAGTGCGGATACTGTTGTAGCCTGTGGTGCGAAAGACAAAACTGCCCAGCGGATCGTCATCGCCAATCACCACGTTGAGCCGGCCGTAAGGCTTGCAGGCATGGCCTTGAGCCAGTGAACAGCCATCCGGTGAAGGGCAAGGCAACGACTGAATGCCATCCTTGGTCAAACGCTTGCAGGTCTCACCGTTGCCGACGCACAGTGGTCGTCCTGTAGTGCGGTCGAACAGGCTGTAGTCAGCCCGAAAGTTGAGGTCGGGCTCGTTGAACAGCAGCCGGATCGGAATGTTGCGCAGCTTGCCGTCCTGGCCATTGCGTAGTTCTTCGTTAAGGGGATGCAGTAACCAGCCGTCGCGGCTCTGTACTTGGGAGGTGAGGGTGAACTGATCGTCTTTCTCCGGTAGACGCTTGCCGTTCTTTTCGACGACCTTGCCGATGGAAATGCGGCCCAAAATCGGGGGGGTGATGGCTAAACCTTTGAGCATGGGAGTTCTCCTGTATCTGAAATAAAAACGCCACCGAGACCGCGCAAACGGCCAGGGTGGCGTTGGAGAGAAAGGGCATGGGAATAAGGGAAGAGCGAAGGAACGTTCAGGCCAGCAGAAAACGCCGACTGCCGGTTTTGGTGGTCGAGTAGCGCACTTGCAAATAGGGCTTTTCTTTCAGTAGACGGGGGATATCCAGGGCCACGCTGTCTTTGGCTTTCTTCCAAGTGATGCTGCCGGTTGCGAAGGTCGCCCGACTGGCATCCCCCATGGCCTGTTGCAACGTTTGCTTGAGCTGAGCTTCCTGCTTCTCCTGCAAAGCAATCGACTCGCGCACGCTCTGCAGTTCAGTAAAGGTCGTACAGAGCAGGGTGTCCTGGCTAAAGTCCAAGCTTTGCCCGCTGTCCTGTGGATACAGGCAGCGCAACGCTTGCTCCGCCGAGGCAGAACCGTCTGCTGGCGGCGGGGTATCACTGACGACGTAATCCCAGAACAGCCGCTCCAGGTCGATCAGCCGAGCAATCAGTGACTCGTCGCGTTCGATGCGATGGATTTCCAGGTGCTGGCCACCGAGCAGTACCGCCACATCAGCGGCCTGCTTGCCGGTGACGGCGAGCTGGTGCATGACTTGCAACTGCACATACTCGGGCACACCCTCCTTCCAGAGGCGTGCGCCGTTTATGCCGGCGGTTTTGCATTCGAGAATCTGCACCTCTGACGCGCCGATCACCTCACGGTCGATATTGGCCAGCATCCAGGCCAGTTTGGGATCAGGATGTTGCAGCACCGCATTGATCCGGCGGACCCGATGACCACTGCGCTTGCTGTAATGGGTTGCGACAATCGGCTCCAGTACATTGCCCCAGTAAGCCGGGCTTTCCTCGTCTTGCGGATCGAGCTTGGGCAGTGAAGTGTCACGCCCGGTTTTCTCCATCCACAGTTCCAGCTGGGACTTGTACGGGTTAAGCCCTACGGCAGCGGCCGCATCCGAGCTGCCGATACCTAGCTTGCGCACGGCCAGCCAGTCCTCACGCGGCAGTTGTTTGGTGCCCACCAGGCGCAACGCCGGACGGGGTTTGCTGCTGGGTTGTTGCAGAGTTTGCGTGCCCATGATGTTTTCCTGTGCGGCATAAAAAACGCCCGGCCAGCAGAAGCTAACCAGGCGCTTTAATCGTTGAGTAAGTAAGTGGAGCTAGGCGGCGAGTTCCAATGCGGCCTGCAGGGCGCGTTGTTTGATGACAGCACCTTGGCCAAACCAGGCCGAGTCCATTCGGTATTCAGTACTTCGGGCGCGCCGCTCGTGATCGACATACTCCGTCACGGCGTTGAGCAAGCCCCACGCAGTTCCTTGTGCTGATTCAAACGTCGACCCACGACCTTGGCCTTCATACAGGCTCTGCACCTTGCGCAGTGCTCGCTCATTCGGCAGCACTTCGGGCAGTTTGCTAGTCGGGGCTACGTCGCAAAGTACACTCATGAAGTAGCCCGTCGCCTCAAGCCAGTGCACCTTGCGCTCCGCCAGATTTTTCATCCGGTACATGAAGTTGTCCCATTGCGAGACGGCGATGCCCAACTGCTTTTTCACTGCCTGCGGATCGAAGCGGGTGTTATGTGGCACCTTGATCGCGCGGGTGGTGCCATCCAGGGCGATGGTCAGCGTGTTGTTGCAGACCACGCGCACTGTGGTCGGAGTGGCAGTAGTGGCCAGGGTGCCATCGCAGAAAGTAGCTAGCAGCAGATAGCCATTCACCTGATCGTTACCCTTCAACGTTGTACCTTGCCCAGTACGGGCCAGGGCCCAGAACTTGCGACCGCCTTTGAGTACTCCAGCGGTTTCCAGCTCGTAGCCCGAAACTTCGGTGAGATCTCGATAGAACTCCAATACTTCACGGGGCTGCACAACCTGGTAGCGATTGGAGACCACTGACAACGGGGCCTTGGTGTCGGAGCGATACAGTACCTTCTGTTCAGGGAAAGAGTGAATTGAGCCCAGAGCCCCGATGCTCTCTGATTTGAAATGAACGGGGCTGTCTTGGATTTTCCAGTCCATACCCGCTTCACGCTGCCAGACTTCGAGCGATTGTTTCGGGGAAAGGCGACTGCCCAGACCATGCCAGGGAGTGCTGCCAGCGAAAGCCATAGTTTCGACGAGATGAGCCATGGGAATGATTCCTTGCGAATGAATGGTAAAAGCGTCGTTTCATCAACAAGCGACACCTGTTCACAACGGCTTAACGGTTGACGCTGAAGCTGTAACCGCAATGCAGGCATTGATAGTTGTGAAGGATTTTTTCATCAATCTGCTCACCCAGCGTGGCCCCAGCGACCCCGCCAGCCACTCCGCCAAACAGACCGCCCAGCAGCGCACCGGCAATGCTGCCAATGGCGATCCCTACCGGCCCACCGACCACTCCCAGTATGGCACCGGCCTCCGCCCCCGTTAGGGCTCCAGCGGCTCCACTGGCCGCACCTCCTGCTGCACCAATCAACCCCCCCGCTTGTTTACCCACATTTTTAGTAATCACACGACCAGAGTTGCAGCTTGGGCAAGGCGTATACATAAAAATTCCTCTCTTATTACTGAGTCCACGTATCACGCAGAAATGCTGAATGACGCGCTCATCGTTGAGCGTTCATCTGGGTGATATAGGTCTGAGATTTTTTTGAATGAGGCTTGCCAAAACAACGTCTCCGCGAGGGACGTAGTGGGCGGTATCTGAATGTGAGGTTTGGCGTTATGGGCTGCTATTTTAGCTATTAATAGCTGGAATAGTGCTGGCTAAGGGGGAGAGGGATTCTGTTTTGAAGGAGTGCAGAGTTGCTGTCTGTCAAAGTGGTGAGCTCCAAAAGCGTAACGTTAGCAAGCGTTACGCTCACGTTCTTTGAGATTTTAGTTGCTGCTTATAGGATTGCCTCGTCCAGTCCTAAAGGGTGCAATGATGTTTAATGAAAAATCAGAAACATTGGTTATGCTTCGCTTGAAAGATGTTTTAAAACGAACGGGTTTTTCTAGATCAACTATTTATAACAAGCTTAAGGTGGGCTCTAAACATTATGATGCGAAATTCCCAAGACAGATACGTGTTGGGAAAACATCTGTGCGATGGATTGAAAGCGAAATAAATTCGTGGATGGAAGAGTATGTGAAACTGTCTAGGCAGAGTCAAGGCTCAATGGCGGAAATTATATCTGCAATGGTTGTTTGATATTGGTTGTTTGTATTTATGGTGATTTATGTATTTTAATTTTTTTAGGCAACAAAATGAAAAAAAATCTAATTTCGGAGATGATTCATATCCGAGTTTGTCGCAGTTTCCCTTGTTGGATGCTGCAATAAATGAGGCTCAAGCAAATATTCAGGCCCCACGGGGATTGATTCAAAATGCGGCCCTAACCGCGATTTCTGCTGTCTTGCAGGGTCATGTAGATGTTCGTAAACCTAATGGTCAGGTCGGTCCGACCTCTCTGATGCTTCTTGCTATTGCTGACTCGGGTGAAAGGAAGTCAACGGTTGAGAATGTTTTCTTGAAGCCGATTAGAGCCTTTCAGGCTAAGCAGTGCGAGGAGGTGAGGGAGAGTCAGTCGGTGTGGAAGATTAAGTACGATACTTGGACGGTTCGACGTAATGGAATATTAAAAGCGATTATGAAAAAAGCATCAAAAGGTCTTCCTGCTGACGAAGAGGAGAAGGTCCTATTGGCTTTAGAGAAAGAAGCTCCAGTTAAACCAAAAGAATTTAAGATTTTGTATGAAGACTCAACCTCTGAGGCTTTGTTTCATGGGATGTACGAAAACTTACCTACGGCTGGTTTGATTTCAAGTGAAGGTGGCGGTGTTTTAGAAGGGCGCGCCTTCAATGACCTATCAAAGCAAAATGCCATTTGGAGCGGTGACTCAATCACAATTGATCGTAAGACGGCGGAAAGCTTTGAACTTGTTGACGCGCGGCTGACAGTCTCTCTTATGGTCCAGGAAAGCGTATTTTCGAAGTACATGGCTCATAAAGGCGGGGTGTCTAGGGGATCTGGTTTGTGGGCGCGTTTTCTAATCTGTCACCCAGCTTCAACACAGGGGACTAGGTATGTAAGCACTCAGGCACTGTCCTGGTATCATCAAACACAATTTTCCTCGCGGTTGGAGCACTTTCTTGAGGCGGGCCTTATTTGTTTCAGAGGAAATAAAAAAGAAAAAGAAGTGATCGGATTCGACTCCGAAGCGGCTCGGCTTTGGGTGGAGATTGCGAATGATATTGAGTCAAGGATATGTGCAGGTGGAATACTTTATGGACTAGGTGATCATGGCTCAAAGTTAATGGAGGTGATTTCTAGGTTGGCTGCATTGCTTCATTGTTTTGAAGGGTTTGAGGGTGATATTTCGACGTCAACCTTGCAGGTGGCAACGGAACTTGCTAAATGGTACTCCAATGAGTTTATAAAGTTGTTTGGGCAGAACTCTAAAGAGAGCGATGAAGAGCAGGAATTAAATTGCTGGCTAGATAATTTTCGTAAGGTGGGTAAACGTTTTGTTAAGAAAAATTATATTTTGCAATGCGGGCCTGGGAGGTTTAGAAAGAAAGCTGCTCTTGAGCATGTTCTTTTGCGGCTAGTAAATAACGGTGCTATCCGGATTTTGAATTACCCTGGTGACAAAACTGTTTATGTCGATCTCTGTCCTTGGCAGGGTGGTGTGTAGATGATGCTAGGCTCTTCTTGGGGTACTAACTTTTTGGTTGTTTTTGATATTTAGCGTTAGGTGTTTGCGAGTTGCGTGAGTTTGTTTCTCTCGTTTTTATAGAGCGCATGTTCAAGGTGGCTATTGTTTGATTATGTATTACTATTTAATTAGGTTGTTAGGTTTATAGTTTGATTATTCAATTTAATTGAATCATTGGACTAATATTTAATGGATAATAAGTTTAATCAGTTGTGCAATGGTTGGCGGTCATGAAGTCAATTGATCATTTGTCAGTAGTATGGCTCCAAAGCCATGCTGCTGGTTTCTTGAGGGATAGTGAGTGATAGGTGAAGTTGATTGGATCGATAATGGGGGTGCGTTAGATCTAATGGTTGAGGAAGTCGAAGGGCTTCCTGTTTTAAGGGTGGAGGAAAGCTTGGTTTTGGAGTTGCGTTCTATTGAAAAATTAATGTGTGAGCTTGCTGGTAGTAAGGGCTTTTTATTCTCTTCTTGTACTCATAAGCGCGACGGGGTAAAGGTTAAAGTTGAGAGGCTTGGTCGCTATTTTGTTGACAAACTGAAGCGGGGGAAGGGGATGTTTGAGCGGTGCTTCCCATCTCATGAAGTTAATCCTTATGTGGAGGTTTTTTTCAAATGTGTTGATCGTGTCGATGATCTTCATTTGCTCAGAGTCTGGCGGACTTTACGCAGTGTTACCGCTGAGGCTTTTTTAGGGATAATGAATGATCTCGTAGAGTTTGTACGGTTGGAGCTGTCCAGTGATGATTTTAAAGCCGTTTTGAAACGATTCCGTAAAGCGTCCTTTAAGCGAATTAACAGCTTGGAAGGTTATATAGACGCTCTTTTTGCTCGGCACTCTAGGATGCTTGTTGTGCGTGTTGATTTGTCTTATCAGTCAGGCTTTGTAAGTGGTCGTGAAGATTTTTATGGCGATGTTAAAAAGGTCAAGGCGCATTGGGCAAAAATTCAGAAAGACCTTCACAAAGGCATTCCAGTTGATGGGTTGTTAGGGTTTGCTTGTAAGCTGGAGTATGGTCAGCTAAAGGGGTTTCACTTTCATTTGTTACTTTTTTATAATGGATCAAATCATCGCCAGGATGGGGTTTTGGCTAGAATGATTGGTGAGTATTGGCGAGACTCAATTACGGCAGGAGCAGGACGCTATTTCAATTGCAATGCAGTCAAGGATAAATATAGATATCTTGGGATAGGCATGATTAGTTTTAATCAATCGGATAGAATAAGCGCTTTGAAGAATAGGGTGGCGTCCTACCTGACCAAGGTGGACTATTGGATACGCCTCTCCCCTGAAAGCGGTAGATCATTTTTCAGAGGAAATATGCCTAAGCTGAAGTCCGTGAAGAGAGGGCGCCCTAGGGCCTGCGAGCTTCCACAGGCAGTTCCTCGCACTGCCGCCTAGACACCTCTATGGCTTATTGGTCTCTGCCTTTTAGGCTAATGATGGTAGCAGCTGCGGTAGCCAGCCTTGCCGTGAACCCCCACTCTAAACTTTGAAGAATTCTTATCATTTCTATTCTTTTATCTTGAATTTTATGATCTGTTTTCTGAGTCGCCTGCCAGAAGTGTTTTGCCGCTTCATTGATAAGGATTAGTGTGGTTGATGCATGTTCTGGATACTGTCTTATAACTTCGTCACTGAGTGTTTTTTTCGATACTTTTGCGTGGTAGTGCTCGTTCGGTAGAATTGCGAAGGCGGCCTGTTCGAGTAAATCATTTCCCTCGTATCTGCACTTGTCTCGTAGGTGTTTTTTTATTTTCGCGATCAGTTGTTTTCGCTCGTCTTCTGAGCTGATATTTGACACGGGAATGAATTTTTCAGAGGTTATATTTAATTCGAAAAGCTTGTTTGACTCCCAGTCGTGGCGCTCGACTGGTTTGCTATCATTGTTGCTTTCTGTATTTGCTTCTAGAATTCTTTTTGAGTCCTCTGTTCTCATGACTATGTCGGCTTCTCTAATTGTTATTCCTTCCAGCTTGTTGAGCGAACTTTTTGAGGTGATAAAGAAAGCTGCGTCTATTATCAGGGTCGGAAGTGGTTTTAAGCTTGTCTTTAACAGCTCATGTGCCGATGCTTGCGCGAGGCCTTTTCCGCGTTCATGAAAAGCGGTGAGGTTGAAGTTGTATTTTGAAAGCTCGCCATAGTTTGCTATCTCCTCCCAGTCGGTGGCGCTGATGGAAAGAAACTTTATGTCTAAATCTACAATTGCGTGGTAATCGTGCTCTTCGCTGAAAGGTGTGCCCCTATGCCGCTTGAATAGGCTTTGTGCTGTTTGTAGCTCATCTGAACCTGCGACGATAGCCGAGCCTGATACGTGAACTGTAACGTTTCTAGGGCGGCGGCATAAAAGGGAAATCTGCAGCTTTTCGATTCTGTCTTTGAATTCACTTTCGGAGATGCTGTGCTCCTCAAGAAATTCAGTTACTGATATAACAAACCCTTTGTGTTTCATTTGTAATCGTGTCCTTGGTAGCGCTGCTAGTCTTTTCTCAGGGCGGTAAGTGTGGCTGTCTTTATCAGGCTGGATAAATGCTTGCCGAGAACCTCCCAAGCCTCCGCCATTTCTTTAGCATAGCTATGACGCTGATAAGTGCGTTTTACCTTGTTTTCCTCTGTGTGGTTGAGGCAACGTTCAGCCACTTCAGGAAGCACGCCAATAGCAGTCATAATCGTCGCGCCTGTACGCCGCAGGTCGTGAGGCGTCCACTTTCCGCCTGGTAGCAACAATGCTTGGGCTTTTGCGCTACGTCGGCTCATGGAGCCTTGTTCCGGAAGGCGCTGGCGATCTCCTAGCTGCTTGGTTACCGTTTTAGGGCATACATGGTCAGTTATGTAGGTGTTCGGGTAGCACCAAGGTGATAGGCTATTAATCTGCTTTACGCGCTTGAAGTGGCTAATGGCAAAGTCTGAAAGGATGATGCTGTGCGGTTTGCCGTTTTTACTATTCTCGGACGGAATCAGCCAAGTGCTTTGCTCTAGATCGATATGCTCCCATCGGGCGCTCAGGAGCTCACCAATTCGACAGCAGGTCGATAGGGCAATCCAGATTGCAGCTTCGGTGGTGACTAGTAGTCCTGCATCAGGGGCTTTCTTAGCAAGCAGCTTGATTTCGTCATCACTCAGTACTCGGTCGCGTTCAGTGTCTTTGCCGCCTATCTTAGCTTTGCGGATACTGGCACTGGGATCGTGCTCAATAAGGTCGCGGTCTACGGCAAAGCGGAACATTTGACGCATAAGCGAAAAAACCATCTTGGCCATACGGTTTACACCGCGAGCGAGGAGGGCATCTGTCACCTCGGTGATATGACCCTTTTTCACATCAGCGACAGCCAAGTCGCCCAAGAAGGGCAGAACGTCCTTTTCAAACATCCGACGAGCCTCTGCACCCTTGTCCTTGCGGTTGATGAGATCAACCCTAGCCCAGTGCTCGAATAGGTCGGTAACAGTCTTGCGTGCCGCCTGGCGAGCTTGCTCGGATTCGGCTTCTGCTTTCTCGGCGGTGAGTCGTGCCAATTCACCATCTCGGGCTGCGATACGGGCAGCTTCCTCAGCATCCAGATGTTCTCGTAAGTTTCGATTTCCACTTTGGTAGAGGCGTGACCACTCTCCTGCTTTAGTTCTTGCTTCCTTAAGGGTAAGTCCATCAGTGCCAGTGGCGTCATATGCACCTATAGGCAGAAACACCCTTCCACCGCTGGTGTCGGTATACCTGAAGTAAAACAGGCGCTCGCCATCTGGGCGAAGACGTGCCATGAATCGGCCGCAGCCGCGAGGAGCATCCTCGATCAGCCAAGTAGGTTTGGCTGGTTTTGCGTTCATCTGTTTGTCGGTGATCGTCGCCACTTTCGCTTCCCCAAAAAGGCCAGGCTCTAGGTGGTCACCGTTGGGTCACCGTTTCTCGCTGGCTCTGGTAGAATGCTATCGGAAGCGATTGGACTGTGTAAACTGTATTGGCCTAGTAAATACAGTGCTTTAGGCCTTGTTCCTAGATTTATTTGGAGTGGTTTGGACTGTGGTTTACCTTTATGGGGTGCTAGGGGTAGAGTGTTCGAATCACTCCGTCCCGACCATATAATTCAACGACTTAGCCGCCTTCGAGCGGCTTTGTTGTTTCTGGCAGGATGATTCTGGAACCTGTCTTCTTAGGATGTGTCGTGTTTTATGCCCGCTCGTCAAGTAAATCGCACTCCTTGTCTGCACATTTCTCTAATTACTAAGCGCAGCCTGTGCGCCACTGACGGGAGAAGATGATGATAGAAGACAACAACGGCCCTGAAGCGCCATATCCAGGGCCAAGCGAGCAAACGCCTGAATCTGGCGAGGGGCGCGATTCTGGTCTGGAGCGGGCTGTCTCCGAGCCAAAGCAGGGTACCGACGAACGCCCAGAAGACTGGAATCCTCCACCTGGCAATCCTGGCTCTGATCAAGATGCCCAGACGGGCCGCGACAACGGCGGCGCGAAAAAAGCGCAATGAACTCATCTCGCACAAGACCCGGCCCTCGCGCCGGGTTTTTTATTGCTGCCGAATCGTGGTTAAGGATCCGATCCCCAATCGCTCTGCGCTGGTGACGCTTTTCGATTGAAACTTCCTTGTCGACGAGACGATCTGTTGAACACCGGCAAACAGGAGTTCAGGAATGAAATGTTATCTATGCGGCCTCGAGGCGAAGGTAGCGGAAGAAGCTCATGGCGGCGAACTTATCGATTGTTCGGACTGCGGCATTTATAGAATTTCGGGCTTGGTCCTGAAAGAACTAACTATCAAGAAAATCAACTTTACGGACATGCGAGACGACCTTCACCGCCAGCGGCAGTTCAACTCTACCGAAGTGGCGGAGATCAATACGGAGACGGTCATCTGGGCTTGAGCAAGCAGCTTTTAAGAGTCGAAGCTGAGCGGCGCCGGCGGCTGGATGCTTTGTCCAGGCGCCGGCAACAAGCATGTCTACTCTACGATGCAGATCCAGCGGTGGTTGTATCGGTAAGGCGCTCTAGTGAAATGAACGTCTGACACCATCTTCATGCCACGCTTTTCAAGCGCTTTGGTCAGTTGTACGAGTGTCTCTGCCTGGATAGTCATTGCTGTCACCTCGTCAGATTTACTGCGTTCATAATTCTTGACCGAGGGATCAGGCAGCTAATTCATTTTTTCTACGGCAATCATTAAGGTCGTGTGGGCATGAAATGCCAAGTCATACTTCACTTCGTGCCCACGACCTCGCTCCATTCAAGTCCGAACCGCCCTAGATACTTCCTCAGGCGATCGGCGTCATTGGGCTGCGCTTTGGCCTGTCGAGAGACAGCGAAGAGCTGCCGGCCGGCGTCGGAAAGGCTATCCGCCCGTCGGCATACCTCAATAACCGCTTTCAGCTGCAAGCGGTCGAACAAATCCATGTTCTCGCCGTCCCCCGGCAGGTCGGCTGATGCTGCAGTGGGTTGCGCCAGTCTCCACGCATACCGCAGCCGATCGATCTCCTCCTCTACCTGCGCTTCATCTATGCGCCCGCTATCGGCCAAAGTCGCCATTCGGGTAATCGATGCGGACAGTTCGCGAAAGTTGCCCAGCCAGGCTGCTTCAGGTGAACTGGCGAAGGTCAGGTAGCGCCGGCGTGCTTCGAGATTGAAGCGCACCCGCTCACCCTGTTCGTGAGCATGGCGTTCCAGCTCGAAATCAATATTTGGCTCGATATCCTCGCGGCGACCGGCGAGGCCGGGCAGATCGAACGTCCACAAGTTGATGCGCGCATACAGATCTTCGCGAAACAAGCCTTCGGCGACTCGACTTCGTAGATCGCGGTGTGTGCCGGCGATGATCAGGAAGTCGCTCTCGACTTCCTTGTCCGAACCCAATGGGAAGAAGCGTTTCTCTTCGATTGCCTTCAACAGCATTGCCTGTTCGTCTGCGCCGAGCTCGCCGATTTCATCGAGAAACAACATTCCACCATCGGCAGCGCGCAACAAGCCATCGCGAGGATTTTGCGCGCCTGTGAAGGCACCTTTGACGTGGCCGAACAGGGCCGACATTGCGCCGTCACCGCGCAGGGTGGCGCAGTTGACTTCGACGAAGCGTCCCTGCATTTGATGGCGACTGCGCTTGAGTTCGTAGATGCGTCGCGCCAAGAAGGATTTGCCCGCGCCTGTCGGGCCGATCAGCAGCATGGGCGCTCTTGAGCGCAGGGCCACGCGCTCGATTTGCGCGATGGAGCGGTTGAATGCAGCGTTGCGTGTAGCGATACCGGACTTGAGAAATGCCAAGCCTTCGAGGCGTTTGCTGGCGAAGCGTGAGGCGATGCGATCATAGCGCGACAGGTCGAGATCGATCAGCGTATGCGTGCCGCAGGCGGGCTCGTCATCGCTCTTGCGTTTGGTGGGGGAGGTCTGGACCAGTCTGGCCGGCAGATAGCGCGCTTCGGTGAGCAGAAACCAGCAAATCTGCGCGACGTGGGTGCCGGTAGTGATGTGGACGAGGTAATCCTCGTGCTCGGTGTCAAAATGGTAAGTGGTGGTGAAGTCGTGCAGGGCGCCGTAGACCTCTTCGAAGTCCCAAGGGTTGCGCAGCGACATCGGATGCAGGCGCACGTCGGTCGCTGGAGATTGCTGCTGGATGTCGGCTTGGACGCGCTCGGCGAGGCTCACGTCGCGAGCATCGAGGCCGTGAATCAGTTCAAGCCGATGGACTGGCAAATCTGCTTGCTGGCAAAGGCCCACGGTTGGCCGCCAATGATTCCAACGGTTGGCGCCTTTGCCGACACGATCCAGGGTGGCTCCGATGAATCCAATGACGACGGTGCGCTTACCAGACATGTTTATCTCATAAGATAAATAACGATAGGCAATGATAATTTTTAGAGATGGTTTTGTCTTTACTGATTTGGGAATTCAGTCCTTTTCGAGGATAAAGACCATATGAATCAAGAGCATAGATAAAAAATGATGTCTGCGCTCGAATCTGGCACAGCGGCTGCAATGCTTGGATAAACGAACAGGGACACCACAATATGAATGATCAGAGCTACCAACTTCTCGAAGTCGCCGACGGCAAGCCAATCAAACTCTGGACCGAAGGCGTTCCGGTAGAAAACGAAGCCCGTGCACAGTTGATGAACACCGCGAAGATGCCCTTCATCTTCAAACATCTGGCCGTGATGCCGGACGTGCACCTGGGGAAAGGGTCAACCATCGGCAGCGTGATACCAACGGTTGGCGCGATCATCCCGGCGGCGGTGGGGGTCGACATCGGCTGCGGCATGATCGCAGCGCGTACATCACTGACCGCTGCGGATCTGCCGGACAACCTGCATGGTTTGCGCAGCGCCATCGAGCAAGCGGTCCCCCATGGCCGCAGTTCGGATCGTTCGCGGCGAGACAAAGGCGCCTGGGACAAGATTCCGCAGCAAGCCGATCAGGCCTGGGCGGGTTTGCAGCCACGCTTCAGATTGATCACCGACAAGTATCCGAAGCTGGCCAACACCAACAACCGTGGCCATTTGGGGACACTCGGCAGCGGCAACCACTTCATTGAAGTGTGCCTGGATGAAGCCAATCGGGTCTGGTTCATGCTGCACAGTGGTTCGCGTGGTGTCGGCAATGCGATTGGCAATCTGTTCATTCAGATGGCGCAAGCGGATATGCGTCAGCACATCGCCAATCTGCCGGACCGTGATCTGGCCTATTTCGAAGAGGGCAGCCGACATTTTGATGACTATGTGGAGGCAGTGGGCTGGGCGCAGGACTTCGCCAGACAGAATCGTGAACTGATGATGCGCGCGGTGATTCAGGCCACGCGGCAGGTCATTCGCAAGCCTTTCGAAGTCGCATTGGAAGCGGTGAATTGCCATCACAACTACGTGCAGAAAGAGCGGCATTTCGGTGAAGACGTCCTGATCACCCGTAAAGGTGCGGTGTCGGCGAAGAAGGGCGAACTGGGGATCATTCCGGGCTCGATGGGCGCCAAGAGTTTCATTGTGCGCGGGCTGGGCAATGAAGAGTCGTTCAGTTCCTGCAGCCACGGCGCCGGGCGCACCATGAGTCGCACCAAGGCCAAGAGTACCTTCACCGTCGCTGACCAGATTCGCGCCACTGCGCATGTGGAATGCCGCAAGGACGAAGCGGTCATCGACGAAATTCCGATGGCCTACAAGGACATC
Organism: Pseudomonas sp. TSRC2-2; assembly: GCF_049897785.1. Classification (NCBI taxonomy): domain Bacteria; kingdom Pseudomonadati; phylum Pseudomonadota; class Gammaproteobacteria; order Pseudomonadales; family Pseudomonadaceae; genus Pseudomonas; species Pseudomonas sp. TSRC2-2. Next base: position 76,527 of record NZ_JAFCWZ010000019.1, read on the forward strand.
GACAAAGTCATGCACGCCCAGCGCGAGTTGGTGGAAGTGCTGCACACGCTGCGTCAGGTGGTGTGCGTTAAAGGATAAGGATGTGCAATGAAAGAAATCATTGAACTGGACGGTGCCATCGGCGGCGGTCAGGTGTTGCGCAGTGCGCTGAGCCTGTCGATGGTGACAGGCCGGGCGTTTCGGATTAAACAGATTCGCGCCAGACGCAGCCGTCCGGGACTGCTGCGTCAGCATCTGACGGCAGTAATGGCGGCGGCCGAGGTTTGCGGTGCGCAGATATCCGGTGCGCATTTGGGTTCGCAGGCCTTGAGCTTCGAACCGGGCGCAATCCGTGCAGGCGATTTTCAATTCGCCATCGGCACAGCGGGCAGTTGTACTTTGGTGTTGCAGACACTGTTGCCCGCGTTGATGCGAGCACCGCAGGCGAGTCGGGTGACGATCACTGGCGGCACGCACAATCCGCTGGCGCCGCCGACTGATTTTCTCTCGCGCAGTTGGCTACCGCTGCTGCGGCGCATGGGCGGCGATGTCGAACTGGACTTGGTGCGTCATGGTTTTGTGCCGGCTGGCGGTGGCGAGATTGCAGTAAGGGTGCAGCCGTCGCACCTGACGCGGCTGGATCTGTGTGAGCGCGGCAAGTCAATTTCACGACAGGCTCTGGCACTGACTGCCGGACTTGCGCCTACCGTTGCTCAGCGTGAACTCACGCATGTCGCCAAGCGTCTGAATTGGCCGTCGGATGCGCTGCAACAGATGACCATTGAGCCGGCGCGCGGTCCGGGAAATGTGCTGTTGTTGGAGTACGTTTTTGAGCACGTCACTGAGGTGTTCAGTGCGTTTGGCCAAGTGTCGTTACGTGCCGAGAAGGTGGCCGATACCGCAATCAATCAGGCTGTCGACTGGCTGCGCAGTGATGCTGCGGTGGCAGAGCATCTGGCCGATCAGTTGCTGTTGCCGATGGCGCTGGCTGGTGGCGGAACGTTGACCACGCCGCGCATGACGGATCATCTGCGCAGTAACATCGAAGTTATCCAGCTGTTTTTGCCGGTTTGTTTTGATTGTCGAGAGGAGGGCGCTGCTCGATTGCGAATAGAGATTTTACAGACTGATTAGTACCGGCCTGCAATCCCGAAAGTCGTCGCAAAACCTCCCTGAGAGCGCCGCTAGCCTTCAGCCACTAGCACATCTGACCTAATTGCCCCTGTACCGACTCGACTTTAAAGTCCTTTCGCTTGGCAGCTGACTGTCAAACTTCTTTGGTATGAAAATCAAAAGGTCGATCTGCTATGAACTCATCAAGGACAATCCCGGGTCTCGCTTTATTCGCAACTTTGGCACTCGCGGTCAGTGGATGCCAGACTGTCAAACCGGGAGAGAGTGATCTCAAGAATCGGGCACAGACCACCATCGGCAAACCGGTTATCAAGGTTTCCAACATCCGCAACGACTTCAATACAACCTTCTACAACGCTCAAACCGAAAACGGCGAGTACACTTGCGAGTTGCCGAGCGGGCCGATGGTTGCTCTGGGTTCCATGGGTATGGGCCTGGGCGCTCAGTGCACCAAACAATGACGAATCAGTTCCTTCGCAGCTGAAATAAAAAGGCCAATGTCGATGACATTGGCCTTTTTATTAGCGAATACCTGGATCAGTTGGTCTTCGAGTTCAGCTTGCGCAGTTCTTCATAAGTTGCCGATTGCACGAACCAGAAGCCGGAGATGATGCACCAGCTCAAGGTGCCGCCTACGAACATCCCGAGACCCGAAAGAAAGCTCTGGCTCATCATGAACAGGGACACGATCAGGATGACCGCCAGTGCGATGTAGAGGACGATGTTGTTGACGCCGATGACGAAGTCTTTCATTTGCATTCCTTGGGTGTATTTTCCTCTGGCCACCCTCTATGGTGGCCAGTGCGCGCATCATATTGATATCACCCTGCGCTGCCTAGTTTCGGCATCTGAATTTTATTCACAAATAGCAAAATCCTTGTTACTGAGCCGGTTTTTTGTCCAGGTCACTGGAGTCGCTCGACGTCGCAGCATCCTTTTCCGTCTCATGCGGCTGGGAGCCTGAGTTGGCGCCCGAGGACTCTTCGCCTTTCTTGTTCGCCTTCTCATCATGATCGCGAGAGCTTTCTGCCTGATTAACACCGGGCAGAGCGGTAGCAGGGGTGGCGGCGCCCGCTGTCGTCTCGGCAGCCGAAGCGTGGAATGGGCCGATCAGGCACAGGCTGAAAAACGACAGAGCGAAGATTTTCTTGTTCATCTCGTGGGCCTTCTACGCAAGGAATGTACTGTTTTGGATAGGTTCGCCTGCCAAAGGTGCGCGCCACTGGACGAGCGGCGAAGACTGCTCTGTATCTCCCCTGATAAAAAATTCTCGACAGCAGGCAAATTGCTGGCCCCCAGAGATAATGCACCCCGGCAAAATCGCCTTTTTTCAAAAGGTTAGGTTGGCTATATGCGGACGATTGTCATCACCGTTGCGACGCTTTCCCTGGCTTTGATCGCTTCGGGTGTGCAGGCAAAAGAGTTAAGCAAGGGCCATCGCTTCGCCTGCACCTGGGGTTCGGATATTGCTGCCGGTGCGCAGCGATCCAAGCTGTCGGGAGTTTCGCTGTATGGCGCGCGCAAGCAACTGCAGGTTCGCCGGTTCCAGCAGCCCTGGATGCGCATGACTGCGATGGGGATTACCGAGCAGACCTACAACAGCAGTTCGAAGCTTAAACCGGCGGCGGTCAAGCAAACCTATTACGAACAATGCGTACGCCACGAGTTGGCACGGCGATAAGCAAAAAGCCCGACCTGAAGTGGTTGGGCTTTTTTGTACTTTTTGTCTCGTCCTGAATAAGGTTTACACCTTCTGACCTATCCTCAGGAGGAACCAATGGAATCAGGAAAAAGGCGCAGTCAACGTGATTACACGCTGGGCTTTAAATTAGCGGTCGTCGA
>NZ_JAFCWZ010000020.1:0-59789 GCF_049897785.1 Pseudomonas sp. TSRC2-2
TCGCCGATGGTAGTGTGGGGTTTCCCCATGTGAGAGTAGGTCATCGTCAAGATTAAATTCCGAAACCCCAATTGCGTAAGCAGTTGGGGTTTTGTTTTGCCTGCGAGAAAGTTTTTCAGGTGCCATCGGGTAATTTCATTCTGAAGTGGACAGCCAGTTTTGGTATGGTGCAGCTCGTTTTTTAACGGACTGATATTCTGCCCACGGATCGGCACTCATTTATGTCAAAGAGTTGCTGTAGAAATGCCTGAACCAATCCCGATCAAGGACCATGAAAAAGAGACGCGGCTGGTCAATAAACGATTGATTGCCTGTGCTCTGTTCGTCTTCGCCATCAGCTGTGCTCTGGTTGTGCGCCTATACATCCTCCAGGTCGTGGAGTTCGAGTACCACTCGACCATCTCCGAAAACAACCGTGTCCACGTCTTGCCGATTCCGCCGACGCGCGGGCTGATCTACGACCGCAACGGTGTCCTTCTCGCCGACAACCGTCCCAGCTACAACCTGACCATCACCCGTGAGCGTGCAACTGACATCAATCAGGAGCTGGGCGAAGTCATCAACTTGCTGCACTTGCCTGCAGAAGACCGCACGGTATTCGATAAGGCGATGAAGCAATCCCGGCATCCGTTCACACCGGTCACTTTGTTTTATGAGCTGACGGAAGAGCAAATCGCCGTCCTGGCGGTCAACGAGTTCCGTCTGCCGGGTCTTGATGTCGAACCGCAGTTCGTCCGGCACTACCCCCTCGGCGCACATTTCGCCCATTCGATCGGTTATGTCGGCCGGATCAATGAAAAAGAATCGAAAACCCTGGACTCCGTTGAATACCGTGGTACGCAATCCATCGGTAAGACCGGTATCGAGCGCTTCTATGAAGCGCAGCTGCATGGCCATGTCGGTTACGAAGAAGTCGAAACCAACGCTCAAGGCCGAGTGCTGCGGGTGCTCAAGCACACCGATCCGGTGCCAGGTAAAAACATCGTCCTCAGCCTCGACGTCAAGCTGCAGGAAGCCGCTGAAGCGGCGTTGGGCGATCGTCGTGGTTCAGTGGTAGCCCTCGATCCGTCCACGGGAGAAGTGCTGGCGATGGTCAGCAATCCGAGTTTCGATCCGAATCTGTTCGTCACAGGCATCAGCTCGAAGGAATATTCGGCGCTGCGGGATTCCATCGACCGGCCGCTGTTCAACCGCGTGTTGCGTGGCCTCTACGCCCCAGGCTCGACGATTAAACCGGAAGTCGCCATCGCGGGGCTGGACGCTGGGGTCGTGACTCCGCAGACCCGCGTGTTCGATCCCGGCTATTACCAACTCCCGGACTTCGAACACAAGTATCGCAACTGGAACCACAGCGGTGATGGCTGGGTGGACATGGACGCGGCGATCATGCGTTCCAACGACACCTACTTCTACGACCTTGCGCACAAGCTTGGCATTGATCGTCTGCACGACTACATGGCGATGTTTGGCCTAGGTGAAAAAGTCTCGCTGGACATGTTTGAAGAGTCGCCCGGCCTGATGCCGTCGCAAGCGTGGAAACGCGCTACAAGGCGACAGGCCTGGTATCCCGGCGAGACGGTTATTCTTGGCATCGGCCAAGGCTACATGCAGGTCACGCCACTGCAATTGGCTCAAGCCACTGCCCTGATCGCCAACAAGGGGATATGGAATCGGCCGCATCTGGCCAAGTCTGTCGATGGCGTTGCGCCGGTTGACGAGCATCCGATGCCGAATATCCTGCTCAAGGATCCGCGCGATTGGGAGCAGGTCAACCACGGCATGCAGATGGTCATGCACGATGCTCGAGGCATTGCCCGAGCGGCCGCTGCGGGCGCGCAATACCGCATCGCCGGCAAGAGTGGTACGGCGCAAGTGGTGGCGATCAAGCAGGGTGAGCGCTACAACCGCGAAAAAACCCTCGAGCGCCACCGTGACAACGCCCTGTTTGTAGGATTCGCACCGGCCGAACATCCGAAAATCGCCATCTCGGTAATGATCGAAAACGGCGAGGCGGGTGGTCGTGTTGCCGGTCCAGTAGTGAGACAGATCATGGACGCTTGGTTACTCGACCAGGATGGCCACCTCAAGCCGCAATACGCAGCGCCGAGCAAAGCGCCGGGCGATCCTCACGTCTGAGGCGTAACGGTTTCACAGTACAGGCTCCCGCGAGGCGAGCCTGTAATTACGCTCCGGGAACCGGGCAATTCATGTCACCTTCCTCGCATTTCAAATAGTGTTTGAGTGCCTCGACACGCGTCTTGGTCATGCCGGTCAGGCAAACGCTGTAAATCAATGGATAGACACTCCCGCCCGCCACCCCAGATGCCGAAAACTTGCACTCGGCATCCCGGAAGCTGATCCACGCCCGCTGCGCGTTGACCAGCAGCTTCTTGCCTTCCGGGTTGTCCTTCAAGCGCCCGGTGACCTGCTGGTACAGCGCATTCAGTTCCTTGTCTGCCGCTTTGAACGCTTGCCCCGCACATTGATTCATCGTTGCCTGATCGCTGGCATTGGCACAGTCAGTGGCGGCATGGGCGAATGGGGAAAACACAAAGGGCGCAAAGGCCAGAAGCACGCGTACTGACATGAGGTTCTCACGGTATCGAATGTAAAGAGCACCACAGTGTAGCGATTGTTATGTACGAAAGCGGGACGCCTCAAGCAAGCGATCCGCCGTGGCCGTGATTTCCTCGACTTCATGCAGTCGCTCCAGCCAGTGTTCGGGAATTCCTCGAGCCCCGTAGTAGGCTCCTGCCAATTGGCCCACGATAGCCGCTGTCGTATCCGCATCGTCACCCAGATTGGCTGCTGTGAGTACGGCGTCGGTGTACGTATGCGTGTGATGAAAGCACCACAAAGCGGCTTCCAGTGATTGGACGCTATAGCCGCTGCCTTTGATTTGAGTCTCGCCTTTGTCGAGGTATTCACCCCGCGCGATAGCAACCACCTTGGGCTGGGAAAGCTCTGACAGTGACGACCGGCGAAGCTGCGTTTTGTCCGCACCCTCAAGCGCTCTTCTGATCAGATCAGCCAGCAATTGGCAGCACTCGACTGCCTCCGGCGCGGCATGAGTTGTGCGCGAACTGTCGGCCGCAAAGGCCTGGATCTGTCGAATGTCGGGGAAATAGAACAGCACGACGGGCGCCAATCGCATCAGCGATCCGTTGCCGGCAGTCAGCGGGTCAGTCGAGCCGGCAAAAGGCTCCCCAGTTTGCTGGTACTGATGCAGCGCCCGGCTAACGGTCATGCCGATGTCGAAACATTCACCGGTGGAGCTCAGGTATCCCCATTTCCACCAGTTGAGATAGCGGCCCATCTGATCAGCCGCGTCGAACCCATTCTTGCTCAGCAGGCTCTCGGCCAGGCACAGCGCCATTGAGGTGTCATCGGTCCATTGCCCAGGTTTGAGCTGGAACGGACCACCGCCAACCATATCACTGACCGGCTGGAATGATCCTCGCGGTTGAAACTCCACTGTTGTGCCGACCGCATCGCCGCAAGCCAAACCGAGGAGGGCGCCGCGATAACGATCGGCGAGAGAAGGCTGCATGATTCTTCCTTGTTTCTGCGAATTCGCGGGAAAGATAACAGGTCAGACGAGGCTGATCACAGAGCGGAAACTACGGCAGGATGTGTCCGCTCGAATCACTGGCTGCAGCGCTTCGATACAACTTCGCATTGGACATGTGGTCATACAAGCCTAGTGTTCAGAACAGGAGGTGACGTATGAAACCAGTACCTAACAGTTTCGAACGCAAAATCACGCTCAAGGCGTCGCGTTCCCACGTTTGGCGTGCATTGGTCGATGCCGAGGCATTTGGTCAGTGGTTTGGCGTGGCGCTCGAGGGCCGGCGGTTCATTGCAGGTGAATGGACGCAAGGCCAGGTCACGTACCCCGGTTATGAACACGTGTTGTGGAATGTGCTGATCGAGCGCGTCGAGCCGCAGCAGTTGTTTTCTTTCCGCTGGCACCCGTATGCGGTCAATCCGAAGATCGATTACTCGCAAGAGCCGACCACGCTGGTCAAGTTCGAATTGCAGGACTTCGAAAAGGGTACGTTGCTCAAGGTTTCGGAATCGGGCTTTGCACACATTCCCGACATCCGCCAGAAGGAGGCGTATTACATGGACAGTCGTGGTTGGGAGGAGCAATTGAGCAGGCTTGAACAGTTCCTCGCCGAAAGCGCGAAGGCCCGTGAAAGCGGAAATGCCTGAAGGGTCTAAGGGTTTTCGGAAGTGGTTGTATGGCGAATGTCTTACACGCGTTGATAGCTTTTACGACTATTGCTGATTGGATCCACTCGGTAATCTACACACATCAACTGAGACGCAGGGAGTGTTTCAGGATCATGGATGATCGACCATTTGCAAGGATCGCTGCCGACAGGGAGTCGATAATGGTCTTGGGAAAAACCCGCTTCGGCGGGTTTTTTTTCGTCTGTATGCAGGTGCCGCCGAAGGCTGCGATCTTTTGATTTTGCTTCTAAAGCCAAAGTCAAAGAAACCGCAGCCTGCTGCGAATGTCACCCGTTACGAAGCAATCAACTGCCGCAATACGTAATGCAGAATCCCCCCGGATTTGAAGTACTCGACCTCATTCAACGTATCAATCCGGCACAAGACTTCAATCTTCTCCTGACGCCCGTCCTCGCGAGTGATCACCAAAGCCAGGTTCATCCGCGGCCTCAGCTCAACGCCGGTCAATCCCAGAATCTCGAACGTCTCTTTGCCGGTCAGATTGAGGCTCTTGCGATTCTGATCAAGCTTGAACTGCAATGGCAGCACACCCATGCCAACCAGATTCGAGCGGTGAATACGCTCGAAGCTCTCCGCAATTACAGCTTTGACGCCCAGCAGATTGGTGCCTTTCGCCGCCCAGTCACGGCTCGACCCGGTGCCATACTCCTGACCGGCAATCACCACCAGCGGCGTGCCCGCAGCCTGATATTTCATCGCAGCGTCATAGATCGCCATTTTCTCCCCGGTGGGAATGTAAAAGGTATTCCCGCCTTCCTCGCCCCCGAGCATCTCGTTACGAATACGGATGTTGGCAAACGTGCCCCGCATCATCACCTCATGATTGCCGCGACGGGATCCATAAGAGTTGAAGTCGCGTGGCTCGACGCCTTTTTCCTGCAGATAACGCCCCGCAGGGCTGTCGACCTTGATGTTGCCGGCGGGGGAGATGTGGTCTGTGGTTACCGAATCACCCAGCAAAGCCAAGACCCGCGCGCCCTTGACGTCTTTTACCTCCGGCAGAGGACCGGAAATGTCGTCGAAGAAAGGCGGATGCTGGATGTAGGTCGAATCGTCCTGCCAAACGTAAGTCGCCGCTTGCGGGACTTCGATGGCTTGCCATTGCTCATCACCGGCGAACACTTCGGCGTATTCCTTGTGGAACATCGCCGTATTGACCTGAGCCACCGCCTCGGCGATTTCCCGACTACTTGGCCAGATGTCGCGCAGATATACCGGATTGCCCTGTTGGTCTTCGCCCAGCGGTTCGCTGCTGATATCGGTGCGCACGCTACCGGCCAATGCGTAGGCGACGACCAGCGGAGGTGAGGCCAGCCAGTTGGTCTTCACCAGCGGATGTACGCGGCCTTCGAAGTTGCGGTTGCCGGACAAGACCGAAGCGACGGTCAGATCGGCCTTCTGAATGGCTTTCTCGATCGGCTCCGGCAGTGGCCCGGAGTTGCCGATGCAGGTGGTGCAGCCATAGCCGACCAGTGAAAAACCGAGTTGATCAAGGTACTGCGTCAGCCCGGCAGCCTTGTAGTAATCAGTGACGACTTTCGAACCAGGGGCTAGTGAGCTTTTTACCCACGGCTTGCGCGTCAGGCCTTTCTCGACGGCTTTCTTCGCCAGCAACCCGGCCGCCATCATCACGCTCGGGTTGGAAGTGTTGGTGCAGGAAGTGATCGCGGCGATAACCACGGCACCGTTTTTCAGGCGATACGTCTTGCCCTCGTATTCGTAGTCAGCTTCGCCTATCAGATCGGCGTTGCCCACCGCCACGCCGCCACCGCCCTCGCTTTCCAGGCGTCCTTCTTCCTTGCTGGTGGGTTTGAATTGCAGGTCGATGAAATCACTGAAGGCCTGCGCGACATTCGGCAGCGAAACGCGATCCTGCGGGCGTTTCGGCCCGGCCAGACTCGCTTCGACGCTGCCCATGTCCAGCGCCAGGCTGTCGGTGAACACCGGCTCCTGACCCGGCAGCCGCCACAGGCCTTGAGCTTTGGTGTATGCCTCGACCAGCTTCACCACTTCCGGCGGCCGGCCCGACAGGCGCAAATATTCGAGCGTGACATCGTCGACCGGAAAGAAGCCGCACGTCGCGCCGTACTCCGGAGCCATGTTGGCGATGGTTGCGCGGTCGGCCAGTGGCAAGTCGGCGAGGCCGTCGCCATAGAACTCGACGAATTTACCGACCACGCCTTTCTTGCGCAGCATCTGCGTCACGGTCAGCACCAGATCGGTCGCGGTGATACCTTCCTTGAGCTTGCCAGTGAGTTTGAAGCCGATCACTTCGGGAATCAGCATCGACACCGGTTGCCCGAGCATGGCGGCTTCCGCTTCGATCCCGCCAACGCCCCAGCCAAGTACGCCGAGTCCGTTGATCATGGTGGTGTGGGAGTCCGTGCCGACCAGCGTGTCGGGAAATGCGTAAGTGCGGCCATCTTCGTCTTTGGTCCACACGGTGCGGCCGAGGTATTCGAGGTTGACCTGGTGGCAGATGCCGGTCCCCGGCGGTACCACGCTGAAGTTATCGAATGCGCTCTGGCCCCAGCGCAGAAAGGCGTAGCGCTCGCCGTTGCGTTGCATTTCGATGTCGACGTTCTGCTCGAACGCACTGGCGCTGGCGAACTTGTCGACCATTACTGAGTGGTCGATCACCAGATCCACCGGCGACAATGGATTGATCCGTTGCGGATCGCCGCCGGCCTTGGCCACAGCGGCGCGCATCGCCGCCAGGTCGACCACGGCGGGGACGCCGGTGAAATCCTGCATCAATACACGGGCCGGGCGGTACTGGATTTCCCGATCGGAGCGGCGCTCCTTGAGCCACGCGGCGATGGCCTTGAGGTCGGCGCCGGTGACGGTTTTTTCGTCTTCCCAGCGCAGCAGGTTTTCCAGCAGGACCTTCAACGACATCGGCAGCTTGTCGAGGTCGCCCAGGCTTTTGGCGGCTTCCGGCAGGCTGAAATAGTGGTAGGTCGTGGCGTCAATTTGTAGGGTTTTCAGTGACTTCAGACTATCGAGGGACGGCATTACGATCACTCCTTTGAGTCCGCACGGCTACGGACTGAGGGGACGGGCAGAGCATTAAACCTAGCCCTGTTTTGAGTAGCTGGCTAATAACTGGACTCTATGAGCGGAACCAAGGTTCCGACTTCGGCTATCATGCGCCGGTTTTCGTGACAGGCATTGCGGCAACGCAAGGCTTGAGCATCGCGCAGCGGCCGAATCATCGGCCGCTGCCCAGGAGTAAGAATGAACACCCTATTCATGCATTGCCGGCCCGGCTTCGAAGGCGAAGTCTGTTCGGAGATTTCCGACCTCGCCGCCCGTCTCAATGTCGCCGGTTACGCCAAAGCCAAAACGGCCGCGGCCTGCGCCGAGTTTGTCTGCACCGAAGCCGATGGCGCTGAACGCCTGATGCGCGGTCAGCGTTTCGCTGAGCTGATCTTCCCGCGCCAGTGGGCGCGTGGTTTTTTCATCGATCTGCCAGAAAACGACCGCATCAGCGTGATCCTGGCGCACATGGCCGATTTCCGGGTGTGCGGCAGCCTGTGGCTGGAAGTGGTCGATACCAATGACGGCAAGGAACTGTCGAACTTCTGCAAAAAATTCGAGGGCCCGCTGCGCAAGGCGCTGACCGCCGCCGGCAAACTGGTGGAGGACGCCAGCAAGCCGCGTTTGTTGCTGACCTTTAAAAGTGGTCGTGAGGTGTTCCTCGGCATGGCTGATGCCGGCAATTCGGCCATGTGGCCGATGGGCATTCCGCGCCTGAAGTTTCCCCGCGAAGCGCCAAGCCGTTCGACCCTGAAGCTGGAAGAGGCGTGGCACCACTTCATTCCGCGTGATCAGTGGGACGACCGTCTGCACAGCGACATGACCGGCGTCGACCTCGGCGCGGCGCCGGGCGGCTGGACCTGGCAACTGGTTAACCGCGGCATGCTGGTCACCGCCATCGACAACGGCCCGATGGCTGAAAGCCTGATGGACACCGGCCTGGTTCAGCATTTGATGGCGGACGGGTTCACCTTCAAGCCCAAGCAGCCGGTTGACTGGATGGTTTGCGACATCGTCGAGAAACCGGCGCGCAACGCGGCGATGCTGGAAGAATGGATTGGCGAGGGACATTGCCGCGAAGCAGTGGTCAACCTGAAGCTGCCGATGAAGCAGCGTTATGCCGAAGTAAAGCGGCTGCTGGAACGCATTGCCGATGGTTTCAAGGCGCGGGGAATCAAGGTAGATATTGGCTGCAAGCAGCTGTATCACGATCGTGAGGAAGTGACCTGCCACCTGCGCCGGCATGACAGCAAAAAGCCCAAGTCTCGCTGACCCATAGAGGTTGGACGAGATCCCGGGCAATGCGCGACAATGCCGGCCAGTTTCTGGAGTGAACCATGAGTGAAATGATCGATTCTCCGGTCGACGGCACCCTCGACGCCACCGGCCTCAATTGCCCGGAACCGGTGATGATGTTGCATCAGCACATCCGCGACCTGGTGCCCGGCGGCCTCTTGAAGGTGATCGCTACCGATCCTTCGACCAAACGTGACATCCCCAAGTTTTGCGTGTTCCTCGACCATGAGTTGGTCAGCCAGCATGAAGAAGCGGGTACTTATCTGTACTGGATTCGCAAGAAACCCTGACTCTGGGCAAAAAAAAGACCTGCAAATGCAGGTCTTTTTTTATGGGTGATCAGCCGAGCGAACGACTGATCCGGATCCGCTTGCGCGCGCTGCGTGTCAGACGAATCGACAGCATCAGCGCCGCGCAACTCAAGCCGACAATCAAACCCTGCCACAGCCCGCTCGGGCCACGTGACTCGCCGAGCCAGTCGGTCAGCCCCAGCGCATAACCTACCGGCAAACCGATCCCCCAATAAGCGAACAGGGTCAGGATCATCGTCACGCGAGTGTCCTGGTAGCCACGTAACGCGCCGGCGGCGGTCACCTGGATCGCATCGGAAAACTGGAACAGCGCCGAATAGACAATCAGCATCGCCGCAATATGAATCACCGTCGGATCAGCGGTGTAGATCGATGCAATCGGCTCGCGCAGCAAAAGCATCAGGCTCGCCGACAGGCAGGCGTAGGCCAGTGCGGTGCCCATGCCGACTCCAGCGGCAAAACGTGCCTCACGCGGTTCCTCACGGCCCAGCGCCTGGCCGACACGCACGGTGACCGCCATGCCCAGCGAATAGGGAATCATGAACACCAGCGAGCTGACGTTCAGCGCGATCTGGTGCCCGGCCACCACCGTCGCGCCGAGGCTGCCGATCAGCAGGGCGATCACGGCGAAGATGCTCGACTCGGCAAACACCGCGATGCCGATCGGCAAACCAATCGATAGCAGACGTTTGATCACCGCCCACTGCGGCCAGTCGAAACGGCTGAACAGTTCGCTTGAGCGATAGGCCGGTGCCCAGCGTTCGTAGCCGGCCAGGCCCAGCGCCATCACCCACATCACGATCGCCGTGGCCCAGCCGCAGCCGACGCCACCCATGGCCGGCACGCCGAAGTGGCCATAGATGAAGATGTAATTCAGCGGAATGTTCAGCGCCAGCCCGCACAGGCCCAGTACCATGGCCGGGCGCGTGCGGCCGATGCCGTCACTGGTGCAACGCAGCACGTGATAAATGGCCACTGCCGGCAGACCGCTGGCGATGCCGTGCAAGTACTGCATGCTCGGGTCGATCAGTTCGGCATCGACCTTCATCAGGTGCAAAACCGGTTCGGCGGCGACCAGCATCGCAGTGGCGATCAACCCCACCACCAACGCTAGCCATAGCGCCTGACGCACGATCGGACCGATCTCGCTGTGCTTGCCAGCGCCGAAGCGTTGCGCGACCTTCGGCGTGGTGGCCAGCAAGGTGCCGGTCATCAACAGAAACACCGGGACCCAGATCGAGTTGCCCAATGCTACCGCCGCCAGATCCTTGGGCCCTACGCGTCCCGCCATCACCGCATCGACGAAGCCCATGGCCGTGGTCGCCAGTTGCGCGATGATGATCGGCAGCGCCAGGGCGAGCAGGTTTTTCAACTCCAGGCGAATCCGCGCAGGGCGGGACAGGGAGACGGCGACGGGTTGGTCAGTTACAGAGTTCACAGGCGAAGCGTCCAGAAAGTATTGATGCGCAGAGCGGCGCATTCTACGCCGCTGACGCCTCGGTCAGGAAAAATCCTCTGTTGCGTATTTGTAAGCGCAAACCCTGCTGGCTGATCGGCGCGTCTGCACCTAAACTGCCGATCCGCCCAAGGAGCCCGCCATGCTGATTGTTGCCGACGAAAATATCCCGCTGCTCGATGCTTATTTTGCCGGTTTCGGTGAAATCCGCCGTGTGTCGGGCCGCTCCATTGACCGTGCCACGGTCGAGCACGCCGATGTGTTGCTGGTGCGTTCGGTGACCCGCGTTGACCGTGCGCTGCTTGAGGGCAGCAAGGTGCGCTTTGTCGGTACCTGCACCATCGGCACCGACCATCTGGATCTCGATTACTTCAAAGAGGCCGGGATTGGCTGGTCGAGCGCGCCGGGGTGTAATGCTCGTGGCGTGGTCGACTACGTACTGGGCAGTTTGATGACACTGGCCGAAATCGAAGGCGTTGATTTGACTCAGCGTACCTACGGCGTTGTCGGCGCCGGTGAAGTCGGTGGTCGCCTGATCAAGGTCTTGAAAGGTTTGGGCTGGAACGTAAAGGTTTGCGATCCGCCGCGTCAGGCTGCCGACGGCGGCGATCATGTCAGCCTCCAGCAGATCCTCGAGCAGTGCGACGTGATCAGTCTGCATACACCTTTGACCCGTAACGGCGACGATGCGACCTGGCATCTGTTTGATCGACAGCGTCTGCAGCAACTCAAGCAAGGTGCGTGGCTGATCAATGCGGCGCGCGGCCCTGTGGTCGATAACGTTGCGCTGCGTGAAGTGCTGCTGGAGCGTGAAGACCTGCAGGCAGTGCTCGACGTCTGGGAAAAGGAGCCGGAAGTTGATCCTGCGCTGGCCGAACTCTGTGTGTTGGCGACACCGCATATTGCCGGTTACAGCCTTGACGGCAAGCAACGCGGAACCGCGCAGATCTACCAGGCCTACTGCGCTTTCAGCGGCCAGCCTGCGATTATCCAGCTGAGTGATCTGTTGCCAGCGCCGTGGTTGTCGGAAGTTTCCTTGCATGGCGACAGTGATCCGGCGTGGGCGCTGGCTATGTTGTGTCGGGGCGTGTATGACCCGCGCCGCGACGACGCGGATTTTCGCCGCAGTCTGGTAGGAAATGTCGCTGAGCAGCGTGCGGCATTTGACCAATTGCGCAAGCAGTACCCGGTACGACGCGAGATCGAAGGGCTGAAGGTGCGGATTGAAGGGGATGCGCCGGTGTTGCGCCAGATTGTGGCGGCGCTCGGCGCAACCCCGGTCCCATAACCGCATTGGCCTGTAGGAGCTGTCGAGTGAAACGAGGCTGCGATCTTTTGATCTTGCTTATTGAAGATCAAAAGATCGCAGCCTTCGGCAGCTCCTACACGATTCGCAGCTAAATCAGGCGCAGAAAAAACCCGGCCAATCAGGGCCGGGTCGGGAAGACGTTGGCTACATCACTCTTGTTCGGCAGGCTTGACCAATCGCTTCTCCAGTTCGCGGCAGGCGTCCTGGATCATGTCTTCAGTGATTGGTACTTCGCGGCCCTGCTCATCGATAATCGAGCAACCCAGAGACTGGTCGGGTTGGGTGCGGATCACTTCAATCTTGTCTTCGCTGCTGTGTTGCAAGGACATGGCCTGTCTCCTCATCAGGTTGTGTGCCTAAGTTAAAACCGCCACGTGACCAGGCTGTGACAACTCCCTGCGATCTGTCGGCGAGCGGCATCTCTACTCAAACAGAAATGCCGTCTCGTCTCAACCGCAACCTTAGACCAATCGTTTCTAGCATCCGGACATACCGGGCATATTTAACCTGACTCATTGTGATTTACAGAGTTCCACCCCATTTGAGTCTGTAGGCTGGCCCGATTCATCTGCGCAGACGTGAATTCCATGATCTCCTTGCTATCTTCCCGACACCGGCGCGCCTTGCGCCTGACCAGTCATTTTCTCCTGCCGTACCGCTGGCATGCCTTCGGCGCTTTACTCGCGCTGATCGTCACCGCGGGCATTACCTTGTCAATGGGGCAGGGCATCAAGCTGCTTGTGGACCAGGGTTTCATGACCCGATCGCCGCATCTTCTTAATCAGTCCATCGCGATCTTCATGTTGCTGGTGTTAGGCCTGGCACTGGGCACTTTCGCCCGTTTCTATCTGGTGTCATGGATCGGTGAGCGCGTGGTCGCTGATATTCGTCGCCAAGTGTTCAATCACTTGGTGTACCTGCATCCAGGCTTTTATGAGGACAACCGCAGTTCGGAAATCCAGTCGCGCCTGACCGCCGACACCACGCTACTGCAATCGGTGATTGGCTCGTCGCTTTCGTTGTTCCTGCGCAACCTGTTGATGGTAATTGGCGGTGTGGTGCTGCTGTTCATCACCAATCCCAAACTCACCAGCATTGTGGTGATTGCGCTGCCGCTGGTGATTGCGCCGATCCTCATATTCGGCCGTCGCGTGCGCAATCTGTCGCGCCAGAGTCAGGATCGTATCGCTGACATTGGCAGTTACGTGTCTGAAACCCTCGGCCAGATCAAAACCGTGCAGGCCTACAACCATCAGGTGCAGGATGAGCAGCGTTTCGCCTCCACCGTAGAGCAGGCGTTCGAGACCGCACGCAAGCGGATCTTCCAGCGGGCGTGGTTGATCACGCTGGTGATCGTGCTGGTGCTTGGCGCGGTGGCGGTGATGTTGTGGGTTGGTGGCATGGATGTCATGGCCGGGCGGATATCGGCCGGCGAGCTGGCGGCATTCGTTTTTTATAGCCTGATCGTCGGTAGCGCGTTCGGCACGCTGAGCGAAGTGATCGGCGAACTGCAACGCGCTGCGGGTGCCGCTGAACGCATCGCGGAATTGCTGCGCTCGGAAAACATTATCCAGCCACCGGTGGCCGGACTGGTCACTTTGCCAGCGCGAGTCAAAGGTGAGCTTGAATTGCGCGACGTGCGCTTTTCCTACCCCTCTCGTCCGGAAAGTTACGCAGTCGATGGCTTGAGTTTGACGGTGAGGGCGGGCGAAACCCTGGCATTGGTGGGGCCGTCCGGCGCGGGCAAATCCACGGTTTACGACCTGTTGCTGCGCTTCTACGATCCGCGCGAAGGGCAGATTCTGCTGGATGGAGCGCCGCTGACCAGCCTTGACCCGCTGGATCTGCGCCGCTGTTTCGCGCTGGTGTCGCAAACCCCGGCGCTGTTTTTTGGCAGCGTGGAGGAGAACATTCGCTACGGCTGCCCGACCGCCACACTGGCGCAGGTCAAGGAAGCCGCGCGAATTGCCCACGCCCACGACTTCATCGAACAAATGCCGGATGGTTATCAGACTCATCTGGGCGATGGCGGCCTCGGCCTGTCCGGCGGTCAACGCCAGCGCCTGGCCATCGCTCGGGCCTTGCTCGTGGACGCGCCAATCCTGCTGCTGGACGAAGCCACCAGCGCCCTCGACGCACAGAGCGAGCATCTGATCCAGCAAGCCTTGCCAACGCTGATGGAAAACCGCACCACGCTGGTCATCGCCCACCGACTGGCCACGGTGAAAAACGCTGATCGGATTGCGGTGATGGATCAAGGCAAGTTGGTGGCGGTTGGGACACATCAGCAATTGATCGCCAGCAACCCGCTGTATGCGCGGCTGGCGGCGTTGCAGTTTAATGATGGCCACGCAGTCGACTTGTAGGAGCTGCCGAAGGCTGCGATCTTTTGATCTTGCTTTACAAAAAATGCCCGCATTGAATGCGGGCATTTTTACATCAAAGATCGCAGTTTTCGGCAGCTCTTGCCTACCCGAGATTACCGGTTACTGATCATCAAAATACCGCTCATGCCAATCCACCAACGGTTGCGGCGAGTTGAGCTTTTGCCCGTAGATCACCGAATATGACAGTACGTTCTGCACGTATTGACGGGTTTCGTCGAACGGGATGCTTTCCACCCAGACGTCAAAACTCAGGTGATCAGCGCCGCGCAGCCACTGACGCACGCGGCCGGGGCCGGCGTTGTAAGCGGCGGAGGCGAGGACGCGGTTACCGTTGAACTGGCTGTGCACCTGACTGAGGTAAGCAGCACCGAGCTGAATGTTCTTGTCCGGATCGAGCACTTGCTGGGGCGAGGCCAGCGGAATGCTGAACTTGCGCGCGGTTTCCTTGGCGGTGCCGGGCATCAGTTGCATCAGACCGCTGGCGCCGACGCCGGAGCGCGCGTCGTCCATGAAGGCGCTTTCCTGCCGGGTGATGGCGAACACCCAGCTTGAATGCAGGCCGCGGACCTTGGCTTCACGCACGAGGGTATCGCGGTGAGCCATCGGGAAGCGGATGTCCAGGTCGTCCCAGTACTGCGCCTGACTGATGGTGCGGATTGCCGGGAAGTACCATTTCAGGTCATACGCCAGTTTCGCCTGGGCGACCATTTCATCGCGATTGAAATGACGGCTGACGTGATACCACTCGCGACGCCCGTCGACGATCTGCCCACGTGCATGAAACTCCAGCGCACGACGCACGCCGGGGGTGTTGCGAACCTTGCTGATCAACGCCTGGCTGAGCACCAGCGGCTTATTGTTCAACGAGTAAGGCGACTGCGAGCGATCAGCGGCAAGGAAACCGTAGAAGTCCCGTTCCCGCGCCAGATTCTTGTACAGGGTAAGCGCTTGCGGGTTTTGCGGTTGGGCCAGTTCCAGGCTGCGCGCCTGCCAGTAGCGCCAGCGGTTGGTGATGGCCAGGTCTTGCGGCAGACGTTTGGTCAGTTCGTAGGCATCGTTCCAGCGTGCCAGACGCAGCAGCAGGCGCAGGCGCCATTCCGATACGGTGTTGTCGCGCAGCTCCGGATCGTATTTGGTCATAACGTCCAGCGCGCGGCTGTCGAAGCGGCGCGCAAGGGTCAGGCCGATCTCGCGAGCAATCGCGACTTTTTCATCGCGAGAGAAATGCATGCTGCTGGCGTAACCGTCGAGCAGAGCCATGGCCTTGTCCGGATCCTGCCTTGCGAGGCGGCGCAGGCCGAGGCTGACAACGTCTGACATCGGCTCGTCGGCCGGGGTGAAGCGCGACGGCTGGTTAAGCAGTTCGGGTTTCTGCGCGACGTCGACCAGCAAGCGACCGCGCGGGGCGAGGCTGGTCAAGCCGTTGATCAGGCTGTTCGCCAGCGGATAGTTACGCGCCTGCGCGGCGAGTTTGGTGCGTTCCCAGCGTTTCTGTTCGGTCAGTTGGCCGTCGGCAGCCCAGATGCCGAACAGGGCGTCACAGGCGGCGGGTTGCGATTTGCCGGTCAGCCAGAGTTTTTCCGCGTTGGCGTAGCCTTCAGCTTTCTTGTCGTGGCTGATCTGATACTGCGCGTTGAGGCAGTCTAGCTCAGTGAAGTTCAGCTTCGGATCGTAGTATTTGACGAAGGTCGCCCAGTCGCCACGGTCGGCGAGCCAGCGCAACCAGCGCAGCTTCATCCAGTTGGCTTGCGGCAGATCACCGTGTTCGGCGAGGAATTTCTCGATCTCCGCGTTGCTCGCCGTCTTCAGACGCGCGGTCAGTTCGTCGTAAGCCAGATACGGTTCCAGCGGATAATCGGCCAGCGCCTGGCTGTAACGGAAATACGGGCCGGTATCACCCTTGGCCAAGGCGCGCTTGGCTTCATCGTAATACTGGCGTTGGGTGGACAGGTCGACCGCCTGGACGGATTGAGCGGCAGCGGCGGTAAGAAACAAGCAGGACAAAACACTGAAAAGGCGACTGCGCATGAGACATCCGGGCAGAGAAATCATGACAAGTGCCGATCGGAATCCGCACTGAATTGCCTGTAGCTTAGCCTTTTGCCAGCAAGCGGCGAAAGCTTTGCGCGCCTCGCTGCACAAGTTCGCAACAAATGTTGTGCAGAGTGCTTCGACCGACAAATTGCCGGCCTGCTGAAGCCTCAAGTCAGGTAGAATGCGCGCCCGGTTTTTGGAGAAGCTCATGACCCTGCTCAAATTCAGCGATGTGTCCCTTGCGTTCGGCGCTATGCCGTTGTTGGACAAGGTGTCCTGGCAGATCGCCCGTGGTGAGCGGGTGTGCATCATCGGCCGCAACGGCACTGGCAAGTCCAGCATGATGAAACTGGTCAAGGGCGACCAGAAGCCCGATGACGGCTCGGTTTGGCGTGCGCCTGGTCTGAAAATCGGCGAATTGCCGCAAGAATTGCCAGTGGCCGACGACCGGACTGTATTCGACGTGGTGGCTGAAGGTCTCGACGGCGTCGGCGCCTTGCTCGCCGAATACCATCACCTGAGCCAGAACATCGTCACCGACGCCGATCTGGACAAGCTGATGCACGTTCAGCACGACCTTGAAGCCCGTGACGGCTGGCGCTTGCAGACGCTGGTTGACAGCACCCTGAGCCGTCTGCAACTGCCGGCCGACAAGACCCTCGCCGAACTCTCCGGCGGCTGGCGCCGTCGCGTGCTGCTGGCGCAGGCGCTGGTGTCCGAACCGGATCTGTTGCTGCTCGACGAACCGACCAACCACCTGGACATCGGTGCGATTGCCTGGCTCGAAGAAGCGCTGAAAGATTTCCAGGGCGCCGTGCTGTTCATCACGCACGACCGTTCCTTCCTGCAAAACCTCGCCACGCGCATTCTCGAACTGGATCGCGGCGGCCTGATCGATTGGAACGGCGACTACGCCAGTTTCCTCGTACACAAGGAAGCCGCGCTGGCGGCTGAAGAGACCGCCAACGCGCTGTTCGACAAGCGTCTGGCTCAGGAGGAAGTGTGGATCCGTCAGGGCATCAAGGCCCGTCGCACCCGTAACGAAGGCCGTGTACGTGCGCTGAAAGCCTTGCGCGTTGAGCGCAGTGAGCGTCGCGAGCGTACCGGCAAGGCCAACATCCAGCTGGAAACCGCGGACAAGTCCGGCAAGCAAGTGATGGTGCTGGAGAATGTGAGCTTCGCGCATCCGGGCGGGCCGTTCCTGATCAAGGATTTTTCGATGGTCCTGCAGCGCGGCGACCGTATTGGTCTGCTCGGCGCCAACGGTACCGGCAAGACCACACTGTTGAAACTGATGCTCAGCGGTCTGCAACCGACCAGCGGCAAAGTGGAAGAGGGCACGCGCATCGACGTGGCTTACTTCGACCAGTTGCGCCATCAGTTGGATCTGGAAAAAACCGTGATCGACAACGTCGCCGAAGGTCGCGACTTCATCGACATCGACGGGCAGAGCCGTCACGTGCTGAGCTATCTCGGCGACTTCCTGTTCAGCCCGCAGCGTGCGCGCACGCCGGTCAAGGCGTTGTCCGGTGGTGAGCGTGCACGTCTGTTGCTGGCGAAGCTGTTCAGCAAACCGGCCAACCTGCTGGTACTCGACGAGCCGACCAACGACCTCGACGTGGAAACCCTCGAACTGCTCGAAGAAGTGCTGCTGACCTTCAATGGCACCGTGCTGATGGTGAGCCACGACCGGGCATTCCTCGATAACGTGGTGACCAGCACCCTGGTGTTCGAAGGCGAAGGCAAGGTTCGTGAATACGTCGGCGGTTATCAGGACTGGATCCGTCAGGGCGGCTCACCGCGTCTGTTGGGCGTGACTGAAAGCAAGTCGGGCAAGGCTGACCTGAACTCGGCGGTGGTTACCGCTGAGCCTGCTGTGGTTGCTGCGCCTGCCGCTGCTGCACCGGCTGCAAAGAAAAAGCTGAGCTACAAGCTGCAGCGCGAGCTGGAAGCCTTGCCGGGCGACATCGACGCCAAGGAACAGCAGATTGCTGCGGTTGAGGCTGAAATGGCTGAAGCCGGTTTCTATCAGCGTCCGCCGGCGGAAACGGCCAAGGTCATTGCTTCGCTGGAACAATTGCAGGCCGAGCTGGATGCGTTGGTGGAGCGTTGGGCCGAGCTGGATGCCTGATCGATCGTGATGCGCAAAAGCCCGGCGCTCAGTGATGAGCGCCGGGCTTTTCATATGTAACGCGATCAGCAGGCTGGATCAGATCAAAATGTGGGGAGCGAGACCAGTCAGCGTTTGACCAGGTGCACCGCGAGCACATCGCAAGGGGCGCCATGCAGCACATCATTTGCGGTTGAGCCTAGCAATAGCGCCAGACCGTGACGGCCATGGCTGCCAACCACGATCAGATCGCACGCTTGTTCCTTGGCAAAATGATGAATTTCCTGGCGTGGCTGGCCGTAGGTCAGGTGGCAATTGGCGCCAACAAGCTCGGTATATTTGGATTTGAGCTTTTCAAGGCGTTCCTTGGCCTGATCGAACTGCTGTTGTTGCAGTTGTGACAGGTCCATCGGCACATCGCCACCGAAGGCCATGGCCATTGGTTCAACGATATGCACCAGCGACAACTTGGCACCGTTGCTCACCGACAACTCGCGGGCGCGGTGGATCACAGGGTCGCACTCTTCGGTCAGATCTACAGCGACCAGTATGTGGTGGTAGGGCATGAGGTGCTCCTCCTGAGGTTTCGATATTGGTAAGTATGGCTGGTTTCAAGCGCATTGGTTCGCAAGTGAGACAATGGGCCCATCAAAAATCGGGAGTACAGATATGACGGTCTGGCTGGTGGTGTCAATCCTGCTGGTAGTTTTAAGTCCGCTGGCATGGCTGCGCCCATCGCGTGCGCAGAGCGGTCGCATGGCCTTGCGTATGGAGGCGCGGCGCATGGGCCTCGCCATGCAACTCGCGCCCCAGGAGTGGCCGCACTGGCTGCTGCCGGAGCCGCCGAATCCTTGTGCCCAGTACCATCGGCCGCGGCGAGGCAGTCAGCCGGCGTGCTGGACCTACTGGCAGAAAACTCCGGGCGTGTGGGTCAATCAATGGCAGGAAGTCTGCGGTGACCGGGCGCTGCTCGATTATTTCGAAAAATTGCCGGGCAATGTTTTCAAGGTCGAGGCGGACAAGCAGATGATCGCATTGTATTGGGGCGAGAAGGGTGAGGCGACGGTTCTGCAGGATATCGACGCGACCCTTAAAGCGCTGGCGTGATGCGTGGACTTTTCTCACTGCAACGGTGTGAAACGTCCGGCAGACGCGCATTAAAAAGCCCGACATGATTCATCGGGCGGGGTTGGCCAGGCAGGCCGGAAATAGTTTTTTCTGCTGACGCGGTTTCAAGCGCGCTGTGTATTTCCCTGTAGTCCCACCAGCGTAGCCCTTTAAACAAAGGCTGCGACGGATTAGGGCGATTTTTCTAATTATTGATTCTATGAATGGCTGGACATGCAAGTGCGTATTGCAGGTCTACGCCCTACGGAAATGACCGCAAAGTCGCATTTCAACCGGTATTTTGGGCGATTGACAATTGCCGGGAATTCCGAGAAGGTGACGTACCCAAATCAAACGGGCGTATGAATTGAGCGTTTGTCTTACAGACTGCTCCTACAGAATCCCGACTATCGCGTTGGCGGGGGTGCCGGGTGGATTGGCGTTAGCATTGACGAAAAAGCGTCCTGCCGAGCCATTCGCCTGCGTCCGACGTGTACTGTTCAGCTTCCATATCGTGGAGATCAGTTGATGATTTACGAAGGTAAAGCCATCACGGTTAACGCTCTTGAAAGTGGCATCGTCGAATTGAAATTCGACCTCAAGGGTGAGTCCGTCAACAAGTTCAACCGTCTAACCCTGAACGAACTGCGTCAGGCCGTAGACACCATCAAGGCAGATGCTTCGATCAAGGGCGTGATCGTCAGCAGCGGCAAAGACGTATTCATCGTCGGCGCCGACATCACCGAATTTGTCGACAACTTCAAGCTGCCGGATGCCGAGCTGGTTGCTGGCAATCTCGAAGCCAACAAGATCTTCAGCGATTTCGAAGACCTCAACGTACCAACCGTCGCGGCCATCAACGGCATTGCCCTCGGTGGCGGTCTGGAAATGTGCCTGGCGGCTGACTATCGCGTCATGTCCACCAAGGCCAAGATCGGCCTGCCAGAAGTCAAGCTGGGCATTTACCCGGGCTTCGGCGGTACCGTGCGTCTACCGCGCCTGATTGGTGTCGATAACGCCATTGAGTGGATTGCCGCCGGCAAGGAAAACCGCCCTGAAGACGCGCTCAAAGTCAGCGCCGTCGACGCCGTGGTTGCCCCAGAGAAGTTGCAGGAAGCAGCCCTTGAGCTGATCAAGCGCGCCATCTCCGGCGAGTTCGATTACAAGGCCAAGCGTCAGCCGAAACTTGAAAAACTCAAGTTGAACGCCATTGAGCAAATGATGGCTTTCGAAACTGCCAAAGGCTTCGTGGCTGGCCAGGCCGGCCCGAACTACCCGGCGCCGGTCGAAGCGATCAAAACCATCCAGAAAGCCGCGAACTTCGGTCGTGACAAGGCACTGGAAGTGGAAGCAGCAGGCTTCGTCAAGCTGGCCAAGACCTCTGCCGCACAGAGCCTGATCGGCCTGTTCCTGAACGACCAGGAACTGAAGAAAAAAGCCAAGGCTTACGACGAAATCGCCAAAGACGTGAAGCAGGCCGCCGTACTCGGTGCCGGCATCATGGGCGGCGGTATCGCCTACCAGTCGGCCTCCAAAGGCACGCCGATCCTGATGAAGGACATCAACGAGCACGGCATCGAACAGGGCCTGGCAGAAGCTGCCAAGCTGCTGGTCGGCCGCGTTGACAAAGGTCGCATGACCGCTGCGAAGATGGCTGAAGTGCTCAACGGCATTCGCCCGACGCTGTCGTACGGTGACTTCGGTCACGTCGATCTGGTCGTCGAAGCGGTGGTCGAAAACCCTAAGGTCAAGCAAGCGGTACTGGCTGAAGTCGAAGACAAGGTCAAAGAGGACACCATCCTCGCGTCCAACACCTCGACTATCTCCATCAGCCTGTTGGCCAAGGCCCTCAAGCGTCCGGAAAACTTCGTTGGTATGCACTTCTTCAACCCGGTGCACATGATGCCGCTGGTGGAAGTGATCCGTGGCGAGAAGTCCAGCGAACTGGCCATCGCCACTACCGTGGCTTACGCGAAGAAAATGGGCAAGAACCCGATCGTCGTCAACGACTGCCCGGGCTTTCTGGTCAACCGCGTGCTGTTCCCTTACTTCGGCGGTTTCGCCAAGCTGGTCAGCGCCGGTGTCGACTTTGTCCGTATCGACAAGGTCATGGAGAAATTCGGCTGGCCAATGGGCCCGGCGTACCTGATGGACGTGGTCGGCATCGACACTGGTCATCACGGTCGTGACGTGATGGCTGAAGGTTTCCCGGATCGCATGAAGGATGACCGTCGTTCGGCCATCGACGTGCTGTACGAAGCCAAGCGCCTGGGCCAGAAGAACGGCAAGGGCTTCTACGCCTACGAGGCCGACAAGAAAGGCAAGCAGAAGAAAGTCGCCGACCCGTCGGTACTCGAAGTGCTCAAGCCGATCGTTTACGAGCAGCGCGAAGTCACTGACGAAGACATCATCAATTGGATGATGATCCCGCTGTGCCTGGAAACCGTGCGTTGCCTGGAAGACGGCATCGTTGAAACCGCCGCCGAAGCCGACATGGGTCTGGTCTACGGTATCGGTTTCCCTCCATTCCGTGGCGGTGCGCTGCGCTACATCGATTCGATCGGTGTCGCCGAGTTCGTTGCCCTGGCTGACCAGTACGCTGATTTGGGCGCGCTGTACCACCCGACCGAAAAGCTGCGCGAAATGGCCAAGAACGGCCAGAGCTTCTTCGGTTAAGCGCCCCCAACTAGAGTGAGAGTGAACTTATGAGCTTGAATCCTAGAGACGTCGTGATTGTCGACTTCGGTCGTACTCCGATGGGCCGCTCCAAGGGCGGCATGCACCGCAACACCCGCGCCGAAGACATGTCGGCGCACCTGATCAGCAAACTGCTGGAACGCAACAGCAAGGTCGACCCGGCGGAAGTCGAGGACGTGATCTGGGGTTGCGTCAACCAGACCCTGGAGCAGGGTTGGAACATCGCGCGCATGGCGTCGCTGATGACCCAGATCCCGCACACGTCCGCAGGCCAGACCGTCAGCCGTCTGTGTGGCTCGTCGATGAGCGCGCTACACACCGCTGCGCAAGCGATCATGACCGGTAACGGTGACGTGTTCGTGGTCGGCGGCGTCGAGCACATGGGCCACGTGAGCATGATGCACGGTGTCGACCCTAACCCGCACATGTCGCTGTACGCGGCGAAAGCCTCGGGCATGATGGGTCTGACCGCTGAAATGCTCGGCAAAATGCATGGCATTACCCGCGAGCAGCAAGATGCTTTTGGCGTGCGTTCCCACGAGTTGGCCCACAAGGCAACCGTGGAAGGCAAGTTTAAAGACGAAATCATCCCGATGCAGGGTTACGACGAGAACGGTTTCCTGAAACTGTACGACTATGACGAAACCATTCGTCCGGAAACCACCCTGGAAAGTCTGGCGGCATTGAAGCCGGCATTCAATCCAAAGGGCGGCACCGTGACTGCAGGTACTTCGTCGCAGATCACCGATGGTGCCTCGTGCATGATCGTGATGTCGGCGCAGCGTGCACAGGACCTGGGTATCCAGCCAATGGCGGTGATCCGTTCGATGGCGGTGGCAGGTGTGGATCCGGCGATCATGGGCTATGGTCCTGTGCCGGCAACACAAAAAGCCCTCAAGCGTGCGGGTCTTGGCATCAACGATATCGACTTCTTCGAGCTCAACGAAGCTTTCGCTGCACAGGCCTTGCCAGTGCTGAAAGATCTGAAAGTGCTCGACAAGATGAACGAGAAGGTTAACCTGCACGGCGGCGCGATCGCTTTGGGTCACCCGTTCGGTTGCTCCGGTGCGCGTATTTCCGGCACCCTGCTGAACGTGATGAAGCAGAATAGCGGCACCTTCGGGGTGGCCACTATGTGCATTGGTCTCGGCCAAGGCATCTCCACCGTCTTCGAACGCGTTTAAGCGTCTCGTCGATGGAAGCCGGGGCCCAGTGCCCCGGTTTTTGTTTTTGGGTTTTTATTTTATTTTCGAAAAGATTTCAGTGAGGGCCGAAGCATGCCGATACAACCTGGGCTCTACCAACATTACAAAGGTCCGCAATACCGTGTATTCAGTGTTGCGCGGCATTCCGAAACCGAAGAAGAAGTGGTTTTTTACCAAGCCCTGTATGGCGATTATGGCTATTGGGTGCGCCCGCTGAGCATGTTCGTCGAGTCGGTCGAGGTTGACGGCGAACAGGTGCCACGCTTTGCTTTGGTGCAAGCCGAACCGAGCGTTTTTGACAAGGCATGAGGCCAGGGCGCAGGCAACCCTGTGCTTGACCTCATCTTGTATCAACTATATATAGCGGTGCCGCGTCAGGCGCCAACCGCCTTTCACTTCTAGAATTCAGGAATTTTCTGATCCATGGGCAAATCGCTGGTCATTGTGGAATCCCCGGCTAAGGCCAAGACCATCAACAAGTATCTGGGCAACCAATACGTGGTGAAGTCGAGTATCGGCCATATCCGAGACCTGCCCACCAGCGGTTCGGCTAGCGCCAGCAAAGAGCCAGCCGCCAAGCGCGGCAAGGCGGCTGCGGGCGAAGGTCCGGTGCTCTCGCCGAAAGAGAAAGCGCGTAAGCAGCTGGTCTCGCGCATGGGCGTAGATCCCGAGCATGGCTGGAAAGCCAAGTACGAGATCCTTCCAGGCAAAGAGAAGGTCATCGAAGAGCTGCGCCGGCTCGCCAAGGATGCTGACACCATCTATCTCGCAACCGACTTGGATCGCGAGGGGGAAGCCATTGCCTGGCACCTGCGCGAAGCCATCGGTGGTGACGACAGCCGCTACAAGCGAGTGGTGTTCAACGAAATCACCAAGAAAGCGATTCAGGAAGCCTTCTCCGAACCGGGCGAGCTGGACATTGATCGTGTCAACGCCCAGCAGGCGCGTCGCTTCCTCGACCGCGTCGTCGGCTACATGGTCTCACCGCTGCTGTGGGCGAAGATTGCCCGCGGCCTGTCCGCCGGTCGCGTGCAATCGGTTGCCGTGAAACTGGTGGTCGAGCGTGAACGAGAAATCCGTGCGTTCATTCCGGAAGAATATTGGGAAGTGCACGCTGATCTCGGCACTGCCAAAGGCTCGACCGTGCGTTTCGAAGTGGCTCGCGAAAAAGGCGAAGCCTTCAAGCCGCTGAACGAAGCCCAGGCCATGGCCGCGCTGGAGAAGCTCAAGGCTTCCAGCTACAGCATCGTCAAGCGTGAAGACAAGCCGACCAGCAGCAAGCCATCGGCACCGTTCATCACGTCGACCTTGCAGCAGGCTGCGAGCAACCGTCTCGGTTTCGGCGTGAAGAAAACCATGATGATGGCCCAGCGTCTCTACGAAGCCGGCTACATCACTTACATGCGTACCGACTCGACCAATCTCTCGGCCGACGCCGTGGCGATGGCGCGCACTTACATCGAAGACGAATTCGGCAAGAAGTACCTGCCGGAGACACCGAACGTTTACAGCAGCAAAGAAGGCGCGCAAGAAGCTCACGAAGCGATTCGTCCGTCTGACGCCAATACCACGCCAAGCAAGCTGGCGGGCATGGAGCGTGATGCTGAGCGTCTGTATGAGCTGATCTGGCGACAGTTCCTCGCCTGCCAGATGCTGCCGGCGCAATACCTGTCGACCACCGTCAGCGTCGGCGCTGGCGACTTCGAGCTGCGTGCCAAGGGCCGTATCCTCAAGTTCGATGGCTACACCCGCGTCATGCCGCAAATTGCCAAGCCTGGCGATGATGACGTATTGCCTGACATGGCGCAGGGCGATGTGATGAAGCTGATCAAGCTCGATCCGTCGCAGCATTTTACCAAGCCGCCGGCGCGTTACTCCGAAGCCAGTCTGGTCAAGGAAATGGAAAAACGCGGCATCGGTCGTCCTTCGACTTACGCTGCGATCATTTCGACTATTCAGGATCGCGGTTATGTAACGCTGCACAACCGTCGTTTCTATTCTGAAAAGATGGGCGACATTGTCACAGAGCGTCTGTCTGAAAGTTTCTCTAATCTCATGGACTACGGCTTCACCGCCGGCATGGAAGAGAACCTTGATGATGTGGCGCAGGGCGAGCGCGACTGGAAAAACGTGCTGGACGAGTTTTACGGCGACTTCAAGAAGAAACTCGAAGTAGCAGAGAACCCGGAAAGTGGCATGCGCGCTAACCAGCCGGTCATGACCGATATTCCGTGCACCACTTGCGGTCGTCCGATGCAGATCCGTACTGCCTCGACCGGCGTGTTCCTTGGTTGCTCGGGCTACAGCCTGCCGCCGAAAGAACGCTGCAAGGCGACGGTCAATCTGGTGCCGGGCGATGAAATCGCAGCGGACGACGAGGGCGAATCGGAATCGCTGGTACTGCGTGGCAAGCATCGCTGCCCGATCTGCAGCACGGCGATGGACGCCTACCTGCTGGACGAAAAGCGCAAGTTGCACATCTGTGGCAACAACCCGGATTGCGCCGGTTACGAAATCGAAGAAGGCAGCTATCGCATCAAGGGCTACGAAGGTCCGAGTCTGGAATGCGACAAGTGCGGAAGCGAGATGCAGCTCAAGACCGGCCGTTTCGGCAAGTTTTTCGGCTGCACCAACCCGGAGTGCAAAAACACCCGCAAGCTGCTGAAGAGCGGTGATGCGGCGCCGCCGAAGATGGATCCGGTGAAGATGCCTGAGCTGAAATGCGAAAAGGTCAACGACACCTACATCCTGCGCGATGGCGCCTCCGGCTTGTTCCTGGCGGCCAGTCAGTTCCCGAAAAACCGCGAGACCCGTGCTCCGCTGGTGATCGAGATTCTGCCGCACAAGGACGAGATCGATCCGAAGTACCACTTCCTGTGTGAAGCTCCGCAGAAGGATCCTGACGGTCTGCCGGCGGTCATCCGCTACAGCCGCAAGACCAAGGAGCAATACGTGCAGACCGAAGTCGACGGCAAGCCGACTGGCTGGAAGGCGTATTACGACGGTGGCAAGTGGACAGTTGAAGACAAGCGCAGCGCGAAAGCCAAGGCTGAGTAAGCGTTAGTCTGAGCAGCGAAAAGGCCGCATGGAACCATAAGGATTTCATGCGGCCTTTTTGTTTTGTGCTTGCAGTGGCATCGGCTCATCCACGACACTGTTCGGCCTGTGTGAAGCAATTATTTCGTTGTGGAGGCTGCCGTCATGGCCCACGAGCTCTATACCCGTACCAACCAGAAGATCTATTTCGCCGGCCTGTCACTGGAAGCTTTGGCTCATGCTGAAGAGGGGCGGGCGATGAATTCTCTGGCGCTGATCCAGGCCGGGCGTGAGTCAGCGTTGTTCCACCTCTATGGCGCACTGCTGGGTTTGTGTCATGAGATTGCCGGCTTTTACCGTCTGCCGCAGGCCCATACGCCGAGGGCGGAAGAGTTGCTGAAACGGGAAGTGCTGGAATCGATAGCGATCCCGGAGCTGGCGGAAATGGTCGAGCTGGCCGGGAACCCGGAAACCTGGCTGGCCAAATTGTTGGCGGCGCACGCGGCACTGTTTCAGCCGCCAAAGGTGCCACACAAACCGAAAGGCGACGTGACACAGCCGCTGATTCAAGCGATCAATCTTGATGAAGAACAAGCGCCAGAAGAATTGAGTCGAGAAGAGCTAGAGAGCTGGCGGCAAAACCTCAAAGGCTTGGCCATCAGATTCCGTGAAGGCTTGAACGAGTGCTGACGGGGTTTGATGCAGTGGTAATCTGAAACATGCTGCTGGTCAAGATCCCGAGCGGAGCTCGAATGATGTCTATATAATTGCTGCCTTTCGTGGAGAACAGACCTATATGCCAACGTCCTTTCTAGAAATTGTCGAGTTACCAGACGGCCGAATCGAACTGCGCAGGGCTGAGGACGAAGGTTCTCTGGTGACGCTGGATTTCTCCGAGGATGCCAAAGCGTTTCTGCAGGGTCAGCACGTTGAAATCGCCAAAGCGATGTTGAGCGTTGGCGTGCAAATGGCAGGTCGTATGGTTGAGGGCGAATTTGATAAGGAAGAAGGGCCGCGAGTTCTTCATTGACCCACGCTTTGGCCCTGTTTCAATCGCTTGCGCTATAGATCCGCTTCTCTGTCCCTGGAGAAGCTCTACGCTTCACACAGCGCGCAACCAGGCAATTAACCCAAACGAATGTTCAGACTCTGAGCTTCGCCCGTACGTGCGGCGCTGATCAGTTGTTGTCGTGAATTGGCATTTAATGGGTTGAGCCAGGTCACTACGGTATGGCTGCGCCCCAGGCGCAACGCTTCGCACGCTAGTTGCTGAGCACTCTGCGTGCCACGCGGTTGCAGCAGCAGGATGCGTTCGCGGTTCAGACCCGCATCGCGCAGCCAGGTTTGCGTCAGGCTGGTGGGTGGTGCGATCAGTGTCAGCCAGCGAGCGTCCTGATCATCGCTGAGCTCACGCAGAATCGGCGCCAGCAGGTTCAGGCAGTTCCCGGCGGCACCACGCAGTGACAGCTCACTGAAAGCATCGGGTTTGGCGTTCCAGTCTCGCTCGACCACTTCTTTCAGAGTCGGCGCCATAGGCTGCGCCAGAAACGCTTCGAATAAAGGCAGTTGTGTTTGCTGAGGTGCATGTGGGAACTGCATGGAGCCTCCTTTAGCGGCGAATGACGCCGACACTCAAGCCTTCAATCACCAGTTCCTGATCTTTCAGGTCGACTTCGATAGGGGCGAACTCGGGGTTTTCAGCGATCAGCCAGACTTTGCTGCCTTCACGCTTGAAGCGTTTGACCGTCACTTCGTCGCCGATGCGGGCAACCACAACCTGACCGTTACGCGCTTCGCGGGTGGTATGAACTGCCAGCAGGTCGCCGTCGAAAATACCGATGTCCTTCATGCTCATGCCGTGCACACGCAACAGGTAGTCGGCGCGCGGATGGAAGAAGGTCGGATTTATGTTGCAGGACTCTTCTATGTGCTGCTGGGCGAGGATCGGCGCGCCGGCAGCCACTCGGCCAATGATCGGCAGGGTGGAATCGTCGGCCTTGGCTTCGAAGCCGGGAATCCGGATGCCTCGGGAAGCACCCGGTGTCATCTCGATCGCGCCCTTGCGGGCCAACGCCTTGAGATGTTCTTCCGCCGCGTTTGGCGATTTGAAGCCCAGTTCCTGAGCGATCTCCGCTCGGGTGGGCGGATAACCGTTGTCTTCGAGGCAACGTTTGATAAAGGCCAGAATCTCGGCTTGGCGTGGCGTCAGCTTTAGCATATTGATCGCTCTGTCTTTTTATACAGTGACTGGGATTATATACAGTGAAGCGTTCTTGGCAATGGCCGTTTTTTTGCTGCCCGCCGAGTGGTCGCCCAGAGCATTTATTAATGCTGTCGCCTTATATGGTTAAATAGCTGACCCACCATTCCCAAAACGAACCGGCAGGCTTGACAAGGCACAGGCTGAAACGTATGTTTCAAACAAGTGTTTGTCAGGCGGAGTAGCCATGGCCCAGTCGGAAACCGTTGAACGCATTCTTGATGCTGCCGAGCAGTTGTTCGCGGAGAAAGGATTCGCTGAAACCTCATTGCGTTTGATCACCAGCAAGGCTGGCGTCAATCTGGCTGCGGTGAATTATCACTTCGGCTCGAAGAAGGCGCTGATCCAGGCGGTATTTTCGCGTTTTCTCGGACCGTTCTGCGTCAGTCTTGACAAAGAGCTGGAGCGCCGCCAAGCCAAACCGGAAAACAAGCCGACGCTTGAAGAGCTGCTGGAAATCCTCGTCGAGCAAGCGCTCGTCGTCCAGCCTCGCAGCGGTAACGATCTGTCGATCTTCATGCGCTTGCTCGGCCTCGCGTTCAGTCAGAGCCAGGGCCACTTGCGGCGTTATCTGGAAGACATGTACGGCAAGGTGTTCCGCCGCTACATGCTGCTGGTCAACGAGGCGGCGCCGCGCATTCCACCAATCGAGCTGTTCTGGCGCGTGCACTTCATGCTCGGCGCTGCAGCGTTCAGTATGTCCGGGATCAAAGCCTTGCGCGCGATTGCCGAGACCGATTTCGGCGTCAATACCTCCATCGAGCAAGTCATGCGCCTGATGGTGCCTTTCCTCGCGGCCGGCATGCGCGCCGAGACCGGCGTTACTGATACCGCAATGGCCAGCGCGCAATTGCGGCCGCGCAGCAAGTCCACGCCGGTCGCCGCCAAGGTTTGACCGCGCACGGGTGGGCGCGGCAGCTGGTATCCGCTAAGCTAGCCGGCCATGCCGACTCTCGTACTGAACCCGATCTGCATGAATTCTGTTGGCCGTCCCGGCACTGCCCGCGGTAGCGAATACAGGCGGATCGGGTTTTTCGTTTTCAAGGAATCTCTATGACTGCTGGCCTGCAAGGCTCGTTGATGGTGGACGTCGCCGGTACCTGGCTGACGGCCGAAGATCGCCAATTGTTGCGTCAGCCCGAAGTGGGCGGCCTGATCATTTTTGCCCGTAACATCGAGCATCCACGCCAGGTGCGCGAACTCAGCGCCGCTATCCGCGCGATTCGTCCGGATCTGTTGCTGGCGGTGGACCAGGAAGGCGGGCGCGTGCAGCGCTTGCGTCAGGGATTTGTTCGTCTGCCGGCCATGCGCGCCATTGCCGATAACCCGAATGCAGAGTATCTCGCCGAGCAGTGCGGCTGGATCATGGCTACCGAAGTGCTGGCGGTCGGGCTCGACCTGAGCTTCGCCCCGGTGCTGGATCTGGACTATCAGCGCAGCGCCGTGGTCGGCACCCGTTCTTTCGAAGGGGATCCCGGGCGCGCAGCCTTGCTCGCCGGCGCATTCATTCGCGGCATGAACAGCGCTGGCATGGCCGCCACCGGCAAACATTTCCCAGGCCATGGCTGGGCCGAAGCCGACTCCCACGTGGCGATCCCGAACGACGAACGCAGTCTCGACGAGATCCGCGCCAACGATCTCGTGCCCTTCGCCAGACTCAGTCAACAACTGGCCGCCGTTATGCCGGCCCACGTCATCTATCCGCAAGTCGATTCACAGCCCGCCGGTTTTTCCCGACGCTGGCTGCAGGACATCCTGCGCGGCGAATTGCAGTTCGATGGCGTGATCTTCAGCGACGATCTGTCGATGGCCGGCGCCCACGTGGTCGGCGACGCTGCCAGCCGTATCGAAGCCGCACTCACTGCGGGCTGCGATATGGGGCTGGTGTGCAACGATCGCGCCGCTGCCGAACTGGCGCTAAGCGCGGCGCAGCGCATGAAGGTCAAGCCTTCCGCGCGCATCGCGAAGATGCGCGGTCAGGCCTTCGCCAGCACTGATTATCGTCAGGACCCGCGTTGGCTCACCGCCCTCGGCGCGCTCAAAGACGCTCAACTGATCGATTAAGGATTTTTCGTTATGACCGTTTACGCAATCATCGGTGGCACTGGCCTGACTCAGCTCGAAGGCCTGAGCATTCGCCAATCGCTGGCAGTCGACACCCCGTACGGCGCGCCTTCGGCCGAGGTGCAGATTGGTGAGTACGCCGGCAAGGAAGTGCTGTTCCTCGCCCGTCACGGTCACCCGCATCGTTACCCGCCGCACAAGGTCAATTACCGCGCCAACCTCTGGGCGCTCAAGCAGGCGGGTGCCGAAGCGATCATCGCGGTGAATGCGGTGGGCGGGATTCACCCGGCCATGGGTACCGGGCATTTTTGCGTGCCGCACCAGATCGTCGACTACACCAGCGGGCGCGAACACACTTATTTCGCCGACGATCTGGAACACGTCACCCACATCGATTTCAGCTTTCCCTACAGCGAGCCGTTGCGCCAGCAACTGATTGCCGCGGTCGCCGCCGAAGGCTGCGAATACAGCGATCAAGGCGTGTACGCCTGCACCCAGGGCCCGCGTCTGGAAACGGTCGCCGAGATCGTGCGACTGGAGCGTGATGGCTGCGACATCGTTGGCATGACCGGCATGCCGGAAGCCGCGCTGGCCCGGGAGTTGGATCTGGATTACGCCTGCTTGGCGCTGGTGGTGAATCCAGCCGCGGGCAAGACCACAGAAGTGATCACCATGGCCGAAATCGAGCAGGCACTGCACGATGGCATGGGCAAGGTAAAATCAACGCTGGCGCGGGTGCTGGCCTGCTAATCACAGCGCCTGAGCATTCTCCTCGAGCGGCTTGAAGGTCGCGCCCACATTGGGTCTCCAGTGCATCTGGATTCACTGTGGGAGCGAGCCTGGCCACGAAAACAATCACACCAGCAGCGCCAGTCTCAGCGCTTGTCGATCTTGTCCGGCAGCGGCGCAAACAGCGCTTCAATATCATCGCTCTGCAACTTCCAGTCCCCGGCTTTGCGTCCATCCAGCACGCCCGCTGCAAGGTCGGACTTTTCCTTCTGCAGGTGCTGAATCTTTTCTTCCACCGTACCCCGGGCAATCATCTTGTACACGAACACCGGTTTTTCCTGGCCGATGCGATAGGCGCGGTCAGTCGCCTGATTCTCGGTCGCAGGGTTCCACCACGGGTCGTAGTGAATCACGGTATCGGCTTCGGTCAGGTTCAAGCCGACGCCGCCAGCCTTCAGACTGATCAGAAAGATCTGACGCTTGCCGCTCTGGAATTCCTTCACCGGTGTGCGCCGGTCACGGGTCTGGCCAGTGAGCAGGGCGTACGCGATCTTGCGTTTTTTCAATTCCTCTTCGATCAATGACAGCATCGAAGTGAATTGCGAGAACAGCAGAATCCGCCGGCCTTCCTCGAACAATTCATCGAGCATGTCCATCAGACTATCGAGCTTGCCCGAGGTGCTGCCGCGCGCGGGCAGGGTGGCGTCGTTGACCAGGCGCAGATCGCAGCAGACCTGGCGCAGCTTGAGCAATGCTTCGAGAATGATGATCTGGCTGCGTGCCACGCCTTTGCGAGTGATCTCGTCACGGACTTTCTTGTCCATCGCCAAACGCATGGTTTCGTACACGTCGCGTTGCGCTTCGTTGAGTTCGATCCAATGAATGATCTCGGTTTTCGGCGGCAGCTCAGTGGCGACCTGCTCTTTGGTGCGGCGCAGAAGAAACGGTTTTATCCGACCGTTGAGGTGTTGCAGTCTGACTTCGCTGCCGCGCTTTTCGATCGGCACGCGGTAATCGGCATTGAAGCCTTTCACGTCGCCCAGCCAGCCCGGCAACAGAAAGTGAAACAGCGACCACAGCTCGCCCAAATGGTTTTCCAGCGGTGTACCGCTGAGGCACAGACGCTGGCGCGCATTAAGCTCGCGCGCGGCCTGAGCGGCTTTACTGTTGGGGTTCTTGATGTATTGCGCTTCGTCCAACACCAATACGTGCAGCGGCTGCTTGACCAGACGTTCGACATCTTTGGGCAGCAGGGCGTAGGTGGTGAGGAGCAAGTCGAAGTCGGCCAGATTATCGAAATGTTTCTTGCGGCTGGCGCCATATAGGGCGAGCACTTTCAGTTGCGGGGTGAAATGCGCAGCCTCATCCAGCCAGTTGGGAATCAGGCTGGTCGGCATCACTACCATGCAGGGACGATCGAGGCGTCCGGCGTTCTTCTCGCTGAGAATATGCGCCAGGGTCTGTAGGGTTTTGCCCAGGCCCATGTCATCCGCAAGAATCCCGCCGACTTCCAGTTGCCGCAGCGATTGCATCCAGCTCAAGCCTTCGAGCTGATAAGGGCGCAAAGTCGCATTCAGACCGTCTGGTGCTTGGGCGCTGAAGTCGCGAATGTCGCGCAAACGCTGGGCGAGCGTGCGGATCTGCTCGCCGCCTTCCCAAAGCAACGGCAGGCTTTCCAGCGAATTGAGCCGGGTGGCGTCAGCCTTGCTCAGGCGCAGGGTGGTTTCGCCCGGCTCCTGCAAATAGAACTCGCCCAGCGTCATCAATACCGGCTTCAAGCGGCCAAGCGGCAGCGCCACTTGCAACGGCCCATGCTCGCTGGTGCGTTGCGGAATGTTCACCAGAATCAGCTCGTCATCGCGACGACGGGCCAGGCGCTCCGGGTTGAGAATCTCGGCGTGCGAGCGCATCAGGTTCAGCAAAATCGGCAGCAGGCTCAGGCGTTCACCGTTGACGATGATGCCCAGTTCCAGATCGAACCAGTCGCGCTCCGGCGCCTGTTCGACCGTGGCGTACCAGTCGTCGACGGCGGTCAGGTCGAAGCCGAATTCTTCATCGATCTGCAACTCCCAGCCTTGGCTGCGCAACTTCGGCAGGTCATTGAGAGTGAAGGTCAGCCAGGCGCTGTCGTTGACCATTTCATACAGTTCGCCGGCGCTTTCCGGCAGCGCTTTGCTCTGCCGGGTGGCGATGCGGAAACCGAGGATGCGCAACTGTTCGCGGTAGGATTGTTCGACATCCGGGTGGCGTTTTATCCGCAGGGTCTGGGCTTCCTGACGGATCAGGATATCGCTGTGTTTTTGCCCGCTGACGTATTCGTCCAGATAGCTGAACGACAGCGCCGCGCGGTGTTGAATGTAGCGCTGCATCTTGCCGTTGCGCGGCTCGAAGGCGCTGAACTCGGCGCTCGCCAGCCACAGGCGCGGCACCGGTTGCACATTATCCACCAGTACCTGTGGCGGCGCTTTCGGGCTGCGGTTCTCCAGCACGGCCTGGAGTTTTTCCAGCAGTTCGGCATCTTTCGCGGCGGCGGGGTAGTCGAGGGTTTCCTGGATTTTCAGCAGCACCGCAGCGCAGTGTTTGCAGTTGCTGCGCACCGGGCAGGTGCAGGTGGCGTCGACCAGTAGCAGGGTGGCTTTGGCCGATTCGCGCAGATGGATGGTCTGCCGGTAAACGCTACCGCCAGAACCTTCGCAACTGGCGGTGATGGTCGCATCGCCGATCTGGGCGATGCGCACTCGATTCTCCAAAGCGTAGCGGCGGCCGCGCTCCAGACTCTGTTCTTTGAATCGGCTGACCCACGACGGGGCCAGCGGTTTGCTCAGGGGTGGCGGCATAAGGACTTCGATCAGTCCGGCACGACTTCAGGCGCTTCGCGAGGCGCTGGTGCGGTCAGGGAAGTGATCTTGATCAGCAACGCCAAGTGGCCGTTGTCGAGGTAGTTGAGCTGGCCGTTCTTGGTATGGCTGTCCTGACGCAGACGCTCACTGGCCGTCACCAGGCCATTGGCGTCGATCTGATTGACCCAGAAATCGGCGGTCACGTCGGTGAAACGGCCGAGTTTCATTTCCAGCGTGCCCTCGATGGGGAACTGGCCGAACTGTTCCTGACCTTCGCTCACTGCAACTTTCGCCGGCGCTTCGCCGAGGGTCTGCTGCCAGGCTTTGTGCATCAGCACGGTGTACTCGCCGCTGGCGGTGAGTTTGCTCACTACGTCATTCAGCGCCGGCGTGCGCTGGCTGTCGTTGCCCAGACGCTGAGCGCCAGCCGCCCAGTCTTCCGGGGCGGCGCGGCTGACAATCGCTGGCACGGCATTCTGGCGCACCAGGATCATTTCGACCTGATAAGTGTCATCGGCAAACGCCGTCGGTGCTGCAAGTGCGAGCAACAAAGTCACAGAGCGAAACAGGCGCATTGGGCGTCCTTCAAGCGGATTTCGGGATGAGACGCTCAAACAGCGCCTCGACAGTATTGAAACGTTCTTCCGGACGCTCCATCGGCACCTGGAATTTGAACATCGTCGCGCCTTCGAACTTGTAGCGTTTGGGCTGCGTCTGAATCAGCTTGATCAGGGTCATCGGGTCAACCGGCGTCTGCGCTTCGAACTCAATGCGTCCGCCTTGTGGCCCTCCATCGACTTTCTTGATGCCAAGCTTTTCGGCCTGCAATTTCAACGCGGTGATCCGCACCAGGTTCTTGGTCGGCTCCGGCAGCAGGCCGAAACGGTCGATCATCTCGACCTGCAGATCCTTCAGACCTTCCTCGTCGGTGGCCGAGGCGATGCGTTTATACAGAATCAGCCGCGCATGCACATCCGGCAGATAATCTTCAGGAATCAGTGCCGGCACTCGCAGATTGACTTCGGGGCCGCCGCCAAGCGGTTGATCGAGGTTCGGCTGCTCGCCCTTGCGGATCGACTTCACCGCGCGTTCGAGCATTTCCATGTACAGCGTGAAGCCCACGGCCTGAATCTGCCCGCTCTGGCCGTCGCCGAGCAATTCGCCCGCGCCACGAATTTCGAGGTCGTTGGTCGCCAGCACAAAACCGGCGCCGAGATCCTGCGTGTTGGCGATCGCTTCGAGGCGCTTTTCCGCGTCCGAGGTGATTTGCTGGCGCGGCGGGGTCAGCAGGTAGGCGTAAGCCTGGTGGTGGCTGCGGCCGACACGACCACGCAACTGGTGCAGCTGGGCCAGACCGAACTTGTCGGCGCGTTCGATGATGATGGTGTTGGCGCTCGGCACGTCGATGCCGGTCTCGATGATGGTCGAGGCGATCAGCACGTTGAAGCGCTTGTGGTAGAAGTCGCTCATCACCTGCTCGAGTTCACGTTCGCGCATCTGCCCGTGGCCGATACCGATGCGCGCTTCCGGCACCAGTTCGGCGAGGTCGGCGGCGCATTTCTCGATGGTCTTCACATCGTTGTGCAGGTAATAAACCTGACCCCCGCGCAGCAGTTCACGCAGCAGAGCCTCTTTGACCGTGCTCTTGTTCTGTTCCATGACGAAAGTGCGCACCGACAGGCGACGCGCCGGCGGCGTGGCGATGATCGACAGATCGCGCATCCCCGACACCGCCATGTTCAGCGTGCGCGGAATCGGCGTCGCGGTCAGGGTCAGAATGTCGACTTCGCTGCGCAGGGCCTTGAGCTGTTCTTTCTGGCGCACGCCAAAGCGGTGCTCTTCGTCGATGATCACCAGCCCGAGGTTTTTGATCTTCACGTCGTCGGACAGCAGCTTGTGCGTGCCGATGACAATGTCGATCTTGCCTTCCGCCAGATCGGCGATCGCCGCATTCACTTCCTTGGCGGACTTGAAGCGGCTCATCACTTCCACGGTCACCGGCCAGTCGGCGAAGCGGTCGCGGAAACTGTTGTAGTGCTGCTGGGCGAGGAGGGTGGTCGGCACCAGAATCGCCACCTGCCGACCGCCGTGCACGGCAATGAACGCCGCGCGCATCGCCACTTCGGTCTTGCCGAAACCGACGTCGCCGCAGACCAGCCGGTCCATCGGTTTCGGCGCGAGCATGTCTTCGCGCACGGCCTCGATGGTCGCTTGCTGATCCGGGGTCTCCTCGAAAGGGAAGCCGGCGCTGAAGGTTGCGTAATCGGCCTTCGGATCGGCGAAGGCATAACCTTCACGGGCGGCGCGACGGGCATAAATGTCGAGCAGTTCGGCCGCGACGTCGCGCACCTGTTCGGCGGCTTTGCGCTTGGCTTTTTGCCAGGTTTCCGAGCCGAGGCGGTGCAGCGGCGCGAGCGAATCGTCGCTGCCGGTGTAGCGCGCGATCAGGTGCAGGTTGGCCACCGGCACATAGAGCTTGGCGTTTTCGGCGTATTCGAGAGTGAGGAACTCTGCAGCCTGATTGTCGATTTCCAGAATCGTCAGGCCCAGATAGCGCCCGACACCGTGATCGATATGCACCACCGGTGCGCCTTCGCGCAGCTCGGTGAGGTTCTTGATCACCGCGTCATTGCTGACGTCGCTGCGTTTCTCACGACGGCGGCGTTGCATGACGCGCTGACCGAACAGCGGACTCTCCGCCACCAGCGCCAGCGCCGGGTCGTCGAGCACCAGGCCTTCGTCGAGCGGGGCGATGGTGATCGCCAGACGATCCTTGCTGGCGACGAAATCCGGCCAGCTATCGACGGTTTTCGGCCGCAGTTTCAGGCGTTCCAGCAGTTCCAGCAGGACTTCGCGACGCCCCGCCGATTCAGCGGTGAACAGCACGCGACCGGGGAATTCCTCGAGGAAGCCGGCCAGCGCCGCCAGCGGTTGCGTGGCCTTGGCTTCGATGGCCAGATCCGGCAGCGCGTGCGCCGGGAAGCGCTCACGGCCAACGCCGCTTTCAACGTCCTGTTGACTGGCAACAACCCGTGGCCAGTTCTTCAAGCGCGCGAAGCAGTCTTCTACCGGCAGGAACAACTCGGCCGGTGGCAATAAAGGACGCGATGGATCGACGCGACGTTCTTCGTAACGATTGCGCACGTCGTTCCAGAAATTTTCCGCCGCTTGCTCGATACCGGGCAGCGAGAACACTTGGGTGTCCTGGGGCAGATAATCGAACAGTGTCGAAGTTTCGTCGAAGAACAGCGGCAGGTAGTACTCAATGCCGGCCGGGGTGATGCCGCTGCTCAGATCCTGAAAGATCGGGCAGCGGCGGAAGTCGACGTCGAAGCGCTCGCGAAAGCGCGCCTTGAAGCGGGTGACTGCGTCTTTCTGCAATGGAAACTCGCGGGCCGGCAGCAGCTTGACCGACTCGACCTTGTCGATCGAACGCTGGGTTTCCGGATCGAAGGTGCGCAGGGTTTCGATTTCGTCATCGAACAGGTCGATGCGGTACGGCAGCTTGCTGCCCATCGGGAACAGGTCGATCAGCGCGCCGCGTACGGTGAACTCGCCGTGCTCATACACCGTGTCGACATAGCGATAGCCGCTGGCTTCGAGCCTCGCGCGCATTTGTTCGACGTCGAGTTTCTGGCCGATATCGAGCACCAGGCTGCTGCCAAGCAGGAATTTGGTTGGCGCCAGTCGGTGCAGGGCAGTGGTGATCGGTACCACAAGCACGCCGTGAGCCAGTTCTGGCAGGCGATAGAGGCTGGCGATGCGCTGGGAGATGATGTCCTGGTGCGGCGAGAACAGGTCGTAGGGCAGGGTTTCCCAGTCGGGGAAATGCAGCACGGGCAAATCCGGGGCGAAGAAACTCAGCTCCTGTTCCAGCCGTTCGGCACTTTGGCTGTCGGCGGTCAGCAGCAGGGTAAAGCGCTTGGCAGCGCTTGCAGCCTCGGCAATCGCCAGGCTGAGGGCGGCACCGGGCAGATTGCCCCAGTGCTGTTTACCTGCCTCGGCAGGGAGTAGCGGTAGACGCAGAACAGGCACGGAAGGTTGAGCTCCAGGCGTTGCGACAAAGTCGGTAATTGTAGCGGCCTCCGGTGCCGCCTGTCAGTTGCAGACTGCGTCTATCTTCACGGTTTGGACGAAATGTAGTGGTAACCATAAAAACGAGCACTTTTTTCGTGGTTATGTAGTGCCGAAACCGGGCGGTGTTACGGAGGGTTACAGACATCGTCTAACAGTCGTCGAAAAATTGACTGTGCTGAAAGCCCCGGTTTTACTGGGCTGGAGAAGGGCGTAAATTTTTTGAACGGAATTTTGTTACCGATTGCGCGACAAGCGCGCATTGCTGAAAGGGCTTGTCGGCGGCATAATGTAGCCCCTTTTTTCTGCCCCTACATGTGGAAGGTTACCGTGACTCAGAAGCCCGACCAGTGTCTTGGTGAATGGATCGACCGTGAAGCACTCGCAGAAGCGATGATCCCGCTTATCGGTCAGCTCTACCGCAATAACAACGTGGTTAGCTCGATCTATGGCCGCAGCCTGATCAACCAGTCTGTCATCGCGATTCTCAAAGCTCATCGCTTTGCTCGCCACCGTTCTTCCGACGACAGCGAACTCTCCGTCCACGAAACATTCCCACTGCTCAAGGCCATGAGCGAGCTCAAGCTCGGCGCGGCGTCGGTGGATCTGGGCAAGCTGGCGTTCAAATTCCGCAACGAAGGCAACGGCCGCAGCGCCGAGCAGTTCGTGCGTGAAGAGATGGCGGACGTGGTTGGCCAGCAGAACGCCTCGGCCCGCAAAGGCACCGACGTTGTTCTTTACGGCTTCGGTCGTATCGGCCGTCTGCTGGCGCGCATCCTGATCGAGAAAACCGGTGGTGGCGACGGCCTGCGTCTGCGCGCCATCGTCGTGCGCAAAGGCGCCGAGAACGACCTGACCAAACGCGCCAGCCTGCTGCGTCGCGATTCGGTACACGGTTCCTTCAACGGCACCATTACCATCGACGAAGAAAACAACACCATCACCGCCAACGGTAACCTGATCCAGGTGATCTACGCGAAGAACCCGACCGAGGTGGATTACACCCAGTACGGCATCAAAGACGCGCTGTTGGTGGACAACACCGGTGTGTGGCGTGACGCCGATGGCCTGGGTCAGCACCTGGCGTGCCCGGGCATCGACCGCGTTGTTCTGACCGCACCTGGCAAAGGCAAGCTGAAGAACATCGTTCACGGCATCAACCACGGTGAAATCACCGCTGATGACAAGATCGTCTCGGCTGCTTCCTGCACCACCAACGCCATCGTGCCGGTGCTCAAGGCCGTAAATGACAAGTTCGGCATCATCAATGGTCACGTCGAAACCGTTCACTCGTACACCAACGACCAGAACCTGATCGACAACTTCCACAAGGGCGATCGCCGTGGCCGTAGCGCCGCGCTGAACATGGTCATCACCGAGACCGGTGCTGCCACCGCTGCTGCCAAGGCCCTGCCTGAGCTGGCCGGCAAGCTGACCGGTAACGCGATTCGTGTTCCGACGCCAAACGTGTCGATGGCCATTCTCAACCTGAACCTTGAGAAAGCCGCCACCCGTGAAGAGATGAACGAGTACTTGCGCTACATGGCGCTGCACTCCGATCTGCACAAGCAAATCGACTTCGTCAATTCGCAGGAAGTAGTTTCCACCGACTTCGTTGGCTCGCGCCACGCCGGTGTGGTGGACGCTGAAGCCACTATCGTGCAAGACAACCGCGTTGTGCTGTACGTCTGGTACGACAACGAGTTCGGTTACAGCTGCCAGGTGGTTCGCGTGATGGAAGACATGGCTGATGTAAATCCGCCAGCGTTCCCACGCTAAGCCTTAGCAAAATGAAAACGCCCCGACCTGTGTCGGGGCGTTTTTGTTTGTGGAGTGATCGTTCCCACGCTCTGCGTGGGAATGCAGCCCGGGACGCTCTGCGTCCCATTGGAACGCGGAGCGTCCCTTGAAGCATTCCCACGCAGAGCGTGGGAACGATCGCGCTGGCGGGTGCGATCTAACTAACGCCGCGGGCCACAGCGGCTTGCGCCGTGCGCAACTCATGTCGGTTGCCACGGAACAACACCAGCGTTGCAATCAACCCCAATACCGCTGCGCCACTGAGCCAGATCCCCGGTGCAGCCTTGTTGTCCAGCACATGAATCAGATAGGTACACGCCGCCGGCGTAAACCCGCCGAACGTCGCCGTTGCCAGGCTGTAGGCCAGCGAGAAGCCGGTGGTGCGCACTTCCACCGGCATGATTTCGGTCAGCGCCACGACCATCGCGCCGTTGTACGAGCCGTAAAGGAACGACAGCCACAATTCGACAACCAGCAAATGGCTGAAGCTCGGATTCGCCACCAGCCACGACAGCGCCGGATACGCCGTCAGGATCGCCAGAATCGTCGCTGCCAGCAGTAAGGGTTTTCGCCCGATCCTGTCTGACACGGCGCCCATCACCGGTAGCCAGAAGAAATTCGACAAGCCGATGCACACCGTCACCAGCAATGCATCGAGATCCGACAGGTGCAACTCAGCCTTGCCGAAGGTCGGGGTGTAAGCGGTGATCAGATAGAACGACACCGTGGTCATCACCACCAGCGCCATGCCGGCAATGACAATGCCAAAGTTCTGGCCGATCGAGCGGACGATCTCGCCGAGGGTAGGGCGGTGGGTGCGCGCCTGGAATTCCGGGGTTTCCTCCAGCGAGCGGCGGATAAAGAAAATCACCGGCACGATCATGCAGCCGATCAGGAATGGCACACGCCAGCCCCATTCGCCCATTTGCTCCGGACTCAGCCAATGGTTGAGACCGACGCCAAGGAGACCGGCGAAGACGACCGCAGCCTGCTGGCTGGCGGACTGCCAGCTGACAAAGAACCCTTTGCGACCGGGCGTAGAGATCTCCGCCAGATAAACCGACACGCCGCCCAATTCCACGCCGGCCGAGAAACCTTGCAACAGGCGGCCGAACAACACCAGCAGCGGTGCGGCGACGCCGAGCGTCGCGTAGCCGGGCACGCAGGCAATCAGCACTGTACCGGCGGCCATCATCGCCAAGGTGATAATGAGCCCTTTGCGTCGACCGTGACGGTCGATGTAGGCGCCGAGGAAAATCGCCCCGAGCGGACGCATCAGGAAGCCGGCACCGAAGGTCGCCAGCGACAGCATCAGTGAAGCGAACGCGCTGTCCGTGGGGAAGAAGGTTTTAGCGATGGCCGTGGCGTAGAAGCCATAGACCATGAAGTCGAACATTTCGAGGAAGTTGCCGCTGACAACACGAAAGATCGCTTTGCCTTTGCCCGTGGTGGAGGACATGGGAGGTACTCACTGTTCAATTTTGTATAAAGGCGTTGCAGCCATGGGGAAGCGAGCGGGCGCTTGTAGTTCATAATGGCCGCCGTGGTTTTGCCGGGAGATGAAGAATTGTTAACTGGATGCTGGTTGGGGCTTGTGGTGCTCGCGATGGCATTGGCCGGCTGTGGCAACGGCGCTTGCGTGGAACAAATCGGTGGCTCGACCATGGGCAGCACCTGGTCGGTCAAGTATGTACGGCACGCCGGGGTCGCCGATCCTGCGCAGGTGCGCGGCGAA
This sequence comes from Pseudomonas sp. TSRC2-2, assembly GCF_049897785.1. Classification (NCBI taxonomy): domain Bacteria; kingdom Pseudomonadati; phylum Pseudomonadota; class Gammaproteobacteria; order Pseudomonadales; family Pseudomonadaceae; genus Pseudomonas; species Pseudomonas sp. TSRC2-2. The sequence goes on from NZ_JAFCWZ010000020.1 coordinate 41,747, forward strand.
GTGGAAGCCGTCCTTGGCGAAGTCGATCAACAGATGTCGACCTATCGCAGTGATTCAGTCATCGAACGTTTCAATTCCTTGCCCGCCGATAGCTGCCAGTCCATGCCGGCGGCGGTGCTCGAATTGGTCCGCATCGGCGACCAGCTTTCAACACAAAGCGAAGGCTCCTACGACCTGACCGTGGAGCCGCTGCTGGACCTCTGGGGATTTGGCCCGCAAGGACGCGAAGAAAAAGTCCCCGATGCGGCCGCTCTGGCCGAAGTCATGCAGCGGGTCGGCCATCAACACCTGCGCATTGACGGTGACCATTTGTGCAAGGATGCCGCCGTCGCAGTCGACTTCAACAGCATCGCAGCCGGTTATGCCGTGGATGTCATCGCGGTCAGATTGCAGCACATGGGCATCGACAATTATCTGGTCGAAGCCACGGGAGAGCTCAAAGCCAAGGGCAAGAAGCCTGACGGCTCAGCATGGCGCATCGCTCTCGAAGAACCCCGGGATGACCAGCAAGTGGCCGAGCGGATTATCGATGTCGATGGCTATGGTGTTTCCACTTCTGGTGACTATCGCCACTACTTTCTGCAAGACGGCCGGCGTTATTCCCACACCTTCGATGCACGTAGCGGGCGGCCGGTCCTACACGACCTGGCGTCAGTCACGGTGATTCATCCTTCAGCGTTGATGGCCGATGGACTATCGACGCTGTTGCTGATTCTCGGGCCGGAAAGGGCGCGGGACTATGCCCAAAAGCATGGCATTGCTGCATTCTTTGTCCTGCGTGCCGATACAGGTTTCGACACCCGCAGCAGTCAGGCATTTACGCAGCTTGTCGGTGAAAAAAACTGACCGAAGACAAGACGAAAGCTGGCGTTGTAGTGCAGGCAAAAGTAGCCTACGACGCGACCAAGGGTTAATGTGCGCGGCGTTGACGCTTCTATAGACTGTGTCCGGGTTCTTCACTGGCCCCCAATTGTTCCTTCGCGCCGCCGTTCGGCGTGATTTAGCCGCCGGTGCTGTTGGCACCGCGGCCTGTTCTGAGGAGTACGCATGGCTGTCTACAACTACGACGTGGTGGTACTGGGTTCCGGCCCGGCGGGAGAAGGCGCGGCAATGAACGCCGCCAAAGCGGGGCGCAAGGTCGCGATGGTCGATAGCCGTCGTCAGGTCGGCGGCAACTGCACCCACCTCGGCACCATCCCGTCCAAGGCACTGCGTCACTCGGTGCGGCAGATCATGCAGTTCAACACCAACCCGATGTTCCGCGCGATCGGCGAGCCACGCTGGTTCTCCTTCCCGGACGTGTTGAAAAGCGCCGAAAAAGTCATTTCCAAACAAGTCGCCTCGCGCACCGGCTACTACGCCCGTAATCGCGTCGACGTGTTCTTCGGTACCGGCAGCTTCGCCGACGAGCAAACCATCGAAGTGGTCTGCGGCAACGGCGTGGTCGAGAAGCTGGTGGCCAAGCACATCATCATCGCCACCGGTTCGCGTCCGTATCGCCCGGCGGACATCGATTTCCACCACCCGCGTATCTACGATAGCGACACCATCCTCAGCCTCGGCCACACCCCGCGCAAACTGATCGTTTACGGCGCTGGTGTGATCGGTTGCGAATACGCGTCGATCTTCAGTGGTCTGGGTGTGCTGGTCGAACTGGTCGACAACCGTGGCCAGTTGCTGAGCTTCCTCGACTCGGAAATTTCCCAGGCGCTGAGCTACCACTTCAGCAACAACAACATCACCGTGCGCCACAACGAGGAGTACGACCGCGTCGAAGGTGTGGACAACGGGGTGATCCTGCACCTGAAGTCCGGCAAGAAGATCAAGGCCGACGCCTTGCTCTGGTGCAACGGCCGTACTGGCAACACCGACACGCTGGGGCTGGAAAACATCGGGGTCAAGGTCAACAGCCGTGGCCAGATCGAAGTCGACCAGAACTACCGCACCTGCATAGAGAACATCTACGGCGCCGGTGACGTGATCGGCTGGCCGAGCCTGGCCAGTGCCGCCCACGACCAGGGCCGTTCGGCCGCTGGCAGCATCGTCGACAATGGCAGCTGGCGCTTCGTCAATGACGTGCCGACCGGCATCTACACCATTCCGGAGATCAGCTCGATCGGCAAGAACGAGCAGGAGCTGACCCAGGCCAAAGTGCCGTACGAAGTCGGCAAGGCGTTCTTCAAGAGCATGGCGCGTGCACAGATCGCCGGTGAGCCGCAGGGCATGCTGAAGATTCTCTTCCACCGCGAAACGCTGGAAGTGCTCGGCGTGCACTGCTTCGGTTATCAGGCGTCGGAGATCGTTCACATCGGTCAGGCGATCATGAACCAGCCGGGCGAGCTGAACACCCTGAAGTATTTCGTCAACACCACGTTCAACTACCCGACCATGGCCGAAGCCTATCGGGTAGCGGCGTACGACGGCCTCAACCGGCTTTTTTGACGGGCTCCGGCCGGTGGCCTGAGCCGGCCGGGGAGACCGATTTCAGCAATTCTCAAGGGTGGCAGTGGCCAAACCGGGAAAGTCTGTAATCAGGCTGTCAACGCCGAAGTCGGCGAGTCTGCGCATCAGTGCAGGCTCGTTGACGGTCCACACCGACACATGCAGGCCCTGACGTTGCGCTTTTTGCAGGCGTTCCGGCGTACACAGCGTCCAGTTCAACGCGAGAATCTCGCAACCGTAACTGGCCGCAACCTTCAATGGATCAAGCCAGGCGTACTCGGCCACCAGGCCACGCGACACGTCCGGCACCAGATCCAGCGCTGCCTTCAAGACTTCCCGCGAACTCGAGGTGATCGTGACCTTGTCGAGCAGGCCATGGCGCTGAGCCATTTCCCGAATCGCCAGCACGGTAGTTGCCGCGCGGGTGCGTGAAGCGCTTTTGACTTCCAGCTGCCAGTGCTCGAAATCACACTTCTCGAACAACTCTTCCAGCGTCGGAATCGGGCACGGCTTGATCCAGCCCGGGCCACCCTTGCGCGCGTCGTAGGTCACCAGTTCGGCGGCGGTGTGCTCGACGACTTTGCCGCGGCGCTCGGTGGTGCGCTTGAGCGTCGGGTCGTGAATGACCATCAGTTCACCGTCCCTGGACAGGTGCAGATCCAGTTCGCAGCGGCGCACGCCGTGCTTGAGGCATTCCTGAAAGCTGCTCAGGGTGTTTTCCGGTGCTTCGCCCTTGGCGCCGCGGTGGCCGTAGATGAGGGTCACGGTGCTTCCTTAAGTTAAATGCCAGAGTCGTTCTGTTCGCGGGCCAGACGGCGTTCCTGGGCCTGCTTTTGCAAGATGTAGCGCGCAAGCAACTGGCGCTGGGCATCGGTCGGGCGCTCGAACTCGGTGCCGACGTCATAGCCATCGCCCTTCGGATCGCAATGGGTAACCCGGGCGCGCAACAGCAGGCCCAAGGCTTGCGGCATCAGCACCAGTTTCACCGACAGGTGCGCGCCAGTGGCAATCGGGGTCGGGTACTGAAAATCGATTCCGCCCTCGGAGATGATTACCGGTTGCGGCTCGCCGATGTGGCCGAGCACGGTCAGGGCGACCACCTGGCTGAGCAGGTCGATGCGTTTGTTCTGCGATTTGAGGAACGCAGCGATGGCGCGGTCGCGCTCGCTGATCTGGCGCAGCAGGTGCTGCGACTCGAATTCGCTCAGGTGTAATTCGCTGAGCAGGTTGAAGAGTGGGGAAGCATCCTGCAACACTTCCTCGCCTGCGGCTTCGGGAGCGGACAGGGGCCGAATTTCCAGTGCGATCATGTCCTCGATACGGTAGTATTCGCGGCGATCTTCTTCATCTAATGTCGACATGGCGAACCCATGGTAGCGGCGGTGGTCTGAGTGTAAAGCTGGTTTTCGACCCCCGCCACAAGGACGTTCCTTTTCCCTCCGAACAAGCCCCGACATGTTCAGACCTCTCTTCGTATTTATCGGCACGCGTTATACCCGTGCAAAGCGTCGCAATCATTTTGTGTCCTTCATTTCCCTGACTTCGATGATCGGACTCGCCCTTGGCGTGGTCGTGATGATTGTCGTGCTGTCGGTGATGAATGGCTTCGATCATGAGATGCGCACCCGCGTGCTGGGCATGGTGCCCCACGCCACCCTTGAGACCGGCGAGCCGATCAACGACTGGCAGAGCCTGGCCGACAAGGTCAAGCAGAACCGGCAGGTGACGGCAGTAGCGCCGTTCACCCAGATGCAGGGTTTGCTGACCAACAATGGTCAGGTCTCCAAAGTGCTGCTCAATGCCATTGATCCTGCGCTCGAGCGCAATGTGTCGATCATCGACAACTTCATGAAGCAGGGCAAACTCGACGACCTGACACCGGGTAGCTTCGGCATCGTCATCGGCGACAAGGCCGCGACCAAGCTCGGCGTTGGTATCGGTGACAAGATCACCTTCGTCGCGCCCGAAGTCAGCGTCACCCCGGCAGGCATGTTCCCGCGCATGAAGCGTTTCACCGTGGTCGGGATTTTCCACGTCGGCGCCGGCGAGCTCGACGGCTACCTGGGCGTGACCAACCTGCAGGACCTGGCCAAGATGCACCGCTGGAAAGCCGATCAGGTGCAGGGTCTGCGGCTGAAGTTCGACGATCTGTTCCAGGCCCCGCGCGAGGCGTGGAACATCGCCCAGCAGCTCGGCGAAGATCGTTACTACGCCCGCGACTGGACTCGCACTCACGGCAACCTGTATCAGGCGATCCGCATGGAAAAAGCCATGATCGGCCTGCTGTTGCTGCTGATCGTCGCCGTCGCCGCGTTCAACATCATTTCCACGCTGGTGATGGTGGTGAACGACAAGAAGGGTGACATCGCCATTCTGCGTACCCTCGGCGCGACGCCGGGCACCATCATGCGCACGTTCATGGTTCAGGGCACGGTGATCGGCGTGGTCGGCACGGCCATCGGCGCGGTGGTCGGGATCCTTGCGGCGCTGAATGTCAGTGCGGCCATTTCGGCGCTTGAAGGGTTGATCGGCCACAAATTCCTTAATGCTGACGTGTATTTCATCGATTATCTTCCTTCGCAGGTGCAAAGCCAGGACGTCGTCATGGTTTGCGCCGCTGCGTTGGTCCTGAGTTTCCTCGCCACCCTGTATCCCGCCTGGCGTGCCGCGCGCACCCAGCCGGCGGAGGCGTTACGTTATGAGTGAGTCGGGCATGAGTGAACAAGCAATTCTGAGCTGCCGTAACCTGGGCAAATCCTACGAGGAGGGGCCTGAGTCGGTACAAGTGCTGGCCGGCCTGCAACTGGAGTTGCACCCGGGCGAGCGTGTGGCGATCGTTGGCAAATCCGGTTCCGGCAAGAGTACGTTGCTCAACCTGCTCGGCGGTCTCGATACGCCGAGCAAGGGCAGCGTCTGGCTCGATGGCGAAGAGCTTTCGGCCCTGAGCGAGAAGAAGCGCGGTTTGCTGCGTAACCGCGCCCTTGGTTTCGTTTACCAGTTCCACCATTTGCTGCCGGAATTCACCGCGCTGGAAAACGTCTGCATGCCGCTGTTGATCGGCAAGACGCCAATCCCGGAGGCGCGTCAGCGTGCCACGGCATTGCTGGAGCGTGTCGGTCTCGGCCATCGTCTGGAACACAAGCCGGCGGAACTGTCCGGCGGCGAACGTCAGCGTGTGGCCATCGCCCGCGCCCTGGTCAACAACCCGGGGCTGGTGATGCTCGACGAGCCAACCGGCAACCTCGACCTGCACACCGCCGAAGGCATTCAGGATCTGATGCTGGAGCTGAGCACGTCGATGCGCACGGCGTTCCTGGTGGTGACGCATGACATGAACCTGGCTCGGCAGATGGACCGCGTCCTGCAATTGCAGGAAGGTTGCCTGACTCCCATCTGACTGGCTGAAACCCGGCGCCCGTAAGGGCGCCGGGTCTTTTATTTCTATACGGTGCCCCAGCGAATGTTCAGACCGTTATCGATCTTTATCGGCACGCGCTATACCCGCGCCAAGCGCCGCAATCGCTTTGTTTCGTTCATTTCGATGACCTCGATGATCGGCCTCGCCCTCGGCGTCCTGGCGATGATCGTGGTGCTGTCGGTGATGAACGGCTTCCAGCGCGAAATGAGCTCGCGCATCCTCGGCATGGTGCCGCACGCGACCATCGTCGGCGTCAAGCCGATCGACGACTGGCAGCCGGTGGCCGCCGCCGCGATGAAAAACCCAGAAGTGACCGCCGCCGTGCCGTTCACTGAAATGGAAGGCATGCTTTCCTACAAGGGTTCGATGCAGCCGATCCAGATCAGCGGCGTCGATCCGGCGCAGGAAGGCAAGGTCTCGATCGTTGCTCAGCACATCGTCCAAGGGCGTCTGGATGCCTTGAAGCCGGGCGAATTCGGTGTGGTGATCGGTGAAATCACCGCGCGGCGTTTTCGCCTCAATGTTGGCGACAAGATCACCCTAATCGTTCCGGAAGTCAGTACCGCGCCGGGCGGTATCACCCCGCGCATGCAGCGCCTGAATGTGGTTGGCGTGTTCAAGGTCGGCGCCGAGCTGGACGGCTCGATGGGCCTGATCCACGTTGCCGACGCTGCGGCCATGCAGCATTGGCAGCCGAATCAGGTGCAGAGCGTGCGGTTGGCGGTCAAGGATCTGTACGCCGCGCCGAAGGTGTCTGCGGACATTGCCGCTGGCCTCGGTGCCGACTTCAAGGCTGACGACTGGACCCACACCCAGGGCAGCCTGTTCAGCGCGATGAAGATGGAAAAAACCATGATCGGCCTGCTGTTGCTGATGATCGTCGCGGTAGCGGCGTTCAACATCATCGCGACGTTGATCATGGTGGTGAACGACAAAGGCGCCGACATCGCGATCCTGCGCACCATCGGCGCTACGCCGCGGCAGATCATGGCGATCTTCATGGTGCAGGGCACGGTGATCGGCATTGTCGGCACCATCATTGGCGGTGTGCTGGGCGTGATTGCCGCGCTCAATGTCAGCGAGATGGTCGGCTGGGTCGAGCGCGTGACAGGCCAGCACATCTTCAGTTCGGACGTGTACTTCGTCAGCAACCTGCCCTCGGAGCTGCAGAGTGGCGATGTGCTGTTGATCTGCTCGGCAGGTTTCATTCTGAGCTTTCTGGCGACGGTGTATCCGGCATGGCGAGCGGCGAAGATCGAACCGGCGCATGCCTTGAGATATTCGTAAGCCACTCCATGCTCGTTCCCACGCTCTGCGTGGGAATGTCTCAACGGACGCTCTGCGTTCGGCTCTTGAAGGGACGCGGAGCGTCCCGGGCTGCGTTCCCACGCAGAGCGTGGGAACGATCAGGTCCGAGGCAACTCGATTACAAACCGCGTCCAACCCGCTCCAGATTCGCAATGAATCGTCCCGCCATGGGCCCGCACGATCGACTGAGTGATCGCCAAGCCCAACCCGGCATGCTCACTACTGCCTTCCTGCCGCGCCGGATCCGCTCGATAGAATCGGTCAAACAAACGTGGCAACACCTGCGCTGAAATTCCCTGACCACTGTTCTCGACGCAGACGCGAACAGCGTTCGCCTGATCGACGATGCTCAACCGCACATAACCTTGAGGCGGGGTAAACCGCAGCGCGTTATCCAGCAGATTCGACAAGGCCCGGCGCAACATGCCGCGATCACCATCGATGTGCGCCTCGCCCTCACGACTCAAACTCACGCCGGCGTCTTCGGCCAATGGTGCAAAAAACTCCAGCAACATGTCCGCCTCATCCGCCAATTCCAGCGGTTCGCGGGTGGGCATCAGCAAACCGTGGTCAGCCTTGGCCAGATAGAGCATGTCGTTGACCAGTTGCGCCATCCATTGCAGTTCTTCAAGGTTGCTGTGCAGCGCTTCGCGATAGTCTTCGAGCGGGCGAGGGCGGGTGAGGGTGACCTGAGTGTGTGTCAGCAGGTTCGACAGTGGGGTGCGCAGTTCATGGGCTATGTCGGCAGAGAACGCCGAAAGACGCTGAAACGAGTCGTCGAGGCGTGCGAGCATGGCGTTGAAGCTGTGGGCCATTTCCGCAAGCTCTGGCGGCATCTTCTCTTCAGGCAGTCGGGCATTCAGCGATTGCGCAGAAATCCCACGGGCCACCGCGCTCATTCGTCGCAACGGGCGCAGACCGCTGCGCGCGGCCCAGGCACCGAGCAGGGCCGTGGCTAGCGCTGACAGGCCGACGGTGAGCCAGATCAGATGCTGCATGCGCTCAAGAAAATGCTGGTGATGGGTGATGTCCAGGAGCAACGTCAGCTGCGGCGTATCCATGGTCTCCGGGTAGAGTGGGGCGCGAAGTACGCGGTAGTCGGTCCCTTCATGGCTGATGGTCGACAGTCCGGTTAGCAGCGGCAGATTCTTCGGGATTTGAACCGAGCTGTCGTACCAGTGCTGACCGTCGCCGCTGGTAATGCGCAGCGACAGATCCGCCTGACGGCTGAGTTCATCGGCCAGCCGCGCTTCGCGCTGAGCAGGCTGCAGATCCTGCAAGGCGCGGCGCAGGCCGATCAGCTGAGCTTCCAGTTGCTGTTGGTCGAGTTCGATGAAGTGCGCCTCGCTGGCGCGGTCGAACAGGACCCCGGCGAGCAGCGAAACCACTGCGGTGCAGGCGGCAAACAGCAGGGCGAGACGTGTGCTCAAGGACAATCGACGCATCACAGCGCGCGCTCCTCGAGCACGTAACCCATGCCGCGCACGGTGTGGATCAGCTTGTTGGGGAAATCGTCGTCGACCTTCAGGCGCAACCGACGAATCGCTACTTCGATGACATTGGTGTCGCTGTCGAAATTCATGTCCCAGACCTGCGAAGCGATCAGCGACTTCGGCAACACTTCGCCCTGACGGCGCAAGAGCATTTCCAGCAGGGCGAACTCTTTGGCGGTCAGGTCGATGCGCTGGCCACTGCGTTCGACGCGGCGGCGGATCAGGTCCAGACGCAGATCAGCCAGTTGCAGGCTGGTTTCCGGCGGCGTGGCGCTGCCGCGGCGCAACAGGCTGCGCACCCGCGCAAGCAGTTCGGAAAAGGCGAAGGGCTTGACCAGATAATCATCGGCGCCCAGTTCAAGGCCGTGAACCCTGTCATCCACCGCGTCTTTGGCGGTCAGAAAAAGTACCGGTGTGTCCAGCCCGGCACTGCGTACCGCCTGGACAATCTGCCAGCCACTGCGCCCGGGCAGCATCACATCGAGGATCAGCAGCGCGTACTCGCCGCTCAAGGCCAATTGCTGGCCGCTGTAGCCGTCGGCCGCCAGCTCGGTATTGAACCCGGCCTCGGTCAGGCCCTGGCGCAGGTATTGGCCGGTTTTCGCTTGGTCTTCGACGATCAACAGTTTCATGGGCGACTCGGGGCTGGTTCGGGATGAATAACGGGCGAGGGCGTTATACCTTGAGAGCGAGCAATAAGCGCCAAGCTGACAAAGTTGTAATCTGCCTGTCAGGTCGATGCCAGTGCAGGGTGGTTAGAGTTTCCCACAAGCTGAACTTCCTCTTGTTGGAGCCTGACCATGTTTTTTCGTTTATCCCTGACGTTAGCCGCCTGTCTGCTCGCATTGAGCTCGCCCGTCTCGGCGACACCGGCGCACGCCTTCGCCTTCGGCCAGCCGGCTGCCGCGAGTCAGGCCTCACGCAGTATCGAGATCGTCATGGGCGACATGAACTTCGATCCGAAAACCATACAGATCAAGGCCGGTGAGACGGTTCGCTTTGTGCTGGTGAATAAAGGCCAGTTGCTGCATGAATTCAACCTCGGTGATGCGGCGATGCATGCCAGTCACCAGCAGGAAATGTTGCAGATGCAGCAAAGCGGCATGCTCACGCCTACTGGAATTAAGGAAATGTCCCACGACGTGGCAGGCATGGATCACGCAGCGATGGGCCATGGCATGCAGCATGACGACCCCAACAGCGTGTTGGTCGAGCCGGGTAAAACCGCCGAGCTGACCTGGACTTTCAGCAAGGCCACGGCGCTCGAGTTTGCCTGCAATATTCCCGGGCATTATCAGGCGGGGATGGTCGGCAAATTGACAGTCAGTCAGTAAGCACTCAAAGGCGCGGGCAAAGGCTGGTAGAATCCGCTGATTCTTCAGTCAGGTTTCCGCCATGCATCCCGCAGCCGAACATTCGCCGCTGGGCAAATCCAGCGAATACATCGCCACTTACACGCCGTCCCTGTTGTTCCCGATTCCGCGCACCGCGAAATGGGCCGAGCTGGGCCTGACCGCCGAAACCCTGCCTTATAAAGGTGTGGATTTCTGGAACTGCTTCGAACTGTCGTGGCTGCTGCCCTCGGGCAAACCGGTGGTGGCGATCGCTGAATTCAGCATCCCGGCGGACTCGCCGAACATCATCGAATCGAAGTCGTTCAAGCTCTACCTCAACTCGCTGAACCAAACGCCGTTCGCCGACGTCGCGACATTGGAAGCGACGCTGGTCAAGGATCTGTCCGCCGCTGCCGGCAAACCGGTGGGCGTGCGGGTGCGCAGTTTGAAAGACGTGGAAGCTGAAGGCGTTGTGGCATTGCCGGGTGTGTGCATCGACGATCTGGATATCAGCGTCAGCAACTACGAACACCCACGCCCGGAGCTGCTGCGTTGCGACGATTCGCGAATTGTTGAAGAGAGCGTGCACAGCCATCTGCTCAAATCCAACTGTCCGGTGACCAGCCAGCCGGACTGGGGCAGCGTGGTAGTGGACTATCGCGGCGCAGCGCTGGATCACGCCAGCCTGCTCGAATACATCGTCAGCTTCCGCCAGCACTCTGACTTCCATGAGCAATGCGTGGAGCGGATCTTTCTTGATCTGCAGCGGTTGTTGAAGCCGGAGAAACTCACGGTGTTTGCGCGCTATGTGCGGCGGGGTGGGCTGGATATCAATCCGTATCGCAGTACCGAAAGCGTACAGCTGCCGAACCATCGCCTCGTACGCCAATAAACTACCCAATGTGGGAGCGGGCTTGCTCGCGAAAGCGTTGTGTCAGTCGACATCATTGTTAAATGAAACCCCGCATTCGCGAGCAAGCCCGCTCAAACATTTGACCGCGTTTCAATATGAAAAAGCCCTGCCATCGCTGGCAGGGCTATTTTCCGGCGGGGCTCAGATGCCCATGCTGCCCAGCGTATTCATGATATTGCGCAGGGTGCCGGCGATCGCCGGGTGTTCGACTTCGAAGCGCTCGACCGCCAGGTTCACGCCATCGGCGATGCTCGCGTCCTGAGTGGCAGTTTCCAACTGGATTTCCGATTCGATCTGCGCCATCAGCGCATGCAGATCTTCACGTTCGGCTTCCGACAGCGGTGGATTGTGTTCCAGCTGCTCGCGCAGGGTATCGAGCTGTTTTTGCAGTTCTTGGGCGGGCATGGTGGTTTCCTTTTATCAATAGGCACTGGCATTGACCGCAGCCGCGCGCCAAAGGTCTATGGCTGACCTTTAGATTAATCCACTCTCGGTAAACCTGCATGACGCCGGTCAGGGCTTTTCGCCTTTGGCACGGCGCAGGCTGATGTCGGCGAGACAGGCATCGAGTTCGCCGAGGTGATCGATCACCGAATGCACACCCAGGCTGAACAACTGCACGGTGGCCCTGCCGCGCAACTGTTCGCGTTCCTTTTGCGAGAGGGCCTGCCATTCGCGTGGGCTCAGGCCGCACAGTGATCCACAGGACGCCAGGCCAATCGTCCATAGCCCTGCGTTCAGGCCGGCCTTTAACAGACGCGGCTCACCGCTGACCAGCACGCCACCGTCGAGGCGGTCGATGTTCAGATCCATCAACGCTTGCCAGCACGCATTGGGGGCTGGCCACGGATTCATTGTTGCTGAATGTTGCGTGGGTTTGATCCAGTCCGGCAGCGCGGCGGCCAGTGACCGAGCGAGGGCAGCGGGCAGTTCGTCGAGCCACGCGCAGGGAATTCCCTGGCGCTGCAAACTTTTCAGGCTATCGAGTGCGCCGGGCGTAGTTTTGGCATGTTCCGGCTGGGCGTCGAGCTCTTGCGCGGCGCGGGCGCCGAAATCCACCAGGCAACCGCTCAGGCCGAACAGTACGGCAGTCAGACTGGGCGCGGCGACGGGCAAGGTTTCGGCGTGAGTCATGGCAACGTCCCTGAAATAACGCCAAGACTAAGGCGCGCGGGTGACAGTTGCATGACAGCCCTGTGAAAGTCGACGTAGGAAACTTCCTGCATATCGTTGCAGCGGCGCACTGCCCAAATCGCCGTTTGCGCTTATACTAGCGGCCTTAATGCGCGGGCCGAGAGGGCCGCGCCAGTATCAAATCCAAGGAGTTTTTCTATGCGCTGGAGCCCTTCGCTCACTCAGCTAAGTGTATGTGCCAGCCTGTTGCTGGCGCCGTTCGCCACCCAGGCGGCCACCGAAGAAGACCCTTGGGAAAGCGTCAACCGGCCGATTTTCCAGTTCAACGACTTCGTTGACACCTACGCGCTGAAGCCTTTGGCGCAAGGTTATGAGTTCGTCACCCCGCAGTTTGTCGAAGACGGCATCCACAACATGTTCCGCAACGTCGGTGACGTCACCAACCTGGCGAACAACATTCTGCAGGCCAAACCGGCTGCCGCGGGCGTTGATACCGCCCGATTGATTTTCAACACTACCTTCGGTCTGCTCGGCTTCTTCGACGTCGGCACCAAAATGGGCTTGAACCGCAGCGACGAAGATTTCGGCCAGACCCTCGGCTACTGGGGCGTGGGCAGCGGTCCCTACGTGATGTTGCCGCTGATGGGCCCGAGCACCCTGCGGGACGCGCCGTCCAAGTACGTCGACAGCTACACTGGCATGTACCGCTACATCGATCACGTGCCGACGCGTAACTCGATCTTCGGCCTGAACATCGTCGACACCCGCGCCAGCCTGCTGTCGAGCGAGAAGCTGATCAGCGGCGACAAATACACCTTCATCCGCAACGCTTACCTGCAGAACCGCGAGTTCAAGGTGAAGGACGGTCAGGTCGAAGACGATTTCTGATTTCGACCGGTGACAGAAAGGCGACCCTCGGGTCGCCTTTTTTGTCCGCGCCAGAGCGTCGCCTGCAACGGCCGCTACCTTCCATCGGGTTACGGTTAGAGCGGTTCTTATAACTCCCGGTGATTTGACAAACAAAGTCGTCAAGCGACAATCGGCGCATGCTTGAAACGCTCTGCGGATGGGAGTACCGTCTGCGCCTTAGAAGGGCACCTCTGTTTAAAACCGCGCGCCAGGCGAATGCTTGAAAGCGTTGCAGCAGAGAGGCTAGAAAGCGAATCCAGTAGTCTGCGCAGGGCCGTTGCCCCGCTCACTACGCCAACCTAATTCTGGCGCCGTTTGCCCACATGCCAAAAACCAGTGCCACGCTGCTGATAATCGATGATGACGAGGTAGTGCGCGCGAGTCTCGCGGCCTATCTGGAAGACAGTGGTTTCAGCGTCCTGCAGGCCGGCAACGGTCAACAGGGTCTTCAGGTATTCGAGCAAGACGAGCCCGATCTGGTCATCTGCGATCTGCGCATGCCGCAGATGGGCGGTCTGGAACTGATCCGTCAGGTCACCGAGCGCTCGCCAGAGACACCGGTGATCGTCGTCTCCGGTGCCGGGGTGATGAACGACGCGGTCGAGGCCCTGCGCCTGGGCGCGGCGGATTACCTGATCAAGCCTCTCGAAGGTCTGGCTGTGCTCGAGCACTCCGTGCGCCGGGCCCTGGATCGTGCGCGGCTGTTGCTGGAAAACCAGCGTTACCGCGAGAAGCTGGAGAAGGCCAACCGGGAGCTGGAAGCCAGCCTGAACCTGCTTCAGGAAGACCAGAACGCCGGTCGCCAGGTGCAGATGAACATGCTGCCGGAAAGTCCGTGGAGCATTGACGAATTCCACTTTGCCCACCAGATCATCCCGTCGTTGTACCTGTCGGGTGATTTTGTCGACTATTTCCGCGTCGATGAGCGCCGGGTCGCGTTTTACCTGGCGGATGTTTCCGGTCACGGCGCGTCATCAGCCTTCGTCACCGTGCTGTTGAAATTCATGACCACGCGTTTGCTCTTCGAGTCGAAACGCAGCGGTACCTTGCCGGAGTTCAAGCCTTCGGAAGTGCTCGGTCATATCAACCGGGGGCTGATCAGTTGTAAGCTGGGTAAACACGTCACAATGGTCGGTGGAGTCATCGACGAGGAGACCGGTTTGTTGACCTATAGCATTGGCGGCCATCTGCCTTTGCCTGTGTTGTACACGCCTGACAGTGTTCGTTATCTCGAAGGCCGTGGTCTGCCGGTGGGGCTGTTCAATGAAGCCACCTACGAAGACCACGTGCTCGAGCTGCCACCGACGTTCAGCCTGACGCTGATGTCTGATGGCATTCTGGATCTTTTGCCAGAAGCAACGCTCAAAGAAAAAGAAGCTGCTTTGCCCGAGCGGGTGAAGTTGGCGGGCGGCAGCCTGGATGGTCTGCGGCAAGTGTTTGGTTTGGCCACGCTAGGGGAGATGCCGGATGATATCGCCCTGTTGGTGTTGAGCAGGAATCTTCAATGAGTACCGGTAGAATCCAGTTCGCCGAGCAGGACGGCACGTTCGTCCTGAAGTTCGTCGGTGAAGTTCGCCTGACCCTGTGTTCGGCGTTGGATGCGACTATTGAGAAAATCTTCACCGCGCTGAATTTCAACGCGATCGTGATCGATTTGACCGAAACCCGCAGCATCGACAGCACGACGTTGGGCCTGCTGGCCAAACTGTCGATCCTGTCGCGGCAGAAGGTCGGCCTGTTGCCGACGGTTGTCACCACCCACGAAGACATTACTCGGCTGTTGCAGTCGATGGGTTTCGAGCAGGTGTTCAACATCGTCAATCACCCGGTGCCTTGCCCGGAGTGCCTGGACGATTTGCCGGACCAGGACCAATCCGAAGAAGTGGTGCGGATCAAAGTGCTGGAAGCGCACAAGATTCTCATGGGCCTTAACGATTCCAATCGTGAAGCGTTTCATGATCTGGTGAATGCGCTGGAAAGACACTGATCTCGTGAATTGATGGTGTCGGGGCTTGCTCGCGAAGGCTTCAGTTCGGTCAAGGCGCCTCTCAATGCAGAATGAAAAAGGGCGAACCCTCACAGGTTCGCCCTTTTTGCATTCTACAAACTCAAATCACAGCTTGGCCTGCAACAGCGCTTCGAGCTTCTCCTGATCGCGGGCGAACTGACGGATGCCTTCAGCCAGTTTCTCGGTGGCCATCGCGTCTTCGTTGGACAACCAGCGGAATTGCGCTTCATTGAGGCTCAGACGCGCTTCACCGGCATTGCCCGGCGCCAGTTTGCGTTCCAGCTTGCCGGTGTCGGCGGCCAGCTTCTCCAGCAGTTCCGGGCTGATGGTCAAACGATCGCAGCCGGCCAGTTGCTCGATCTGGTTGATGTTACGGAAGCTGGCGCCCATGACCACGGTCTTGTAGTCATTGGCCTTGTAGTAGTTGTAGATGCGCGTCACCGACTGCACGCCCGGATCATCGGCGCCGGTGTAGTCGTTGCCGTTGGCCTTCTTGTACCAGTCGTAGATACGGCCCACGAACGGCGAGATCAGGAACACCCCGGCATCGGCGCAGGCGGCGGCCTGGGCGAAGGAGAACAGCAGGGTCAGGTTGGTCTGGATGCCTTCCTTCTCGAGGATCTCGGCAGCGCGGATGCCTTCCCAGGTCGAGGCGATCTTGATCAGCACGCGGTCGCGGCCGACGCCGGCCTTGTCGTACAGCTCGATCAGGCGATGCGCACGCTTGAGGATTGCATCCTGGTCGAAGGACAGACGCGCATCCACTTCGGTGGAGATGCGGCCCGGAACCACGTTGAGAATTTCCTTGCCCACTGCGACACCGAAACGGTCGCTGGCCAGGCCGACATCGCCCTTGCAGTCGCGGACGCAATCGTTCAGCAGTTCGGCATAGCCGTGAATGGCAGAAGCCTTGAGCAGCAGGGAAGGGTTGGTAGTGGCGTCGACCGGTTTGACTCGGGCGATCGCTTCGAAGTCGCCAGTGTCGGCAACCACGGTGGTGAACTGTTTGAGTTGTTCCAGCTTGGAAGTCATGGGCGTGCTCTATCCTATGGGTCTGAAGACATTACCCGAGCGCTGACAGGCACTCAAGGGTGCATTCGTGCATCGAAGGCCCCTGCGGCAACAACCTGAAAACGATTGTTTGAAAGGCGGGGCGCGGTGTCGCTGAATACGATGCCAAAACAGCCCACAGGTTCAAAGCAACCGACCTGTGAACAGACCGGTTGCCCAAGGCTCACTCAGCGTTCAACAGACCTTCCACGGACAACCGTGCCGGTTTTGGCTGGCCGTCAGAGGTGAGAAAGCCGAAGTTCTTCTCACGATCGTTACTACCTGAATCACTGTTCCGCCATTCATAGATAGAGGTCAGGGGAATATTCAGGCGTTTAACGTCGGTAATAAACGCGTTGATTTTGGTCGCTTGCCCCTCAGGACCGCCGTTGGAGGCGAGGGCCGAAACTCCCCATTCGCTGATGACACCCGGCAGATTGAAGTTCTGCTGAATGAACGTCTGCGCGTTGCTGATCTGCGTGGCGGTCATGCCGTAAGGGTGATAGGACACGGCGTTCAAGCACTTGGGGTAATCGCTGACGATGCTTTTCAGCGCCACCGTCGACGCCGAGCCCGCGCTTGGCGGCCGGGCAAAGCCGAAGCCGACGCGTGGTGTCGTCTGCGGCTGACCTTCGAGGGTCTTGCACATACCGGCCATGAACGGCACGAACGTGGTGTCGAAATTGCGCGTCGGCCAATAGGTTTCCAGATCAGGCTCGTTCCAGATTTCGATCGCCACCAATTGCGAACTCCAGGTTTTTTCCAGCCCGGTCACGGTGTTGGCGAACTTACCGCCGGCGGCGTTCAGTTCCTCCGGCGAAGTGGCCGGCAGAGCCTTGATTGCGCGCACCGTCAGCAGCACCGGCAGCCCGGCGGAAGCGGCGGCGGCGAAGGCATCGCTAACCTGTTTCTGATAAGTCTTCGCGGTGAGGCTGTCGCTCCACACGCCGAAGCGCACAAAGCTGAAGCCGGCCGCTTTGATTTGCGCGGCATCGGCGGCGGTGAAGCTCTGGATCTTCACCTGCACGCCGATGGTTTTCGCCGGAAGGTTGGGGAACAGCTCACTGGCGTGAACCTGGCTGGTGGCACCGAGCGCCATCAGGGCGAGGGCGGCGAGTTTATTGCGCTGTGCTGTTTTCATGTCTGCTCTCCTGAAGAGAATGACAACTACGAATATTTATCCCGTCACACAATTTCCGATAACGGTGATAGCACTAAGTGCGCGAATGTTATTTTTTGTCAGGAAAACAGCAGCTGAAAATCACAGTTATTTTTAGTCCGCTAATTGTGGTTGGGGCGGCTTAAAACGCTGTGGTACTTAATGTTCCTGTACTAACAGGGCGAAGCTATTTCTGAGTGCAGGAAAGTCGTGAGGGTTCATTAACTTTTTACGGCATGTTGGCTGTTTGATATTACACAGGAAAGCAAGACTTGTTCAAAAAGATCCTCGTTGTCTGCGTGGGCAATATATGCCGAAGTCCGACGGCTGAACTGCTGCTGCGCAATGCACTGGGCGCGTCCACCATCAAGGTGTCCTCCGCCGGCCTGTCCGCCCGCGTAGGCGAGGGGGTGGAAGCCTCGGCGCGGCAGGTTCTTGAAGAGCACGGGCATTGCGCCGAGGCGTTCAAGGCGCGGCAACTGACTTCGGACATCGTCAATGACTCGGACCTGATCCTGGTGATGGAAAAGGCCCACGTCAATCAAGTGCTGAAGATTGCCTCGCACGCCAGAGGCAAAGTGTTTCTGCTCGGCAAATGGCAGAGCGAGCGCGAAATACATGATCCGTATCGTCAAGGCAAGGCCGCTTTCATTCATGCCCACGCATTGATTGAAGATGCAGTTAGTTCATGGGTAAAGCGTCTCGGACATTGATGAATATTCTTCAGAACAGTGAATGGTAAGAACAGACTTATGCAGGGCGGCCGCAAAAACTGAGTGCAACACCTGACCTTTCCGGTACGGTGCTGCCACTATGTCCTATCACGAACTCAGTATCCCCGAACGTGCGACCCTTCAACTCGGCCTTGCCCAAGG
>NZ_JAFCWZ010000021.1:0-24325 GCF_049897785.1 Pseudomonas sp. TSRC2-2
GCGTGCACATGATATTTGAGGGTCATCACGAGATGTAATGAAATGCTCCGGAGCCTTGCGCTCTGGCTGTGAGCTATCTCTGACAATTCCAACAACAAGAGAGGCAATGGCAATGGGTGTATACGACTACAAGAACTTCGGCACCGCCGATTCGACTGGCAGTTCTGAGCGTAACCGGCAGCGCGTCACGGGCTGCCGGGTTTTCAAGAACAAGGAGCACTGCACATGGGACTGTGCGAGTACAACAATCCAAATGTGCAGAAGATCCAAATGTGGGAGCGGGCTTGCTCGCGAAAGCGGTGTGTCAGTCGAGAAGGTGCCGTCTGACACTTCGCTTTCGCGAGCAAGCCCGCTCCCACAGGGCCGGCGTGCACATGATATTTGAGGGTCATCACGAGATGTAATGAAATGCTCCGGAGCCTTGCGCTCTGGCTGTGAGCTATCTCTGACAATTCCAACAACAAGAGAGGCAATGGCAATGGGTGCATACGACTACAAGAACTTCGGCACCGCCGATTCCATGGCGATGTTCAGCGATGCCATGGCGATCACGCTGTATTCCTATCACAACCTCGATAACGGCTTCGCTGCCGGTTACCAGCACAACGGCTTCGGCCTCGGCCTGCCGGGGACGCTGGTCACCGCGCTGATTGGCGGCACCGATTCGCAAGGGGTGATCCCCGGAATCCCGTGGAATCCCGACTCGGAAAAACTCGCCCTGGAAGCCGTGCAAAAGGCCGGCTGGACGCCGATCAGCGCCGCGCAATTGGGCTACGACGGTAAAACCGACGCACGCGGGACCTTCTTCGGCGAGAAGGCCGGCTACACCAGCGCGCAAGTGGAAGTCCTCGGCAAGTATCACGCTCAGGGCCACCTCACCGAACTGGGTATAGCCTTTCGCGGCACCAGTGGTCCGCGTGAAATCCTCATCGGCGATTCGATTGGCGACGTGATCAGTGACCTGCTTGCAGCCTTCGGCCCGGCCGATTACGCAAAAAACTACGTCGGCGAAGCCTTCGGCAATCTGCTCGACGATGTGGTCGCATTCGCCCGGTCCAACGGCCTCAGCGGCAACGACGTGCTGGTCAGCGGCCACAGCCTCGGCGGCCTGGCGGTAAACAGCATGGCCGACTTGAGCGGTGACAAGTGGGGTGGGTTCTTTGCTGACTCCAATTACATCGCCTACGCCTCGCCCACCCAGAGCAGTGGTGACAAGGTGCTGAATATCGGTTACGAAAACGACCCGGTGTTTCGTGCCCTCGACGGGTCTACTTTCAGCAGCGCTTCGGTAGGCGTGCACGACGCGCCGCATGCCTCGACCACCGATAACATCGTCAGCTTCAACGATCACTACGCCTCGAGCGCCTGGAACGTGCTGCCGTTTTCGATCCTGAATATTCCGACGTGGATTTCGCACCTGCCCACGGGCTATGGCGACGGCATGACCCGCGTGCTCGAGTCGAAGTTCTATGACCTGACCAGCCGCGACTCGACAATCATTGTCGCCAACCTGTCCGACCCGACGCGGACCAACACGTGGGTGCAGGCGCTCAACCGCAACGCCGAAACCCACAAGGGCAGCACCTTCATCATCGGCAGTGACGGCAACGACCTGATCCAGGGCGGCAGCGGCAATGACTACCTGGAGGGACGCGCCGGCAACGACAACTTCCGTGACAGCGGCGGCTACAACGTCATCCTTGGCGGGCAGGGCAGCAACACCCTCGACTTGCAGCAAACGGTGAAGAACTTTGATTTTGCCAACGACGGCGCCGGCAATCTGTACATCCGCGATGCCAACGGCGGGATCAGCATCACCCGCGACATCGGCAGCATCGTGACCAAAGAGCCGGGTTTTCTCTGGGGCGTATTCAAGGACGACGTGCTGCACAGCGTCACTGCGACGGGTTTGAACGTCGGCGGTAACCTGACCGCTTACGAATCGAGTGTTAAAGGCACGGCCGGTGCCGACACGCTCAAGGCGCATGCGGACGGCGATTGGCTGTTTGGCCTTGAGGGCAATGATCATTTGCTCGGCGGCGCGGGCAATGACGTGTTTGTCGGTGGCGCTGGCAACGACCTGCTGGAATCGGGCGGCGGGGCGGATACGTTTCTGTTCAGCGGCGCGTTCGGCCAGGACCGGGTGGTTGGCTATACGGCCGATGACAAACTGGTGTTTCTCGGCGTGCAGGGTGTGTTGCCGGGGGATGATTTGCGCGCCCATGCCTCAGCGGTCGGGCACGACACCGTGCTGACGTTTGGTGCCGATTCGGTGACCTTGGTCGGCGTGGCGCTGGGGAGTTTGAGCGCCGACGGGGTCGTTATCGCCTGAGGTCGATGCGGGGCCTGTGCCGGCCCCTTCAAGCCTAAACATACAAGCGAGCCTGCTCGCGAACATCACACGGCATGATCATTCCCACGCTCCGCGTGGGAACGATCGGCGTGGATCAGTCTTCCTTGCGCACGGTCGCGACTTCATCAGCGCGAACCTTGACCTTGGCTCCGGAAATATCCTCAAACTCATAGAAACCATCTTCGGTCTCGGTCTTCGGCATGTCCTCGGTCAGGTACTGGGTGCCGTTCTGCAGCGTCACCACGGTCTGGGTCGAACAGCCGCCCAGCGCCAACAGGGCTGCAACCGCTACAGGAATACCCAGCATCTTGATTTTCATACCCACCTCTGACTCCTTGCTTGAATGTGATTGCGGGCATTGTCGGCCCTGTAACGCGGTTGGTGCCAGCCTCGGCGGAAAAGTTCGATGACGGCGCGAAAAAATGCCATTGATCTTTTTCCGTTTGCGCCAGGCAGGGTTGAGCTGCTATCTGTACGCATAACCAGTGTTCGCTTGCCGTGGCTTTGAATTCCCGTGACCTCCAACCCTCTCGACGATCCGTTCTATTACCTCAACAACTTCCGGCAAGTGCTTGATTGGCTTGGACTTCGCTATGCCGATCTGATGAGCGAGAGCGAGCATGGCTTCATTCGCGACTTCAATGCGCTGCCGCAAGCCTCGCAGGGACTGCTGGTACGCATGGTCATGCGCAAAGGCATTCATTTTCGCGCGAGCAAACTCAATTACCTGGAAATTGGCGACATCGCTGCGGCGGCGCAGCCGTTGCTCGATCAAGGCTGGCTCGACGAGCACGCCGCGCTGACACTGGCCGAGCTGTTCGATCTGCTGCTCAAGGCCGAACTGGTGCAAGCCTTTGGCGCCTTCATAACGCAGCCGAAAGGGCGCAAGGATGAATGGCTGCCCTTGCTCGCCGAGCAATTCACCGAGGCGCAGACCCTGCGCAACTGGGCGCCGCAACTGGCTGACCGGCTATTCAGCCTGACCCTGATGGATTTGTGTGATCGTCTGCGCCTGATGTTCTTCGGCAATCTCTATCAGGACTGGTCGGAGTTCGTGCTGGCCGACCTTGGCATCTTCACTTATGAAAAAGTCGAGTTCTGCGCTGACTCCCGCGGCCTGCGCAGCCGCGAAGACGTCGATGCCTGCCTGTTCCTGCATCAATGCCAACTGCGTTTCGAAGCCGGTGAACCGCTGGAGGCGATCGCCGCACAGATCAACGCCGTGCAATTGGACAACCCGTGGCTGCGCCGCCGGCAAGCCAAGGCATTGTTCCAGATCGGCCAGTATGGCGAGCGCATCGGCGATTTCGCGCTGGCTCTGAGCGTTTATCGTGACTGTGCTTATCCGGGCGCGCGATTGCGCATGATCCGCGTGCTCGAACGCTGCGGCGAATATGCATTGGCGCTGGAACTCGGCACGCTGGCCGAACAGGCCCCGCAAAGCGCGGCCGAGCAGCAAGGCTTGCAGCGCATCGTCCCGCGCCTGCGGCGCAAACTCGGCGGCCCGCCGCTCAAGCGTGCCAAGGCCAGAGAGGTCGAGCGCCTCGACTTGTACTTGCCGCGCATCGATCCGGCGCGGTCGGTGGAATTTCATGTGCAAGCGCACTTGCATGCCGATGACGGCCCGGTGCATTACGTCGAGAACAGCCTGATCAATTCGCTGTTCGGCCTGTTGTGCTGGCCGGCGATCTTCGCGCCGTTGCCGGGTGCGTTCTTTCACCCGTTCCAGCGCGGCCCGGTCGATCTGCTCAGCGAAGACTTTCTCGAACGCCGCGCCGAGCTGTTTCAGGCCTGCCTGGGCGAACTCGATGACGGCCGCTACGCCGAGACGATTCGCCAGCGCTTCGTCGACAAGTGGGGCATCCAGTCGCCGTTCGTGTTCTGGGGCGCGCTCAACGAAGACTTGCTGGAGCAGGCGCTGGCCTGCCTGCCCGCCCAACACCTGAAACACTGGTTCAACCGATTGCTGCTCGACATCAAGGCCAACCGCGCCGGCATGCCGGACCTGATCCAGTTCTGGCCGCAGCACAAGACCTACCGGATGATCGAAGTCAAAGGCCCCGGCGACCGCTTGCAGGACAATCAATTGCGCTGGCTGGAGTTCTGCCATGAGCACCAGATGCCGGTGGCGGTGTGTTACGTGCAGTGGGTGGAGCAGAGCGCTTGAGCTACAGCGTCGCCGTGCGTGCACTGTGCGAGTTCACCGCCAAGACCGGCGACCTCGACCTGCGCTTCACCCCGTCACCGACCGCGCTGGAAGGTATCGTCGGCCATCGCACGGTGGCCTCGCGGCGCAGCGAGCAATACCAGAGCGAAGTGGCGCTGCAAGGTGAGTTCGGCGAGCTGAAGGTCAAGGGCAGGGCGGATGGCTACGATCCGGCGCAAAACTGCCTGGAAGAAGTCAAAACCTATCGCGGCGACTTGAGCAAGCAGCCGGCTAATCATCGCCAGTTGCACTGGGCGCAGGCGAAGATCTATGGCTGGTTGATGTGCGAGAAACTGCAACTGGAGCAGATCAATCTGGCGCTGGTGTATTTCGACATCGTCAGCGAAAAGGAAACCTGCCTGGTCGAATCCCACAGTGCCGAGTCACTCCAGGCGTTTTTCACGCAGCAGTGCGGCGTGTTCCTGCAATGGGCCGAGCAGGAAATGGCCCACCGCAGGGCGCGCAATCTGGCTGCGCAGCGACTGGCGTTTCCGCATGCGGATTTTCGCCCGGGCCAGCGGCATCTGGCCGAATCAGTGTTCAAAGCCGTCAGCACCGGCCGCTGTCTGATGGCCCAGGCGCCAACCGGCATTGGCAAAACCCTTGGTACGCTGTTCCCAATGCTCAAGGCCTTGGCGCCGCAGCAACTGGACAAGGTGTTCTTTCTCACCGCCAAGACCCCGGGGCGCAAACTGGCGCTGGATGCCAGCCAGGTGTTGTTCAGGCAAGCGCCGGACTTGCCGCTGCGGGTGATGGAAATGGTTGCCCGCGACAAGGCCTGCGAACACCCGGACAAGGCCTGTCATGGCGAATCCTGTCCGCTGGCCCAGGGTTTTTACGATCGCTTGCCGGCCGCCCGCGAAGCCGCCAGCCTGATCAACCTTCTGGATCAGGCGGCGATGCGTGGGGTCGCCGCGCAACACAGTGTGTGTCCTTATTATCTGAGTCAGGAAATGGCTCGCTGGGCCGACGTGGTGGTTGCCGACTACAACTATTACTTCGACTTCAGCGCGCTGTTGTTCGGCCTGGCCCAGCTCAATCAGTGGAGAGTCGCGGTGCTCGCCGACGAGGCGCACAACCTCGTGGAGCGCGGCCGGCAGATGTACAGCGCCAGCCTTGATCAATTCACGCTCGCCAGCGTGCGCAAAACCGCACCCGCCGCGCTGAAGAGTTCCCTGCAACGGGTCAACCGCGAATGGAACGCGCTGCATGCGCCGCAACTGGCGGCATATCAGGCGTACGACAAGGCGCCGGACAAACTCCTGCAAGCCATATCGCTGTGTTGCGCGGCCATTGGCGATTACCTCAACGAGCATCCGCAAGGCCTCGACAGCGGTCTGCAGAGTTTCTATTTCGACCTGCTGCAATTTGCCCGGGTCGCCGAGCTGTACGACGAGCATTACCTGTTCGATATCAGCAAACGCGACCTCGACCGCAAGCGTCCATTGTCGCAACTGTGCCTGCGCAACGTGGTGCCGGCGGCGTTCATCGGCCCGCGCCTGACCGCGGCGCGCAGCAGTGTGCTGTTCTCGGCCACGCTCAGCCCGCGCAACTATTACGCCGACCTGCTGGGCACGCCCGCCGACACGGTGTGCATCGACGTCGAATCGCCGTTCAGCGCCGAGCAGTTGCAGGTGCGCATCGTCAGCCAGATCTCCACCCGCTTCAATCATCGCCAGGCGTCGCTGGGGCCCATTGTCGAGCTGATCGCCCGCCAGTTCAGCGAGCGCCCGGGCAACTATCTGGCGTTCTTCAGCAGTTTCGATTACCTGCAACAGGTCGCGACGTTATTGGCCGAGCGCCACCCGCACATCACTCAATGGCTGCAGTCGCGGGGCATGGCCGAGGGGGCGCGGCAGGCGTTTCTCGAGCAGTTCAGCGCCGACAGCCAGGGCGTCGGCTTTGCGGTGCTGGGCGGCGCGTTTGGCGAGGGCATCGATTTGCCCGGCGCACGGCTGATCGGTGCCTTCATTGCCACGCTGGGGCTGGCACAGCTCAACCCGGTCAACGAGCAGATGAAGCGGCGCATGGCGGCGATTTTTGGTGCCGGCTACGACTACACCTATCTGTACCCGGGGATGCAAAAAGTCGTACAGGCCGCCGGCCGGGTGATCCGTACCCGCGAGGATCGTGGCACGGTGATGCTGATCGACGACCGCTTTGCCGAAAGCCGCATCCAGCAGCTGCTGCCGCGCTGGTGGGCGATCAAAAGCGCGCCGGCACTTTTCAAATCGGCGGATTCACGCATACTTCAGCCCATGACAGTGGCTGGTGAGTGTGATGAGTGAAAACAACAGAACCGCAGCGATCGAAGACAGCCGTTTCCGGCTGCTGATCGATGCGGTTGTCGACTACGCGATCTACATGATCGACCCCGACGGTACCATCACCAGCTGGAACTCCGGCGCCAAGCGTTTCAAAGGTTATGAAGAAGCGGAAATCATCGGCGAGCACTTTTCCCGCTTCTATACCCCTGAAGACCGCGCCAACGGCATGCCGCAACGGGCGCTCGACACAGCGATCCGCGAAGGGCGCTTCGAAGGTGAGGGATGGCGGGTACGCAAGGACGGCACGCATTTCTGGTCGCACGTAGTGATCGACCCGATCATGGACCCCGACGGCAATCTGCTCGGTTTCGCCAAGATTACCCGCGACCTCACCGACCGCAAGATGGCCGAGGAAACCCTCAAGCAAAGCGAACAGCAGTTCCGCCTGCTGGTGCAGGGCGTCACCGACTACGCCATTTACATGCTCAGCCCCGAGGGCTGCGTCAGCAACTGGAACCAGGGCGCCCAGCGCATCAAGGGTTACTTGCCGGAAGAAATCATCGGCCAGCATTTTTCGATTTTCTATACCCCCGAAGACCGCGAGCTTGGCGAGCCGCAGCGTTCGCTGGCGATTGCCACCCGCGAAGGCCGGTTCGAGAACCGCAGCTGGCGGATGCGCAAGGACGGCACGCGCTTTCTGGCGCACGTGGTGGTTGATGCGATTCGCGGTGACACCGGCACGCTGCTCGGCTTTGCCAAGATCACCCGCGACGTGACCGAGGCGTACGAGGCGCAGCAAGCCCTGGAAAAAACCCGTGAGGCGTTGTTCCAGGCGCAGAAGATGCAGGCAATCGGTCAGCTAAGCGGCGGCGTTGCCCATGATTTCAATAACCTGCTGACAGTGATCCTCGGCAATCTCGAAATCGTGCAGAAGCGCATTGGCGACGCGCCGAAAATCGCCCGTCTACTGGAAAACGCCACCCAAGGCGCTTTGCGCGGTGTTTCGCTGACCCAGCGCATGCTGGCCTTCGCCCGGCGTCAGGAACTGAAAACCGAATCGGTGGACATCCCGCAACTGGTGCAAGGCATCACTGGGCTGCTGCGCAGTTCGCTGGGGCCGGGGATTCGCATCGAAACGCGCTTTCCCGAAGATCTGCAGCCAGTGCTGGCCGACAGCAATCAGCTGGAACTGGCAATCCTCAATCTGGCCACCAATGCCCGCGACGCCATGCCCGAGGGCGGCACGGTGATTATTCAGGCGCAAGCCGAAGTGGTTCTGGAACTTAGCCATTCGACATTGCCGGCGGGGCGTTACGTGTGCCTGAGCCTGAGCGACACCGGCGAAGGCATGGACGAAGCCACGCTGGCCTGCGCCCGCGATCCGTTCTTTACCACCAAAGGCCTGGGCAAAGGCACCGGGCTGGGCTTGTCAATGGTGCATGGCTTTATTGAGCAGTTGGGCGGGCGCTTTATTCTCAAGAGCGAGAAGGGCCACGGCACCGCGGCGCAGCTGTGGATTCCGGTGGCGCTTGAGCGAGCGGTCAGTCGCCCGACGTACAGCAACGCGGCGCCAATTAAAGTGCCCAGGCTCAGTGTGCTGGTGGTCGATGACGATTCGCTGGTGCTGACCAGCACCAGTCTGCTGCTCGAAGACCTCGGCCATCGTGTCATCGGTGCGACTTCCGGCGCCAAGGCGCTGGCACTGTTCGATCAGGGCGAAGTGATCGATCTGGTGATCACCGACATGGCCATGCCGCACATGAGCGGCGCGCAACTGGCCCATGCCATACGCCTGCTCAAGCCGGATCTGCCGATCATCCTCGCGACCGGTTACGCCGAACGCCTTGAAGGCTTCGCCGCCGAACTGCCGCGCCTGCCGAAACCGTTCACCCAGTTGAATCTGGTGCAGATCATCGCCCAGTCGATGAAGTGACGCGCTGGTCGATCCGGCTGAACTAGTCTGGGTGCGTGCCTTTCCAAAATGTCTTGATCACTTTTGGAGGGCACGTCTCTTGCCTCGCATATTGACCCAGCCAAGCGCTGCTGAAGAAGCCTTGGCCGAACACGACGCCAAGATGTTTGGCTCACCCAAGGAACGGCTGGACTTCTATCGCCGGGAGATCCAGTACGAAACCAGCATCCTCGCCAACCGCACCGACGCCTATCTGGCGGCGCAGTCGTTTCTGGTGATCGCTTTCGCCTCGTGCATGGCCAACCTCAATCCGGAGTGGGGCAAGATGTTCACACTTGTCGTGCCGCCGTTTCTGGCGCTGCTTGGCGTGCTCAGTTCACTGAACGCCTGGCCAGGGATTCGTGCGGCCTACGACATCATCGACCACTGGCACTTCAAACAGAGCCAGTTGCTGCACAGTGAGCCGGTGATGGGTGCGGCGTATGACGAATCACCGCTGTTCAGCGAAATGGAATCGAGCCACAAGGGTTATCGCAAGTCGCTGCTGTTTTCGGTGCGCACGCCTTGGATCTTCGCCACGTTCTGGGTGATGTTGGGGGTTTATTCGGTGTTTATACAGGTGACCAATCCGTAAAGAGATTGGTCGGCCGGGGGAAGTCTTGCATTTCAATCAGTTTCCCCCTCACTGGCCAGAGTGAGGGGGCTGGTAACTTGCTATGCGGTTTCAAGCTCGCGCCGCGAACTCACAGCATTCTGCACTGCCGCCGGAATCGGCGGAAAATCCTCATTCAGCACACACAGATGATCAATCGCATCTTCAAATTTCGCATCGGCTTTCTTGCGCAGTGCCCGGTATTGCTCAAAGCGTTCGAAGTCGGTAGGCGTCTGTTCCAGCAGCGCGTTGGCCGCTCGGTTCAGTTCGTGGGCTTCTTCGAACAGTTGACGATTGCGTTCCAGAGCCAGTGCTCTGCAAGCCTTGATTTGCGCAGGAGTCGAGCATTCGTTCATGACCGTAACCTTGTTTGTGTCGGGGTTCCGTTTAATAGGCTGTTCACCGCAGGGGAACCGAACCTGCCGGGCCGCGCTGGATGATTGGCGCGGTTAAAGTTGTGACCCTTGGGTCGCACCCGGCGATCCATTTTTTTTCAGAAAAATCTTCGATGATTTCAAGCGAGGCGTTGCGGTTGATGAATCAGCTTTTTCGTTCCTTCAAGCTTTCATAGCGTGCCAGCATCGGCTGGGTGCTGATGCCATGCAGCAGAATGCTCAGCGCTACCACTGAAAGGGTGAGGTCGGTGCAGACCTTGGCCACGTCGGAATCCAGACCATGGTTCAGCGCGAAGAACAGATAAAACAAGCTGCCGATGCCACGAATGCCGAACCAGCCGATCAATAAACGCTGCGGCCCGCTGAGCAGATTGCCCCAGGGCATCAACGCAACGCTCAGCGGCCGGATCAGACAAAACAGCACCGCGCTGATCCACAGCGCCCGCCAATCCCAGTGGGCAATCAGGACGACGCCGAGCAGGGTCACCAGAAACACTTCCATAGCCCGCTCGACCAGACTGCCAAAAGCCAGCATGTCTCCCATCATGATGCCCGCCGCGACCTGGCTGTCTTCCAGCCGCTCGGTGTCGCCATGCACAGCGTTTTCGGGTTCGACGTTCTGATGGCCCACCACCGGCTGCACCAGATGCTCGGCAGGCGCTTGAGTGATCCCGGTGGACTTCACTTCCTCCTGACGCAGACCGAGGCCGGCGGCAAACACCGCGAGGAAGCCGTAGCCGCCGATGGCATCGGCCACCACGTAGGAAAGCGCGATCAGTGCGAGGGTCAGGTAATCGTTGGGGCCCAGGGTGCTGTCTTCGTTGTGAATGCGCAGCGACAAGGCGATGCGGCCGATGCCACGGCCCATTGCGTAACCGACCAACAGACCTGCCGGCACTGCCCAGAGCAAATCGTTTAAAAACCACTGTTGCAACTCGCTGAAACTGCCGTCGGTGTGCAGCAGCAATAAGCCGAGAAATACAAAGGGGAAGGCCACACCGTCGTTGAGCCCGGCTTCACCGGAGAGGCCGAAGCGCACGCTGTCGACGTCCTGCGCATCATTGACCTGCACCAGCGCCGCCAGCACCGGATCGGTTGGCGCCAGCATCGCGCCGATCAGCAGCGAAGGCCCCCACGCCAATTGCAGGCCCCAATGCAGCAGCAGACATACGCCGATGATGCTCAGGATCATCACCGGCCCCGCCAGGCCAAAGGCGATGCGCCAGGTCCTGTTGCCCAGCGGCAAGCGCAGCTTCAGGCCACAGACAAACAAGGAAAAAAGCACCGCCACTTCCGTCAGGTGCTCCATCCACAACGACGATTCTTCCAGTGACAATTTCAACAAATCGAGGCCACTGGGTCCGATGGCAATGCCCAACAGCAGGCATACCGCTGAAGTGGTCACCGGCATCCAGCGCAGCCACGAGGACGTCAGGGCCAACGTCAGCAACACGGCGCCGAGCACCGCAACCCACACGCCGAAACTCATGAGCGCTCACTGCAGTGAATGTTCAAGAACAGTCGCATCGGGTCAGCTCACGGTCGTACGAAGGTACTCGGGGATGAGCACGTTGAACCACAGCAGAATCATCGAGACGAGCATGGTCACCAGCACCAGCAAACCAACGCCCCATACGCACGCCGAATACAGCAGGCCTTGCTCCTTGCGTTCATGCATGAAGGTCGGCAGGCCGACGAACAGCAGGAATGTCGAATAGATCGACGCCGCGCCGAGCACCAGAATCGCCAGCCAGCGGCTCGGGTACAACCCGGCAATCCCGGCAATGAAGAACGGGGTCACCGTGTAAGCGGCAAAACCGATGCATTGGTTCAGCGTCGGCCGCGCATCGAATGAACGCGACATCCAGCGAACGAAACCGCCCATGACCGCAACACCCGCGACAATCGTCACGTACAGCAGCACGCTCAACTGCAGCGCGCTGGCGGTGCTCAAACGCACGTTTTCACCCACTGCGAGGCTCCAGCCGACGTAGGTGGTGCCGATGAACAGGCACACGGCAGGAATCAGCGCGAGCAGCAGCAAATGGGCGAGGTAGTGGCGGGGATGGGTTTCTTCCTCGCGGCGGATATCGGTCCAGGCGAAGTTGGGTTGGGTGAAGAGTCTGACGAGGGGGGCGGACATGACAACCTCCTGTTCCTGTTGGCCCGTAGGCGCTTACAGGTATGGAGGGATGCCATGCCGCTGGGGTTCAGTTTTTCTGCTGCACGGTTACAGCATTGGTTTGCCGCCGGTCACGCCGTAGCGCTGACCGGTGATGTAACTGGCTTCGTCGGAGGCCAGCAGCACGTAAATCGGCGCCACTTCCACCGGTTGGCCCGGCCGGCCGAGCGGGGTGCTGCCGCCGAAGTTCTGCACCTCTTCCTCGGGCATGGTCGAGACGATCAGCGGGGTCCAGATCGGGCCGGGTGCGACGCTGTTGACGCGAATTTCCTTCGGCCCGAGCATCTGCGCCAGACCACCGGTGAAGTTGGCGATCGCACCTTTGGTGGTGGCGTAGGCCAGCAGGGTCGGTTTGGGCATGTCCGAGTTGACCGAACTGGTGTTGATGATCGATGAGCCGGGCCCCATGTGCTTGATCGCCGCCTGACAGATCCTGAACATGGCGGTGATGTTCACATCAAAGGTCATCACCCATTCGTCGTCGGGGATTTCTTCGAAGTTTTCGTGGGTCATCTGGAACGCGGCGTTGTTGACCAGCACATCAATGCGGCCAAAGCGCTCGACGGTCTTGTCAACCAGCGCCTGGCACTGCGCTTTTTCGGCGATATCGCCCGGCAGCAGCAGGCACTGACGCCCGGCCTGCTCGACCCAACGCGCGGTTTCCTTGGCGTCTTCGTGTTCATTCAGGTAAGCCACGGCAACGTCGGCGCCTTCACGGGCGAAGGCAATTGCGACGGCGCGACCAATGCCGCTGTCAGCGCCAGTGATCAGCGCAATCTTGCCGGCGAGGCGGCCGGACCCGACGTAGCTTTGCTCGCCGCAGTCTGGGTACGGTTCCATCTTGCGCTGCGAGCCAGGCACCGGTTGGGCTTGTTTCGGGAAGGGTGGTTTTGGATAGTCAGTCATCGCAGGGTCTCCTGATTTCAAGGCCAGTGTTCCGGGTTGACCCGGTGGCTTTGCCGTGAGTTCGATCGGATTTGCGATGGATTTTTCAGAAAATGCTCACACCCAATGTGGGAGCGGGCTTGCTCGCGAAGGCGGTCTGTCATTCAACGATGATGTTGACTGGAATACCGCATTCGCGAGCAAGCCCGCTGCCACATGACCTGATTGTGCCAGTGGGATGTCAGCTGTTGCGTTTAGCCAAAGCCCGCTCCATCCGCGCAATGCCTTCTTCGAGCAGCGCCCGCGGGCAACCGAAGTTCAATCGCACAAACTGCTGATGCCGGTCGCCAAAATCCAGCCCGGCACTCAGGCCGACCTTGCCCTGCTCAAGGAAGAACCGCTGCGGATCGGGCAGGTCCAGCGCCGTGCAATCGAGCCACGCCAGATAAGTGCCCTGCGGCACGTTAATGCTCACGCCCGGCAGGCGCGTGCGCACGGCGTCCACCAGCCAGTCGCGGTTGGCCTGCAGGTAGGTTTTCAGTTCGGCGAGCCACGGGCCGGCTTCGCTGTAGGCGACGCGAGTGGCTTCCATGCCCAGCGGATTGACGCTGTCGACCATGCCGCAGCGGGCGTGGTTGACGCGTTCGCGCAGGGCGGCGTCCTGAATGATCATGAACGAGGTCTTGAGACCGGCGATGTTGTAGGCCTTGCTCGCCGACATCAGCGTGATGGTGCGTTTCGAAATTGCCGGGCTGAGCGAAGCGGTGGGAATGTGCACGCGGCCATCGAAACACAGCTCGGCGTGGATTTCGTCGGAGATGATCCACGCATCCTGCGCTGCGCAAATGTCTGCGATAGCCTGCAACTCTTCGCGGTCGAAGACCTTGCCGAGCGGGTTATGCGGGTTGCTCAGCAGCAGGGCGCCGCCGCCATTTAGCGATTCGCGCAAGGAATCCAGCGGTGTGGCGTAAGTGCCATCGGCCTGGGCATTGAATTCCAGCTCGACCTTGTTCAGACCCCAATGCCCCGGTGCGTGGCGCAGTGGCGGATAGTTTGGCACTTGCACGACGACATTCTGCTGGGCCAGGACCAAAGCCTTGAGGGCCATGTTGAAGCCCGATTCCACGCCCGGCAGGAAAATCAGCTCCTGCGGCTGGACACGCCACGCGTATTTGTTCCACAGATCGGCGACGATGGCTTCGCGCAGGTTGTCCTGCGCCACGCTGTAACCGAGCAGCGGATGCAGCAGGCGCTGCTGCAAGGCTTCGACGATGACCGGTGGCGCGGCAAAATCCATGTCAGCGACCCACATCGGCAACACATCGGCCGGGTAGCGGCTCCACTTGGTGCTGCCAGTCTGGTGGCGGTCGAACAACTGATCAAAATCGAAAGTCATGCGCGGTCTCGTCAAGGCAGGATTGGTACTGGGCGCCATGATAAGCCTATGGCCCAAGTGGAGCACTCAAATCCTGTGGGAGGGACCTTGCCCCAAATGCGGGGGTCGGCCTGCATATGCGTTGACTGTCCCACTGCTGTGGGAGGGGGCTTGCTCCCGAATGCGATGGGTTGGCCTGCATATGCATTGACTGACCCGATGCCTTTGCGAGCAAGCCCGCTCCCGCAGGGATTTCGGGCGCGCACCGCCTGATCCCTGAGCCAGCACAGGTTTACCGATGCATGACCGATTGTCGCCGACGGTCGGTTTTCACACAGTCCGCAAGGTCTTTGTCTACAGTGAAAAAGCCAGCGCCGTCGCGCTGCAACCGTGGTTGTCCAGATAAAGCCCGGCGCAAGTACCGGGTTCCACCTGATCAGGAGTGCACGATGGATCTCAGCCGTCGTCAGTTCTTCAAGGTCGCAGGTCTAGGCCTTGCAGGCTCAAGCCTGGGCGCGTTGGGCATGGCCCCGACGGCGGCCTTCGCCGAGCAGGTGCGCCACTTCAAGCTCGCCCACACCCGTGAAACCCGCAACACCTGCCCGTATTGCTCGGTCGGTTGCGGTTTGATCATGTACAGCCAGGGCGATGCCGGCAAGAACGTGGCGCAAAACATCATTCATATCGAAGGCGACGCCGACCACCCGGTCAATCGCGGCACGCTGTGCCCGAAAGGCGCGGGCCTGCTCGACTTCATTCACAGCCCCGGCCGCTTGCAGTACCCACAGGTGCGCAAGCCCGGCAGCAATGAATGGACGCGCATCGGCTGGGACGAAGCCCTTGATCGCATCGCCGACCTGATGAAGGCCGACCGCGACGCCAACTTCATCGAGAAAAATGCCAACGGGCAAACGGTGAATCGCTGGCTGACCACCGGTTTCCTCGCGGCATCGGCGGCATCCAACGAAGCCGGCTACATCACCCAGAAAGTGATTCGCAGCCTCGGCCTGCTGGGGTTCGATAACCAGGCTCGTGTCTGACACGGCCCGACGGTGGCAAGTCTTGCCCCGACGTACGGCCGTGGTGCCATGACCAATACCTGGACCGATATCGCTAACGCGAATCTGATCCTGGTAATGGGCGGCAACGCAGCAGAAGCGCATCCGTGCGGCTTCAAATGGGTGACCGAGGCCAAGGCGCACAACGCGGCGCGGCTGATCGTGGTGGATCCGCGTTTTACCCGGACCGCCTCGGTGGCCGACTATTACGCGCCGATCCGCACCGGCACCGACATCGCCTTCATGGGCGGTTTGATCAATTACCTGCTGACCGAGGACAAGATCCAGCACGAATACGTGCGCAATTACACCGATGTGTCGTTCATCGTCAAAGCCGGCTATGGCTTCGAAGACGGCCTGTTCAGCGGTTATGACGCGCAGAAACGCAGCTACACCGACAAGTCCGGCTGGGGCTACGAATTTGCCGAGGACGGTTTCGTGCGGGTCGACCCGACCCTGCAAGACCCGCGCTGCGTCTATCAGTTGATGAAGCAGCATTACAGCCGCTACAACATCGACCTGGCCAGCCAGATCTGCGGCATGCCGGTCGACGCGATGCAGAAAATCTGGGAAGAAATCGCTACCTGCTCGACACCGGGCAAGACCATGACGATTCTCTATGCCCTCGGCTGGACGCAACACTCGATCGGTGCGCAGATCATCCGCAGCGCGGCGATGGTGCAATTGCTGCTGGGCAACGTCGGCATGCCCGGCGGCGGAGTCAACGCCTTGCGCGGGCACTCGAACATCCAGGGCCTGACCGACCTCGGTCTGCTGTCCAATGCCTTGCCCGGCTACCTCACGCTGCCCAGCGACAGCGAGCAGGATTACGGCCAGTTCATCTACAAGCGCACGCAGGTGCCGCTAAGGCCGGGGCAGCTGTCGTACTGGCAGAACTACAGCAAATTCCACGTCAGCCTGATGAAATCCTGGTACGGCGCCAACGCCACCGCCGACAACAACTGGCTGTTCGACCATTTGCCGAAGCTCGACATTCCCAACTACGACGTGCTGAAAATGTTCGACCTGATGAGCCAGGGCAAGGTCAACGGCTACTTCTGCCAAGGCTTCAATCCGATCGCCGCATTGCCGGACAAGAACCGCGTGATGGGCGCTTTGGCCAAGCTCAAGTGGCTGGTGGTCATGGATCCGCTCGCTACGGAAACCTCGGAGTTCTGGCAAAACGTCGGGCCCTACAACGACGTGAAAACCGCCGAAATCCAGACCGAAGTCATCCGTCTGCCCACTACGTGTTTTGCCGAAGAGGACGGCTCGCTGGTCAACAGCAGCCGCTGGCTGCAATGGCACTGGAAGGGCGCCGACGGCCCGGGCGAGGCGCAGACTGACATTCGCATCATGAGCGAATTGTTCCTGCGCTTGCGCCAGCGCTATCAAACCGAAGGCGGCAAGTTTCCTGACCCTCTGCTGAAACTGTCGTGGCCGTACAAGATCCCTGACGAGCCTTCGCCGGAGGAACTGGCGCGGGAAATCAACGGCACCGCCGTCAGCGATTTCACCGACGCCAATGGCGTCACGATCAAGGCGGGCACTCAGCTGGCCGGCTTCGGGTTGCTCAAGGATGACGGCAGCACCGCGTCCGGTTGCTGGATTTTCGCTGGCAGCTGGACCGAGGCCGGTAACCAGATGGCCCGGCGCGATAACGCCGACCCGTTCGGCATGCATCAGCATCAGGGCTGGGCATGGGCGTGGCCGGCCAATCGGCGGATTCTCTACAACCGCGCCTCGTCGGACCCGGCGGGCAAACCGTGGGATGCGAAAAAGCGTCTGGTGTGGTGGAACGGCAAGACCTGGACCGGCACCGATGTGCCGGATTACAAGGCCGACGTGCCGCCGGAAGCCGGGATGAATCCGTTCATCATGAACCCCGAAGGCGTGGCGCGGTTCTTCGCCGTCGACAAGATGAACGAAGGGCCATTTCCCGAGCACTACGAGCCGTTCGAAACGCCGATCGGCATCAACCCGTTGCACCCGCAGAACAAGCAAGCCACCAGCAACCCGGCGGCGCGGATCTTCGATTCGGTCTGGGAAACCCTCGGCGAAGCCAAGGACTTCCCGTACGCCGGCACCAGCTATCGGCTCACCGAGCATTTCCACTTCTGGAGCAAGCACTGCAAGTTGAACGCGATTGCCCAACCCGAGCAGTTCGTCGAAATCGGCGAAGTACTGGCGAACGAGAAGGGCATCGCTGCCGGTGATCGCGTGCGCGTCAGTTGCAAGCGCGGCTTCATCGAAGCGGTGGCGGTAGTGACCAAACGCATCCGGCCGCTGCAGGTCAACGGCCAGGTG
Organism: Pseudomonas sp. TSRC2-2; assembly: GCF_049897785.1. NCBI lineage: Bacteria > Pseudomonadati > Pseudomonadota > Gammaproteobacteria > Pseudomonadales > Pseudomonadaceae > Pseudomonas > Pseudomonas sp. TSRC2-2. Next base: position 17,593 of record NZ_JAFCWZ010000021.1, read on the forward strand.
GTGCATCAGATCGGCATCCCGTTGCACTGGGGTTTTACCGGCCTGACGCGTCACGGTTACCTGACCAACACCCTGGTGCCGTTCCTCGGCGATGGCAACACCCAGACCCCGGAATCCAAGTCATTCCTGGTCAACGTGGAGAAACTGTAAATGGCCAGCCAAGACATCATTGCCCGCTCGGCCACCACCACGGTGCCGCCGTCGGTGAGGACTCAGCAAGGCGTCGCCAAGCTGATCGACACCACCAAATGTATCGGCTGCAAGGCCTGCCAGGTCGCCTGCTCGGAATGGAACGAGCTGCGCGACGAGGTCGGCCACAACCACGGCACCTACGACAATCCGCAGGACCTGACGGCGGATTCGTGGACGCTGATGCGCTTCACCGAGCATGAAACCGACGCCGGCAACCTTGAATGGCTGATCCGCAAGGACGGCTGCATGCACTGCGCCGAGCCCGGTTGCCTCGCGGCGTGCCCGAGCCCCGGCGCGATCATTCAGCACGCCAACGGCATCGTCGATTTCGATCAGGACCACTGCATTGGTTGTGGCTATTGCATCACCGGTTGCCCGTTCAACATTCCGCGCATCTCGCAAAAGGATCACAAAGCCTACAAATGCACACTGTGTTCCGATCGCGTCGCGGTGGGGCTGGAGCCGGCCTGCGTGAAAACCTGCCCGACCGGCGCCATCGTTTTCGGCACCAAGGAAGACATGAAAGAGCACGCCGCCGAACGCATCGTCGATCTGAAAAGCCGTGGCTTTGACAACGCCGGCCTGTATGACCCGCAAGGCGTCGGTGGCACCCACGTCATGTACGTCTTGCACCACGCCGACACGCCGAAACTGTATGCCGGTTTGCCCGATCACCCGGCGATCAGTCCGCTGGTGGATTTGTGGAAAGGCGTCAGCAAACCCTTGGCGCTGCTGGCGATGGGCGCGGCGGTGATTGCCGGGTTCTTCCACTATGTGCGCGTCGGGCCGAATCGTGTCGAAGAAGATGAACAGCCGACGGCGCCCGACACTTCGGTGCACGTTGTCGACCCGGCGGTGCACACCTTCGATCCACGCGGGGAGGAGCGGCCATGAGTCACAAGACAATCCTGCGTTACAGCGCCAACCAGCGCACCAATCACTGGCTGGTGGCGATCCTGTTTTTCATGGCCGGGCTGTCGGGGCTGGCGTTGTTTCATCCGTCGCTGTTCTGGCTGAGTCACCTGTTCGGCGGCGGTACCTGGACGCGGATCCTGCACCCGTACATGGGCATCGCCATGTTCGTGCTGTTCCTCGGGCTGGTGTTCAGCTTCTGGCGCACCAATTTCTTCATCGCCAACGACCGCCAATGGCTGCGGCGGATCAATCGGGTCATGGTCAACGACGAAGAAAGCGTGCCGCCGGTGGGTAAGTACAACGCCGGGCAAAAGCTGCTGTTCTGGACTTTACTGCTGTGCATGCTCGGGTTGTTGTTCACCGGGCTGGTGATCTGGCGTGCGTGGTTCAGCGCGTATTTCGGCATCACCGCGATCCGCTGGGCCATGCTCCTGCATGCCTTGGCCGGGTTCGTGCTGGTGCTGAGCATCATCGTGCACATCTACGCTGGTTTGTGGATCAAGGGTTCGGTCGACGCCATGCTGCATGGCTGGGTCAGCCGGCCGTGGGCGAAAAAACACCATGAACTGTGGTACCGCGAGGTGACCCGCGACGAACAGCCTCGGGACCTGTCCGAGCGACCGCTGACGAAAAAGGGCTGACTTTTGCCAAGCATTCTGGAACCTGGGGAAATCGAAGCGGCGGCCAGTTCGCCGCCGTTTCTGTACCTGCCACCGCGTAACCTGTTTGCCCTGCGTGCCGAGCGCCTGGAGCGTCTGGCCGAGGGCAGTGGGCTGGCGGATTATCTGCGGCTGATCGCTGGTGTGTGCCGGGCGCAGCAACAGGTCTTCGACGATCCGCCGCTAACGGCAGCGTTCGATACGCAGCGCTTCGAAGCCTGTCAACAGCACGGTCTGCCGCCATTTGCGGCAGACACCTTGGTGCGTGAAGAGGTCTGGCAGCCATGGCTGGCAGCCTTGCTGCAGCGCTATGCGCCTGCGGATCAGCCAGCGGTCATCGACGCGCTGGACAGTCTGCGCGCCGCCCGTTCCGGTCAATTGCGCGCGTGGGCGGTGGCGCTGGTCAGCGGTCAGTATTCGCTGGTGCCGGCGGCGCTGGTGCCGTTTCTCGGCGCGGCGCTGCAAACCGCCTGGAGCCACTGGCTGCTCAGCGTGCCGCAGTTGCAACTCAAACCCGGCGACAGCCTCAGCCAATGCCCGGCCTGTGGTTCGCCGGCCATGGCCGGGGTGATCCGCCACAGCGGCAAGCACAACGGATTGCGTTATCTGGTGTGCTCACTGTGTGCCTGCGAATGGCATGTGGTGCGGGTCAAGTGCGTGTATTGCGAGCAGAGCAAGGGCCTTGAGTATCTCAGCCAGGAAGATGATCGGCACAGCGCCGAACAGGCGCCGCTGCGCGCCGAAGTCTGCCCGAGCTGTAACAGCTACTTGAAATTGCTGTATCTGGAGAACGATGCCGAGGCCGAGGCGCTGTCGGCGGACCTCGGCAGTTTGCTGCTGGACATGCGTCTGGCTCAGGATGGTTATCAGCGTCTGGCACCGAATCTGTTGCTGGCGCCGGGAGACGAATGAGCACAGCGTCTACACTGCTGGAGCACCCGTGGGAAGGGGCTTGCTCCCGAAGGGGCCTTTCCAGACACATCTTCTTTGGCTGACCCACCGCCTTCGCGAGCAAGCCCGCTCCCACCGGACTTCATCACTGCCGAAAAATGTGGGAGGGGGCTTGCTCCCGAAGGGGCCGTTTCAGGCCATCATCTTTGACTGACCTGCCACTTTCGCGAGCAGGGTCGCTCCCACAGTGCGTCTACACTGCTGAATACCTGTGGGAGGGGGCTTGCTCCCGAAGGGGCCTTTCCGGTCAAAACAGGAGTGTTTGATGTCTTCCAGCGTTGCCCTGCGGTTACCGTCTATTGATGGGTTGTTGCGTCATCCGGCGTGCGCGCCGTTGGCCGAGCGTTACGGCCGGGATTCGTTGCTGACGGGACTGCGCCAGTTGCTCGATGAGCTGAGGCCTGGCGTGTTGAACGGGCAGTTGTCGGCCATTGAAATCGGCGCTGAAGTGCTCGCCGGGCGCGTCGGCGAGCGGTTGGCGCAACAGCAACGCAGCCAGGTGCGCCGGGTATTCAATCTGACCGGCACGGTGCTGCACACCAATCTCGGCCGCGCGTTGTTGCCCGAAGAAGCCATCGAAGCGGTGCAAATGGCTGCACGTTATCCGCTGAATCTGGAATTCGATCTGGCCAGCGGCAAGCGCGGTGATCGCGACGACCTCATCGAGGGCCTGATCCGCGAACTGACCGGCGCCGAAGCCGTGACCGTGGTCAACAACAATGCCGCTGCCGTGCTGCTGACCCTCAACAGCCTGGGCGCACGCAAGGAAGGCATCATCTCGCGCGGTGAGCTGATCGAGATCGGCGGCGCGTTCCGCATCCCCGACATCATGGCGCGCGCCGGCGTGCGCTTGCACGAAGTCGGCACCACCAACCGCACCCATGCCCGCGATTACGAGGCGGCGATCGGCCCGCGTAGCGGTTTGATCATGCGCGTGCATGCCAGCAACTACAGCATCGAGGGCTTCACCGCACGAGTGCCGACCGCTGCACTGGCCGAGTTGGCGCACACCCATGGCTTGCCGTTGCTGGAGGATCTGGGCAGCGGCAGCCTGCTCGACCTGACCCGATGGGGGCTGCCGGCGGAACCGACGGTGCGCCAGGCATTGCTTGATGGCGCCGATATTGTCACCTTCAGCGGCGACAAATTGCTCGGAGGGCCGCAGGCCGGGTTGATTGTCGGGCGCAAAGAATTGATCGCGAAGATCAAGAAGAATCCGTTGAAACGCGCGCTGCGCGTCGACAAGTTGACCTTGGCCGCGCTGGAAGCGGTGCTCGGTTTGTACCGTGATCCGGATCGCCTCGCCGAGCGTCTGCCGAGCCTGCGCCTGCTGACCCGTTCGCAAGCCGAGATTCATGCTCAGGCTGTGCGTTTGTCCCCTTTGCTTGCCGACGTGTTGGGGGAGGTCTGGCAGGTCAGCGCAGTCGAGGCCCTGGGCATGATCGGTAGCGGCAGCCAACCGGTGGCGCGTCTGCCGAGTGCAGCGCTGTGCTGTCGACCGCAGGTGTCCAAGCGTTGGCGCGGGCGCCATCTGCTCAATCTCGAAAAGGCGTTGCGCGGTCTGCCGGTTCCGGTGCTCGGGCGAATCGCCGACGACGCGCTGTGGCTGGATCTGCGTCAGCTCGACGATGAGCCGGCGTGGCTGGCGCAGTTGCCGCAATTGCAGGTCGACCCGTGATCGTCGGCACGGCGGGGCACATCGACCACGGCAAGACCTCGCTGCTGCAGGCGCTGACCGGGCAAACCGGCGACCGCCGCCCGCAGGAACGCGAACGCGGCATGACCATCGACCTCGGTTACCTCTACGCCGAACTGGCAGCGGGTGCCGGGCTGACTGGCTTCATCGACGTACCCGGTCACGAGAAATTCACCCACAACATGCTCGCCGGCGCGCAGGGCATCGATCTGGTGTTGCTGGTGGTTGCGGCCGACGACGGCGTCATGCCGCAGACCCGCGAGCACCTGGCAATCGTCCAATTGCTTGGCATTCCCCGCGCGTTGGTGGCGATCACCAAATGCGACCGGGCCGCAGCGGGCAGGGTGGAAGAGGTGCAGCGTCAGGTGCAGGATCTGCTTGCGCCCGGGCCGTTTGCTGATGCGCTGATTTTCACCGTTTCGAGCGTGAACGGGCGGGGCGTTGATGAGTTGCGCGCGGCCTTGCTGCAGGCGCAAAACGAGGTGCAGGCGCGCAGTTGCGAAGGTGGGTTTCGTCTGGCAATTGATCGGGCGTTCAGTGTGGCCGGGACGGGGATTGTGGTCACCGGCACGGCGCTCTCGGGCACGGTTGCGGTCGGTGACAAGCTGGTTTTGGCGCCTGCCGGCAGAACGGTGCGCATTCGTGGACTGCACGCGCAGAACCAGGCTGCACAACAGGCCTGCGCCGGCCAGCGCGTGGCGTTGAACCTCAGCGCGGAGCGCCTGGAACTGGCGCAGATCCATCGGGGCCACTGGCTGCTGGCGGACTGGCTGCACGCACCGGCGCAGCGCGTTGACATCGACTTTCAGCTATTGCCCGGCGAACGCACCTTCGAACATTTTCACCCGGTCCACCTGCACCTCGGCACACAAGACGTCATCGCTCGCGTCGCTTTACTGCAAGGTCCGCGCCTGAGTCCCGGCGAGCGCATGTTCGCGCAACTGCTGACCAACGCACCGGTGCACGCGGTAAAAGGCGATCGGCTGATCCTGCGAGACTCCAGCGCCCAACGCACCCTTGGCGGCGGCGTCGTTCTCGACCCGTTCGCCCCGGCCCGCCAACGCCGCGGCCCGGAACGCCTCGCACAATTGCAAACCCTCGCCCTCAGCGTCAGCCTCGAACAGGCCCTGCCAGCGCTGCTCAACCACAGCCCCGGCGGCCTCGCCCCGCAACGTCTCGAACGCCAGTTCAACCGCCCACGTGCGCAGTGGGCACTGGCAGCAAATATCCGCCTGATCGACACCCGCCAAGGCCCGCTGCTGTTTAACGTTCAGCGCTGGGGCCAGTTGAAATTCAACTTGCTCGAGCAACTGGCGCGATTCCACGAGCAGGAACCCGACCAGATGGGCCCGGACCGCGATCGGCTACGGCGCTTCAGCGCGCTGGCACTGGAACGCTCGACCTTCATCAGTCTGCTCGATGAGCTGCTCGACGCCGGTTCGATCCTGGCCAGCGGGCCCTGGCTGCACCTGCCCGATCATCAGGTGCGCCTGAACGTCGACGATGAAACCCTCTGGCTGGCTTTACAGCCATTGTTCGACCAGGCCGGTTTCGACCCCCCGTGGGTGCGCGACGCCGCGAAAATGCTCGGTGAAGATGACGCGAGCGTCCGCCTTCTGCTGCGCAAGCTCGCGCGGTTGGGCCTGGTGCACCAAGTGGTGCGCGACCTGTTCATCAGCGACATCGTCCTGCGGCAAATGGCAGCGCTGCTGCTGAAACTCGCTGAAGAAAATCCAGCGATCGAGGTGACAACCTTCCGTGATGCGCTAGGCTTGGGACGCAAACGTTGCATTCAGTATCTGGAGTACTTCGACCGACTCGGCCTGACCCGCCGCATCGGCGAATCTCGCCAGATCCGCCCCGACAACGCGCTGGCCAATGCCGACGCGCCCTGAATTGAGGAAGACAATCGCGCCCGGTGGCGCGGCCGGGCTTCAAACCCGGTTGGGGACGGCATCCGTTCCCGGGCAGGTTCGACTCCGGCTGTCTTCCGCCAGTTTTTTCCTCCGGCGCTCTCCGATTCCACATGGATCTGGCAGAGGTCGCAGAATGTGTGTCCGGCCCAGATCAAATGTGGGAGCGGGCGTGCTCGCGAAAGCGTCAGGTCAGCAACTCTGATGTGGGCGACGCACAGCCTTCGCGAGCAAGCCCGCTCCCACAGGTATCTTGCAGAGGTCGCAGAATGTGTGTCCGGCCCAGATCAAATGTGGGAGCGGGCTTGCTCGCGAAAGCGTCGGGTCAGCGACTCAGATGTGGGCTGACGCACAGCCTTCGCGAGCAAGCCCGCTCCCCCAGGTATCATGGGGAGGTCGCGGACTTT
>NZ_JAFCWZ010000022.1:2495-4169 GCF_049897785.1 Pseudomonas sp. TSRC2-2
GGCGAATGTCGTCTTCACAGTATAACCAGATTGCTTGGGGTTATATGGTCAAGTGAAGAAGCGCATACGGTGGATGCCTTGGCAGTCAGAGGCGATGAAAGACGTGGTAGCCTGCGAAAAGCTTCGGGGAGTCGGCAAACAGACTTTGATCCGGAGATGTCTGAATGGGGGAACCCAGCCATCATAAGATGGTTATCTTGTACTGAATACATAGGTGCAAGAGGCGAACCAGGGGAACTGAAACATCTAAGTACCCTGAGGAAAAGAAATCAACCGAGATTCCCTTAGTAGTGGCGAGCGAACGGGGACTAGCCCTTAAGTGGCTTTGAGATTAGCGGAACGCTCTGGAAAGTGCGGCCATAGTGGGTGATAGCCCTGTACGCGAAAATCTCTTGGTCATGAAATCGAGTAGGACGGAGCACGAGAAACTTTGTCTGAATATGGGGGGACCATCCTCCAAGGCTAAATACTACTGACTGACCGATAGTGAACTAGTACCGTGAGGGAAAGGCGAAAAGAACCCCGGAGAGGGGAGTGAAATAGATCCTGAAACCGTATGCGTACAAGCAGTGGGAGCAGACTTTGTTCTGTGACTGCGTACCTTTTGTATAATGGGTCAGCGACTTATTTTCAGTGGCGAGCTTAACCGAATAGGGGAGGCGTAGCGAAAGCGAGTCTTAATAGGGCGTCTAGTCGCTGGGAATAGACCCGAAACCGGGCGATCTATCCATGGGCAGGTTGAAGGTTAGGTAACACTGACTGGAGGACCGAACCGACTACCGTTGAAAAGTTAGCGGATGACCTGTGGATCGGAGTGAAAGGCTAATCAAGCTCGGAGATAGCTGGTTCTCCTCGAAAGCTATTTAGGTAGCGCCTCATGTATCACTGTAGGGGGTAGAGCACTGTTTCGGCTAGGGGGTCATCCCGACTTACCAAACCGATGCAAACTCCGAATACCTACAAGTGCCGAGCATGGGAGACACACGGCGGGTGCTAACGTCCGTCGTGAAAAGGGAAACAACCCAGACCGTCAGCTAAGGTCCCAAAGTTATGGTTAAGTGGGAAACGATGTGGGAAGGCTTAGACAGCTAGGAGGTTGGCTTAGAAGCAGCCACCCTTTAAAGAAAGCGTAATAGCTCACTAGTCGAGTCGGCCTGCGCGGAAGATGTAACGGGGCTCAAACCATACACCGAAGCTACGGGTATCATCTTCGGATGATGCGGTAGAGGAGCGTTCTGTAAGCCTGTGAAGGTGAGTTGAGAAGCTTGCTGGAGGTATCAGAAGTGCGAATGCTGACATGAGTAACGACAATGGGTGTGAAAAACACCCACGCCGAAAGACCAAGGTTTCCTGCGCAACGTTAATCGACGCAGGGTTAGTCGGTCCCTAAGGCGAGGCTGAAAAGCGTAGTCGATGGAAAACAGGTTAATATTCCTGTACTTCTGGTTATTGCGATGGAGGGACGGAGAAGGCTAGGCCAGCTTGGCGTTGGTTGTCCAAGTTTAAGGTGGTAGGCTGAGATCTTAGGTAAATCCGGGATCTTAAGGCCGAGAGCTGATGACGAGTTACCCTTTGGGTGACGAAGTGGTTGATGCCATGCTTCCAAGAAAAGCTTCTAAGCTTCAGGTAACCAGGAACCGTACCCCAAACCGACACAGGTGGTTGGGTAGAGAA
>NZ_JAFCWZ010000022.1:4261-5567 GCF_049897785.1 Pseudomonas sp. TSRC2-2
TAGAGAATACCAAGGCGCTTGAGAGAACTCGGGTGAAGGAACTAGGCAAAATGGCACCGTAACTTCGGGAGAAGGTGCGCCGGTGAGGGTGAAGGACTTGCTCCGTAAGCTCATGCCGGTCGAAGATACCAGGCCGCTGCGACTGTTTATTAAAAACACAGCACTCTGCAAACACGAAAGTGGACGTATAGGGTGTGACGCCTGCCCGGTGCCGGAAGGTTAATTGATGGGGTTAGCTAACGCGAAGCTCTTGATCGAAGCCCCGGTAAACGGCGGCCGTAACTATAACGGTCCTAAGGTAGCGAAATTCCTTGTCGGGTAAGTTCCGACCTGCACGAATGGCGTAACGATGGCGGCGCTGTCTCCACCCGAGACTCAGTGAAATTGAAATCGCTGTGAAGATGCAGTGTATCCGCGGCTAGACGGAAAGACCCCGTGAACCTTTACTATAGCTTTGCACTGGACTTTGAATTTGCTTGTGTAGGATAGGTGGGAGGCTTTGAAGCGTGGACGCCAGTTCGCGTGGAGCCATCCTTGAAATACCACCCTGGCAACTTTGAGGTTCTAACTCAGGTCCGTTATCCGGATCGAGGACAGTGTATGGTGGGTAGTTTGACTGGGGCGGTCTCCTCCTAAAGAGTAACGGAGGAGTACGAAGGTGCGCTCAGACCGGTCGGAAATCGGTCGTAGAGTATAAAGGCAAAAGCGCGCTTGACTGCGAGACAGACACGTCGAGCAGGTACGAAAGTAGGTCTTAGTGATCCGGTGGTTCTGTATGGAAGGGCCATCGCTCAACGGATAAAAGGTACTCCGGGGATAACAGGCTGATACCGCCCAAGAGTTCATATCGACGGCGGTGTTTGGCACCTCGATGTCGGCTCATCACATCCTGGGGCTGAAGCCGGTCCCAAGGGTATGGCTGTTCGCCATTTAAAGTGGTACGCGAGCTGGGTTTAGAACGTCGTGAGACAGTTCGGTCCCTATCTGCCGTGGACGTTTGAGATTTGAGAGGGGCTGCTCCTAGTACGAGAGGACCGGAGTGGACGAACCTCTGGTGTTCCGGTTGTCACGCCAGTGGCATTGCCGGGTAGCTATGTTCGGGAAAGATAACCGCTGAAAGCATCTAAGCGGGAAACTTGCCTCAAGATGAGATCTCACTGGAACCTTGAGTTCCCTGAAGGGCCGTCGAAGACTACGACGTTGATAGGTTGGGTGTGTAAGCGCTGTGAGGCGTTGAGCTAACCAATACTAATTGCCCGTGAGGCTTGACCATATAACACCCAAGCAATTTGCGAACTCGAGAGAG
>NZ_JAFCWZ010000023.1:0-1245 GCF_049897785.1 Pseudomonas sp. TSRC2-2
AGGCGCAGTCAACGTGATTACACGCTGGGCTTTAAATTAGCGGTCGTCGATCAGGTTGAAAAGGGCGAACTGAGTTATAAAGAGGCTCAACGACGTTATGGGATCCAGGGTCGGTCGACTGTGTTGGTGTGGTTACGCAAGCATGGAAGGCAGGACTGGAGCCAAGGCGCCTCCATTCGCGCCCAGAGGAATCGACCGATGGCCGAGCCAAATTTGCCGCTGACACCAGAGCAGCGAATCAAGGAGCTGGAAGAAAAGCTGGCCCTTGCCAACCAGAAAGCCCATTTTTTTGAAGCTGTCGTTGACGTGCTGAAGAACGATTACGGTGTTTCTGTCGTAAAAAAGCGATCCGGCAAGTCCTCAGCCAAGGGCAAATCGAAGGCCTGAGTGTTACCAGGGCTTGCCAGTTTTTGGGCATTTCACGGCAGGCGTATTACAAGCGCAATCGAGCTTACGACGCGCAAGCTAGCCACGCGCAAAAGGTGCTGGGGTTTGTGCTGGAGACACGCCTTGAAATGCCCCGGCTGGGCACCCGCAAGCTGCACGGCCTTATGCAGTCCGAACCTGAACTGACGCAAACGGTAGGCCGAGATCGGTTGTTCGATATTTTGCGGGATCATCGGCAACTGGTTCCACGCAAACGCGCTTATCACAAGACTACCGATAGTCATCATCGCTTCCGTCGACATCCGAATCGGCTCAAGCCTGGCCCTGACCAGGTCACTGCCACCGGCCCGGAACAGGTCTGGGTGGCGGATATAACCTATTTGCCGACCGAGCAAAGTGTCGCTTACGTAAGTCTGGTCACTGATGCGTTCTCGCGCAAAATAGTCGGCCATCATGTGCATGAAAGCCTGCATACCGGGTCCGTCATCCGTGCCATGAGGAATGCTCTTCGACACCGAAGAACCAATCAGCCGCTGGTACATCACTCCGATCGGGGCTCGCAGTACTGCTCCAATCTCTATCAAAAGCTGCACGCCAAGCATGGGGTCAGATGTTCGATGACTGATGGCTACGACTGCTACCAGAATGCTCTGGCGGAACGAGTGAATGGGATTCTGAAAACAGAATTTCTTCTACACCGCCCCAAAGACCTTGCCCAAGCCAAGCGCATGGTTGAGGAATCGATAGAAATCTATAACCGTAAGCGACCTCATTTGTCCCTGAAATACAAAACGCCCGATGCGGTGCATCGGGCGTTTTGAAACTGAAACAGGTGTAAACCTATTTCAGGACTAGACA
>NZ_JAFCWZ010000024.1:0-1115 GCF_049897785.1 Pseudomonas sp. TSRC2-2
GGCGGTTGCAGGATCTGAGTGCAACACGGTTATTGAATTGAAGCGGGAGCATCATGCCGCATCACCACGGCTTCTTGCATCACTTCGCCCATCACCTCGATCGGGCATTTGAAGTCGAAGCGTTTGCGCGGTCGCATATTCAGTTGCAAAGCGATGGCGTCCAGGGCTTCCTGACTATGCACCGACAAGTCCGTGCCCTTGGGCAGGTACTGGCGGATCAGTCCATTGATGTTCTCATTGCTGCCGCGTTGCCAGGGGCTGTGCGGGTCGCAGAAGTAGATCGCCACCCCGGTCCGCTGGGTGATCTCGGCGTGCCGCGCCATCTCCCGGCCCTGGTCGTAGGTCATGCTCTTGCGCACCGCCAGCGGCATGCCATTGAGCGCCGCACTGAAGCCCTCCAGCGCCGAGGTCGCCGTCGCGTCGGCCATCTTGATCAGCATCAGGTAGCCGCTGGTACGCTCCACCAAGGTGCCCACCGCCGAGGCATTGGCCTTGCCCTTGATCAGGTCGCCCTCCCAATGGCCTGGCATCAGCCGGTCTTCGACCTCCGGCGGGCGCACGTGGATGCTGAGCATTTCAGGGATCTGGCCGCGCCGATCGACGCCGCCAGAGCGCGGCCTGCGACTCGTCTTGCCCTGGCGCAGGCAGATGATCAGCTCCTTGCGCAGGCCACCGACCGGCAGGGCGTAGATCGCGTTATAGATCGTCTCGCGGCAGACGTAGGCCTCTCTGAGGCTGGGTATGTTCATGCTGCGCAGCTTGCCGGCAATCTGCTCGGGAGACAAACCCTCACGCAGCATATGGACGACCAGCTCGAAGCGCTCACTGCCCGGCAGCAGCTTGCACTGAGGCCTGCAGACCTGGCGGCGGACCTGCATCTGCTGCTGGGCAGCACAGGCCTGGTAGCGGGTGCCAGGGGCCCGGTTGCGGCGCAGCTCCCGGCTGATGGTCGAGGGGGAGCGGCCGAGCATCCGGGCAATTCGCCGCTGGCTGAAACCTTGGGCAAGGCCGAGTTGAAGGGTCGCACGTTCGGGGATACTGAGTTCGTGATAGGACATAGTGGCAGCACCGTACCGGAAAGGTCAGGTGTTGCACTCAGTTTTTGCGGCCGCCCT
>NZ_JAFCWZ010000025.1:0-823 GCF_049897785.1 Pseudomonas sp. TSRC2-2
TAGGTAACAGTCCCGCCTTCAGCGACCGAAGTATCGGCGGTCAATTTGACGGTCGACGTATCGATGGTGTCAGTGACAGTCGTCACGGCTGGAGCAGTGCTTGGCACCAGGTTCTCGAAGTTGCCACCGGTCGCAGTTTTGATCGTGGCTTGCACGGAACCGGAGTCTTTGTAGACGTCATCGGATGGTGCCGGAACGGTTGCGGTGCCGGTGGTTTCGCCTGCCTTGATGGTAATCACAGCGCCGTTCGACAAGGTCACGGTCACTGGTGAGCCAGCGGCGTTGGTCAATGTCGCGGTGTAGGTGATCTGGCCACCTTCAGCCACGGAACCGGTCGCACTCAGCGACAGATTTGTAGTGTCGGAAACGTCGGTGACAGAAGTCGAAACTGGAGTCTTGTCCGCCACCAGATCTTCGAAATTGCCTCCGGTTACGCCAGTGATCGAGTTGGTGATCGGCGCATTGCCTGTCAGCGCATCGTTCTGAGCCACAGCGGTTGCAGTGCCAGTTGTTTGACCGACCGCGATGGTGATGGATTGGCCGTTGGCCAGAGTCACGACAACAGGCGAGCCAGTAACAGGCGCGCCAACCGTCGCGGTGTAGGTGACGGTGCCGCCTTCAGCGACCGAAGTGTCGGCGGTCAATTTGACGGTCGACGTATCGATGGTGTCAGTGACAGTCGTCACGGCTGGAGCAGTGCTTGACACCAGGTTCTCGAAGTTGCCACCGGTCGCAGTTTTGATCGTGGCTTGCACGGAACCGGAGTCTTTGTAGACGTCATCGGACGGTGCCGGAACGGTTGCGGTGCCGGTGGTTTCGCCAG
>NZ_JAFCWZ010000026.1:0-672 GCF_049897785.1 Pseudomonas sp. TSRC2-2
TTCGGCATTGCGCCGATAGAGCCACACCGCGTTGCCTCGGCGACGCTTGTAAAGAAAACCGTTGCGGTACTCGTAGGACGTTGGCGCATCGTCTGGCGGAATCAGCGCGATCAGCCGTCCGACTTCGTCGTAGCGGTATTCAGTGACCGCGCCCAAGGGATCCTGCTCGGCGATCAAGCGGCCCTGCGCGTCATAGGCCTTGAGCTGCTCGCCGCCATCGGCCGCGACCTGACGCACCAGCCGCGCGCGCTCGTCATGGACGTAGACTTCTTCGGTGCCGTCGACGTAGTGCACGGTCACGCTGGCGTCGTCATCGTTCCAGACGTAACGGGTATTCATCTGCGAGAACGAGGCCCAATGCCGCACGCAGCGCGCCGCCTTGCCCTCGCGCTGCCACTCCCAGAAGAAGCTCGCGCCGCCGGTCAGCTGGCGCTGGAGGATGACGTGGTGGTCGTCGTAGTCGTAGCGCTCGCTGTCGCCCACCGCATTGCTCGCGACCAGCAGGCGTTGGCGGGCATCGAAGCGGTAAGTGGCGAGGTTTTGCTCGGTGGCCCACTCGCCCCGGACGAAGACCTGGTAATCGACCGCCACCAGTTGCGCACGGTCATAACGCAACAGCAGCGCGCGCCCGGCGCCGTTGTCCAGACGCTGAATGCGGTCGGAGCGATCGCG
>NZ_JAFCWZ010000027.1:0-615 GCF_049897785.1 Pseudomonas sp. TSRC2-2
ATCGTGTCGATTCGATCCTGAATGCGGGCAATCTGCGACACCGCTGCACTGTTGCGCGCGGCGAGCTCAGCTTTTGCCAGCGCCAGCGCTTCGGCAGCCTGAACAGCATCCTTCATCGCCTTGGTGATCAATTTGCTCCAATCGATATTCACTTGGCTGCCTCCGTGGGTTGCTCTGGATCCGCCAGTGGTTGCGGCAAACTCACCACACCCTCAGGAACACTCAGTAAAGGTTCCGGGTACGCCTGCTCTGGACTGAAATTGATGGGTAGCGGAAGGAAGATTGTGATCTCAAGCTCCCCGCTCTTTCGATCAACCTGTCCCGCGAACCAGGATGAGCTGATCGCCGTGGCCGGCAAGGTATCGCCCTCTTGAATGGGGGAAAAATCGAAGGTCTCGCCGTTTACCACAAGCGCGTCACCGATGCGGACAACGCTCAGTTCAGCATCACTACGGATGGGTTGCAGATCAATCCTCATCAGAACCATCTCCCAATCGAAAAAATATTGAATGCCACGCTCGAAGTAACAGTCGACGATGCCGGGGAGGCGAGAAACAGACTGAACGTGTTGCCGTTGGTGGCTTCTGCCAAGGGGCACCATGCTGCACGTCCCGC
>NZ_JAFCWZ010000028.1:0-540 GCF_049897785.1 Pseudomonas sp. TSRC2-2
GTTCAGCCGACTTGGTATCAGGCGCCGGTATGGCCCGTTGAGCCGTCGATTCCGGAAATCATCGCCGCGCCTTTGCTTAGCGGCCCCGACGCAGCCTGAACCTCATCGAACACCGAAACCCGCCATCGAGCGGGATTTTTTTGCCTGGAGAAAAGTGATGCCAGTAACCGAGAAAGACCGCGACATCCTCGCCCGCACAATCTGGGGCGAAGCTCGCGGCGAAGGAACGGCGGGGCAGATCGCCGTGGCTTGGACGATCCGCAACCGCGTGTTCGATGGAAAGGAAAAGTCGTGGTGGGGTGAAGGTTACGCGGGCGTGTGCCAAAAGCCGTGGCAGTTCAGCTGCTGGAATAAGACCGACCCGAACTACCAGTTCCTGATCGGCGTGAAGGAGATCCCTTTCCGCGAGCTGGCGCAGTGCCGGGTAGCGGCTGACCAAGTGATCGACGGCAAGGTGCCGGATCCCACCGGCGGCGCCACCCACTACTACGCTACCAGCATCAAGGCGCCGGCATGGGCGGCAAAGGCCAAGCAGACACT